>LJCW01000013.1 GCA_001298555.1 Actinobacteria bacterium OV450
GCTGCCCGCTGGAGCACCGCCGCATGGGCCAGCGCCAGCTCCACCACGTGCGCCGGGTCCGACAGCATCCGGCCGGTCAGCTGCTCCAGGCGGCGCAGCCGGTTCGAGACGGTGTTGCGGTGGCAGTACAGCCGCTGGGCGGCGTACGTCGTCGAGCCCCGGCAGGTCAGCCAGGTGCCCAGCGTGGTCAGCAGCACCCGGCGGTCCTCCGCCGGCAGCGCCAGGACCGGTCCCAGCACCACCTGCCGCAGCCGCCCCGCCAGTTCGGCCTGCGAGGCGACCAGCGCCGTCGGCAGCCGCTCGTCCAGCAGGGCGGTGCACGGACCGCCCGACGCCGGGACGGTGCGCAGCGCCAGCGCGGCCAGCCAGCGCGCCCTGGCCAGGTCGCCGGGGGCCTCCACGACCGGGCTGACCCCGGCCCGGGCCCCGAGCGGGCCGAGCAGCTCCCGTACGGACTCCAGCGGATGGTGGCCCAGCTCCAGCAGCCCGGTCTCCCCGTCGGCGCGGATCCGCCACAGCACGCGCGGGCCGTCGGCGCCCGGCTCACCGCCGACCCGGCCGGCGCCGCCCGCATCTGCGGTCCCGCCGGGGGCGAGGACGACGACCGCGAACCGGCCGCGCTCGGGAAGGCCCAGCTGCGCCGCGGCCTCCGAGGCCGCGGGGCCGTCCGAGGGGCCCGCACCGTCGAGCAGCGCGTCCAGCAGGGCCGCCCGGCGCTCCCGGTCGCGGTCGCAGCGGGCGGCCTGCGTGCGCCGGTACGCGTCGGCCACCGCGTCCGTCAGCTGGTCCAGCACGTCCCACAGCACGGCGGCGGCCGGCAGCAGCCGCGGCAGCGCCGCCGGGTCGTGCACGGCCACCGCCTCGTGGAGGTCCTGCCACACCAGGCGGCCACCGCGCCGGTAGGTGCGCAGCAGCGAGGCGAGCGGCAGGCCCTGTTCGGCCCGGAGGACGCCGGTGGCCCGGGCGTCGGCGAGGTCCACGGGCAGTCCGCGGATGCCGCGGACCAGGCCGTCCACCGACTGCCGCAGGTTGTGGTGGATCCGCTCGCGCAGCTCGGCCCGCCCGAGCAGCGCGGCGTACGCGGGATCCTCGGCCAGCGTCCGGTCGGCGAGCCGGTCCGCCGTCACCGCGATGCGGCGGGACAGGTCCTCTCGTATCTCCTCGATGATCCGCTCCATGACGGGCAGAGTGACACGGGGGAGGGTGCGGTGGGGAGGGCCCGGACCGTCCCGCGTCCGCCGGCGGTCCGAACCACTGCATGCGGAGCGGCTCCGGCGCCGCGCTCCGCCACCACCCGACACCCGCCGCCCGACACCCGCCGCCCGACACCCGCCAGCCACCACCGCCCCCGGCTCACGCCGTCAGGGAAACCACCCGTGCGCCAGAACCCGGAGCGCCGTGCCGCGCTGCTCGACCCGTATGCGGTGGAGGGGCTCGTCGCCGCGATGGTCGAACGCCTCCTCCCGGAGCGCCCCGTGCACTGACTATGGTGCCGCCGGGGGACTACCGGCACGACGCGAGGGGGCGGAGGAGACCGTGGAGACGACCGAGGGCACGCGCGACGGCATCCGGTGGCTGGCGGACTGGGACGGCTGGTACGTCGGCCTCACCTTCGCCCGGGGCGTACCACCGGGCGAACTCGCGCTGCGCCTGGGTGCGGTGCCGGGCGTCCGGCCCGGCCCGCTGGGCGCGCGGGACGCCTGGAGCCTGGCGAGCGAGACGATGGACGGCGACGGAGTCGCCCGGGTCGGGAGCTGGGCCGGCTGGTCCTTCGCCGTCGAGCACGGCCTGCCGGCCGGCGCGGAGCGACTGGCCGAGGTCTCCCGGTCCGGCGCCGAGGCCGTCCACCTCGACCCCCAGCCGGACCACCCGCCCCGGCAGTTCGCGTACGCCCGCGACGGCGAGGTGGTGTGCTGCTTCGGCCTCGGCGAGGAGTGCTGGCGCGGCGGCCGGCAGCCCGACTTCCTGCTCCCGGAACTCGTCGCCGCCGGGCTCCTCGAACCGGACGGCACCCACGCCGGCCCCGAGGACGAACCCGGCGCGGAGCGTGACCGCCGCACCCTCGCCGTCCTCGAACACCGCTTCGCCCTGTCGCTGCCGCGCCGCCTGATCGAGGAGACCCCGCTCCCGGCCTTCGTGACGTACACCCGGTAGCACCCGTGCCCCCGGCCCGGTCGCGCCCGGGGGAGTGGGGACGGGGGCGTCGGTGATCTCGTGTCCGGATGTGGCGAGTCAACTGGGATTGCGGGCGGTGAGCGACTTTCATGGGGGTGCCAGGACTCGCACCGGAGCAGGGGGAGTATGCATGGGCACCGACGGAAGCCAGAAGGACAGCGCACCCACTCTGATCGGTTCCGTGCAGCGGGCGCTGCGCCTGGTCGAGGCGATGTACGCCGAGGGCGGGGCGACGGCGAAACGGCTCGCGCGGGTCACCGGCATCCCCCTGCCCACCGTGTACCACCTGCTGCGCACCCTCAGCCACGAGGGGTACGTCGAGCGCGAGGGCGGCGCCTTCCGGCTCACGGACCACCTTCCGCTTGCCTCGTGAACTCCCGGTGCGCCCCCTGCCCGGCCGGCGGCCGTGATCATCATTCGCGATCAGAAGTCGACTGGTTCCGGCCAAGCTGCCGCGCTGTTCCGTGCATGTTCCCGCGGAAAATGCCAGAAGCCCCTTCCGTGCTGTGGAACGTGAGTAAGTTCCCTCCTGTCGCGCCGTAGACCGTGCACTTCGCACGTCTGGCCGGGAGGGGAGCCCGCGTGCCCGGGATCGACGAATGCCTGCTCGAAGCCATGGCCCTGCCTGGTGCGCGGGGGGCCGCGCTGGTCGACTGGAGCAGCGGACTGGCCCTCGGCACCGCCGGGGACTCGCCCGTCGGAGACCACGAGACCACCGCTGCCGAGACCGCCGAACTGGCCCGGGCGGCCGCCGAATACGAGTCCTTCGCCCAGCCGGGGACGGACACCGCACCGGGTGAGCTCCTGGGCCCGCCCGTGGAGGACCTGATCGTCACCACCCGCACCGGATACCACGTCCTCCGCTTCGTCGAGACCAGCTTCGACAGCAGCGTCTTCCTCCACCTCTGGCTGGACCGCACCGACGGCAACCTCGCCCTCGCCCGGCACAGACTCCGTGCCCTCGCCGAGGAGCTGGTCCTCAGATGAACGGCACCCAGGTGGGTGGCCTCGCCACCGTCGCCGTCTCCCCGCTCCTGACCCGGCTGGCCGCCGAGCGCGCCACCGGCGCCCTGCTCCGCGACCGCGGCACCCTCTTCCTGGAGGACGGCCGAATAGTCCACGCCGAGAGCCCGGCCACCCCCGGCCTCGACGTCCTGCTCACCACCGGCGGCGGCCTCGCCCCCGAACGCTGGCGCGAGGCCGTGGACCGGGCCGGCGCCCGCCGCCAGGTCGCCCGCTTCCTCGTCGACAGCGGGGGCCTGGCCGGAGGCGAACTGGAGATCTGCCATCTCGCCGCCATCTTCGACGCCGCCTTCTTCGCCCTGTCCCCGGGGACCGGGCCCTCCCGCTTCCGCCGCGGCGCCACCCACTGGATCGGGTCCGTCCGCTCGGTCCCGGCGGCCGCCGTCGAGCGCGAGACCCGCCGCCGGCGGGAGCTGCTCGACGCGGTGTGGCCCTACCCGCTGCTGGACACCTCCCCCGTGGTGCCCCGGGCCGCCGCCCCCGGCCAGACCGTGACCGCCCGCCAGCGGACCCTGCTGGCCCGCGCGAAC
This sequence comes from Actinobacteria bacterium OV450, assembly GCA_001298555.1. GTDB lineage: Bacteria > Actinomycetota > Actinomycetes > Streptomycetales > Streptomycetaceae > Streptomyces. The sequence goes on from LJCW01000013.1 coordinate 3,729, forward strand.
GGGGTACGGACCCCCGCGGACCTCGCGTGGGTGCTGGGCCGGCCCGCGTTCCACACGCTGCTCGACGTACGGCGCCTCGCGGCGGCCGGACTGGTCGAGACCCCGCACGAACCGGCGCCGACACCGGTCGAAACGTCCCTGCCCGACTGGATGACCCAGACCCAATCCCCGGACGTGGCGCTGCTTCGCCGGTTACGCGACGCACTGGAGGCAAGCCTGTGAGGCTCCCGCTGCGACCGGCTCTGCGCTCCGAGCGCGCCGACCGCTCCGAGCGGAGGCAGCCCGAAAGGAGAAAGGCCGACATGAGCACGGCGATGGTGCCCCCCGAGGCCGAGGCCGACATACTCGCCGAGCTCCGCAGGCTGCGGGCCCGGGTCCCCCAGCTCACCGGCGCCCTCGCCGGCAGCGCGGACGGCCTCGTGCTCGCACAGGACAGCGCGGCCACCGAAGTGGAGTCAGTCGCGGCCCTGACCGCGGCCGCCCTCGGCGTGGCCCAGCGGCTCAGCGACACCACCGGCCAAGGCGGGTTCCGCGAGCTGCTGATCCGCGGCGAACACGGATACGTGGCGACGTACGCGGCCGGGGACGCCGCCGTCCTCACCCTCATAGCGGAGCCCCGCGTCAACGTCGGCCGGCTCCATCTGGAGGCCCGCCGCTCCAGCGTGCGGATAGCGGAGCTCATCGACCACGTCCTCGGGCGCCGGGGACCCGAGGTGCCGCCCGTCCCGCCGCTGCCCCCCGTACCGCCCGTCCATCCCGGCGCGGACCGGTAGCCGGTCCGCGCACCCCGCCGGATCCGCCGGGAACCCGTACCAACCAAATCAGCCCACATCCACACACTTCATCTCACACCGGTACATAACCACCCGTATCAACCCGTACAAGCGGAAGAAGACAGAGGAGCCACTCATGGCCAACGTGGAGACCGCACTCAAGGAAGCCACCGCCACCATCGACGGCGCGATCGGTGCCGCCCTGGTCGACTACGACAGCGGCATGGCGCTCGGCACCATCGGCGGCGGCAAGGAACTCGACCTCCAGGTGGCCGCGGCCGGCAATACCGACGTGGTCCGCGCCAAGGTCCGCACCATGGACATGCTCGGCCTGAAGGAGGAGATCGAGGACATCCTGATCACCCTCGGGACCCAGTACCACCTGATCCGGCTGCTGAAGGGACGGGGGAGCAAGGGCTTCTTCCTCTACCTCGCGCTCGACCGCGGCCGGGCCAACCTCGCCATGGCCCGACACCAGCTCAAGAAGATCGAGAACGAGCTCGAAGTCTGAGCGAACGTTCGGTCAGACCCCGACCTCCAGGTGGCGGGCGGCTGAATTCTTTGCCGTCCGCCTCGGGGCTGCAGGCCCTTATGTCCAGGATGGGGGGACTTTATCATCTCGTTACCGAGTAGGATGCTCTCATCACCTGATCATCGAAATAGCTTGAAACGCTGGAGAACTCGCTACCCATGCCCCCGCGCCTGAGCATCGTCGTCCCCGTCTACAACGTCGAGCTCTATCTCGACGAGTGCCTGGAGTCCATTGCAGCCCAGACGTTCGCCGACTTCGAATGCATCCTCGTTGACGACGGGTCCACCGACACCAGCGCCGTCATCGCCAAGGCCTTCGCCGCGCGGGACAAGCGTTTCCGGGTCGTCATGCAGGAGAACGCCGGCCTCGGCGCCGCCCGCAACGTCGGCGCCCGCCACGCCTCCAAGGACAGTGAGTACCTGGCCTTCGTCGACAGCGACGACACGATGCCGGACTACGCCTACGAGCGCATGATCGCCGCACTCGACGAGACCGGCTCGGACTTCGCGGGCGGCAACGTGAAGCGCTTCCGCTCCGTCGGCATGCAGCAGTCCTGGGGCCACCGGGCCGCGTTCGCCAAGACCCAGCTGAAGACCCACATCTCCAAGTTCCCCGCGCTGGTCACCGACCGCACCGCCTGGAACAAGGTCTACCGGCGCACCTTCTGGGACGAGCACGGCTTCCAGTACCCCGAGGGCATCCTCTACGAGGACGCCCCCGTCAGCATCCCGGCGCACTACTTCGCCTCCAGCGTCGACATCCTGAGCGACTGCGTCTACCACTGGCGCGTCCGCGAGACCGGGGAGCGCTCCATCACCCAGCGCTCCACCGACCCGGTCTCCCTGATCGACCGCGTGACCTCCGTCCGCCTGGTCCGCGAGGCCCTCAAGGCCAAGGAGGGCGCCAAGTACGTCCGCTACCTGCGCGACTACGACTACAACGTGCTGAGCGAGGAGCTCCCGCTCATCTACAAGTACGTCGGTGAAGGCGGGGCCGACTTCCGCGCCGCCTTCGTCAAGGAGGTCGGCGGCCTCGTCCGCGAGATCGGCACCGGCCCCTGGTCCGACCTGACCGTCGCCGACCGCCTCAAGGCGTACCTGGCCGGCGAAGGCCGCGTCGAGGACTTCATCGCCCTCACGCAGCACCAGAGCGACTACTCGTACAGCGTCCCGGTCAAGGGCCTGGCCCGCCCGCAGGCCGACTACCCGTTCCTGCACGGCCGTCCGCCGGTCCCCGCCAAGATCCTCACCCTCGGCCCGCGCGAGCGCCGCGTCGTCAGCCGCCTGGAGCAGGCCGTCTGGAGCGACGGCAAGCTGCTGCTGCGGGGCTACGCCGTACCCGGCCACCTCGGCGCGGAGAGCCGCCTCGGCTCGCGCAAGATATTGGTGTTCCGTGAGGGCGGCAAGCGTCGCCGCACGGTCGTCAGCACCCGTACGGTCGCCTCCCCGATGGCCACCGTCAACGCCCCGCACCTCGCCCTGCGGCACGCCGACTGGGCCGGCTTCACCGCCGTCGTCGACCCCACCGTCTTCCAGTCGGGCGGAAAGTGGACCGACGGCATATGGACCACGTCCATCGCCGTCACCGGCGCCGGCGGCCTGCACCGCGCCCGCCTCAAGGGCGGCGAGTCCGACAGCGGCCAGAACCCGCCCGCCCACTGGGTCGCCCCGGACGTCCGCATCGTCCCGAACTCCACCGGTGCCCTCACCATCCAGGTCGAGACCGTCCGGGCCCGCGCCCTCGACGTCCGTCCGGCCGGCGACGACGCCGTCGAGGTGACCGGCGAGCTCTCCGCCGAGATCGGTGCCGGCGCGACCCTGCGCGCCGAGCACGTCTCCACCGGCACCGTCCTCACCCTCCCGGTCGAGACCGGCGCCGCCGTCGCGGGCGGGCGGCTCCCGTTCACCGTGCGCGTACCGCTGGCCGACCTGGCCGCCGTACCGGACGCCCCGTGCGAGCCCGGGCAGTGGACCCCCGAGCCGTGGAGCATGACCGTCGTCGCCGCGGACGGCTCCGAGCACCGGCTCGCGCACGACGAGCGCGGCGGCTTCGCCGGCCTCGTCGTGCCCCTGACCGGCGGGGAGACCGGCCGCTCCCTCTTCGCCAAGCGCGGCAACACCGGCCACCTGACCCTCTCGGTGCAGCCCTCGCCGCCGCTGGTCGACTCGGTCGCGAGCCAGGACGGCACCCTCACCCTGAAGGGCCGCTTCGTCGCGCCCACCGACGAGCCCTACGAGCTGGTCCTGCACGACGCGCACGGCACCGAGTTCAGCTACCCCGTCACCCGGGACGGCGACCGCTTCGAGTCCACCTTCGAACCCGTCCTCCCCGAGCCCTACGCCGGCCGCACCACGCTGCCCCAGGGCCGCTGGTGGCCGACGCTGCGCCCGCTCGCCCAGGGCGGCACCACCGCGGGCCTGCTCGGCGTCGACCGCGGGGCACCGGTGCAGTTCGCACCCACCGCCCTGCACGCGGGACCGCACGCCCTGACCGTGCTGGGCCGCCGGATGCGGGTCGAGGCCCGCTTCTACGACCGCCTGGTGCTCGTCGCCGACCCGATGCTCAGCCCGCACGACCGGACCCGGTACGCGCAGCGCGTCACCCGGTACGAGACCTACCCCGCGCAGCGCGCCCTGCCGGTCAAGGACATCGTCGTCTACGACACCCACCAGGGGAACGGCGCCGGCGACTCGCCGCGCGCCATCCACGACGAGCTGGTGCGGCGCGGCGAGAAGCTGGACCACGTCTGGCTCGTCCGCGACGGCCGCGCCGAGGTCCCCGCGACCGCCCGCGCCGTCCAGTACGACAGCGCCGAGGCCTGGGAGGTCCTGGCCCGGGCCCGCTACTACGTCGTGAACGACAACGTGCCGCGACGCTTCGAGCGCCGCGCCGGCCAGATCGTCGTCCAGACCTGGCACGGAACGCCGATCAAGGAGATCGGCCACGACTTCATCCACGACTACTACACGAGCCCCGACGTCCTGGAGGGCCTGGAGCACGACAGCGCCCAGTGGTCGCTGCTCGCCTCCCCGAGCTCCTACGCGACGCCGATCCTCAAGCGGGCCCTCGGCTACCAGGGCGAGGTCATCGAGTCCGGCGCCCCCCGCGCCGACGCGCTCGTCAAGCCCGACGCGCAGCGGATCGCGGAGGTCCGCCGCCGGCTCGGCCTGCCCGAGGGCAAGAAGGTCGTCCTCTACATGCCGACCTGGCGCGAGAACCGCGAGGGCTGGTCGGGCGGCTACAAGCTCGACCTCCAGATCGACCTGGACGCGGCGCGGCGCGAGCTCGGCGAGGACCACGTCCTCCTGGTCCGCGGCCACCACCACGTGACCGAGCAGGTCCGGGACAACGTGCGCGACGGCTTCGTCGTCGACGTGTCCCGCTGGCCCGACGCGACGGACCTGCTGCTCGTCGCCGACGTGCTGATCTCGGACTACTCCTCGGCGCTGTTCGACTTCGCGCTGACCGACCGGCCGATCCTGCTCTTCACGTACGACCTGGAGCACTACCGGACCACGCTGCGCGCCTTCAACTTCGACCTGACGGAGAAGGCGCCCGGCCCGCTGCTGTACGACTCGGCGAGCCTGATCGAGGCCGTGCGGGGCGCGGACGCGGTCGGGGCGGAGTACAAGGAGGCCCGCGCCGCCTTCCGCGCCGAGTTCTGTGACCTGGACGACGGCGCCGCCGCCGAGCGCGTCGTCGACCGGATGCTCGCGATGGGGGCCGAGCCCTCGGCGTAAGCCGTTGGAGTGCATTCAGGACGCGTGACGCAACGGCCCCGGGCCCACCGATGAATTTCGGGCCCGGGGCCGGTCTGTATGGGGGAGCGGGCGGTACGCCACCGCCCGCACCCGACCACGCACCCGCCTGGAGGCAGTCATGAGCAGCAGCAGCGGATTCACCACGTGCCTGTGGTTCGACGGCAACGCGGAAGAGGCCGCCGACCACTACCTGTCCGTCTTCAAGGACGGGAAGATCGGGCGGATCGGCTACTACAACGAAGCCGGACCCGGGCCGGCCGGCGAGGTGATGGTCGTCGAATTCGAGATCAACGGCCAGAAGTTCATCGGCCTCAACGGCGGCCCCCAGTTCCCCTTCACCGAGGCGATCTCGTTCCAGATTCACTGCGCCGACGAGGCGGAGGCGGACTACTACTACGACGCCCTCACGAAGGACGGCGGCGAGGAGTCCGCCTGCGGCTGGGTCAAGGACAAGTTCGGGGTGTCCTGGCAGGTCATCCCGCCCGGCGCCATCGACCTGATCTCCGACCCGGACCCGAAGCGGGCCGCCGCCGCCACCGCCGCCATGATGAAGATGAAGAAGCTGGACGCGGCGGAGATGCGACGGGCGGCCGACGCGGCGTAGCCCGAGCACGGCCCGGGACACGGGTTCTCAGGCCGGGTCCCGGCCGGCGACGCGGGACAGCAGCGCCGGGAGGGCGGTTCCGATCGGCTCGCGGATGACCTCCTCGGCGAGCGAGTCGTACGGGGTCTCCTCGGCGTTCACGATGATCAGGCGGGCCCCCGCCTCGGCGGCCATCGCGGCCAGCGAGGCGGCGGGCTGCACCTGGAGCGTCGTCCCCACCGCGATGAACACGTCACAGCCCTTGGCCACGGCCACGGCCTGCCGCAGCACCTCCGGATCGAGCCGCTCGCCGAACATCACCGTCGCCGACTTGAGGATCCCGCCGCAGACCGAACAGGCGGGATCGGGCTCGCCCGCTGCGACCCGGGCCAGCGCCTCGTCCATTCCCGACCGGGCGTGGCAGGCCGTGCACACCACCGCCCGGGCGGTTCCGTGCAGTTCGAACACCTTGCGCGGCGGCATCCCGGCGAGCTGGTGCAGTCCGTCCACGTTCTGCGTGATCACCCGGACCGGGGTGCCGCCGCGCTCCAGTTCCGCCACGGCCAGATGCGCGGCATTCGGCCGCGCCCCGAGGGAGCCGATCTCGGCACGCATCAGCCAGGAGCGGCGCCGGACCTCCGGATCCGCCATGTAGTACGCGTACGTGACGAGTTTCTCCGCCTCGGGATCGCGGCGCCACAACCCCTGCGGCCCCCGATAGTCCGGAATCCCGGAATCGGTGGACATCCCGGCCCCACTGAACACTGCGACGAGCGGCTTCCCCATGCCCCGACCCTACGTACCGGCGGGCGGGAGCCGCGAGCGAATTCGCCGCGGCGGGGCCGTGGGCCGCCCGTCCGGCACGAAACCCCGCGTCTCGTGCGGTGAATCCCGCCCCCCACAGGAGTGAGATCCACGGTCCACCCCCGCCCACGCGGACGCCGGGCGGTTACACATCCGGCATGAAGATCACGCCGTACAGCCTCGGTGCCCTGCTGCTGCCCCTGCTCGCGCTGCCGGCTCCGACCCCCGCCGTCGCCCACCCCACCCCGGTCGCCGCCCACCACCGGCACAGCGCCGCAGCCATCAGCGCCTTCCTCACCTCCTTCTACGGCCACCACGGCCCCTCCGACCTCGACCGCGAGCTGCGCATCTCGCAGCAGCTCAAGGACAAGCAAGCCCACACCCCGCTGTCGGACGTCCTGCTCTGCGCGCAGAACGAACCCGAGGACATCGCCATCGGCACGGTCACCGTCGCCCAGGCGGCCGGCGTCGGCTGGGCGACGGTCACCACCCACTGGGGCGGCGACCGCACGGACACGTTCACCGCGTACGTGCGCCTCGACTCCCGGCCGATCAAGCTCGATGACGTGATCTGCGCGGGCTGACCCCCCCCGTACGCCGTCTGGTACAACACCGGACATGACGGTATTCGAGATCACCGGCGCGAGCATCGCCGACATGGAACTCATCCGTACCTGGGCCGACGAGGAGGGGTGGAACCCGGGGGACTCCGACCGCTTCGCGTTCGCCGTCGCCGATCCGGCCGGCTTCCTCGTCGGCCGGCTCGACGGCGAACCGGTGGCCTGCGTCTCGGCCGTGCGGTACGGCTCCGGCTTCGGTTTCATCGGCTTCTACATCGCCCACCCGTCCGTCCGCGGCCAGGGTTACGGGATACGGCTGTGGCAGGCCGCCATGGAGCGGCTCGAAGGGCGGCTCGTCGGCCTGGACGGGGTCGTCGACCAGCAGGACAACTACCGCAAGTCCGGTTTCCGTCCGGCCTGGAACAACGTCCGCTACGAGGGCGTCCCGCGGGCGGGCGGCACGGGCCCCGCAGGAGCGGGCGCCGCAGCGGGCGCGGGCGGGTTCGAGGTGGTCGACGCCGCGTCGCTGCCGTTCACACTGCTCGCCGCCTACGACCGCCGGTTCTTCCCCGAGTCGCGCCACGCCTTCCTGGCCGCCTGGATCGGACTGCCCGGCCGCACCGCCCTCGCCGCCGTCCGCGGCGGGCGGATCGAGGGCCTCGGCGTGATCCGGCCCTGCAGCGGGGCCTCCCGGATCGGCCCGCTGTACGCCGCCGCCCCCGAGATCGCGGCCGCCCTGCTGCACCGGCTCGCGGAGCACACCCCCGACGGGGTGGTCGCCGTCGACGCGCCCGACGCGAATCCGGCGGCCACCGCCCTGCTGGCCGGACTGGGGCTGGTCCCCACGTTCGAGGCCGCCCGGATGTACACGGGCCCCGCCCCGGAGGTCGAGCTGGCCGAACTGTACGGCGTGACGAGCCTCGAACTGGGCTGACGGGCTCACGGGCAGACGGGCTGACGGGCTGACGGGCTGACGGGCAGACGGGCTGACGGGCTGACGGCCCGCGGGATGCCGGGCGGCGGTCGCACGACGCCGCCCGGCCGGTCGCGTCGTGGCGGGTCAGAAGCCGAACAGCGCGCCGCTGGTGTGCCGCAGGCCGCAGGGGTTGCCGAAGGTGTAGGAGTAGCTCATTCGCCGGCCCTGCCACACACCGACCGCGGACACCGTCATCGGGTTCCACTCCCGGGTACAGTCGACGCCCGCTCCGGGTGCGGCGACGGCATCCAACTGGGCAGAGTGGGACCTCAGTTCGGCACACGCGGCGGCCGGGGACGGGTGCGTCCCGCCCGGAGCCGGCGCACACACGAGCGTCACCGCACGCAGCACCGTGCCGTGCGCGGCGTCCTCCCCGGCCGTGACGCTCAGCACGAGGGCGGACGGTGCGTACAGGCTCTCCGCACCGGACGGTGCGGCGTCGGCAGCTCCGGGCCAGGCCAGGGCCGTGAGGGCGGTGAGCGCCATGGCGGCGGAACCGAGGCCGAGACCCTTTGCGATGGACCGCATTTCGAACTCCCTTGAGTGGTTGTTTCGGATAGCGGACAGGAGTCTTGCCGACACGGACCGTGAACGCCCGTTCGTACCCCCATTTCTCGTCACCGATCGTGAGCGAATGTATGCAGACCGCAGCGGTGCGGACCGTGCTGACCTGTGGGGGAGCGGATCGGCGAATCGGCCGAACACACGCGCTGAAACATGCCCCGGGGCGGTTCCGGCCCCGCCCCGGGGGCCGTGCCGGCCCTCCTAGCGGGTGGTCGTGATGCGGGGCGCGTACAGGTCGATCAGGCGGGTGCGGGTCTGCTGGAGGCGCAGCGCGAGTACGCGCCCGACCCAGTGGCCGATGGCGGAGCCGAAAGCGGGGTCGGCGTCCATCAGCATGCGGACGGCGGTCGCGTCGAACTCGTAGGAGCGCACCGGGGTCATCGCCTCCGCGCTCAGCTGCCAGACGTACGGAGGAAAGAGCCAGGACCAACCGACCAGTTCACCGGGGCCGAGGTTCTCGACGGGGGCGGGTTGGCGGCCGGGCAGCGGGACCTGGAGCGTCACCGCGCCCGAACGCATGATCCAGAAGGCCTCGGCGCGCGCGCCCTCCTCGAAGATCCTCGCGCCCTCGGCGAAGTTGACCTCGCGGGCCTGCGACATGAGCCGTCCGCGGTGCTCGGCGGAGAGCACGGCGGCGATGCGGATGGGGGAAGGTGTGCTCACGACGGCCTCCGATCAGGGCCCCCCGCTACCCCCAGTGTCGCCGACATCCGCCCGAATCCGGGCGCGGCGCATCACCCGGTGTCCGCAGTGCCCCACGGGCGGCCCCGCACACCGCCGCCGGGGGCACCGGCACCGACTCCCCGACGTCCGCCGACGCGATCGGCCCCCGGCGTCAGTCCTCGGCGTTGGCCTCCAGGCAGGCCAGCTCCATCGCGTCGAGGACCGCCTCGTGGCTGCGCCGGCTCAGCTCGGCCACGTTCTCGATCTGCGCCGTGGCCCAGGCCGCCAGGGTCATCACCAGGACGCGCAGCCCGTCGGTGCCGTACTCGGCCAGGATCGCGTCGGCGACGATCATCGCGTCCTCGGGCACCTGCTCCGGCGGCTCCAGTCCGGCGAGACCGCGGAGCATGGTGAGGGTGCGACGGGAGATCTCCGGCGTCATCCTCGCCAGCCGCATGTCCTCTTCTTCGTCCATCCGCCCCACCCTCCCGTGCGTGCCCGGCCCCCTCAGGGCACGGTAGGCGCTGACGGCCCCGCGCGGGGCGGTTTCCTCAGGGTGGGCGCACGCGGGCCGGGGCGGCGGCCGGAAACTCGTCGGGGGCGTGGGTTCCCTGGTCGGCGACCGGCCGGTAACTTGTCCGCGGCATCCGTCCGTTGCCCGACCAGCCGGACGGCCCGACCCTCGGCAGGAGCGATATGAAGAGGCTCATCCGCGCGCTGTCCGGCGCCCTCGTGCTGCTGGTGGCGGTCCCGCCCGCCGTGGCCGCGCCGGTGGCCGCGCCGGTGTCTGCGCCGGTGTCCGCCGCGGCCGGCCGGACCGCGACCGGGGCCGAGGCGTGGACCCCGCCGCTGTCCACGCGCGGCCGGTACATCGTCGACGCGCAGGGCAACCGGTTCCGGCTGCGGTCCGGCAACTGGGACGGCGCCCAGGGCTCCTGGAACGGCAGTGGCGACCGCAACGACCCCGCGACGCACCACGCGGGCCAGAACTCCTCCGGCATCCCGATCGGCCTGGACCGGGTGCCGCTGCCCACGCTGCTGGCCGACTTCCGGGCCCTCGGCCTCAACAGCGTCCGGCTGCCCTTCTCGAACGAGATGCTGCACACCACCGCCCCCGTCCCGGACGCGGCCGTCGCCGCCAATCCGGCCCTGCGCGGCCGCACCCCGCTCCAGGTCTACGACGCCGTCGTCGCGGCGCTCACCGACGCCGGGTTCGCCGTCATCCTCAACAACCACACGGTCACGACCCGTTGGTGCTGCGGACTCGACGGCAACGAGCGCTGGAACAGCGGCCGGTCCACCGCCCAGTGGGCCGACGACTGGGTGTTCCTGGCCCGCCGCTACCGCGACAACCCGCGCGTGGTCGGCGCCGACCTGTACAACGAGGTCCGCCGCGACATGTTCGACGACCCCAACTGGGGCCTGGGCGACGGGCACGACTGGCAGGCGGCCGCCCAGGAGGCGGGCGACCGGATCCTCGCCGAGGCCAACCCGAACCTGCTGATCGTGATCGAGGGCATCAACTGGACCGGCATCCCCGCGGACGGCCTCCCGCACGGCCGGCCCACCCTCACCCCCGTGCGCACCCTGTCCCACACCCTCGTCGTGTCCGGCAAGCTCGTGTACTCGGCGCACTTCTACGGGTACACCGGCCCCCGGCACAGCGGCGCGACCGGCCTCGGCGAGACACATGACCTCCGCTACCAGGACATGACCCGGGAGCAGCTCGAACAGACCCTCTACGACCAGGCCTTCTACGTGTCCGCCGAGACCGGCACCCACTTCACCGCGCCCGTCTGGGTGAGCGAGTTCGGCATCGGCGCCGACGAGAACGGCGCCGCACCGCGCGCCTGGTTCCAGAACCTGACCGGCTATCTGACCAAGGCCGACGCCGACTTCGCGTACTGGCCGCTCGTCGGCTGGAGCACCACCGCCCAGGGCGCCCCCGGCGGCGACTCCTGGGCCCTGCTCCGCTACGACGCCTCCGGCCGCCGCTCCGGCGTGCTCGACGCGGCCGACTGGCGTACGCAGCCGTGGACCGCCCTCGTCGGCGACACCGGGCGCACCGGACCGATCCCCGCCACCCCGGCCTGGTACCAGTTGGACACCGACCACCGGGACCACAACGCCTCGCTGCGCACGCTCGCCGTCGGGGACTGGGACGGCGGGGCCCGCAAGGCGGTCTGTCCGGACGGCGCCCGCCTGGCCGGACTCGGCCACACGGGCGGGCGCGGCCTGTGCTCCACCTCCGACCTGCGGGCCCCGACGGGCGGGCACACCGTCGTCCGCGACGAGTCGTACGTCCCGGCGGGCGGCGACTGGGCCACCGGCTACACGAAGTTCCAGTGCCCGGCCGGACAGTTCCTGATCGGATACAGCCTGCGGGGCGAGCGGGTCTCGGCGGCGCTGTGCGCGCCGGCCCGGACGGCGCTGCCCGCGGGCGGGCGCACCCTCTGGTTCGACCGCGGCGACAACCGGCCCTCCGGAGCCCCCGGCGGCGAGTTCGCGTACGGCGACTACAAGGGCCAGTGCCTTCCCACCGAGTTCGCGGCGGGCATCGCGTTCACCACCCGGGTGGGCTCCCGCCCGCGCCCGGCGGCGCTCCTGTGCCGCGCCCAGCCGGCCGCCTGACCGGGCCGGCGGGTGCCTTCCCCGGCGGGCCGGCCTCGCTGCCGGGGCCGCCGGGGAGGGCGTGCCCCGCGGGGTTCAGCGGCCGTCGCCGACCACGGCCCCGGCCCCGGCGAGCAGAGCCGGGAGCTCGCGCATGTCGGTGAACACGACCGTGCCGGGTCCGGCGAGCCGGTCGGCCGGGGTCAGGCCGCCCGCGTAGCCGAACGAGCGCATGCCCGCCGCGCGGGCGGCCTCGACGCCCGGGCGGCTGTCCTCGACCACCACGCAGGCCGCCGGGTCCACGCCCATGCGGGAGGCCGCGTACAGGAAGAGGTCCGGGGCGGGCTTGCCGTGCGCCACCTCCGTCGCGCTGTGGATGCGGCCCTCGAATCGCTCGTACAGGCCGGTGCGGCCCAGGGTGTGCCGCATCTTCTCGTGCGTTCCGCTGGAGGCGACGCAGGTCGGCAGGGTGATCGCGTCGAGTGCCCCGGGCAGTCCGTCGACGGGGGTCACCCCGGCGTCCACCGCCTCCGCGTGCATCCGCACGAAGCGCTCCTCCCACTCCCGGGCGGCCTCCGCGCCGAGCCGGGCGGCGATCTGCTCCCGGTTCGAGGCGCTGGAGCGTCCGATGAACAGGCGGATCACCTCCTCTTCGGTGAGCGGCCAGCCGAGCTCCGCACCCAGGGCGACGTTCACCCGGGCCGCGATGCGCTCGGTGTCGACGAGCACCCCGTCGCAGTCGAATATGACGAGTTCGATCGGTTCAGTGGAAGTGATCATGGCGGGAAGAATATGCGGCCGTCGGCTCCGCGAATTTGGCATCCGATGCGTCAAGTGGGCTGAACGCGTCCGCAAAGGGGCCTAAGGTGCGCCCGTACGCAGGGTCGCGAACGGCTGTACGGCTGTTTTCGGCCATCACCGCACAGTCATACCGAACTGGGGGGCTCATGCGTAGAACCAGAGGGCTGGCAGCCGCTCTCGCCCTGTCCCTGGCCGCAACCGGCGCGGGCGTCGGCCTCGGCCTCGTCCCGCAGGCGGCGGCCGTCACCCCGCCCGTGGCCTTCACCGCCGATCCGCTGTCCACGTGGCAGCCCAACGGCGTCGTCTGGGCCCTCGCGGAGGCGGGCGGCACGGTGTTCGTCGGCGGCACCTTCTCCGCCGTACGGCCTCCCGACGGCGCCGGCGGCACCGAGCAGTCGGCCGTGAACTTCGCCGCGCTCGACGCCGCGACCGGCGCCCCGACCTCCTGCCGGCTCTCCTTCACGGTCGGCGGCGGCACCGCGACGGTCCGCGCCCTGACCCTCTCGCCGGACAAGAAGACCCTGTACGCGGGCGGCTACTTCGGCGCCGTCAACGGCACCGCGGTCTCCAGCCTCGCCGCCGTCGACGTGGCGACCTGCACCGTCAAGACCTCCTTCCGGCCGGCGTTCGCGGCCACCGTGCGCGCCCTCGCCGTCACGGGTGACACGGTCTACGCGGGCGGTGACTTCCTCACCGTCGCCGGCCAGCAGCGCGAGCGGTTCGCCGCCGTCGACGCGGCCGACGGCGCGCTGCGGCCCTTCCGCGCCGACGCCGACGAGCCGGGCCGTGCCGTCGAGGTCACCCCCGACGGCGCCCACGTCCTCCTCGGCGGCGACTTCTTCACGGTCAACGGCACGGGCACGCACGCGCTCGCCGTCGTCGACTCCACCAGCGGCGCGCTCACCAAGGCCTACCCCGGCTTCATCGAGACCAACTCCGTCGTCAAGGACATCGCCACCGACGCGACCGGGTTCTACACCGCCAACGAAGGCACCGGCGGCGGAGTCTTCGACGGCCGGATCGCGCTCAACCTGAGCGATTTCAACCAGCGCTGGCGCGACACCTGCCTCGGCGCCACGCAGGCCGTGCTCCCGTACCAGAACGTGCTGTACAGCGCCTCGCACGCGCACGACTGCTCCAGCGTGGGCGAGTACCCGGACGGGCAGCGCCACCACCTGCTCGCGCAGCCGACCACCGGCGTCGGCAAGCTGGGCTGGGCCCCCGACACCAACGACGGCATCGGCGAGGGCATCGGCCCCCGCGTGATGGCGGTCGGCTCCAAGGGCGGCGTCCAGTACCTGTGGGTGGGCGGCGAGTTCACCACCGTCAACGGCTCGGCCCAGCAGAGCCTGACCCGGTTCGCGTCCACCGGCGACACGGGCGCGCCCACCGTTCCCGTCGCGACCGCGGCGAGCTTCAGGCCCGGTGAGGTGCAGGTGCGCTGGCGCACCAGCCTCGACCTGGACGACAGCGCCCTGACCTACCGCGTCTACCGCAACGGGGCGGCCGCGCCGATCGCCACGGTCACCGCGGACTCGCTGTTCTTCAAGCGCCCGCAGGCCTCGTGGACCGACACCACCGTCACCGCGGGACAGTCGTACACGTACCGGGTGACGGCCACCGACGCGGCCGGCAACACCAGCGCCCTGTCGGCGACCGCGAGCGTGACGGTCCCGACCTCGGTCGACGCGTATCCGAGCCAGGTCCGCGCGGACGGCGCCCAGCTGTTCTGGCGCTACGACGAGTCGGCCCTGCCGAACGTCGCCGACTCCTCCGGCGGCGGCAACCAGAACGGCGTGCACCTGAACGCCCCCGCCCTGCGCCAGACGCCCGGAGCGGTGACCGGTGCGAGCACGGCGATCGGCTTCAACGGCACCGACACCCGGGTCTACGGTGACCTGCGCCAGAGCATCGGCAGCAGCTACACGATCGAGACCTGGTTCAAGACGAACACCACCCGGGGCGGCAAGCTCTTCGGCTTCGGCAACAACCAGGTGCGCGGCAGCAATCAGTACGACAAGCACATCTACATGACCAATGACGGGCGGCTCGTCTACGGCGTCTACACCGGGGCCACCCGCACCATCACCACGGCCACCGCGTACAACGACAACCAGTGGCACCACGTCGTCGCCACCCAGGGGCCGGGCGGCATGGTCCTCTACGTGGACGGCGCCCCGAAGGGCACCCTCGCCGTCACCACCCACGAGAACTACGCCGGATACTGGCACGCCGGCGGCGACAGCCTGGGCGGCTGGCCCGACCGTCCCACCAGCGAGTTCTGGGCGGGCCAACTCGACGAGACCGCCGTCTACCCGACCGTCCTGAGCGCGGCCCAGGTGCAGAACCACCACGCCCTGGCCTCCGCCCCCGCCGACACCGTCGTGCAGGTGCAGGCCGCCGAGGACACGTACGCCAACGCCGGTGCCCCGGACGGCAATTACGGGACCTCGGCCTCGCTCGCCGTTCGCGGCACCTCGCTGTACACGAGCTACCTGCGGTTCAACCTGCCGGCCGCGCCCGCGGGCACCGTACTGAAGTCGGCCGCCCTCAGCGTGAAGACCAGCACGATGAGCGGAGCCGGTACGGCGGACACGGTCTCGGTGGTCCCGGTCGCCGGCACCTGGACCGAGGCCGGGACCACCTACGACAACCGCCCCGCCACCGGAACCCCGGCCCTCGGCAGCTTCGCCGGCGTCCCGGACGGCTCGGCGGTGCACACCACCGGGCTGAACACGGCCGCCCTCGCGGGCGCGCTCGGCACCGGCTACAGCCTCGCGCTGACCAGCCCCGGTACGGACGCACTGTGGCTGTGGTCCTCCGAAGCCCCGGCGAACGAGGGCACGCCGCAGCTGACGCTGACCTTCGGCGCCCCGTAGCGCGGGCCGAGGGACGCAGACGACAGGGGGCGCGGGCCCGGATGGCCCGCGCCCCCTCCCGTACGGCCCCGTCAAGCGATCGTGTAGCCGAACTCGTACGCGACGGACGTCTCGCCCGCGCGGTACGTGAACGAGCCGGACCCTGACAGTCCGGCCAGCTCACCCGTCCCCGAGCCGGGGACCACCTCGAAGGTGCACCGGGTGCCGGAGCCGTCGAAACTGCCGCGCTGCTCCAGGACGAAGGCGCCCTTGCGGCCGTCCACGGAGCCCGACAGCAGCTCCAGACCGGTGAAGGAGCCGACGCCCTCCCCGGTGTACGTGAACGTGTACGCGGCGGTGGTCGCCCCGGCCTCGATCCCGCCCGCGAACGCGTTGACGACCGTCGAGCGGGCCAGCCGCGGCGTGGCGTCGGCCGGGCCGACC
This sequence comes from Actinobacteria bacterium OV450, assembly GCA_001298555.1. Taxonomy (GTDB): domain Bacteria; phylum Actinomycetota; class Actinomycetes; order Streptomycetales; family Streptomycetaceae; genus Streptomyces. The sequence continues at coordinate 19,658 of LJCW01000013.1, forward strand.
GGCTGCTCCTCCCAGTCGGCGAAGGTGAAACGACCGGTGGTACGGGTGGGGCCGGTGGTACGGGCGGACATGGCGGGACCTCCTGCTTCACGGCCGGCGGGCTCGGTCCCCCCGGCACGGGAACAGCCTCCCCGGGGTACCTGACACCTCCTGTCAGGTACCCCGGACAATGTCCGCATGCGCGCCGACCGGATCCTGTCCCTGCTCCTGCTGCTCCAGAACCGCGGCCGGATGACCGCACCCGAACTGGCCGCGGAACTGGAGGTGTCGGTCCGCACGGTCTACCGGGACATCGAAGCCCTCGGCGTCTGCGGAGTCCCGGTCCACGCCGATCGCGGCCCCGCCGGCGGCTACCGGCTCATGGACGGCTACCGCACGCGGCTCACCGGCCTCACCGACGCCCAGGCGGGCTCGCTCTTCCTCGCCGGTGCGCCCGGCCCCGCGCAGGAGCTGGGCCTCGGCGCCGATCTGGCCGCCGCCCAGCTCAAGCTCCAGGCGGCGCTGCCCGCCGCCCTCGCCGAACGGGGCCGCCGGCTCCAGGACCGCTTCCACCTGGACGCCCCCGCCTGGTTCCGCGACGCCGACCCCGTGCCGCACCTCGCGCAGATCGCCCAGGCGGTCTGGGACCAGCGCGTACTGCGCACCCACTACCGCCGCTGGAACGGCGAGGAGCGGGCCGGGCGCCCGCTGCACCCGCTCGGCCTCGTCCTGAAGGGCGGCATCTGGTACCTGGTGGCCCGGGCGGCCGACGAGCGCGTACGCAGCTACCGGGTCTCGCGGTTCCTGGCCGTGGACACCGCCGACGAGGACTTCGAACGCCCCGAAGGCTTCGACCTCGCCGCGTACTGGACGCAGTCCGCGCGCCGGATGGAGGAGGCGTGCCGGCAGCAGACCGCCCGGCTCCTGCTGTCCCCGCGCGGCCGCCGGCTGCTGCCGATGCAGTTCGGCGCGGCCGGCGTACGCGCCCTCGCCGGCGCCGTCCCGGCCCGCCCCGGAGACCCGGAGGGCTGGACCCGCGTCGACCTCGACGTCGAATCCGAGGCCGTCGCGGTCGGGGACCTGCTCCGGCTCGGCAGCGAGGCCGAGGTCCTGGGGCCGCCCGAGCTGCGCCGGGCCCTCGCGGACACCGTCGCCGTGCTGGCCGAGCGGTACGGCTGAAACGGGCCGTCAGGCGCCGGACGGATCACCGGGGTCGATCGCCACCAGGTCACCGTCCGGGGTGAGCCGCGCGAAGGCGCCCGTACGGAACCAGCCGTCAGGGGTGAAGGAGCGGGCGTCCTCGTCCGGTGCCCGGTAGTAGCCGCGCACCGTGTACGGACCGCGGACGAGGACTTCGCCGGGCTCCCCGCCGGGCACGGCCCCGCCGTCGGCGCCGGCCAGGCGGACCTCGTCGTCCGGCGAGAGCGGGCGGCCCTGCGTGGTGAGGACCGTCTCGTCCGGATCGGCGGGCCGGGTGAGCGTGACGAGCCCTACGGCCCTGCCGGACACCTGCTGCAGCCGGCAGCCCAGTTCGGGGCCGATGCGTTCTGCGGTCGCGCGCGGCAGGGGAGCGCCGCCGACCTGCAGGAGCCGCAGACTGCCCAGGCCGGCCCGGACGGCGGGAAGCGCGTCGAGCCACTGCCGGGCGGTGGCGGGCTCCACCGACGTGAGGGTGACCCGTTCCCGTTCGATGAGCGGCAGGCACGTTTCGGGCTCCGGGCCGTCGGCCAGCACGACCGTGCCGCCGACGGAGAGGGTGCCGACGATGCCGGGGCAGCCGAGGGCCAGGCCGGACTCGGCGGGCAGCGCGGCGAGGTACACGTCGTCCTCGGTGAGCGACACCAGTTCGGCGGCGGCCCGCGCCTGGTAGGCGTAGTCGTTGTGGGTGCGCGGGACGAGCCGCGGGGGCGCGGTGGTGTCTGCGCCGGAGAGCAGGAGGAACGCCACCTCGTCGGCGTTCTGCACGCGCGCCGGCGCGGGCGGCGCGTCGATGGAGCCCAGCGGGAAGTAGTGGCAGCCGGCCGGGTCCGTGGTGAACCCGCCGTACGGGGACGAGGCGTCCGGGGCGTCCAGGGTGAACACCCGCCGCAGGAAGGGACCGCCGGCCGCGATCCCGGCGGCCATCGCGGTGTGGTCGAATCCGTCGTGGGTGGAGGGGCCGATGTAACCGCGGGCCTCGGTGACCCGCACGAGGTGGGACACCTCGGGCGCGCGGAGCGGGAGCGGGCAGAGCACGGGGACCGCGCCGACGCGCATCAGCGCGAACACGGCGACGACGAACTCGGGCACGTTGGGCAGCTGGACGACGACGCGCTGCCCGGGCCGCAGGGCGAGCAGCCCGAACCCGGCGGCCATGCGGTCCACGCGCCTGTTCAGGGCCGCGTACGTGAGGCGGGTGGAACCGTGGACGAGCGCGGTCCGCGGCCCGTACTCGACGGCCAGGTCGCGCAGCAGGCTGTCGAGCGTGGTGCCGCGCCAGTGCCCGGCGGCCCAGTAGCGGTCGACGAACGCCTCGGGCCAGGGCGTGCAGCCGTCGAGCAGGGGTCCTTTTCGCATGGATTGATCCAAATCCCTGGGTGTCCGGCACGCAAGGTGCCGTCCGAACCACGGGCGCCGCCCTGCCTCGGCGGATCGTCCAACGGGACAGCCCTCAGGGCAGGTACTCCCAGCGGACCTCGCCGTCCTCGCGGTGCGGGGTCGGGGTGAAACCGCAGGCTGCGGCGACGGCCGCCGAGGCGTGGTGGTCCGGGTGGACGTGCGCGACCAGCCGGCCCACGGGCAGTGCCGCCAGCCACGCGGTGACGGCCCGCGCCGCCTCGACGGCGAACCCCCGGCCCTGCCAGGGGGTTCCGACCACCCAGGCGACTTCGGCGGTGTCCGAGGCGGGGGTGACGGTGGCCTGCACGGTCCCCACCAGTCGCCCGTCCCCGCGCTGCCGCAGCACCCAGTTGCACCACACGACCCCGGGATCGGGCGACCCGGCCGCCAACCGGACATAGCGCTCCCGCAACGCGTCCGCCGAGAGGGGAACCCCGCCGATGAACCCGTGCAACGCGGGATCCCCGAGCACGCCCGCCATCTCCCCGGCGTACTCGGCCCGCAACGGCAACACCTCAAGCCGCCCGGTCCCGAGCTCCCCCGCACGGACGGTGGGGGGCGCGGGCCGCCGGACCTTGGCGGCCGCACCCGGGCGGGGTACGCCGTCCACGGCGAGGCAGATCCCGAAGACGCGGTCGTATCCGGTCCAGCCGTTGACCCGGCCCCGGTTGTTGCTGATCTGCACGCGCCGGCGCGAGCGGTCCACGGCCGAGACCAGATGCAGGTACACGGTGCCGCAGACCCGGGCCAGGACGATGTCGCCCGGTTCGACGAGCGTCGGGTCGACCGGGGCGACCTCCACCCGCTGCCTGCTCCGGACGAGCGGCGTCATCGAGTCGCCGGTCGGCCGGAACTCGGCGGTCTCCCCCCGGCCGATGAGGTCCGCCATCGCGTCGAGCATGCCCATCGGGCGAGTGTGCCTGCCGGGCGCGGGTTCCGGACAGCGATTTTCCCGGGCCGGCGCCCGGCCCCGACGGTCAGTGCGGGGGTTCGACTTCCAGGAAGCGGCGGTGGCGGGGGCCGCGGTAGAGGAGGCAGGTCCAGCCGAGGGGTTCCAGGGCGGCCGCACAGGCCGTCAGGCCTTCCTGCTCCGCCTCGGCCGCGCCGCCCCCCGGCGGGCCGACCCAGGTCACCTCGACCCGGCCCTCCCGGGGCACCACCCGGTACCCCGTCCGGGTCCGTCGGCCCTCCGCATCGGCCGCCGACGGCGTCAGGCCCGCCGCCTCCAGTACGATCGCCACCGCCCGCGGCATCTGCCGCAGCTCCCACGCCGCGGGAACCCCCGCGCCCGCCCGGCCGTTCAGCATGCGGCGGATCTGCAGCAGGCCCTCGTACGCCGTGCGGACCTCGGCCTCCCGCGCCGCACCCGCGGCCGGCTCCGGTCCGTCGCCGGTCGCGGGTTCGAACCCCTGCCCCGGTCCCGTCACGCCCACCACCCTTCCTCGGTCTGAGTACCCCACACCCAACGACCTGAGTATCCGCCCCGATTCCCCGCCCGTCCGCCGCTGATCGAATGGGGGCATGACCTCCGAAGCCACCGCCGCCCGCACCGCTGGGCACCGCCCGCGCCGCATGCAGCACGTGACCACCGCCGGCTCCGCCCTGGCCGTGGCCCTGGTCCCGCTCGTGGTCGGGGTCCTGGTGGCCAAGGGGATGGCCGCCGACCCGCACGCCCCCGTCAACGCCCTCATCACCGGCGGCGGTCAGCGGGCCGGCCTGCCCCGCGCCGAATGGCGCCGGCGCGGCCACGCCACGATGCGCCGGCTGCGCACCGCCCGCCGGCAGACGGCTCTGCGCTGTGCCTCGGTCCGCGCCCGCCGCCGCCCCGCGTCCTGACGACGACGTCGCCGCTCGGCCTGCTCGGCCTGCTCGGCCCGCTCCGCCACCTCGCCGAGGTGGAGCGCGACCGGCGCACCCGGATCACCGACGGCGACCCGCTGCGGGGCTGGATCGGCGCGAAGGACTCGACTTCGCCGGAGCCGTCGCCGACCCGGCCGTGGTCGACGCCGCCTGCGCCGACCTGGAACGCGAGCGGGCCGCGACCGGCGCCGCTGTCGCCGGGCACGTGGACCTCGGCGAACGGGCGGGCCGGGAACGGGTCGCGATCCCGGTGCTCACGGTGCACCGGATCGACGCGTACGCACGGCACTGCGGACACGCCGATCTGCCGCGCGAGTGCGCCGACGGACGCATGGGCCGGTGACGGACAGGTCCTAGCCGGCGGGCGCGAGCGGTTCCTGGAGCTCCGTGACCCACTGGTCCCGGTCCTCCGGGCAGGCCAGGGTCAGCTCGCGCGCGTACCCCGCCGAGCGGTGGCCGTTCCCGTCGATCCACCGCGCGAGCGCCTGGGCGGTCGGCAGGACGCCGTCCATCGAACCCCGGTGCACCACGGTCGCGGCACGCTCCACCGCGGGCAGCTCGACCACCCGGACCGCGCCCCCGAGGTCCTCGGCACGCACCGAGGCCCCCACGGGCAGTCCGGCGTGCACCAGGACGGCCCCGGCTTCCGGCGCGTCCTCGTAGTACGCGATCCCCGGGCCGGTCGGGACCACCCCGGCGGCCTCGACCCGACGGCACAGCTCGTCGTAGAGCGGGCCGATGACCGGCCCGATGTCCTGCGGCTCGTAACTCCGCGCGACCCCGGTCAGTTCGACGAGCCGGACGGGCGGAAGGCTTTTCACGACGACGTCCACTGCGGACATGGATCCCTCGCTCTCAATGGTCCGGAGCCTCGCCTCGACCTGCGTCAGCCGGGCCGCCGCGGCGGCCATCGCCGACTCCAGTTCGGCTCGGCGCAGCCGCAGCATGCCGCGCAACTCCTCCGCGCCCAGCCGCTCGTCGAGGATCGACCCCACCTCGTCCAGACTGAAGCCGAGCTCTTTGAGCGCGATCACACGGTTGAGGCGGGCGAGCTGCCCGGCCTCGTAGTGGCGGTAGCCGCTGACGGGGTCGACACGCGCCGGGCGCAGCAGTCCGATGGCGTCGTAGTGACGCAGCATGCGGACCGATACCCGGCCGTGCTTGGCGAAGTCTCCGATGGTGTACATGACGCCTCCCAGTGCAGGCCCTGACACGGTGTGAGGGTCAAGTTCTGAGCGATACCCGCTGGTCAGTGGCCATACTGCCGGATGCACAGGTCCACGATGGACGGCGGTACGGATCCCTCGGCGGCCGCGCACGGATCGTGCGGAGCGCTCGGCGGGGCCGGCTGCCGCGGGGTGCGCGGCGGCGCGGGCTTGGCCTGGCGCGCGCGACGCGGGGCCACCGGCGGTTGCGTGCCGGGGACGGCGGGGGGCCGGGCTCCCGGGGGGGGGGGCGGCCCCCGGGGCCGGGGCCGCCCCCGGGGCCCGGGGGCGGCGGCCGCGCCC
>LJCW01000014.1 GCA_001298555.1 Actinobacteria bacterium OV450
CCGTCGGGCCCGCCGGGGCGGGCGGGGGCGTCGGGATCGGGAGCGTCGGATTGTCCCGGGAGACGGGCGGGGTCCCGGCGGCCGGCCGGGACCCGCGGCACGTGCTCAGCGCCGGTCGAGGGTGAGCCGGACACCGGCCGAGGAGAGGAGGCCGGGCAGCGGAAGGCACGGGTCCACGACCGGCCGGCCGCCGGTGACCCGGTGGCCCCTCAGCACCGCCGCGACCAGCTCGGCGGTCGTCAGCACGCCCAGGTGCTCGCCGGGGCAGCGCCCGCCGCCGTGGCTGAACGGCGCCATCCGGATGTCCTGCGCCGCCCCGGGCCGCAGCCACCGGCCGGGCACGAACTGGTGGGCCGCCGGGACGTGTTCCGGATCCCGCTGGTGGAACAGCGCGGGCACCAGGACCGCCGTCCCGGGCGGATAGTGCACCCCGCGCCACTGCGTCTCGGCGCGCGTGACCCGTACGAGGTCCGGCACGATCGGGAACAGCCGCAGCGTCTCCTGTACGCAGGCCCGCAGCCGGGGCAGTTCCGCACCCCCGCCGTCCACTTCGTCCCGCAGGGCCTCCTGCTCGGCCGGGTGCGCGGCGAGCAGCAGCAGCGTACGGGCCACGGTCGGGCCGACCGTGTCGAGGGCGAGCAGCCAGTGGTGGGCCTGGCCCACCGCGTCCAGCGCGGCGGCGTCCGGCCCCGAGGCGGCCGGGTGGCTGCGGGCGAGCGCGGTCAGGGTGTACGGCTCCGCCCGGGCGGCGTACTCCTCGACACGGGCGGCGGCCTTGCGGTAGAGCGCCTCGGCGGCCGCCGCCCGGCCCTTGCGCATCCGCATCCAGTTGGCCTCCTCGCGGATCGCGAGCAGCCACCGGGCGAGTTCCTCGTCCCCCGCAGCCGCGTCGCCGAGGACCATGCGGCGCCCGATCCGGGCCACCGTACGGCGCAGCAGCGGGAAGTCCAGCTCGGAGCCCCGGACCAGGGCGGGCGCCTCCTGCGCGATCACCGACCGGAACTCGGCGCAGGAGGGGTGCACGGGCCGGTCGGCCGCGAGCACCTCGTCGTTGACGCGCCGGCGCTCCTCGCGGGTGTCGCCGTGCGAGCAGATCACGCCGGTGGGCTCCAGCAGCGAGAGCCCCTTGTACTTGTCGGGCGCGTCCATGGCCAGGGTGCGCACCGGCAGTTCGTAGAACCGCCGCACGTCGGCGTGGTCCAGCAGGACAAGCAGCGGCCCGGACAGGCCGCGCACCTCGACGGGCGCCCCGCCGTGCCGGGCCCGCATGGCCCGCAGGGTCGCGGCCGACCAGCCCTGCTGGCCGAGGGCCGCGTACGCCGCCACGACCCGCGGCCTCAGGTGGAAGGCTCCGCGGACGAACGCCGGCAGCGTGTGGGTGGCGGCGAAGCGGACGGTCTCGGCGCGCCCGGCCCGTGCGGGCCGCGGTACGGCGAGGACGGGGGCGGCGGCCTCCGCGCCCGCGGCCTCGGCCGGGGTGCCGGAGGTGTCCCCGCCGGCGGTCCCGGTGGTGCTCCCGGTGGCGGCGGAGCCGGCCGTGGCCTCACTCACGCCTCCACGACCTTCCCGGGGTTGAGCAGGTTCTTCGGGTCGAAGAGGCGCTTGAGCCCCCGCTGGAGTTCCAGGCTGACCGGGTCGAGCTCACGGGTCAGCCACTCACGCTTGAGCGTGCCGATCCCGTGCTCGCCGGTGCTGGTGCCGCCGAGCGCGAGACCCGCGGCCATGATGTCGTCGTACGCGGTCTGCGCCCGCCGGAACTCGTCCGCGTCCGATTCGTCGAAGACGACGGTGGGGTGCAGGTTGCCGTCCCCCGCGTGGCCGAGCGTGAAGATCCGAAGCCGGTTGCGCACGGCGATCTCCTCGATGGTGCCCATGAACTTGGCCAGTTCGGAGCGCGGTACGGCCACGTCCTCGATGAAGGCGGTCGGCCTGCCGCCGAGCGTCGCGGCGAATGCGCCCAGGGCGGGGGTGACCAGCCTCCGGGCCTCGATCACCTGGCGGGACTCCTCGGCACCGGAGGCGGTGACCAGGTTCCCGGCCCCGGCCCCCTTGCACAGCAGGGCCATCGCCGCGAGGTCGCGGCCGGGGTCGGCGGTGTCGCTCTCGATGATGAGCGTGGCCGCGGCGCCGGGCGCCAGCATCGGGTGCCCGTGGTCCGCGACGGCCTGCGACGTCGCCCGGTCGAGGAGTTCGAGGGCGGACGGGACGTGGCCGGCGGCGGTGATCGCGGCGACGGCGTCCCCGGCCGCCGTCAGCGTCGGGAACTGGGCCAGCATCGCCAGCGCGGGCGGCCGTACGGGGCACAGCCCGAGCGTGGCGCCGACGATGACGGCCAGGGTGCCCTCGGAGCCGACGAGCAGGCGGGTCAGGTCGTACCCGGCGACGCCCTTCGCCGTGTCCCGCCCGGTCCGCATCCGGCGGCCGTCGGCGAGGACGAGGTCCAGGCCCCGCACGTAGTCGGCGGTCACCCCGTACTTGACGCAGCAGATGCCGCCGGCGCCGGTGGCGATGTTCCCGCCGATCGTGCAGTGCTCCCAGGAGGCGGGATCGGGCGGGTAGGACAGGCCGTGCTCGGCGACGGCGTCGTTCAGCCGCTTGGTCACGACCCCCGGCTCGCAGCGCACGAGCCGGTTGGCGGGGTCGATCTCAAGGATCCGGTCCATCCGGGCGGTGCTCAGCACCACACAGCCGTCGATGGCGTTCGCGGCGCCCGCCAGCCCGGTCCGGGCGCCCTGCGGGACGACGGGGACGCCGAGCTCGTACGCGGTGCGCATGATGTGCCTGACCTGCTCGGCGGTGCGCGGGAGGGCGACGACGGCCGGCGTGCCGGCCTCGGAGAACGGGGCGGCGTCGCGGGCGTGCGCGGCGAGGGTCTCGGGGTCGGTGTGCAGGACGTCGGCGTGGTCGGTGAGGAGGGTGCGCAGACGGGACAACAGGGGCGTGTCGGGCGACATGAGGGGCCTTCCGGTCAGGGTGGCGGGGGGCCTGCGGCCGGGTTTCAGAGGGAGGGGAGCTCGGTGGTGACGGGCACGTCGATGAGCACCGGGCCGTCCTGCCGGGACGCGGAGTCCCGTACGAGCTTGGTGAGTTCACCCGCGCTGTGGGCCCGGTGCGTGCGCACGCCGTAGCCCTCGGCGACGGCCGTGATGTCCAGCCCGGGGATGTCGAGGCCCGGCGCGCCCTGCGCGTGTGCGAGCTGCGCGAACCACTGGAGGATCGCGTACTTGGCGTTGCTGAGGACGACGAAGGTGACGGGCACCCGGTAGGCGGCCGCGGTCCACAGCGCCTGCACGGCGTAGTGGATGGAGCCGTCGCCGATGACGCAGACCACGGGCCGGTCGGGCGCGCCGAGCTGCGCGCCGACGGCCGCAGCCGCCCCGAAGCCCAGCCCGCCGCCCGCGGAGAAGAGGTAGGAGCCCGGGGTGCTGATCCGGGTGGCTTCGTGGAACTGCGGGACGTTGGAGGGCGATTCGTTGACCCAGAGGGTGTTCTCCGGAGCGCCCTGGGCGATGGCCGTCAGGGCGGCGAGCGGGGGCATGACGCCCTCGGCCGCCTCGGGGAACCGCACCTGCTCGTGCGGCGCGGCGGCGCCGGCGCCGCCGGCCGGGAGCCGGTCCGCGAGGGCCCGTACGGTCAGCGCCAGGTCAGCGACGACGGCGTCCCCGACCGGGGCCTTCGCGGCCTCCTCGGCGTCCCGGGTGAGGAGCACGAGCTCGGTGCCCTCGGGCAGGTGGGCCCCGGGGATGTAGGGGTAGTAGCGGAACACCGGCGCGCCGATGACGACGACCAGGTCGTGCCCCGCGAGCTGTCCGCCGAGCGGCCTGATCGCCGGGGTCAGCTCGCCGCGGAACTGCGGGTGGTTGCGGGGGAAGGAGACGCGGGCCGAGACGGGCGCGGCCCAGACGGGCAGTCCGGTGCGTTCGGCGAGCGCGAGGACCGCGCCCCAGGCGCCGGAGGCGTCGACGTCGTCGCCGACGACGAGGACGGCGGAGCGGGCGCCGGAGATCCGGTCGGCGAGCGCGGCGACCGTGCCGGCGTCGGGCGCGGCGGCGTGCGTGATCCGGCGGGCGGCGGCCGTCCGGCCGGCCAGGTCCTGCGCCTCGGTCAGCTCGGCGTCGAAGTCGTCCATGGGCAGGGAGAGGAACACCGGCCCGTGGGGCGGGGTTTCGGCGATCTGGACGGCACGGGCCAGCGCGGCCGGGACGTCCGCGGGACGCGGGGGCTCGTACGCCCACTTGACGGCGGGTTGGGGGAGCAGTGTGGCCTGCGGGTTGGAGAGCAGTGCCTCCATGGTGAGCATGGCCCGCACCTGCTGGCCGGCGGTCACGACCATCGGCGTGCGGTTCGCGCGGGCGTTGAGGATGGCGCCCATGGCGTTGCCGGTGCCGGGTCCGGTGTGCAGGTTGACGAGGGAGGTGGTTCCGGAGGCGAGGGCGAACCCGTCGGCCATGCCGACGACGACGGCTTCCTGGAGGCCGAGGACGTACCGGAAGTCGTCGGGGAACCGCTTGAGCATCGGCAGCTCGGTGGAGCCGGGGTTGCCGAAGACCGTGGTGATGCCACGTGTTCGTAGAACGTCCAGGACTGATTCGCGAACCGTGCGCATGGGGTGTCCTTCCGTGCATCCGGGGGCACTGTCGGTGATCAATCCAGCACACTGAGTTGATCTTTACAAAAAGCCTCCACGGCATACCCGTGTGTGCTACGCGCTTGCGCCGGACCCGTTCCGCCACCGGCCGCGGGACCGGACGCGGTTGACGCCGCGTCCACGGAGGGTGCCGGATGTCCCCCCGATGGGTGGACGCGCCGGGCCGCGATCCGGAGTGCGGACGCGCCCCTGGTCCCTGTCGTCAAACTCCCGTCGTCGCCCGGAGGCAGACGGGAGTTTGACGGCAGGGCCTAGGGGCGGAAGCGCAGCGGATGGTCTTCCGGGACCTGTACGAGGGCGATGCGCACGCCGTCCGGGTCGGCGATCCACATCTCGATCAGCCCCCAGGGCTCCCGCAGGGGCGGCCGCAGCACTTCCGCGCCCCGCGCCCGCAGCTCCTCGTACGCCGCCTGCACGTCGGCGACCTGGAGCCACAGCCGCAGCCCCGGCGCGGGCGGTCGGGCGGCGCGCCCCGAGACCTCCAGGAAGCCGCCGCCCAGGAAGTAGACCGTTCCCCGGTCCGGCCCGGTGCCGAACTCCCGGTACACGGCGAGCCCCAGCGTGCCGCCGTAGAAGGCGCGCGAGCGCTCCGGGTCCGTGGGGGTCAGCAGCGTCCGGCTGCCCAGTACGTGCACCATGGCGGCGAACCTAGACCCGGCCGGGAGCGTGCGCCGCCCGGGGTGGGCGCATGGCCCAGCGGATGCCGCCGGTCAGGGCGTGGCCCGCCGGCCGGACGCAGGCCACGTCCAGGAGGGGCGCGTACGGGAGATCGAGCAGATCGCGGGCCCACGGCGGCAGCACCCCGACGGCGTTCGCCGCCAGGACGGCATACGGGCCGCGGGCGGCCGGCGGCAGGGGCGGGCGGCGCAGGATGAAGCGGGCGGCCTCGCGCGCCTCGCGGGTGGCGCGCAGTTCCGGCCGGTAGGCCGCCAGCCGGGCGGCGAGTGCGGCCCGGTCGCGCGGCGGGTCGGTGACGCCGAGGGCGAGGGCCACCCGGGCGGCGTCGGCGACGTAGCCGTCGCAGCCGGCGCCGTCGAGGGGGTGGGCGCCGAACCTCTGGTGGGCCCGCAGGAAGGAGTGGACCTCGGCGACGTGCACCCAGCCCAGCAGGTGCGGGTCGCCGGCCCGGTACGGCTGTCCGTCGGGGGTCGTGCCGCGCACCCGTTCGTGGACGGCGCGCACCTGGGCCACGGCCTCCTCGGCGTCGTCCGCGGTGCCGTACGTCGTCACGGCGAGGAAGGTGCTGGTGCGCTGGAGCCGCCCCCACGGGTCCCCGCGGTAGCCGGAGTGCGCCGCGACGGCGGCCATGGCCTGCGGATGCAGGGACTGCAGCAGCAGTGCGGTGATCCCGCCGATGAACATCGAGGCGTCGCCGTGGACGGTGCGGATCGGGCGGTCGGGGCCGAACCAGCGGGGGCCGGGGGTGTCGTGGATGCGGGCGCGGTTCTGCGGACCTGAGGGCCCGGCGACGCGCGCGAACAGACTGCGGCCGAGTTGTTCCCTCAGCCGGTCCAGGGCGGGCGCCGGAACGTTCATCCGTCCATTGTCGTCCACGGCCCGTCCCCGCATCCGGGCTTCCGGACAACGGATGCCCGGTCCCCGGCCGCCCGAGGTGCAGTGCCCGTGGCCCGGTCCGGCGCCCGTCGCCGCGGGCGGCCGGTCACACCTCGGGGACGGCGGCGTCGAGGGCCGCGGTGAGGCGGTGCAGGCGGGTCTGGAGGTCGCGGATCTCGGCGAGCTCGAAACCGGTGGCGGCGGCGATCCGGCGGGGCACCTCCACCGCGCGGGCGCGCAGCGCCGTACCGGACTCGGTGGGGGCGACACGTACGGACCGCTCGTCCTGCGTGCTGCGCTCGCGGTGGACCAGGCCTGCGGCCTCCAGTCGCTTGAGCAGGGGCGACAGCGTGCCCGAGTCGAGCCGCAGGTGGTTACCGAGCTCCTTGACCGGTGTCGTGCCGTGCTCCCAGAGCACCAGCATCACCAGGTACTGGGGGTAGGTCAGGCCGAGGTCCTTCAGGACGACGCGGTAGAGGCCGTTGAATGCCCTGCTCGCGGCGTTCAGCGCGAAGCAGATCTGGCCGTCCAGGCGGAGGAAGTCCTCGTCGCGGAGGGTTTCGGTGTGCTGCTCGCTCATGGATGCAGTGTACCCGGGCAAGGCTTGCGGGTCATTTAGTTGTGCACAACTAAATTGTGTGCTCTAGTAGTGGACGTCAGCCGATCACCGGCTGGCACGGTCACCACCGCGAGAGGAACCCCGATGGACGCGCTGTACACCGCTGTCGCCACCGCCAACGGCCGCGAAGGCCGCACGGTCAGCTCCGACGGCCAGATCGACCTCGCGCTCGCCATGCCCCCGGCGCTCGGCGGCAACGGCCAGGGCACCAACCCCGAGCAGCTCTTCGCGGCGGGCTACGCGGCCTGCTTCGCCAGCGCGCTCGGCCTGGTCGGCCGGCAGGCCAAGGTCGACACCGGAGAGGTGTCGGTCACCGCGGAGGCCTCCATCGGCAAGGACGACACGGGCTTCGGCCTGGCCGTCACCCTGCGCGTCGAGCTCCCGGAGTCCCTCGCCGGCGAGACGGGTGCGCTGCTGGTCAAGCAGGCTCACGAGGTCTGCCCCTACTCCAAGGCCACTCGCGGCAACATCCCGGTCGAGCTGGTGATCGAGTAGTCCCGCTCGGGGGCCCTGTCCACAGGGCCCCCGCACTCCGCCGGGCCCCGCACTCCGGCCCCCGCTCGGGCCCCCGGCTCGGGGGTGGGGCTCGGGCCCAGGAGGCGATCCTGGTCCGGGCCAGGAGGGCAAAGGCACCGAGAGGGGCCGGCTCTCCTCCACGTCTCAGGGGCGTCTCAGGGGCGGATCAGGGCCTTCCCCGAGGGTGGCGGCGGCCCCGCGCCGACAAGATCAAGGCATGTCGAAAACACCCTGGCAGCGGATGGCGTTCACCGCCGGTCCGCTCTGTATGACGGCCTACGGGCTCGTCCGGCTGACCGATGGGGAACACGGCCCCGGACTCGCCTGGTCCCTCGGCCACCTCTTCTTCCTGGCAGCCGTGTCGTGTTTCGTCCCCATCGTGCTGGTGATGCGGCGGACGGCGCTGCCGGGCCGGGGACCGGCCGGCCGGGGACTCGCCGCCACCGGGGCGGTCACCGGCCTGCTCGGCATCGCGGCGGTCGTCGCCCAGGCGGTCATCGACCTCGTCGTCGGATTCCTGAGCGAGGACCGCGAGACGATGAATGACTTCTTCCAGCAGGTCAAGAGCCACGCGGGCGTGGAGCCCGCCGTCTACACCATCGGCCCGCTCCTGTTCTACGTCGGCCTGCTGCTGCTCATGACCCAGTTGGCGGCGCTGCGGCGGATCGCCGCCTGGCGGCCCGCCGTGGTGGTCGCGGGTGTCGTCCTCACGGGCGTCAGCCTGGATCTGCTGCCCGTGGCAGGGCTGTTGCTGCTCCTCGCGTTCGCACCCCTGGGACGCCGGGCCGGGGACCGGGACCGACGCCCCCGTACGGTTACGGCCGTCCCGGGCAGCTGACCGGCACGGCTCCGGTCCCGGGCCGCGCCATGGGCACCCGGCCGGTGAACAGTTGCTCCGGGAGGGCCGTCAGGCCGAGGAGGCCCAGCGTGGTCTGCGTGGCGACCCGGTGCCAGGTGTGCGCCGTGCGGAGCATCGTGTGCCGTCCGTCGGGCATGGCGATGCCCGCGGCCCGGGCGCCCCGCGCACGGGCTCGCCGTACGTAGTCCCACGACGCCCGCGCATCGGTGACGCGGTCGGCCTCGTCGTGCAGCAGCACCACCGCCGTGTCCCCCAGATGCAGGACCGGTTCACCCGGCGGGCACCACGGCGCGAGCCCGACCACGGCACGGACCAGTGGGTCGGCGGCGGCCCGCAGCGCGGCGCGACCGCCCATGGAATGCCCGAGCAGCACCACGGGCAACGGCCCGGCCACGCAGCACAGTTCGCGCAGCGCCTGCCAGACGTCGTGGACCGGGTCCGCCCGGTCGCCGTTCCAGCCCCGGTGCACGTAGCGGACCTCCGCCACCAGCACGTCCCGCGCCGCCGCCGAGCCCGCGATCGCCCGCGCGAAGGGGCGCATCCGCAGGCCCGGCAGGTTCGGCCGGGGCGGCGCGCCGAGCCCCACCGCACGGCCTCCGTGCAGCAGGAGCACCGCGGCGGCCGGCTCCCGGGGCAGCCGGCACAGCACCAGGGCGCCCGTCGGCCTCGTCATGCGCGGTCTCCCCGGGGCGGCAGCGGGAGGAAGCCGCTGGTACGGGCCGCATAGGCGGCATAGCCGGGACGGTCCGCCATATGGGCCTCCAGCAGGCGTTTGCCGCTGCCCACGGTCAGCAGCAGCGTCATGACCACCGGGGACACCAGGCACACCAGCGCGGCTTCCCGGGTACCGCACGCCGTCAGGTAGAGCCCCCACCAGACCAGGAAGTCCCCGAAGTAGTTCGGGTGGCGGGTCCACGCCCACAGGCCCCGGTCCATGACCGCGCCCCGGTGCGCGGGACCGGCCCGGAACCGGGCGAGCTGGAAGTCGCCGACGGCCTCGAAGGCCAGGCCCACGGCCCACAGGAGCACGCCGAGCACGGCCGGGACGCCGACGGGGGAGTCGACGTACGAGGCCGTCTGGACGGGCAGGGAGACCAGCCAGACCAGGGCGGCCTGGAGCAGGTAGACCATGAGCAGGGCGCGCAGGTGCGGGTTGCCCCGCCCCCGGGCCAGGAACTTCGTGTAGCGGGGGTCCTCGCCGTGCCCGCGGCCGCGCCAGGCGATGTGCGCGGCCAGCCGCACGCCCCAGACCACGGTGGCGGCGGCGACCAGCAGCCGCCGGCCGTCGTCCCCGTACCCGGACGACAGGGCGTACGAGAGCGCCGCGACGGCGGCGAACGCGAGGCCCCAGGCGATGTCGACGGTCCGGTGCAGGCGCCGGACCGTCCCGACCGCGAAGGCGGTCAGCAGCACCGCGGCGGCCGTGGCGGCGGCCGCGGCCAGGTTGCTCCCGAGGGCCGCCAGAGCGGCCGCGTTCACTGCGGCACCTCGTCGAAGACGTCCTGGATCAGGAGCATTTGCCGGACGTCGAGGTAGCGGGCCCGGAACCCGGCCTCGGAGTAGGCCAGGTAGAACTCCCACATCCGCCGGAACGTCACGTCGAAGCCGAGCGCCTCCACGGCCTCGGCCCGCTGCACGAAGCGTTCCCGCCACAGACGCAGGGTCTGCGCGTAGTGGTCGCCGTACCCCTGGTCGGAGACGATCCGCAGCCCCGCCCCGGCCGCGTGCGTCTCGATGGCCTCGCGGGAGGGGATGAGGCCGCCGGGGAAGACGTACTTGGCGATCCAGGTGTGCGTCCGGGCGGTGCGCAGCATCTGCTCGTGCCCCATGGTGATGGACTGGAGGGCGATGCGTCCGCCGGGCGCGACGGCGTCGCGCAGGGCGGCGAAGTACGTCGGCCAGAAGTCCCTGCCGACCGCCTCGATCATCTCCACGCTCACCACCGCGTCGTACCGGCCCTCCAGGTCGCGGTAGTCCCGCAGCTGCACGTCCACCCGGTCGGCCAGCCCGGCGGCGGCGATGCGGCGGCGGGCGAGGTGCCGCTGCTCGGCGGACAGGGTCACGGTCGTCACGCGTGCCCCGCGGGCGGCCGCGCGCAGGGCGAGTTCGCCCCAGCCGGTGCCGATCTCCAGCACGGACTTCCCCGGGCCGACGCAGGCGAGGTCCAGGAGCCGGTCGATCTTGCGGTGCTGGGCGGCCGGCAGGCTCTCGTGGCGTGCGGGGAAGGAGGTGAAGACGGCGGAGGAGTACGAGAGGGTCTCGTCGAGGAAGAGCGCGAACAACTCGTTCGACAGGTCGTAGTGGCGCCGGACGTTGCTCCGGGCCCCGGCCCGGGAGTTCAGCTCCGCCTCGGGCCGGGGCCGCACCCACGCCCCGCGCAGCCGGCGCAGCGGGGCCGGGACGAGCTCGTCCACGTGCGCGGTGAGCACGGTCAGCAGGCCGGTCAGGTCGTCGCTGTCCCATTCGCCGGCCATGTAGGACTCGCCGAAGCCGATCAGGCCGTACGCCGCGATCCGGCGGAAGAAGGCCTCCGGCTCATGGACGGTCAGCGACGGCCCGCTGCCGCTCGGCGGTTCGGCACCGAAGCGGCAGCGCAGGGGCAGTGCGGTCACGGCCCGGCGGATCAGGCGCCGGGCCACGGCCGCGTGCCCCCACGGGGCGGTCGGCGGCCGGGTCAGGTCCGGCCACGCCGGGGTCTCGGCGGAGCACCGCTGGGCGGGTTCGTCGGCGGTGCGGGGAAGGGAGAGGGTCACGGGGCGATGCCTTCCTGGAGTGCACGGTCGGGACGGGGCTGGACGGGCAGCCCGCGGAGCAGCAGGCGGACGGCGTGGCGGCGGATCCCGGCCCAGACGGCGGCCGTGGACCAGGGCCGCCGGGCGACCGCGCGCAGCAGGGCGAGGGGGGTGGCGGGGCGGTGCCGGCCGTGCAGGGTCGCGGTGAAGGGCCGCTGTCCGGCGCGCACGAGCTGGACGGCGATCTCCAGCCGCTCCCTCGGCTCCGGCAGGCGCATCCGGTAGTGCCCGTCGACGGGGAAGAACGGCGAGACGTACAGCTCCTTCGCCGCCTCGGCCCGGCCGGCGTCGTCGGTGCGCAGCAGGTGGCAGTGGCGCTGCCCGTACGTGTTGTGCACCTCGGCCACCACGCAGACCAGGGCGCCCGCTCGGTCGTGGCACCAGTACAGGGTCAGCGGGTTGAAGACGTACCCCAGGACGCGGGCGTGGGCCAGCATCAGGACCCGCCCGCCGTCGAGGTGCACGCCCCGGGACGCGAGGTAGCGGTCGAGGCCGGCCCGGATGGTGGGGGCGCCGGCGAAGTGGTCCCGGGCGTCGAACCGGGCCAGGGGGCGCAGCGGCCACGGGAGCCGGGGGAGGTCGTCCGGGTCCACGAGCCACATGTACGTGAGGTGCCGGAAGGAGTACCGGACCGGGGCCGTCCGCGCGTGGGAGACGACGCAGTCGTACAGGGCCGGAACGGCCACCGCCGGCAGGGCCGGTGCGGTCGGGACCGGCGGGGCCTCCTCCGGGGCCGCCCCCGGAGCCGCCCCGGGCGCCACGGCCGGGGGAACCGCCGGGCTCACCACCGGACGCCCAGCGCGGCCGCGGCCCGCACGCCCGAGCGGCAGCCGTCCTCGTGGAAACCCCACCCGTGGTAGGCCCCGGCGAAGGCGGTGACCCGTGTGTTGAGGCGGGGCAGTGCCCGCTGGGCGGCCACGGACTCGGGGGTGTAGACGGGGTGCGCGTAGTCCATGCGGGCCAGGACGTGCTCCGGGTCGATGCGGTCGTCCGCGTTCAGGCTGACGACGTAGCCGGTGCGGCCCGGCAGGCGCTGGAGCCGTGTCATGTCGTAGCTGACCCGGACCCGTTGGGTGCCCGGACGGCAGTCGTCGAGATGGTAGTTCCAGGAGGCCCGGGCCCTGCGCGAACGGGGGAGCAGGGCGGTGTCGGTGTGCAGGACGGTCGGATTCGCCTCGTACCGGATCGCGCCGAGGATCCGTTGCTCGTCCCGGGTGGGATCGGCCAGCAGGCGCAGTGCCTGGTCGGGATGGGTGGCGATGACGACCGCGTCGTACGCGTCGGTGGTCCCGTCCTCGGTGCCCACCAGCACGCCGCCCGGTATCCGGTCCACCCGGTCGACCGGGGTCGCGGTCCGGACGTTGCTGATCTCCTTCGCGACGCGTTGCACATAGGCGGCGCTGCCGCCGGTGACGGTCTTCCACTGCGGGGATCCGGTCACGGACAGCAGCCCGTGGTGGTCGAGGAAACGGAACAGGTGGGCGGCCGGGTACTCCAGGGCAGTGTCGGCGGGACAGGACCACACGGCCGCGACCAGCGGGATGACGAAGTGGGTGATGAAGTACGGGGAGAACCCGCCGTCGGCGAGGAACGCCCGGAGGGTGTGCCACGGTTCCGCCGTGCCCGCGGCCAGCAGGCGGCGCGCCCGGCGGTGGAAGAGGGGTACCTCCGTCAGCAGCCGCAGGTAGCGGGCGCGCAGGGCGGGCCGGCCGGTGAACAGGCCGGCGGGCCCGCGCGCACCGGCGTACTCCAGACCGCAGCCGTCGCACCGCACCGACATGCTCATCTCGGATTCCTGGGTGGCCACTCCGAGTTCGCGGAAGAGCCGCAGCAGCAGGGGGTAGGTGCGCTCGTTGTGGACGATGAACCCGGAGTCCACCTGCACCGTTCCCCCGCCGTGGGCGGGCAGTTCATGGGTGTGGGCGTGACCCCCCAGCCGGGGGTCCGCCTCGTACAGCGTGACGTCACACGCCTTCTGCAGGACGTAGGCGGCGGTCAGTCCCGCCACCCCGCCACCGATCACGGCCACACTCTGGGTACGCACGATCCGTCACTCCCCACTGGTCGCCACGCCGTCGGCCACGGCGTCTCCCCCTTGCTTCGCGGCCGGGGCGCCGGCGGATTGGTGCCGACGGGCGGGAAATCGAAACCGGCGCCTTCGCCGCCGCGCCCCTCCTGACTTGGCACGAACGGACAACTTCCCCCGACCACGCCGTGCCCACGTGCGTAAATTGCCGGGCGAGCGGGCCAATCCGTACGGACGCCCGCTCCGAAGACCGGTCAAGAACGCGAACTTGGCGCCACGCGGAGCGAAGGACAGTCATGCGATGGACGGACCCCGGCGGATCATCCGCCACCCTCGGCCGACCCTGCACCCCGCCCCCGCCGATCCGCTCGAGTCCGCATCCGCATGGGCACCTGCGGGGAAGGGAGACCGCCCGGTGAGGCAACCACTGCCCTTCGGCGCACCCGACACCGCGCCCCCGCTCGAAGAGCTGATGTCCAGGGTGGCCCGCGGCGACAAGGACGCCTTCTCCGCCCTCTACGACGCCCTGTCCGGAACCGTCTTCGGCATGGTCGTCCGTGTCGTCCGCGACCGTGCCCAGTCCGAGGAGGTGGCCCAGGAAGTGATGATCGACCTGTGGCGGCAGGCCGCCCGCTACCGCCCCGACCAGGGCAGCGTGCAGACCTGGGCCGCCACCCTCGCCCACCGCCGCGCCGTCGACCGGGTACGCTCCGCCCAGGCGGCGATCAACCGGGAACACGACCAGGCCGCCCGCCAACAGGCCCGGCCGTTCGACGAGGTGGCGGAACAGGTCGAAACCCGGCTGGAGAGCGAGCAGGTACGGCGCTGCATGCGCGGCCTGACCGAGATCCAGCGCCAGGCCGTCACGCTGGCCTACTACCAGGGCCTGACCTACCGCGAGGTCGCGGAGACCCTGCGCACACCACTGCCCACGATCAAGACACGCATGCGCGACGGACTCATCCGGCTGCGCGACTGCATGGGGGTGACCACATGAAGCACGACGGGGAACTGCACACCCTCACCGGCGCGTACGCCCTCCACGCCCTGGCGCCGGCGGAACACGAGGTGTTCGAAGCACACCTCGCCGACTGCCCGTCCTGTCTCCAGGAGGTGGCCGAATTCTCCGCCACCGCCGCCCGCCTGGCCGGAGCCGCCACCCTGGCGCCGCCCCCGCAGATGAAGGACGCGGTCCTGGACGGCATCGACTCCGTCCGCCAACTGCCCCCGCTGCTGCCGTCCGTGGGCAGGCCGATCACGTTCGCCGCGGTCCTGCGCCGCAGGGCCACCGTGCTGGCCATCGCCGCGAGCCTCGCCACGGCAGCCCTGCTCGGAGGCGTCAGCATCATGCAGAACCAGCGCACCGAGGAGGCCCTCCAGCAGGTCCAGGCCTCCGAACGCAGCCTTCAGGACCTCAGCGCCGTCATGTCCGCGCCCGACGCCCGCACGGTGCGCGGCCGCACCACGACCGGCGCGACCACCTCCGTGGTCAGCTCCAGGGCGCAGAACCGGGCGGTCTTCGTCGGAGCCGGGCTCCCCGACCCCGGCGCGGGCAGGACGTACCAGCTGTGGTTCGACGACCACGGCACCATGCGTCCCGCCGGACTCGTGGCGCACGACGGGGCCACGCTCCTCCAGGGCGGCATCCAGAACGCCTCCGGGGTCGGACTCACGCTGGAACCGGAGGGCGGATCCGTCCGCCCCACCACCCGGCCGCTCCTCCTCATGGCCCTGCCGGCGTGAGCACGGAACCCGTACGCGCCCCTCCCCGTACGGGTTCCGGCCCGCCCGCGGCGCGACCACGCAGACCCGGGTTCCGTTCGACTCGAAGTCATCTTCCGAGCCCGGCGTGTTCACGCAAGCCTCCTACGGTCGGCATGCCCGAGCAGTACCTTCCGAGGGGGATTTCCCGCACATGCGTCGCAGTTTCGCGAACACACCGAAGATCCTGACCGTCCTGGCCGTCGCAGGTGCCGTCGCCGCCGGTACGGCCGTCACCGCCAACTCCGCCACCCCGCAGGGCGATCAGGGGAGGGAGATCCACAACGTCATCTACCTCCTCGGCGACGGCATGGGCCGCTCCCATGTCACGGCCGCCCGCGACCGCTACTACGGCCCCGGCGGCAAGCTCACCATGGAGACCCTCCCGTTCACCGGCGCGGTCGCCACGTACGCCGTGGAGAAGGGCGGCCAGAAGCCCGCCCTGGTCACCGACTCGGCCAGCTCCGCGACCGCCTGGTCCTCCGGCGTCAAGACGTACAACGCGGCCATCGGGGTCGACGCGTACGAGAGGAAGACCGCGACGCTGATGGAGCAGGCGAAGGCGGCGGGCTTCGCCACGGGCAACGTCTCCACCGCCGAGGTCACCGACGCCACCCCGGCGGCGCAGTTCAGCCACGCACTGCTGCGCGGCTGCCAGGGCCCGGTCTTCACCGAGGCCGCCTGCCTGCCCAAGAAGGACGACGGCACGTACGAGCCGGCGCCCCAGGACAAGACGCTGGTCACGCCGATCGCCGAGCAGATCGCCCGCAACGGGACCGCCGACGTCATCCTCGGCGGTGGCCTCGCCCGCTTCGAGCCCGATGACCAGAAGGCCCTCCAGGCCCAGGGCTACCAGGTGCTCGGCAGCTTCGGCGACCCGGCCCTGACCGCCCAGAGCGCCGCCAGCCAGAAGGTCGCGACCAAGGGCGACCTCGACAAGGCCGACGGCAAGAAGGTCGTCGGCCTGTTCAACCGCGGCAACCTGACCGTCGAGCAGGCCAAGGCGGCCCTGCCCGCCGACGCTCCGCAGAAGCAGGAGCCCAGTCTCGCGGACATGACCAGGAAGTCCATCTCCCTGCTGACCGACCGCAGGCAGCAGGACCGCAGGAAGAACAAGGGCTTCTTCCTCCAGGTCGAGGGCGCGCAGATCGACAAGCGCTCGCACGCCAACGACGCCGCGCAGACGCTCGCCGAGGTGAAGGCCTTCGACGAGGCGGTCAAGGCCGCGTACGAGTTCGCGAAGAAGGACGGCCACACCCTCGTGATCGTCACGGCGGACCACGAGTGCGCCGGCTTCAACATCATCGAGAAGGGCTCGTACACCAACGCCGAGGCCGTCGCGCCCCCGGCCAACGTGGACGCCGGCAACGCCGCCAACAGCAGCGCCCCGTCGCGCGCGGCCTCCGGCGCCAAGGACTCCTCCCGCTCCACCGGTGCCGTCAACGGCGCGGGCTCGGCCGACGCGAAGAACTTCGCGCCCGCCACGTTCCGTACGCCCGAGGACCCGGCGGGCGTCAAGGACGGCAGCCCCGAAGCCAGCCTGTGGCTGACGTACCTGTCCGGCAACCACACCGGCGCCGACGTCCCGCTCTTCGCCTACGGCCCCACCGGCAGCGCCTTCGCCGCCAGCCAGAACAACACGGAGCTGTACGGGAAGATGTACCGCGCCCTGTTCGGCCGGGCTCCCCAGCAGCACTGACCTTCGGGCAACCGGGGCCGGGAGGGCAGCACGCCCCTCCCGGCCCCGGCCCCTCCAGGAGCGAACCGATGAGACACCTCACCCGCGGGGCGGCCGCCGCGCCCGCGGCCTCCCTCCTCGCCCTCGCCGTGGGCTGCTCCGGCAGCCCGGACGGCGGCGACGCCGGTGCCGGGAAGCCGGCCCGATCCGCCGCTGCCGTGGCGCTGCCGGCGCCCAGCGGCGCACCCGCACCGGCAGCCGTCCTCACCCCGCCGGCCAAGACCGGCGAAGTCCGCGTCGAGCAGGGCCCGTTCACCGACCGGGTGCGGCTGACGGCGCTCGCCCTCGCACCCGCCGGGAAGCCGGGAGTCACCGGGCATCTGGCCGTCACCTCGGACGTCAGCGACGTACTGGCCCTGGACCTGCGCGCCGCGTACTACGACGCGGACGGGCGGCTCCTGGGCACCGGCACCTTCCACTACCAGGAGGAAGGCGCGGACGCGTCCGGCGCGGACCACCACGACGGGCCCCGCGCGGCCGGGGACGGGATCGACTTCACCGTGCCGGCGGACCAGCTCACCTCGACCCCGGCGAGCGCGGTGCTCACCCTCCCGGTCCTGGTCAGTGAATAGCCCGGGCACCCGCCCGCCCACCCGGTGCCACGGCCCGGCAGAACCCCCTCACGGGCTCTTCCCGGCACCGCCCGACGGAGCCGGCTTCGCGCGGACGTGCATGCGTTCGCCCTGTCTCCCGAAGAGGCTGAGCACCTCGACGGGCCGCCCGTCGGCGCTGCTGAACCAGTGGGGGAGCCGGGTGTCGAACTCGGCGACCTCGCCGGGGCCGAGGACCAGATCGTGTTCCGGGAGCACCAGCCGCAGCCGGCCCTGCAGCACGTACATCCACTCGTAGCCCTCGTGGGTGCGCAGGTCCGGCTCGGCCCCCCGGTCGGTGATGATCATCTTGTAGGCCTGGAGGGGGCCGGGCGTCCGTGACAGGGGGACGAACGTCCCGCCGCTCGGCAGCACGTGCGGCGTCAGCCGGACCCGGGGGTCGCCCACTTCGGGCGCCCCCACCAGGTCGTCGAGCGGCACCCGGTACGCACCGGCCAGCGGGAGCAGCAGCTCCAGGCTGGGACGGCGCTGCCCGGACTCCAGCCGGGACAGCGTGCTCTTGGAGATGCCCGTCTCCTCGGAGAGCGCGGCCAGCGTGAGCCCGCGCCTGGCCCGCAGCCGCCTGAGGCGCGGGCCGACCCCGTCGAGGACCGCCTGGTACGGCGGTGGCGTGTCCGGGGGCGTGTCCGGTGGCGCGTCCGCGGGTGCGTCGGTGGGTGTGCCGCTGGGTGTGTCCATGGGGGCATTCCACTCTCCCGTCCCGGAAACGGCAACAAGAGTTGTCGCCCCGGAACCCCGGGTGCAGGCTCCCCGGCATGACCCGACACAGCGATCCCCGCCCCGCACAGGGCGCACCCCCACACCGGCACAGCCACCGCCTTCGCCACGGACACGGACGGCCCGCGGCCGACGTCGACTGGGAGGCCCAGGCAACGGCCCTGGAGACCGGCGCCGAACTGCAGCTCCCGGCCCTGCGCCGGACCGCCGCCCGCCTCGGGGAGCTGCTCGGCCCCCGGGCGCAGGTCCGGCGCGTCCTCGACATCGGCAGCGGACCCGGCGTGATGACCTGCGTGCTCGCCGAGGCCTTCGCGGACGCCGAAACCGTCGCCGTGGACGGCTCGCCCGGCCTGCTGGAGCGCACCCTCGCCCGCGCCGGACGCCTCGGCCTCGGCGACCGGGTGGCCGCCCGGAACGCCGAACTGCCCGAGGGCCTCGACGGCCTCGGCACGGCGGATCTGATCTGGAGCAGCAAGGCCGTCCACCACCTCGGCGACCAGCAGGGCGCGCTGGACGCGCTGACCGCGGCGCTGCGGCCCGGAGGGGTGCTCGCCGTCGCGGAGGGCGGTCTGCCGATGCGCTTCCTCCCGCGCGACATCGGCATCGGCCGCCCCGGCCTGCAGGCCCGGCTCGACGCCGTCCTGGAAGACCGGTACGCGGCCATGCGGGCCGAGCTCCCCGGCGCCGTCGCCGTCGTCGAGGACTGGCGGGCGATGCTCGGCCGAGCGGGGCTGACCCGCGTCGGGAGCTTCACGTCGCTCCTCGACCTGCCGGCCCCGCTGGGCGCACCGGGCCGCACCTTCCTGCACGCGCAGCTGACCCGGATGCGGGAGGTCGCGGGCGAGGTCCTGGACGCCGAGGACACCAAGACCCTCGACGTACTGCTCGACGCCGGGGCCGAGCAGGGCATCCTGCGCCGGCCCGACGCCTTCCTCCTGTCCGCCACCACCGTCTTCACGGGCGTGCGCGAGGCCACCGCCGAAGGACGGGGGCGGTGAAGCCGCTCGCCGCCGGGTCCCCGGCCGCCCTGGCCGGGGGCCCGGCGAGGAACCCGGCTCCGGTCCGATGGGCACTCGCGGGCCTTTCCCTGTCCATGCTGCTGTCCTCGCTCGGCACCAGCACCGCGAACGTCGGCCTGCCCACGCTGGCGCACGCCTTCGGCGCCCCCTTCCAGCAGGTCCAGTGGGTCGTCCTCGCCTACCTCCTCGCCATCACCACCCTGATCGTCAGCGTCGGCCGGCTCGGAGACATGATCGGCCGCCGCCGGCTGCTGCTGTCCGGGATCTCCCTGTTCACGGCGGCCTCGGTACTGTGCGGGCTCGCGCCCACGCTGTGGCTGCTGATCGCCGCCAGGGCGGCGCAGGGTCTCGGAGCGGCCGCCATGATGGCCCTCACCATGGCGTTCGTCGGGGACACGGTGCCCAAGGAGCGGACCGGCAGCGCCATGGGGCTGCTGGGCACCATGTCCTCCGTCGGCACGGCCCTCGGCCCCTCACTGGGCGGTCTGCTGATCGCCGGCCCCGGATGGCGGGCGGTGTTCCTCGTCAACGTGCCGCTGGGTGTCCTCGCGTTCGCCCTGGCCTCCCGCCACCTGCCCGCCGACCGGCGGGACGGGCGCACCGAGCGGGGCGGCTTCGACCACCTGGGCACGCTGCTGCTCGCGCTGACCCTCGGCGCCTACTCCCTGGCCATGACGGTGGGGCGCGGCCGTCCCGGTCCGCTCAACCTCGCCCTGCTGGCGGCCGCCGCCCTCGGCGTGGGCCTGTTCGTACGGGCCGAGGCGCGAGCGGCGTCCCCGTTGCTCCGGCCGGCGGTCTTCCGCGAGCCGCTGCTGAGTTCCGGACTCGGCATGAGCGCGCTCGTCTCCACCGTGATGATGACCACGCTCGTGGTCGGCCCGTTCCACCTCTCCCGCGGCCTCGGACTCGGAGAGGCCGCGGTGGGGCTCGTCCTGTCGGCCGGTCCGCTCGTCGCCGCGCTGACCGGTGTGCCGGCCGGGCGCATCGCGGACCGGTTCGGCTCCCGGCGCATGACCGTCGCGGGGCTCGCCGGGGTGGGCCTGGGCTGCGGCGCGCTGTCCCTCGCACCGGTGTCGCTCGGCGTGGCCGGCTACCTCGTCCCCCTCGTGGTCGTCACCGCCGGCTACGCGGTGTTCCAGACGGCGAACAACACCTCCGTCATGACGGACGTCGGCCCGGACCGGCGGGGCGTGGTCTCCGGAGTCCTCAACCTGTCCCGCAACCTCGGGCTCGTCACCGGCGCCTCGGTGATGGGCGCGGTGTTCGCGCTCGCCTCGGGGGCGGGCGACGTCGCCACCGCGAGCCCCGAGGACGTCGCCCACGGCATGCGGATCACCTTCGCCGTCGCGGCGGCGCTGGCCGTCACCGCGATCGCCCTCGCCGCGACGGGCCGCGCCCTCGCACGGCGCCGCGCGGACGCCGGGTAGCCGGCGTGCGGGCGCTCACGCGGGGGTCCGGCAGCAGCCGTCGCGGAGCATCAGGTGCCGTTCCCGGTCCCAGTGCACCAGGTCGGTCCGGCGGCCGGGCGCCGGAGCGAAGCCGGCCACGAGCTCGTCGGTGGTGTGGGGCACGCCGCCCCGCAGGACTGCGGAGGTCCGCACCAGCGCGTCGAAATCGGTGAAGGGGTCCCCGTCCACGATCGTGAGGTCGGCGACCTTGCCGGGTACCAGCGTGCCGAGCTCGTCCGCCAGCCCGAACAGCCGGGCAGGCAGGACGGTCACCGTGCGCAGCGCCTCGGCCGGGGACAGCCCGCCCCGGTGCAGGGCGCGCAGCCCCAGGTGCAACGAGAGCCCGACGGGCACCAGCGGCGCGTCCGTCCCGAGGGCGACCAGGCCGCCCGCGGCCAGCAGCCTCCGGTAGACGTCGGTCTCCCTGCGCAGCGTCGCCAGCTGGGCGTCCGTCGGCGCGGTCCGGGCGGAGCGGCGCACGAGTTCGGCGTCCCAGGGCGCCATGACCTCCGTGACCCGCCGGTCGTCGGCCAGCCCCGGATCGGCACCCAGCAGCGGCATCGCCGCGAACGGCGTGGCGATCAGGGCCAGGCGCCCGTCGCCCGCGCCGTAGATCTCGGCCACGTCCTGGAAGGAGCGGCCGGAGGCCGTCCGCGCATGGCCGGCCTCGGCCCGCTCGGTGGCCTGGAGATGGGTGGTCAGATCCTGGCCCAGCTGGAGCGCGAGGGACACCAGATGGCTTCCGCACCGGACGCCGAGCCGCTCGTGGGCGAACCGGGCGGCCTGCTCCATCACCCAGGAGGGCGCCCGGACGTACGTCTTGACGAAATCCCAGTCCAGGGCGGCACCCCGCTCCAGGGACCGCCGCAGTCCTTCCGCCGTCCGGTGGGCGCGCCCCATGCTGTACGCGACGCGCGCACCGTCGAGGAGTTCACCGCTGGTCAGGAGCCGCGGTCCGGCCAGCTCCCCGTTCGCCACGGCCTCGCGGACACGGGCCTGCTCGTACGCGAAGCCGCCGAGGGAGACGGCGGTGGTGATCCCGTACGTCAGCTGGCCCACGCCCTGGCGGCCGCCGTACGTGCTCTGCCACGGGTGGGTGTGGGTGTCCCACAGACCGGGGACGACGGTCCCCGCCGACGCGTCGATGCGCCGCGCCGCCGAGACCCGGCCGGACGCGCGGTGGGGTTCGACGGACGCGATGCGCCCGGAGCGGACGAGGACGTCCACGTCCTCGCGCACCGCCCCGCCCGTCCCGTCCCACAACCGCCCGGCGTGCACCACGGTGTCCACGGGCTCCGGCACGCTCCGGTCGAGCGGCAGCCGTACCGTCCGCGGCGGACCGCCGTCCACACCGATGAGGCGCAGCCGCGTCCCCGACAGGTACAGCAGCGTCCTTCCGTCCCCGGACCACGAGGGGTGGTCGGCGGGTTCGGCCGTCAGGGTGCGCAGGGGGCCCCGCGGGGTGCCGTCCGGCCCGACCGGCAGCAGGCACAGCGCGGATTCGACGACCACCGCCATGAAGCGGCCGTCGGGCGACCAGACGGGCCCGCTGCCGTACCGGTCGGAGAGGGAGGAATGGGGGGCCACGGCATGGAGCCGGTCGTCTCCCGTGGCCGCATCGACGACCCGGATCAGGTTGAGGCCCTCCCGGAACCGCATGTTGAGCCGGTTGCGGTCGCACAGGGCGATCCGCGTCCCGTCGGGCGACCAGCAGGGCCGGCCCGGCAGCCCGCCCCCGCCGAGCGGTGCGGCGAGCACGCGCTCCGTGCCGCCCTCCAGGTCGCGCACGACGAGCCGCCCGACCAGGTCGAGGCAGGCGAGCCGCCGCCCGTCGGGCGACAGCGCGGGGAACACCCGGCCGCCGGCCGCCAGGGTGCTCTCCGCTCCTGTGGCGAGGTCCCGCCGGTGGACCGCCATGAGCCCGTCACGGTCGTCGCAGTACAGCAGGGAACGCCCGTCGGGCGCCCAGGACGGGGCGAACAGGTAGCGGGTGGGGACCGCCCGGACCAGCCGCCGGGGCGGGCGTCCCCCCGAGGTGCCGCCGAGCCACAGGGAGCCCAGGGCGGCGAAGGCGACGTACCGCCGGTCGGGGGACAGCGCCGGCAGGTGCACCCCGCGGACCGGCCGGACGCGGCCCTGGCCGCCGAGGTCGTACCGCTTGGTCCGGTAGCGCGGACGGGCCGTCGGCACCCGGGCGCGGAAGGGGATCGTCCGGGGTGCCTGCGGCCGTTCGGGGCGGACGAGGGTGAACCGGCCGTCGACCGTGACGAGCAGTTCACCGGCCGCCGTCCACCGCGGGGGCTGCGCCGCGAGGTCCCCGGCGAGGGGCACCGGCCGGCCGTCGACGACGAGGACGCAGGAGGCCTCCGGCGCCGGCGTGGTCCGCAGCCAGGCCGTCCGGCGGCCGTCCGGCGCGACGGCCGGCGCCAGGAGCTGGGCGTCGGGCCCCTCCTCGGTGAAGACGGCGGCGACCGGACCCGAACCGTCCGCAGGGGCGGAGGCGATCGTCCGCGCATCCGCCACGGGCCCGTTCGGGGCGGCCTTCACGGCCGCCCGGACGAACAGGATCCGCCGCCCGTCCGCGGACCAGGCGGGATCGAAGTCCTCCCACGCCCCCGACTGCAGCGGCCCGTCCTGCCCGGCCCTTCCGGTCACCCCGACGACTGCGCCGGTCCGCAGGTCCAGTACGTGGATCCGGTACGGGGCCCCGCCGACCGGATCCCCGGCCCGCTCGGACGCGGAGGCGATCCGCGTCCCGTCGGGCGACCAGGCCGGCCCGCGGTCGTCGAACGGCCCGTCGGTGAGCTGCCGCAGCCCGGTTCCGTCCGGGCGCACGGTCCAGACGTGATGGCCGCCGCTGCCGTAGGCACAGAAGGCCACCAGCGTGCCGTCGGGGGAGTGCACGGGCCGGCTCGCCTCCAGGGCCGCCGCGGTGAGCGGCACGGCGTCGCCCCCGGAGCCCGGCACCCACCACAGCACGTTGTGGATCTCGGCGACCAGCCCGTCCCCGCCCGGGGACGGGCTCGCCGCGCCGTTCGTGGCCTCCGTGAAGGACAACGGGGCGGGGCCGCCCGGCGCGCCGCCGGTACGGGGCCGGGCCGCCGCCACGGCTCCCGTGCCCAGGACCTCCGCGGCGCCGCCGGCGGCCGCCGCCGCGAGCA
>LJCW01000015.1 GCA_001298555.1 Actinobacteria bacterium OV450
GTCGTCAGCCTGATGAAGCGCGCCGAACGCAACGGCTTCCGCTACGGCTGGACCTTCGACTCCGCCGCGCTGTCGCAGGGACCCCCTCTCGACGTAACCCAGACCCCCCACCCCTCCCCCATACATACGGAAGCGGCCCCGGTCCCCTCCCCGCCCAGACGGAGCGGGGGGACCGGGGCCGCCGCGTGCTACCGGCCGACGGGGACCGCGGACGCTCCGGCCCGCAACGCGGCGTTGAGGTCCAGCAGTTCGGCGTACGCACGGGAACAGGAGCGGCACCCCGCCAGATGGCGGGCGAGACCGCGGCCGCGGGGAGCCCCGCGTCGCCGGACCGCCGCCCCGAGCACACTGCCGTAGTGGCGGCACCGGTCGTCGGCGGCCGTGTCCAGGTGGGCGCGCAGGTACGCCTCGCGCAGTCCCTCGCGGGCCCGGAAGGCCAGCGAGGTCACGGCGCTCGGGGTGATCCCGAGCAGCAGCGGGACGGAGTGGGGGCAGTCGTCCTCGACCAGGGTGTGCCAGAGGACGGCCTTCCAGCGTTCGGGCAGGCCCTGGAAGGAGCGGGCGATCAGCCGGCGGTCCTCGCCCGCCAGCAGCCGGCGCTGCGGATCGTCCCCGTCGGGACCGGGCCGGCACCAGGCTTCGACATCGGGCGTCAGAACGGTCCGGCGGGCGCCGGCCCGCCACTCGACCGCCGTGTGGCGGACCACCGCCAGGAGGTACGGGCGCCACTCGTCCCGGGGCCCGGCGCCGGAGCGGACGGCCTGGAGGGTGCGGATGAACGCCTCCGAGACGAGGTCCTCGGCGTCGTGCGGGCCCCGGCAACAACGGCGCGCACATGCAAAAGCGGCGGCACGGTGCCGCCGGTAGAGGTACTCGCAGACGGCCGGATCGCCGCCGCCCTCCGCGTAGGCCGCCCTGAGCCGCCGGATCAGGTTCCCGTCCGAAGGATCGGGACCGGGGTCGGGGCCCGGGTCGGGACCGGATCCCGGTCCGGGATCCGGTCCGGGATCGGGATCCGCGTCGGGATCCGCCTCGGGATCCGCCTCGGGATCCGGCCCGCCTCGCGGGCCGGGTGTGGTGTGACGAGAGCCGGACATGGCACTCCTCGTGTGGGTCTCAGGGCCCCGCGGGCCCCTTGGGACTGGTGGTACATGCGCGAACGCGGTGCCGGTCCGAAGTCGGCTTCGGACCGGCACCGCTCTCGGGGCGACGCTGGGAGGTGGGAGGGGGAGCGTCGGCCCGAGGGTCTCAGCGGCAGGCGCGCCCGTCGTTGATGCAGCGCACCGCGCCGGCCATCAGGCCGTTCGACATGACGTTGATGAAGTCTCCGTGGTCGGTCACCGGCTTGTGCAGCTGCTCGGGGAAGCTGTCCACGGCGAACCGGGAGCCCGGCGGCACGCTGTAGACGATCCGCTGCACGAGCTGCGGGATGGCCTTGAAGCCGTTCTTGCAGTTGCCATTGGCGTCGGCGAAGGCGACGTGGGTGCGGTGGTTGGCGCTGTCGATGTTCTTGCCGTCCCAGCAGCTCTGGAAGTTGAACGTCCGTACGACGTCACTGCCCTTGGGGCACACCGGGTACTTGTCCTTCAGCTGGCGGTTCTCGAAGCCGGTGCAGCTCCAGGACGCGTTCGCGTTCGCGTTGCCGTTGGTCAGGGCCTTGGCGTCGCCGGTGATGATGCGCATGAAGCGGGGCATCGCGGTGACCTTGCTGACGGGGCTGCCCTTGAACTCGATGGTCACCTGCTTCGGCTTCAGGATCGTGCCGACGTTCGCGTCCTGGCCGCCGCCCGGAGCCTTGGCGTCCTTCTCCGCCTTGCCGTCGCGCAGTCGCAGCACCGGCCAGTAGTACGCCGACTGGTCGCCGTTGGTGCAGGTGGTCCCGGACTGGGCGAGGCTGTTGTTGGTGGAGAAGGCGTCGGTGGTCTTGTTGCCGACGTAGTCGTGCATGTGGTGGGCGCCGTTGCTCACACCGGGCGCGACGATGACGTTGTCCGGATTGAAGTGGTTGTTCTCGTTGCGTCCGCACTGGACGGCGAACGATCCGGTGGAGGCGCCGCCGCGGGCCGCCGCGTTGCGCACGTTGGGCTTCACGTTGCCGATGGCGACGAAGTCGCTGCGCGCCGGGCCGCCCTTGGCCGCCTGCTGCTGGTTCTGCTGCGCGGCGGCGCCCTGGGCGCCCTGGGCACCCTGGGCGGCGTTCGCGGGGGCCGGCTCGTCCGCCGGGTTGGCGGCCGCCGCCTCCTTCATCACGCAGCCACTGAGCTTGTCGAGCCCGGCGGGCTTCTGGCCCGCCTTGCCGAGGGTGTCGGTGATGGCGGTGATGGTCTGGTCGCGCTGCTGCTTCAGCCCGCCGAGCAGGGCCTTGTCCTTGGCCTTGCCGGAGGAGAGCTGCTGGTAGGCGTCGGCGACCTGGGTGTCCAGCTGGGCGAGCTTCGCGTCCACCTGGACGCGGGCCTGGTCGGGGACGTTGCTGAGCTTGTCGCCCACGTCCGGACAGTCGATGGTGGCGGTCACGGGTGCCGAACGGCCGTCCTGCCCGGCGAACGCGCCCTGTTCGACGATCACGACGCCACCGCCGCCCAGGGCCAGGACGGACATCAGGGCGAGGACCTTGTGCTTCGGCCGCAGTCGGCGTTTGTGGCCCTTTTGGCTCATACGATCACTTCACTTCGTCGGTCGGGAAACGGGGGAAGAGGCGGCCGGGGCAGGCGCGGAGGGGGTACCCGACGGGGTGTCCGCGAGGCCGTCGAAGTCGACGAGCCCGCTGGCCTCGAGGACCGTGATGTGGTCCAGGACGGTGTTGTTGGCGTCCGTGGCGAGCTGGCGGACCATGGAGTTGCGCGTCTGGGCGCGGATCTGGGCCACCAGCGCGAACACCTTGCCGTGCGCCCTGCGCAGCAGCTGGACGAACAGCCTTTCGTACTGGGGGCCTTGGGCCCGGTCCATCTGGTCGAGCCACTCCTGCTGCTGTGCGCTGGGCTGGCTCGGGATCTCCATGCCGAGGGCCTGGGCCACCTCCGTGACCCTGCGGTCCAGTTCGGTGTGGCCGTCGACGAGGTGCTCCCCGGCCGTGCGGATCGCGGGCCGGGTGCTGCGCTGCTGGGCCTGCCGTCCTGCGGGCAGCTCCCACAGGCCGGCCAGGCGCACCTTGCGGACGAAGTCCCGGTCCTGGGGGGTGAGCGGCCCGAAGGCCGTGCTCTGGATTCCGGCGCCGTCGTCCTCCGGCGCCGCCGGAGCGGTGGCGGCCGCGGCGCTCCTCCCGCCGAACTTCTGCACGGGAATGAGCAACGCGATCAGGGTGAAGGCGAGAGCGCCGATGACGACGCCCGTCGCCATCACGTGTCGCGATGCCACCGACATGCTGCCGACGGCCGACCGACGGAATCCCAGCACTGTTCCTCCTTGCTGCGTGGACCGGGAGGGGCTGCGCCGGCACGGGCTCCGGTCGTTGCTCCGGCAGTTGCCCGTGTCCAGTGCACCCGCGCTCCCCGGGTGCCACGGGACGCTAGTGCCAGTTGTGGTGCCCGTTCGGAAGGACCATCACGAATGGACAAACATCCGGGCAACGCCTCGAAAGGCTGGTACCGTGCGCGGGCGCTACCGGCGCGGTGTCTCGAGCACGGGCCGGGTCCTGGCTATGAGCAGGGCCACGTCGTCACGGTCGTCGGGCTGGCGCAGTTCGCCCAGCAGCAGGTCGCAGGTCTCTTCGAGCGGCCGCTCCGGGTCGCCCAGCAGTGCGGTGAGCACCTGCAGGCGGACGTCGATGTCCTCGTCGCGGGTTTCGACGAGCCCGTCGGTGTACAGGACGAGCTGGTCGCCGACGTCCAGGTCCAGGGCGGTGGCCTCGAAGGGCACTCCGCCGACCCCCAGCGGCGCGCCGGTCGGCAGGTCCAGGAGCTCGGGCGGCCGGCCCGGGCGCGTCCGTACAGGGGGCAGGTGGCCGGCGGTCGCGATGCGGCACTGGTTGCGGTGCGGGTCGTAGACGGCGATCACGCAGGTGGCCATGGTGTGCCCGAGCCCGGTGGTGGTGTGGTCCAGCCGGGTCAGGACGGCCGCCGGGTCGAGGTCGAGTTCCGCCAGGGTCCGGGCGGCGGTGCGCAGTTGCCCCATGGTGGCGGCGGCGTTGATGCCGCTGCCCATGACGTCCCCGACGACGAGGGCGGTCTTGTCGTTCGGCAGCGGGATGACGTCGAACCAGTCCCCCCCGACCTCGCCGGCCGCCGCGGCGGGCTGGTACCGGTAGGCGATCTCCAGGCCGGGGGTGGGGGTGGGCTGGTGGGGCAGCAGGTGGCGCTGGAGGGTGAGGGCGGCGTGGCGCTGCTTCTGGTACCAGCGGGCGTTGTCGATGCAGACGGCGGCGCGGGCCGCCAGTTCACTGGCGAGCAGGACGTCGTCCTGGTCGAACGGCAGCGGGTTGTCGGTGCGCTGGAGACCCATGGCGCCGATGACCTCGCCGCGGGCGATCAGCGGCACCGCGAGGTAGGAGTGGAGTCCGGCCTCGGCGAGGAGGGTGGCGGCGGTGGCGTCGCGGGCGACGCTGCCCATCTCCTCCGCGGTCACGTGCGCCACGAGCACGGGACGGGCGGACTGCACGCACTGGGTGACGACCCGGGTCGCGTCGTAGCGGGCGATCGAGCCGACCGGGTCGGCCGCGAGGGTGGCGGGCGTGGGGCGCGCCGCCTTGACGGCGAGAGCGCGGAAGCGCACGGTCTCGTCCGTCGGCCCCCCGGGCGGGTGGTCACCCGTGAGGATGGCGTCGAGGACGTCGATGGTGGCCAGGTCGGCGAGCTGCGGGACGGCGATGTCGCCGAGTTCGCGCGCCGTGACCCAGAGGTCGAGGGTGGTGCCGATGCGTACGGAGGCGTCGGCGATCAGGGCGAGCCGCTGCCGGGCCAGGGCGACGGCCATCGAGGTCTTGTGCTGTTCGGTGACGTCGACGACGGAGGCGGCGATCCCCAGGGGCTGCCCGGCCGGGTCGTCGAGCCGGTAGAGGGAGACCGAATAGGCGTGGTCCCTTTCAGGGTCGGCGGGCGTACGGCCGGTGGTGAACCGGTTCAGCTGGGGGCGGCCGGTGGACATGACCTCGCGCATGGCGGTCTCGATGGCCGCGGCGTCCAAACGGGGCAGCACCTCGTGGACGTGGCGGCCGACGTGCCGGGCGGCGGAGATCCCGTTGATCCGTTCCAGGGCGGGGTTGACCAGGACGTAGCGGAGCTCGGGGTCCAGGACGGCCAGGCCGATCGGGGACTGCGCGACCAGACGCATCGACAGCGCCAGGTCGCGTTCCACGCGCCGCAGGGTGGCCTGGTCGGAGGCGATGCCGAGTGCGTAGAGCCGTCCCTGGCTGTCCTCCAGCCGCATGTTGCGGAACTCCGCCGACCGGGTGCTGCCGTCCTTGTGCCGTACGGGGAACGTCCCGGCCCACGAGCCGCCGCCCGACATCACCCTCTCGAACAGGGCGAGCACCGTGTCCAGGTTCCGTTCGTCGACGAGCAGCTTCGCCGCGAACCGGCCGAGCGCCTCGCCTGCGGTGTACCCGAACAGTTCCTCGGCCTGCGGGCTCCAGAGCGCGATCCGCCCCTCCGCGTCGAGGACGACCGCCGCGACACCGAGCACGTCGAGCAGCCCGGGGCCGGTGGCGGGGTCGACGGACGGGCCGGGGCGCGCCGGCTCGGCACCGGCCGGAGAGGCGTCCGCCGTATTCATGCCGGGCGCTCCTTCCCGTCCACTGCCGCAAGGGCGGTACATCGGCCCGCTCGGTCTCCACGCCCCGGGTCCGCCCGGGGCGTCTCCCATCCTCCCTCCACTCCCCCGGCCCGGCAGCGCAGCCGCCCGCCGATACGGCCGTACGACGGACCGGGGTGCGCTCGCGCCGCCGTTTCCGGGAGCGCAGGAACAAGGAGCGCGGTGTATTCAGGAGTCATGGACCACCGGCCGCCGCATCCGAGCCATCGACACGTCGGCGAGCCGCGCCTGCCGCTGCCTGCGGTTCCCTTCGCGCTGATCGCGATCGTCACGGTGGTCGACGTCCTGGCGCCGCCGGATGTCCACCTGGGTCCGTTCCTGGTCGCGGCGCCGGCGATCACCGCCTCCTTCGCCGGGCCCCGGATGACGGGGTTCGTGGGCGCGGTGGCCGTGCTGGCCCAGGTGGCGGTGGCGGTGACACGGACCACCGCCACCGATCTGAACCACACCTTCCAGATCATTGCCCTGGTGCTGATCTCGGCCTTCGTCACCTTCTTCGCACACCTGCGCGAGGTCCACGAGAAACAGCTGGTCCAGCTGCGGTCCGTCGCCGAGGCCGCGCAGGAGGTGGTCCTGCGGCCGCTGCGCGACCGGATGGGGCCGCTGCGCCTGGCCTCCGTCTACCTGGCCGCGGAGGCCGAGGCCCAGATCGGCGGGGACCTGTACGCGGCCACCCGCACCCGGCACGGCACCCGGCTGATCATCGGCGACGTCCGCGGCAAGGGCCTGGAGGCGGTCGGGGACGCCGCCCTGGTGCTCGGGGCGTTCCGCGCCGCCGCCCACCAGGAGGCGGACCTGCCGACGCTGGTCGCCCACCTGGAGGCCGCCGTGGCGGCCGACCCGGACGGCACGGGCGAGCCGTCCGGCGAACCCGGCGAGGCGTTCACGACGGCTGCGGTGGTCGACATCCCCGATCAGGAGATGACCGTACGGCTCATCAGCTGCGGCCATCCGCCGCCCCTGCTGCTGCGCGGCGGCCGGGCGGTCCCCCTCGAGGTGGACCACCCGGCGCCACCCCTGGGCCTGACGCAGTTCGTGGACACCGGCTTCGCCCCGCAGTCCTTCTCCTTCGAGCCGGGCGACGTGATCCTGCTGTACACGGACGGGGTCATCGAGGCCCGGGACGCCCAGGGCGCCTTCTACCCGCTGCCGGAGCGCGCCGCCGACCGGCCGGATGACGGCCCGGACGCCCTGCTGCGGTACCTGCGCGCGGACCTGCTGGCCCATTCCCCGGGCGGCAGTCTCGGCGACGACGCGGCGATGGTCGCCATCGAACGCGTCATCGGTCGCCCCTGACCCGCTGGGCCCGCGAAACCCGCGGGACCCGCGCCCCCGGCACGCGTGCGCCGCCAACGCCTTCTGCGTGTCGGCCAGTTGTCCGGATTTGAGCTCGTTCGTGAGGAGCATACGGTCCGGCCCTCCGGGATGATTCGCCCGGGGGCCCTCGTACAACAGGGTGGTGAGGCCATTGCATTCACGGAAGGAAACGGCTCTTCGTGAACATGAAACGCCTCGCACCGATGCTCGCCGCCGCCGGGCTGATCGCCGGCACCGTCCCCCTTGTCTCCGCGACCGGGGCCTCCGCCGCCCCGGCCGCCGAGTACACCCCGCAGAAGCCCGCGTGGCAGCGGTGCAGTGCGGACCGGCCCGCCGCCTACGAATGCGCCACGATCAAGGTCCCGCTCGACTACCGGCGCCCCCGGGGACGCACGATCGACCTCGCGATATCGCGGATGAAGAGCGAGAACCCGGCCCGGCGGCACGGCGCCATGCTGCTCAACCCGGGCGGTCCGGGCGGTTCGGGGCTCGATCTCCCGCTGATGATGGACGAGTTGATGCCCAAGGACGTACGCGACCAGTACGACCTCATCGGCTTCGACCCGCGCGGCGTGGGCGCCTCCACCCCGATCACCTGCGGTCTGACGGACACCGAGCAGAACATCAACCGGCCGTACAGGGAGGAGACGTTTCCGGCGGACGTGGCCTGGGCGCGCACGGTCGCGGAAAAGTGCCGGGAGAAGGCGGGCCCGGTACTGCCGTTCGTCACCACCCGAAACACCGCACGCGACATGGACGCGATCCGGGCCGCGCTGGGCGAGAAGAAGATCTCGTACGTCGGCTACTCGTACGGCACCTATCTCGGCGCGGTGTACACGCAGATGTTCCCCGAGCGCAGCGACCGCATGGTGCTGGACAGCGGCGTGGACCCGCAGCGCATCTGGCGGGGCATGATCCAGGTGTGGGCCACGGAGGCGGAGCCCGCGTTCAGGCGGTGGACGCAGTGGACGGCCGAGCGCTCGGCCGAGTACGGGCTCGGCGCCACCCCCGACGCCGTCTCCAGGACCTTCTGGGACCTCGTGGCCCGGGCCGACCGGGAGCCGATCGAGTTCGAGGGCGCGAAGCTCACCGGCGATGACATCCGCACCGCGCGGGCGGTGTTCTTCACCCCTTCGCAGGCGGCGCCGCTCGTCAAGGCGCTCAAGGACGCGGCCGACGGGAAGCCCGTCAAGCTGACCCCGCCCCAGCTGAAGCTGCTCAAACCGGCCGCCGCCGAACCGGCGTCGGACAACGGCACCGCCGTGTTCCTGGCCGTGGTGTGCGGGGACACCGAATGGCCGCGCTACCCCGAGCAGTACGCGCGGGAGGCCGCCAGGGACAAGATCGCGTACCCGCTGTACGGGGACTTCGCCTCGAACATCAAGCCGTGCGCCTACTGGCAGCGGCCGGTCGAGCCCCCGACGGCGATGAAGACGAGGACCGACGTCCTGACCGTGCAGAACGAGTGGGACTCCCAGACCCCGCTGGCCAGCGGCCAGGGCCTGCACAAGGCACTGCGGGGTTCCCGGATGGTGCTCGCGCAGGGCGGCGAGGGCCACGGCGTGTACCTGGCCGACCCGAACTCCTGCGCCAACGCGCCGGTCAGCTCCTACCTGACCACGGGCAGGCTGCCTGCCGCCGACGTGACGTGCACGACGACGCCGGGCGCCGCCGAGCACCGGGCCGAGATCGCCCCGCAGTCGCCGCAGCGCTTCCCGGGCCTCACCGACGGGAGGTTCTGACCCCGCACCGGCTCCGGCCGCCGCTCAGGACGCCTCGACGGCGGCCTTGATGCGGCGGCCGAAGTCCGGCGCGTCCTTGCGGGCCGCGCTCACCGCGAAGCCCACGAGCAGTTTCCCGAGCCCGTGCCCTTCCAGCGTGTTGAAGATGCGGACCCGGGTGCGGTCGCCGGGGAGGGCCTCGAAGTCGTACCCGCCCTCCGCGGTGACGAGGTTCTTGCTCTGCTCCGTCCAGCGGATCAGCCGCGGCGGTTCGAAGGCGGTGATGCGGAACTCGCGGCCGGTCTTCATCCCGGCGTCCTTCACCGTGCTGCGGAAGACCGTGCCCACACCGGTCGGGCCGTCGGGCGTCCGGGTGATCTCCTGGACACGGGGGCTGAACTGCGGGTCGTTGCGCCCGTCGGCCAGATAGGCGAAGACCTCCCCTACGGGCCGGTCGATCTCCACGGTCGCCTCGAACTGTCCGGACATGGCTGCCACTCCTCCGTACGCCGTCCCCCGAGCCATGATCGCAGGCCGGCCCCGGGTGCGCGCGGCGCGGATGGGGGGCCGCACCGGGCGCACCGGCCGCGCGGGCCGGCGTCACGGGCTCCCGGGGTGCCGGGCGCCGGCCGGACCACGGGCCGGCGAGCCCGCCGCGGCGGCGCGGGGCGGGGTGACGGCCATCCGGCTTCCGCGCAGCGGGGTCAACAGCCCCGCCCCGACGATGAGCAGGCAGAACACCCCGGCGGCCACACTGACCGCAGGGACCCCGTGACGGTCGGCCAGGACGGTGAGGGCGGCCGCGCCCACCGGTCCCGAGGCGTTGTGCACGGTCCAGAAGGCGGAGGTGACCCGGCCGAGCAGGCGATCCGGGGTCACCTCCTGGCGCAGGGTCATCGAGCAGACCCCGCCCAGGGTCATCCCGAACATGCACACGGCGGCCAGTACGCCGATCACCGGCAGGCTGCGGCTGACGCCGGTGCCCGCCACGGCCACGCCGATCAGGACGACCGAGCCCAGCCAGCAGGGCCCGAACCCGAAGGACCGGCGCAGCGGCCCGGCGGCGAAGGCCGCGCCGACGACGCCCAGGCCGCTCGCGGCGATGACGTAGCCGACGGTGGCCGCGTCCTGGCCGAGTTCGTGCCGGATCCGGTACACCAGCAGGTCGGTTGCGCCCATGGTGACGAAGGTCAGGAGCGTGAGCAGGACGGTCAGCGGGCGCAGCAGGGGGTGGGTCCACAGGAACCGGAAGCCCACCACGAACACCTCCCGCAGCCCGGCGGCCCCGGAGCGCCCGGGCCCGGCGGCACGCGGCCCCCCGGCGGACGGCCCCGCGGCGGACGCCTCCGGGTCGCCGTGCCGCCCGAAGGTCACCCAGCGCAGGCTGAGGGCCGAGACCAGGAAGGTCGCGCCGTCCACGCCGAGGGCCCAGTCCGCGCCCACCCCGGCGGCGATGAACCCGGCCGCCGCTGGCCCGCACAGGGTCCCGACGGCGAAGGTGCCCATCAGCCGCCCGTTGGCGGCGGTCAGGTCCTCGGCGGGCACCAGGCCGGGCACCGCCGTCACGTACGCCACGTCGAACAGCGTCTTCAGCGCGGTGGCCACCGCCGTCAGTACGTACAGCACCCAGATGCGCGGCCCGGCCAGCCAGATGAGGGGCACCGCGCCCAGCAGCAGCGCCCGTACGAGATCGCAGGCGATCATCAGCCGGCGCCGGTCCGTCCGGTCCACCACGTGTCCGGCGAACATCCCGGTCGCGATGCCGGTGACGCCGGTGACGACCGTGATCAGCCCCATCTGGACGACGGACCCGGTGGCTTCGAAGACCAGCAGGGGCATCGCGAGCAAGGTGATCGATCCGCCGAGGACGGACAGCGTCTGGCCCAGCCAGAAGACGTTGAAGTCCCGGTTGCGCCAGAGCGAGGGGCGGCGGGCCGCCACCCCGCTCAGCCCAGCAGGGCGTAGACGGTCGAGGCCGTGGCGGCCGGCTCCGTCGCGCCCTCGGGGGTCATGGTGACGTCGGCGAAGGCCATCCGCTTGCCGAGCTTGGTCACCCGGACCCCGATCAGCACGTCCGCGCCGAGCACCGGCCGCTGGAAGCTGGTCGACTGCTGGACGGTGGTCATCGGGCCGTACGCCCCGCGCGCGGCGGATACCGCGATGACGGTGGCGGTGTCCGCGGCGGCCATCAGGGCCTGCCCGCAGAGGCCGCCGCCGTCCCTGGCCAGCGCCTCGGACCAGGGCAGCCGCAGTACGGCGTGCCGCTCGCCGGTCTCCTGGACGGTCAGCCCGAGGGCGAGCACCCAGGGGGCGAAGTTGTCGGCGAGGATCTTGTCTGCGTCTGCGGGTGTCAGGGTCACCCGGAGATTGTGGCGGCCCACCCCGGGCCGCACAACACCATTGATCCGTCAGGGCAGTACGCGCTCCGGGCGGGACGGCGGGCCGGCGACGACCCGCCGGACCGGCCGGTCCCGTCGGTACGCGCTGCGGGTCAGAGCGTCGCCGCCAGCTCCGTGCCCTGGCGGATCGCCCGCTTGGCGTCCAGCTCGGCGGCCACGTCCGCGCCGCCGATCAGGTGCGGCCGGGCGCCGGCCGCGAGCAGGGCCTCGTACAGGTCGCGGCGCGGCTCCTGGCCGGTGCAGAGCACCACCGTGTCGGCGGGGACGAGCCGCTGCTCGCCGCCGACGGTGATGTGCAGGCCCTCGTCGTCGATCCGGTCGTACGTGGCACCCGCGACGGAGACGACACCGCGGTGCTTGAGCTCCGCGCGGTGGATCCAGCCGGTGGTGGTGCCGAGACCGGCGCCGACCTTGGTGGTCTTGCGCTGGAGGAGGTGGACCTGGCGCGGCGGCGCGGGCCGCTCGGGTGCGGTGAGCCCGCCGGGGCCGGCGTACGCGGTGTCGACACCCCAGTGGCGGAAGTACGTCTCGGGGTCCTGGGAGGCGCCCTCGCCGCTGTCGGTGAGGAACTCGGCGACGTCGAAGCCGATGCCGCCGGCGCCGACGACGGCGACGCGCTCGCCGACGGGGGCGCCGTCGCGCAGGACGTCGAGGTAGCTGACGACGTTGGCGTGGTCGACGCCCTCGATGTCGGGGGTCCGGGGGGTGACGCCGGTGGCGACGACGACCTCGTCGTAGCCCTGGAGGGTCTCGACGTCGGCGCGGGTGTTCAGGCGGACGTCGACGGCGCGGGCTTCGAGCTGGGTGCCGAAGTAGCGGATGGTCTCCTCGAACTCCTCCTTGCCCGGGATGCGGCGGGCGATGTCGAGCTGTCCGCCGATGTGGCCCGAGGCCTCGAAGAGGGTGACGGTGTGGCCGCGTTCGGCGGCGGAGACGGCGCAGGCGAGTCCGGCCGGGCCGGCCCCGACGACGGCGACGCGCTTCTTCAGCTGCGTGGGCGAGAGCACGAGTTCGGTCTCGTGGCAGGCGCGCGGGTTGACCAGGCAGCTGGTGATCTTGCCGCTGAAGGTGTGGTCGAGGCAGGCCTGGTTGCAGCCGATGCAGGTGTTGATGGTCTCCGGGCGGCCGGCGGCGGCCTTGGCGACGAAGTCGGCGTCGGCGAGGAAGGGGCGGGCCAGCGAGACCAGGTCGGCGCGGCCGTCGGCGAGCAGCTCCTCGGCGATCTCCGGCGTGTTGATGCGGTTGCTGGTGACGAGGGGGACCGATACCGCGCCCATCAGCCGCTTGGTGACCCAGGTGTAGGCGCCGCGCGGGACGGAGGTGGCGATGGTGGGGATGCGGGCCTCGTGCCAGCCGATGCCGGTGTTGATGATGGTGGCGCCGGCCGCTTCGATCTCCTTGGCGAGGTGGACGACCTCGTCGAGGGTGGAGCCGCCGGGGATCAGGTCGAGCATCGAGAGGCGGTAGATGAGGATGAAGTCCTCGCCGACGGCGGCGCGGGTGCGGCGGACGATCTCCAGCGGGAAGCGCACGCGGTTCTCGTACGCGCCGCCCCAGCGGTCGGTGCGCTTGTTGGTGGCGGCGGCGATGAACTCGTTGACGAGGTAGCCCTCGGAGCCCATGATCTCGACGCCGTCGTACCCGGCGAGCTTGGCGAGGCGGGCGGCGCGGACGAAGTCCTCGACCGTGCGCTCGACCTCGATGTCGGTCAGCTCGTTCGGGACGAAGGGGCTGATGGGGGCCTGGATCGCGCTGGGCGCGACCAGGTCCTTGTGGTAGGCGTAACGGCCGAAGTGGAGGATCTGCATCGCGATCTTCCCGCCCTCGGCGTGCACGGCCTCGGTGATCACCCGGTGCTCGGCGGCCTCTTCCTCGGTGGTGAGGCGGGAGCCGCCCTCGAAGGGCCGGCCGGCGTCGTTGGGGGCGATGCCGCCGGTGACGATCAGGCCGGCGCCACCGCGGGCGCGCTCGGCGTAGAAGGCGGCGAGGCGCTCGAAACCGCCCGCGTGCTCCTCCAGGCCGGTGTGCATCGAGCCCATGATCACGCGGTTCGGCAGGGTGGTGAAGCCGAGGTCCAGGGGGCTCAGCAGGTGCGGGTACCGGCTCTGGGAACTCTGCGGACTCATCGGGGTGTGCCTCCTCGCGCGGGGGTGATGGACCTGTTCTAGCGAGCGGGGGGAGGTTTTGCAACTAGGTGCATAACCGGGTCTGGGGCACTGCGGCAGGGAATCCCGGGGCCCGGGCCTCCCGGCGGCCTCCCCCTGTGGCGCAGTTCACGGGCGGCCCGGGCCCGAGGCCACCTGGTCGCGTCTGCCGGATGACCTCTCGGCACATGGTGGCGGTGAACGGTACGGGGTCTGCGGCCCCCCGGACGGCGACCCGCCGGCCCTGCCCTTCCCGCCCGCGCTGGGCTGATGCCCGGCGGGCGTCCGTCCGGGAGGCTCTCGCCCGGGACCGCCGGATGTACGCCGCGGACCGGCGCCGACGGGCGCAGCGTCCGGCCCGACGCGTACTCACCGGAACTGATGCGGGACGACGTCACCCGCCTGCCCGACGCCCTAGGCCTGGACCGGGTGGACCCGGTCGGGCGACGCGGCCGGCCGGCTGCGCGTGGCCCTGGGGCTGGTGGAGGTGATCGGCGACGCCCACAAGCGGCCGGCACCCGGGACGCGGCCCCGCTGCGCACCGTCCTGGCCGCCGGGCGCCGCAACCACCACCGCCGCCCGGAGGGCGCGGCGGTGGTGGTGGCGCAGCCACCGCCCGCGGCGGGCCGGGGGTCAGACCCGGTGCAGGCGGACCGTTGCGATCTGGAACGGGCGCAGGGTCAGGGGGAGCGTGCCGGCCGGGGACAGGACGCCGACCGCCGTCGGGGACAGGGGGCGTTCCAGGAGGTCGGTCTCGGACGCCGCCGAGAAGGGGAAGCCGGCGGTAAGGGTGGCCGCGGCGCGGCCGCCGCGGGACTCGTAGAGGCGGACGATCACGTCGCCGCTGCGGTCCTCGGCGAGTTTGACCGCTTCGACGACGACCGCGTCCTCGTCCACCGCGACCAGCGGGGCGACCGGCCCCGCGCCGGAGACCAGACGTTCCGGCAGGTTGAGCGCATGTCCCTCGCGGACCGCGTCCGCGATCTGCGCACCCGGCGCCAGCGAGAACCGCAGGGTGTGGGTGCCCTGGTCGGTCTCCGGGTCCGGATAGCGGGGGGCCCGCAGGAGGGAGAGCCGGACCGTGGTGGTCTGCCCGCCGTCGGGCCGCATGTCGCGGGTCACGTCGTGGCCGTACGTGGAGTCGTTGAGGAGCGC
The DNA here is from genome assembly GCA_001298555.1 of Actinobacteria bacterium OV450. Classification (GTDB taxonomy): domain Bacteria; phylum Actinomycetota; class Actinomycetes; order Streptomycetales; family Streptomycetaceae; genus Streptomyces. Next base: position 14,482 of record LJCW01000015.1, read on the forward strand.
GGTCCCCCACCCGGGCTCCTCGACGTGGATCCACCGGTGCGCACAGATCTCGAACTTGGCGGCCTCCCATGAGGTGTTGGTGTGGGTCGCCCGGTACACGTGCCCGAACTGGGTCTCCGAAGCGGACCGTTCGGCCTTCACGTCCAGCGGGAAGGCGGCCTTCAGGAACTTCTCCGTCTCGTGCCAGTCCACCTCCGTCACCATGTCCACCGTCGTGGCGCCCGCCCGCAGGGTGATCGACTGGACCGCCGACGAGCGGCCGAAGGAGCGCGAGACGCGGACCGTCACCGCGTCGGGGCCGGCCTCGGCCACCTCCAGGGCGTCCGCCTCCACCAGGTCGGTGACCTTGTTGCGGTAGAAGGCGTCGACGTCCCAGGCGTCCCACATGTTCGGGAAGTCGGGGTGGATCTGGAGCAGGTTCGCGGCCTGCCCCGGCGCCACCGCCTCACGGCGGGCCTCCAGGTCGTAGGCCGACACGATCAGCCCGCGGCCGTCCACCTCCACCAGCAGCCGTCCGTTGGCCAGGACGTACCCGCCGCCGTGCCGCTCCTCCACGGTGACCTGCTGCCCCGCCCCCTGCGGCACGCCCGCGCCGCCCGCGGGGATGCCGCGCCGGGCGTGCGGGGCGCAGTTGAAGACGAGCTCGGTGGTGCCCTCCCCGGCCAGGGCCAGCTGCGCGGCCAGGGTGATCCCGCGCAGCTCCTCGCGTACCCGTGCGTACGTCGCGCGCGCCTCGCGGTGCACCCAGGCGATGGACGATCCGGGCAGGATGTCGTGGAACTGGTGGAGCAGCACCGTCTTCCAGATCCGCTCCAGGTCCTCGTACGGGTACCTGAACCCCGGCACCCGGACCGCGGCGGTGGCCGCCCACAGTTCGGCCTCCCGCAGCAGCGATTCGCTGTGCCGGTTGCCCTGCTTGGTCTTGGCCTGGGAGGTGTAGGTTCCGCGGTGCAGCTCCAGGTACAGCTCGCCGGCCCAGACGGGCGCGTCCGGGTACTCGGCGTGCGCCTTCTCGAAGAACGCGTCGGGGCGCTCGATCTCGACGCGCGGGGAGCCTTCGAGATCGCGCTGCCGCCGGGCGCGGGCCAGGTGCTCGCGGGTGGGACCGCCGCCGCCGTCGCCCCAGCCGAAGGGGACGAGTGAGCGCGAACCCGGGCCTTTCTCACGGTAGTTGCGGGCTGCGTGCGCGAGCTGCGTACCGCCGAGATCGCTGTTGTAGGTGTCGACGGGCGGGAAGTGCGTGAAGACGCGCGTGCCGTCGATGCCCTCCCACCAGAAGGTGTGGTGCGGGAAGGCGTTCACCTGCGACCAGGAGATCTTCTGCGTCAGGAACCAGTGGGAGCCGGAGAGCCTCACGATCTGCGGCATCGCCGCGGTGTACCCGAAGGAGTCGGGGAGCCACACGTTGTGGGTGTCGATGCCGAACTCGTCGAGGAAGAACTTCTTCCCGTACAGGAACTGGCGGACCATCGCCTCGCCGCCGACCATGTTGGTGTCGGACTCCACCCACATGCCGCCGACCGGAACGAACTGCCCGTCCGCGACCTTCTTCTTGACCCGCTCGAACAGCTCGGGCCGGTGCGTCTTGATCCAGTCCAGCTGCTGCGCCTGCGACATGGCGAAGACGAACTCGGGGTGCGTGTCCATCAGGCCGACCACGTTGGAGGCGGTCCGCGCGACCTTGCGGACCGTCTCGCGCAGCGGCCACAGCCACGCGGAGTCGATGTGGGCGTGGCCGACCGCGCTGATCCGGTGCGCCGAGGCGTTGGCGGGGGCGGCGAACACTGCGGCGAGCCGCGCGCGGGCTGCGGCCGCCGTGCCGGGGACGTCGTCCAGGTCCACCGCGTCGAGCGCCGCGTCCAGGGCGCGCAGGATCTCGTGGCGCCGGGCGTCGCCCTCGGCGAGCTGCATCATCAGGTCGTGGAGGACTTCCAGGTCCTGGACGAGTTCCCAGACCTCCGTCTCGAACACGGTGAGGTCCATCCGGGCCAGCCGGTAGAGGGGCTGGTCGCCGCTGGTCTGCCGGTCCCCCTCGTACGTGGCGCGGTGGTCGACCAGGACGGGGTTGGAGGCCGCCTCGACGTACCACTCGACCTGCTCGCCGCCGGCCGCGGAGTCGGCCACACGCACCCAGTCGTTGTACGGGTTGAGCGCCTTGACCACGGCCCCGTCGGCCCGGTGGACGAGCCCCTCGCACTGGAATCCGGGCATCATCCGGTCGAAGCCCAGGTCGAGGACCGCCTCGACCGTACGGCCGGCCCACTCGGCCGGGACGGTGCCGGTGACCTTGAACCAGGTGGTGCCCCAGGCCGGGCCCCAGCTCTCACCTGCCGCGCAGGGCGCGTACGGGGCCGCGAGGCCCTCGGCGACCGGCACGGGTTCGCCCGGGGCATCCCAGCGCCCGATCTCCAGCGGGACCGGGCGGGAGCGGACGGCGGGCCTGATGCGTTCCGTGAGGACCCGGCGCAGGCGGTGTTCGGTGATGCTGCGGTCGTCGTGCATGACGGCTGCTCCAAGGAAGGGAGGTCGGATGACGGGGCGGCTCAGATCTTGACGGCTCCCTCGCCCACTCCCCTGAAGAAGAAACGCTGGAGGGCGAAGAAGAGCAGCATCATCGGCAGGAGCGCCGCCATCGCACCGGCGGCGATGATCCGCTGGTCGTTGGTGGTGGTGGCGCCGGCCAGGGTCTTGAGGCCCAGTTGGAGGGTGTAGTGGTCGCTGTCGGTGAGCACCAGCAGGGGCCACAGGAAGTCGTCCCAGGCGCCCATGAAACTGGTGATGCAGACGACGGCCAGGGCTCCCTTGGCCGCGGGGAGGAAGAGGCGGGTGAACCGGGTCCACTCATCGGCGCCGTCCAGGACGGCGGACTCCTCCACCTCCCGGGGCACGGCGAGGAAGGCCGCCCGCATGATCATGATGTTGAGGACGGAGACCGCACCGGGGAGCCACACGCCGATGAGGGTGTCGACCAGGCCCATCTCGCGGACCGTCAGGAACATCGAGATCATCACGGACTCGAAGGGGAACATGAGGGTGGCCACCAGCACCGTGAAGACGGTCCTGCGGCCCTTCCACCCGGCCCGGGAGAGGGCGTACCCGCCCATCGCCGCGAACAGCGTGTTCGAGGCGATCGCGAGGACGGCCACCACCAGCGTGTTGCCGACGTACCGGAGCAGCGGGAACGACTCGGCGACCAGGAGGTAGTTGTCGAGGGTGGGCTCCGAGGGCAGCACGCCGTCGTAGACGTTCTCGGTGCGGCCGCGGATCGAGGTCAGGAACTGCCAGACGACCGGCCCGAGCATCACGACGAGCATCACGACCAGCGTGGCGTACCGGGCGGCGAGCCCTATCCGCCGGCGCCCGCGCCCGACGGTGGCGCTCACTGCTCGTCCCCCTTCGACAGGCGCCGGCCCAGCAGGCTGAAGACCAGCGTCAGCAGGAACAGCAGGATCGAGATCGCCGAGGCGTAGCCGGTCTCGCCGGAGAAGCCGAGGCCGACCTGGCGGATCAGGAAGGGCAGGGTGCGGGCGCCGCCGCCGGGGCCGCCGCTCTCGCCGCCGAGGATGTAGATCTCGGTGAAGACGCGCAGTGCGGAGATCGCGGAGAGCGTGCCGACCAGCAGCATCATCGGCTTCACCTGGGGGACGGTGATGCTGAAGAAGCGGCGGACCGGGCCGGCGCCGTCGACGGCGACGGTCTCGTGGAGGGAGGGCGGGACGTTCCCGAGGGCGGCGAGGTAGAACACCATGTAGTAGCCGAGGCCCTTCCACACGGTCACGATCATCGCGGAGACCAGCAGCATGGTGCTGTCCGTCAGGAACGGGACCGGCTCCGAGACGATGCTCAGCTTGCGGAACACGGTGTTGACGAGCCCGTCGCTGCGCAGCACCCACTGCCAGATCAGGCCGACGACCACGGCCGAGGCGATCACCGGCGTGTAGAAGGCGGAGCGGAAGAACCCGATCCCGGGGACCTTCGCCTGGACGAGTACGGCCAGGGCGAGCGGGAGGAGGACGAGGCACGGCACGACGACCACGAGGTAGAGGACGCTGTTGCCGGTCGCGACCCAGAAGTCGGGGTCGGCGAAGGCCCGCGCGTAGTTGCCGAAGCCGACGAACGTGCCGCCGCGCAGGATCTGGGCGTCGGTGAACGACAGGATGACCGTGTTGACGAACGGCCAGAGGCTGAAGAGCACCACCATCACCAGGCCGGGGGCGAGGAAGAGGTACGGGGTCCACCACGTGCGGTGGACCAGCCCGGTCTCGGCCTCCATGGCCGCCAGGGCCCTGCGGCGGTGTCGCCGGGCCGTCCGGCCGCCGGGGGCGGCTGCGGCGTGCGCGACGCGCGTCATTTGCGCGCCGACTTGGCGAGCAGCTGGTTCGCCTCCTCCTGGGCCTTGCGTACGGCCGTCTGCGGGTCCTGGTCGCCCTGGATCGCCTTCTGCATCTCGCGGACCACCGCGTCGCCCACCTGGTTGGTCCACTGGACCGGTGTGTTGGCGTCGAGTGCGGCGCTCTTGAGCTGCTCGGCTCCGACCGCGCGGGCCACCGTCTCGGCGTCCTTGCCGTCGCCCCGGTCCGCGAAGCGCGGATCGGCCAGGCCCCGGGCGTTGGACGGATAGATGGTCGCGTTCTTGGAGAACTCCACCTGGTTGGGGCCGTTGGTGACCCATTTGGCGAACTCGGCGGCCGCGTCGAGGTGCTTGGTGTCCTTCTTGACGCCGAGTGACTGGGCGTAGATGCCGATGTGGCCGAGCGTGCCGGTGACCGCCCCGGCGACCCGGGTGCCCGCGTAGACCTGCGGCGCGTTCTGCTTGATGTCCTTGACGAAGCCGGGGGAACCGGGGCCGAAGACGAGTTTGCCGCCGCCGTAGAGCTGGTTGATGTCGTCGGACTTGAGGAGTGACTCCTTGGGCATGGCGCCCTTGGCGTACAGGTCCTTCATCCGCTCGACCCACTCGACGGCCTTGGGGGTGTCGAAGACGAACCGGTCCTGCTGCTCGTTCAGGATCGGTACGCCCATCTTCTGCCAGTCCCCCGGCAGCCGGCCCTTGGGATCGGCCATGAAGGCGGAGTACCGGCCCCCCGACGCGGCGGCGATCCTGTCGGCGTAGTCGAAGAACTGCTCGACGGTGGTCGGCGGCTTCGCCGGGTCCAGGCCGGACTTCTCGAACAGCTCCCTGTTGTAGGTGAGGATCTCCGGGGTCACGTACCAGGGGTAGGCGTACACGCCGTCGCCCTTGCCGGGGAGCTTGAACTGTTCCCAGGAGCCGGGGACGTACTCCCGGGCGACCTCCGGGTCGAGCCGCGCGACGTCGGCGAGCAGGCCGCGGTCGCCGAGGAGCTGGAAGGAATCGGTGGAGAGGTTGACCACGTCGGGGAGGGCGCCGGCCTGCGCGTCCGCCACGAGCTTCTCGTTGTAGCCGTCGCCGGGCACGTCCTCCCATCTGACCTTGACCTCGGGGTACTTCTCCTCGAAGGCGTCGATGACGCCCTGGACGTAGGACGTGAACTTGGGCTTGAGCTGGAGGGTGCGGAAGGTGATCTCTCCGGCCACCTTGCCGCTCTTCCTGGCCTCCGGCACGTCTGCGGCGCCGCCGCTCACTCCGCAGGCGCAGACCGGGAGCAGCATGCCGGTCACGAGTGTGGTGAGGGCAGTGCGGATCACGTTCGAACGGGTCATCGTCGCCGCCTCCAGGGGGAGTTCCGGCCCCGCTGCCGGAGCGCGCAGCCCACGCTGACCGCACATCGCGATCGCGTCAATGCGGCCGAAGTCGGGATGGGCGGGTACCCGTGGGTGGCACATCCCGGCAATGGGCGGACGGGCAGACGGAAGTCGCCCGGTCAATACCGCACCGACCTGCACTAATGCGCTTTAGTCAATAACCGGCCAGCGGAGATGTCGATTCCATAACGGACCCGCTCGGGCGTCAGATGTTGACTCCTTATGGCCGGTTCGAACAGCCGCGCACTAATGCGGTTTACCTGCACTGCGCCGGAAAAGCCCGTTGCGTGCTCGCGTGCTGGGCATGCCCGCGACGCACCCGGACGGCCCCGCGACCGCGAACCGACGCACGGACCCGCGAACCGACGCGCCGCCCGCAACGACGATCGTTGCGGGCGGCGAAGACTTTGGAGGACCGCGCGCGGTCCCCGCGCCTTGCGAAGGTCTGGGTGTCAACAGATCTGCAAGGTACGGAGGAACGGACGTGGCACAGCGCAAGGGCTGTCTGATCGGCTGCGCAGTGGTGCTGGTGCTCGGCCTCGCGGGCGTCGCGGCACTCGTCTTCGGCGTCGGGAAGGTCGTCGACGCCGCCGGCAAGACCATGCTCGAACCCGAGGTCTACCGGTCGGTGAACGTCGGTGACCCGGAGGACGCGGTCCGCGCCAGGATGCCCTCGGGCGAGAGCTTCATCAAGGCGGCCCTGAAGGAGGGCGGCCCGGCCGAACCCGCGGGCAGCGTCTGCTCCTGGTACATCTCGGCCGCGGACGCCAAGGGCGGTGACGAGACCGTGTACCGCTTCTGCTTCAAGGACGGCAAGCTGGCGGACAAGGCCGAGTACCCGATGAGGTGACGGCCGGGCGACCGCGTCGGTTCGTCGGCGGACGGGCCGGCGCCGGCCCGTCCGCGTCAGTGCTCGGGGGCCGTCAGGTCCGCCGGGTCGGTGTTCGCGCCGCACAGGATGACGGCCACCCGCTCCCCCGGCGGCTCGGGGGTGCTGCGCAGCGCCGCCAGGGCCGTGGCCGCGCCCGCTTCCACCACGATCCGGTGCTCCTCCCACAGGGTGCGCCGGGCCGCGGTGATCGCCCCGTCCGGGACCAGGACGGACCGTACGTCCTTCTCCTGGGCCGCGGCCAGGGCGGCCGCGGAGACGCGGGTGGCGCCCAGCGAGTCGGCGGCGACCGAGTCCACGGTGACGTCGACGGGCCGGCCCGCCTCCAGGGCGGCGTTCAGGGCCCGGCAGTTCTCCGGCTCGGCGGCGATCACCCGTACGCCGTGCTCGCGGGCCGCCGCGGCGACGCCGGCGAACAGCCCGCCGCCGCCGACCGCGACGACCACGGCGTCCAGGCCGGGCAGCCCGGCCCGGATCTCGTCCAGCAGCGTCCCGGCGCCCGCGGCGATCAGCGGGTGGTCGTAGGCGTGGCTGCTCAGCGCTCCGCTCGTCGCCGCGAACTCCTCGCACGCGGCCAGCGCTTCGGCGTACCGCTCGCCGACGAGCCGTACGTCGGCCCCGTAGCCGCGCAGCCGTTCCACCTTCACGCGGGGCGCGTTGACGGGCAGGAACACGGTGGCGGGGACGGACTGCGCGCGGGCCGCCCAGGCGCAGGCGAGGCCGGCGTTGCCGCCGGAGGCGATGGTGACGCCCGCGGCGGGCAGGGTGCCGGCGTCGCGGTGGGCGGCCAGGAAGTTGTGGGCGCCGCGGGCCTTGAAGGAGCCGGTGTGCTGGAGGTACTCCAGCGCGTACCAGACGCCTTCGGCGGCAGGTGCGACGGCGACCGGGCGGACCGCCCCGGACAGCCGGCCGGCGGCGGCGCGTACGGCGGCGTAGTCGAGCTGCTGTTCCATGACGGGGTCCCCTTCGAGCGGCTTCATGCGGCGGCGGGCCGGTTGGCCTCGATCAGCTGGCGCAGGGCGCCGTAGTACACCTCGTGGTCGGTCAGGGCGGGCAGTACGTCGGCCAGCCCGCTCGAGAGCACGGGGAACCGCTCCGGATCCAGCGCGGCCAGGGCCGCCCGCGACGCGGCGGTGGCGCCCGCCGGATCGCGGTGGTCCACGAAGGCGGCGCTGCCGAGGGTGAGCAGGTACATGCGGCGGTAGACGGTCATCGCCTCGGCGGGGGTCATCCCGGCGGCCGTGCTGTCGGCGAGCGCGGGCTCGACCAGCCGGGCCAGCAGCCGGCGGCCGAGCCAGGGTCGGCCGCCGCGGAGCACCAACAGGCCGGGGTGCGCGGTGAGCAGCCGGTAGAGGGCGGTGAACCGCTGTTCGGTGGCCTCGGCCCAGCCGGTCCCGTCCGGGATCTCGGGCAGTTGGCCGGCGAGGTGCTCGGTGCAGAGGTCGAGCAGTCCGGCGAGGTCGGTGCACCGGCGCTGGACGGTGGCGTGGGAGACCTCCAGCCGGTCGGCGAGGGCGCGGAAGCTCAACGCGTCGGGACCTTCCTCGTCGATCAGGCGCAGGGCGGCGACGGCAATCGCGTCGGGCGTGGCACGGTCCAGGGCTGCTGATCTCCTCGGCATGAGATACAACGTATCAGACGCTGGAACATACGGCGTATCACACTTTGACCACCTGCTGTGCCCCCTCACCGCGTCCCCGATCGTGTGACGTCGACTACGGCCATATTGCTGGTCATTGAGCCATAACCATCGACTTATGTTGACAGTGAGTAGTCGCACCGCTGCACTGAGCGCACTGCAGCCCCACCTCAAGGAGTCTCCGTGCCGCCTCGCCTGCGTGCGTCGCTCCCCTGCCTGACCGCGGCCGCCCTGCTCGCCTTCTGCCTCGCCCCCGCCCCCGCAGCCGCCGAGCCCCATGCGACCTCGGACACCCCCCTCGCGCTCACGCCGCCGATGGGCTGGAACAACTGGGCGCACTACATGTGCGACATCGACGAGGCCAAAGTGGTCGCGAACGCCGACGCGCTGGTCTCCAGCGGCCTCGCGGCCAAGGGGTACGACACGGTGACCGTCGACGACTGCTGGATGACCAAGAGCCGGGACGCGGACGGCAGCCTGGTCGTCGACACGCAGAAGTTCCCGCACGGCATGGCCTGGCTCGGCGCACACCTGCACTCCAAGGGCCTGAAGTTCGGCATCTACGAGGACGCCGGCTCCCTCACCTGCGAGCGCTACCCGGGCAGCGGCTCCCCCGAGGGCGGCGGCCCCGACCACTACGCCCAGGACGCCCGGCAGTTCGCGTCGTGGAAGGTCGACTACGTCAAGATGGACGGGTGCAACCTGTGGGTGCCGCCCGGCACGACGAAGGAGCAGGCGTACCGCGACGCGTACGGCGCCGTCGCCGCGGCCCTGCGCGGCAGCGGCCGTGACATGGTGCTGTCGGCCTCGGCCCCCGCCTACTTCCAGCAGGGCGAATGGGGCGGCTCCGACTGGCACAAGGTCCTCGGATGGGTCGGCGAGAGCGGCCAGCTGTGGCGCGAGGGCAAGGACATCAAGGTCTACAACGCGGCCGCTCCCGCCACCTCCCGGTGGAGCTCGGTGCTGGGCAACTACGGCTACAACCGCTGGCTCGGCCGCTACGCCGGGCCGGGCAACTGGAACGACCCCGATTTCCTGATCGCGGGCGCGCCGGGGCTGACCGCGGCCGAGAGCCGCAGCCAGGTGGGGCTGTGGGCGATGATGGCGGCGCCGTTCATCCTGTCCTCCGAGGTCTCCGAGCTGACCCCGGCCGGGCTGGCCGCCCTGGGCAACACCGACCTGATCGCGCTGGACCAGGACCCGATGGGCCGCCAGGGCGCGGTGCTCTCCGCGAACGCCACCTTCGAGGTGCTGGCCCGGCCGCTGGCGAACGGGGACCGCGCCGTCGCCGTGCTCAACCGCTCCGGCAGCACCCGTGACATCTCCGTGCCGCTCTCCGACATCGGTCTGACCGCGTGCACGGTCGACGCCAAGGACCTGTGGAGCGGCAGGAGCACCGAGGTCTCCACCTCCCTGACGGGCAGGCTGGCCGCCCACGACACGGCGGTCTGGCGGCTCACGCCGCGCGAAGGGTGCGGCGCCGCCGTGCCCACCGGGCAGATCACCGGCAACGGCGCGCAGTGCGCCGACGGGGTCAACACCACCGGCGTGGGCGCGGTGGTCATGGCGCCGTGCACCGCGGCCGCCGACCAGCGCTGGGTCCTCGGGCCGGACTCCACCGTGCGGCTGACCGGTGAATGCCTGTCGGCGGGCGTGAACGGCTCCGTGGAGACGGCGGACTGCGCGCCCGGGGAGCCGGGCCAGAGCTGGACCCACCGCCGGGACGGGGCCCTGGTCGAGGACGTGAGCGGAATGTGCCTGACGGCTCCCGCCGCGGCCGCGACCCCGGACGCCCCGGCCGAGCGGCTGAAGCTGGCCGAGTGCGGCGACCACCGGGTCAACCAGGCCTGGTCCCTGCCGGTCTGAGGCCGCACCGGGGTTGACGTCCAGCCCCGGCCGGGGACGGCAGCCCCGGTCAGGGCGGAACCGCCCGCCCGGCCCCCGGCGTACGGCGGTGCGTACGGGGCCGCACCGGCGCCCGGACGGCAGCCCCGCCGAGGGCCGCACCACCGGGCCCGGAAGCCACCCGCGGGCGGG
>LJCW01000016.1 GCA_001298555.1 Actinobacteria bacterium OV450
GGCCGAGCCCGCCGGGAAGGCTGGATCCGCCCCGGCCGCCCACCGTACCGCGCCCGCCCCGGTGGACCGCGCCGCCGGATCCGCCGCCCTCGCGGCAGCGGCCGCCGAGGCCCCGGCGGACCAGCCGGCGCCCTCTCGGCCGGCCGTCCCCCCGCCCACCGGGCGGGCCGTGTTCGAGCGGATGGCGGAGCGGGCCGTCCGCCCCGCGGGGCTCGTCCGCCGGGCCGCTGCCCGCCTGCTGGACACCCTCGTGCTCGGCGCGGTCGCCGCGGGCACGGCCCGGCCCCTCGTCCCCGCGGCCACCGCCCACCTGGAGGCCAAGGTCGACGCCGCCATGGGCAGCGGCCGGACCACCACCGTGTGGCTGTTCGACGCCACCATCGCCGGATACCTCGGCATCGTCCTCGGCGCCGTCCTGCTCTTCGGCGTGCTCTACGAGGTGCTGCCCACCGCCCGCTGGGGCCGGACCCCGGGCAAGAAGCTCCTCGGGGTGCGCGTGCTCTGCGCCGCCACGCTCCGCCCGCCCACCTTCGGCGCGGCCCTGAGCCGCTGGCTGGTGTACGCGTTCCTCGGGCTCCCCGGCAGCCTCTGGTGCCTCGGCGACGGGCCCCGCCGCCGGGCCCTGCACGACCGGGCGGCCGGAACGTACGCGGCCCGCTGAGGCCTGCCCGCGGCCCGCTCCCGCAGCCGCCGGGGCCCCCGTACCCCGAACGGACGCCGTCCCGTTGCGGGGTCGGCGGAGCCGGGTTCGACTCGGGCCATGAGTACCGATCAGCCGCCGCCGGGCGAGCAGCCCGAGGACGACCCGTTCCGGAAGAGGCCCCAGGAGCCGACGCCTCCGTCGGGCGGTTCACCGTACGACCGGCCGCCGGGCGGGCAGCCGCCCCCGCCGCCGGGCGGCCCGTACGGCGGTGCGGGCGCAGGTGCGGGCGGCGGCGGATACCCGCCCCCGCCACCCCCGCCGCCCGGGGGCCCGTACGGCAGCGGCGGCTACGGCATGCCCGATCCGCTCGCCGGGATGCCCCCGCTGGCCGACTTCGGCAAGCGGCTCGCCGCGCGCATCATCGACGTGATCATCATCGTGATCCCGCTGTTCCTGATCCAGCTGGCGTTCGGCACGAACCGGTACGTGGTCGAGACGAACAAGGGCGAGGACGTCAGCGAGGTCTTCACCAAGTCGTACAGCGGCTCCGGTCTGATCATGACGCTGATCTCGATCGTCCTGTACGTCGGCTACGACTGGTGGTTCACGAAGAAGGACGGCCGGACCATCGGCAAGAAGGCGATGGGCCTGCGGGTCGCGATGCTCAACGACGGCAGCGTGCCGCAGTCGGGCCCCGCCCTGTCCCGGGCCGCGGTCCTCTGGCTGCCGACGCTGATCTGCTGCTTCTGCCTGTGGCCGCTGGCCCTGATCGTGTCGATGCTCGTGGACAAGCCGTACAAGCAGGGACTCCACGACAAGGTGGCCAAGACCGTGGTGGTGAGCGCGGCGTAGGCGGACAGCGCCTGGTGCTGTGACCGGCAGACCTTTCCGGCCACGGCGCTAGCGAAGGGGCAGCACCGGCTGTTCGGAGGCGGCCGCCCGGGGTTCCGGCACCCGGGCGGCCGCCGGCGCGTCCGCGGGAACCGGCCCGGACGGGGCCGCGGGCCCGGCTCCGGACACGGTTCCAGGAGCGGTTCCGGGAGTGATTTCGGCAACACCGGCGGAAACGGCGGGGGTGTGCGCGGTGGACGCGGGGGCCCCGGCGGGCGCCGCGTGGCGGGCGCGGCGGCGGGAGTTCGCCGCGGTGAGCGCGACGAGCAGTCCGAGGGCCAGGGCGGCGGTGGCGATGACGGCGATCCCGCCCCCCGTGCTCGTCTGCGAGAGCAGCAGCATGGCGATCGTCGACACGACTACGGTGGCGGACCCGTAGAACAACTGGGCGGCAGTCGGACGCGGCATGGCGATTTCCATCCTCAAGGCGGGGAGGGGAGTCTGCTCAACTGGGTCGTCAACGAGGTCGCGCGGCAAGAGACTCTACGTCGGGGGATTCCCGCGCGGAACCGCCAGTAAGCGTGACCTAACCCACGGTGCCCGGAGCACGGGGGGCGCACGGGTTCATTCCCCCGTCCCACCGAGTGGCCAGGACGCGCCCTTCGTCCCGTATGGCAGAGGAACGTCCGGATACCGGAACTCCCTGACCGCATAGTGCAGTTGTAAGGAAGAAGTCAAGGTCTGTCTTTTCTTTAGACTCTCCGGTCAAATGTCGTCACTTGAGACGCGCGCCGCGCGGAACCCCCCGCTCCTATGGAGACGTTCCGACCTGTGTCGCGGCCGCGGGAGGGGAACGACATCAAGTGACCAGCAATTCCAGTCGTCGACGAGCGCTGCGTACCGCAGCCGTCGGCGTGACCCTGGCCGCAACCGCGGTTTCCGGCGCCTTCCTCGTCACTGCCCAGGCCTCTGCGGCGCCGTCGACCGCGGCCCCCGTGGAGCGCCAGGACCCGACCGCTCCCGCCAAGGAGCAGGTCCAGCACAACCTGAAGGGCCCGTTCAGCGACCAGCAGGCCCAGGCCCGCGAAGCAGCCATCGACCAGGTGCTGAGCGGCAAGAAGGCCGTCGAGCAGCGCGGCGCCTCCAAGGTCGTCAAGCTCGACGACAAGAAGTACGTCGAGCTCGGCCGCGAGAAGACCGACAAGATCTTCACGATCCTCGTCGAGTTCGGCGACCAGGTCGACAACACGACCATGTTCGACCCGGACGGCCCCGACGGCCCCAAGCCGGCGGTCCCGAAGTACGGCGGCACCCCCGGTCCGCTGCACAACACGATCGCCCAGCCCGACCGTGCGCAGAACAACAGCACGGCCTGGCGCAAGGACTTCAGCCGCGACTACTTCCAGGACCTGTACTTCGGTACGGGCAAGGGCAAGGACTCGCTGAAGACCTACTACGAGAAGACCTCCTCGGGCCGCTACTCGGTCGACGGCCAGGTCGCCGACTGGGTCAAGATCCCGAACAACGAGGCCCGTTACGGCTCCAACTACTGCGGCCAGACCAACTGCGCCAACGTGTGGGACACCGTCCGCGACGGTGTCAACGCCTGGGTCGACGCCCAGAAGAAGGCCGGCAAGTCCGACGCCGAGATCAAGGCCACGCTGGCCCAGTACGACCAGTGGGACCGCAACGACTACGACGGCGACGGCAACTTCAACGAGCCCGACGGCTACATCGACCACTTCCAGATCGTCCACGCGGGCGAGGACGAGTCGGCCGGTGGCGGCGTCCAGGGCACCAACGCCCTGTGGGCGCACCGCTGGTACGCCTACGGCACCGACGCGGGCAAGACCGGCCCGGCGAACAACAAGGCCGGCGGCACGCAGATCGGCGACACCGGCATCTGGGTCGGCGACTACACCATGCAGCCGGAGAACGGCGGCCTCGGCGTCTTCGCGCACGAGTACGGCCACGACCTCGGTCTGCCGGACCTCTACGACACCACCGGTGGCGGCGAGAACTCGGTCGGTTTCTGGTCCCTGATGTCCGCCGGCTCCTGGCTCGGCGAGGGCAAGGACTCCATAGGTGACAAGCCGGGCGACATGACCGCCTGGGACAAGCTCCAGCTGGGCTGGCTGAACTACGACACGGCCAAGGCCGCGACGAAGTCCACCCACAAGCTGGGTGTGTCGGAGTACAACACCAAGGACAAGCAGGCGCTGGTCGTCGAGCTGCCGAAGAAGCAGGTCAAGACCGACATCGTCGCTCCCGCCGAGGGCTCCTCGCAGTGGTGGAGCAACATGGGTGACGACCTCAAGAACACCCTCACCCGCACGGTCGACCTGACCGGCAAGTCCTCCGCCGCACTGGGCCTCAAGGGCTGGTGGGACATCGAGAAGGACTACGACTACCTCTACACCGAGGTGTCCACCGACGGCGGCGCCACCTGGACCGTCCTGAACGGCACCGCCAACGGCAAGGCCATCCCGGCCGACGCCGCGGGCAACGCCGGTCTCACCGACGTCTCCGGCGGCTGGCAGGACCTGAAGTTCCCGCTCGACGCCTACGCCGGCAAGAAGATCGACCTCCGCTTCCGCTACCAGACGGACGGCGGCGCGGGCGGCAAGGGCTTCACCGCCGACGCCCTCGCGATCACCGCGGACGGCCAGACCCTGTTCACCGACGGCGCCGAGAACGGCGACAACGGCTGGACCGGCAAGGGCTTCTCCCGCGTCGGTGCCGGGTTCACCAAGGAGTACCCGCAGTACTACATCGCGGAGAACCGCCGCTACGTCTCGTACGACTCCACCCTCAAGGTGGGCCCGTACAACTTCGGCTGGGCCAACTCCAAGCCGGGCTGGGTCGAGCACTACCCGTACCAGGACGGTCTTCTGATCTGGCTCTGGGACAAGTCCCAGAAGGACAACAACACGAGCGTGCACCCCGGCTCGGGTCTGATCCTGCCGATCGACGCCAACGCCAAGCCGATGAAGTGGTCGGACGGCACCCTGCTGCGCAACAAGATCCAGCCGTACGACGCGCCGTTCAGCGCGTACTCGACGGACGCGTTCACCCTGCACAAGAACGGTGAGTCGCTGTTCCTGAAGCCGAAGCCCGCGAACCTGGTCTTCGACGACCACAAGGGCAAGTACTACTACGACGAGAACCCGACCGGTTCGGTGAAGGTCGCTGACACCAACACCAAGATCAAGATCGCGAAGGAGACCTACGACGGTCTCCAGATGACGGTCGAGGTCGGTCCCGCCGCCAAGTAGTTCGGCAAAATCGCAGGTCAAAGCATGATCGGCCGTCGCCCCCTAGCGGGCGGCGGCCGATCGCGTTTAGATGCGGGTGCGAGTTTTCTTATTGACGGGGGAGCTGAAGATCATGCCAGGTGGAGGTTTCGTCAGATTGCCGGGCGGCAGCGTGGTGGTCGCGCTCACGCTGCCGAGGCCCTGCGGCGAGGGCGGAAACGTCCGCGTGCTGGTCCACGCCGTGAACCGGGCCCGCGCCCTGACCAGGCTGCGGAACCTCGGGATGCGGGCCGTGTACCTGCGCGGCAACGCCCAGCCGCCGACCCCGGACGAGGTCACGGCCGTCCTGCACCATCCGGACGGTCTGCTGTGGCGCGGCGCCCCGGACCGGGCCCAGGAGCTCTGGCACCCGATCCGGACCCTGCTGGGTCACTGAGGCCCGTCGTGCGGACGGGTCCGCCGCCCGGGCGGGGGCACGTCGCGTCGCCCGGGCGGGTCCGTCACGGGCCCTGGCGGGGGCCCTAGCCGACGAGGCCGACCCCGGCCGAGCGGAGCTCGTCCACCGCCCGTGCGGCGGTGTGGGGGGCCACGGCGGCCGTCAGGTCCAGCAGCACGCGCGTGGTGAAACCGGCGCGGGCCGCGTCGAGGGCCGTGGCCCGCACGCAGTGGTCGGTGGCGATCCCGACGACGTCGACCTCGGTGACCTGCCGGTCGCGCAGCCACTGTGCGAGCGGGGTGCCGTTCTCGTCGGCGCCCTCGAACCCGCTGTACGCGGCCTCGTACGCGCCCTTGTCGAAGACGGCGGCGACGGCGCCCGAGGCGACCGCGGGCGCGAAGTTCGGGTGGAACCCGACGCCCTCGGTGCCGGCGACGCAGTGGACCGGCCAGGAGTTCTCGTAGTCAGGCTCGGCCGGGGCGTGCGCGAAGTGCGAGCCGGGGTCGACGTGGTGGTCGCGGGTCGCGACGACGTGCCGGTAGCCGGCCGTCGCCTGCCCGATGAGCTCGGTGATCGCGGCGGCGACGTCGGCCCCGCCGGAGACCGCGAGGCTGCCGCCTTCGCAGAAGTCGTTCTGTACGTCGACGACGATCAGTGCGCGGTGCATTTCGCGTGCCCTTCGGCTTGATGGTGTGCTGCGGCGGGCCCCGCGGGGGGGTCTTCCCCCGCCCCCCCCCCTCCCGAAACGGGCGCCCCGTACCGGGTCCGGTACGGACCCCGTACCGGACCCGGCACGGCGCCGCGGGGGGCCCGGGCGGGGCCCCCGCGCAGCACCCCGGCGCCGGCGGCGGGCCCGCGGGGTCAGGCGTACTCGGTCGGGATCACCGGCTCGCCGCGGGACAGCTGCGTCGCGGAGAGCGGGAGTCCGGCGCGGGCCTCGCGGTGGCGGTCGCGGACCGTCTCCAGCGGTTCGCGGGCCACCACCTCGCCCGCCTTGACCAGCTGGACCAGCAGCTGCCGGTCCGCCAGGGCCGAGGGCACCGGCCCGGTCCCGACCACTTCGGCCTCGGCCACGCCCTCCGCGTCCACCCGCCGCGCCGCCCACTTGCGGCCGCCGATCGAGGTCTTGCCGCCGGAGGACTTCTTCGCCACCGGCACCAGCGGGGCCTTCGGGTCCGCCGACGCCGCCCGCGCCACCAGCTTGTAGACCATCGAGCACGTCGGGTGCCCGCTGCCCGTCACCAGCTGCGTGCCGACGCCGTACGCGTCCACCGGGGCGGCCGCCAGCGAGGCGATCGCGTACTCGTCGAGGTCGGAGGTGACCACGATCTTCGTCGCGGTGGCCCCGAGCTCGTCCAGCTGCTGGCGCACCCGGTGCGCGACGAGCAGCAGGTCGCCGGAGTCGATCCGGACCGCGCCCAGCCCCGTCCCGGCGACCTCGACGGCCGTCCGTACGGCCTCGGCGACGTCGTACGTGTCCACGAGCAGGGTCGTCCCGTCGCCCAGGGAGGCCACCTGGGCCTGGAACGCGTCCCGCTCGGTGTCGTGCACCAGCGTGAAGGCGTGCGCCGAGGTCCCGACCGTGGGGATCCCGTACCGGAAGCCGGCCGCCAGGTCCGAGGTGGAGGCGAAGCCGCCGACGTACGCGGCCCGCGAGGCCGCCACCGCCGCCAGTTCGTGGGTGCGCCGGGCGCCCATCTCGATCAGCGGCCGCTCGCCGGCGGCCGAGGCCATCCGGGAGGCGGCGGCCGCGATCGCGGAGTCGTGGTTGAGGATCGAGAGGATCACGGTTTCGAGCAGCACGCACTCGGCGAAGCTGCCCTCGACGCGCAGGACCGGGGAGCCGGGGAAGTAGACCTCGCCCTCCGGGTAGCCCCAGATGTCGCCCGAGAAGCGGTACGAGGACAGCCAGTCCAGCGTCCGCATGTCGACGACGGCCCGCTCGCGCAGGAACTCCAGCACCGCACTGTCGAAGCGGAAGTTCTCCACCGCGTCCAGGACGCGGCCGGTGCCCGCCAGTACCCCGTAGCGGCGTCCCTCGGGCAGCCGCCGGGTGAAGACCTCGAAGACCGAGCGGCGGTCGGCGGTGCCGTTCGCCAGGGCGGCCTGCAGCATCGTGAGCTCGTAGTGATCCGTGAAGAGCGCTGTCGACGGCACGTCCACCGGCAGGCCCAGGTCCGCAGGGTTCATGTCACGGATGCTAGCGCACATTTCGTCAAAGTGACGAGATCTCGGGACCGTTTGTGCGACCGGCCGGTCGCAGTGGCAGCATGGGACAAGTGAGTGTTGCTCCCATTGAGATCGAACGCACCGAGTCGGCCGAAGAGACCTTCGCGGTCCCCGAACCCGACGTTCCCTGGGTGACCCTGGTGCACAACGACCCGGTCAACCTCATGAGCTACGTGACGTACGTGTTCCAGGCGTACTTCGGCTATTCGAAGGACAAGGCGCACAAGCTGATGCTCGACGTCCACCACAAGGGGCGGGCGGTCGTGTCCAGCGGCACCCGCGAGGAAATGGAGCGCGACGTGCAGGCCATGCACGGCTACGGCCTGTGGGCGACCCTCTCCCAGGACCGCATCTGATGGGGCGCTCCGCCGGAATGTTCGAAGCCCTGAAGGGCGGCGGCGCCGCCATCGCGCTCGACGAGATCGAGATCTCCATCCTGCGCTCGCTGGCCGTCCAGCTGCTGGAGCTCATCGGCCCGGGCGCGCCCGAACCCGACGAGGACGCCGACCCGCTGGCCGTGCTGTTCGCCGAGGGCAGCGAGGGGCCCACGGAGCGGCCCTCCGACCCCGCGCTGATCCGGCTCTTCCCCGACGCCTACGGCGGTCCCGGCCCCGAGGACCAGGGTGTGGACCCCGCCGAGCTCGCCGCCCGGTCGGCGGAGTTCCGCCGGTTCACCGAGAACGACCTGCGCACCCGCAAGCGGGAGGACGCCCTCTGCGTCGTGCGCAGCCTGGACGGGCTGACCCCCGGCGGAGACGGGGCGGCGGTGCTGGAGCTCACCGGGGAACTCCCGCTGCGCTGGCTGGGCGCGCTCAACGACCTTCGCCTGACGATCGCGGCCCGCCTGGACATCACCGAGGACGAGGAGAGCGCGATGCTCTTCCGGCTGCCGGACGACGATCCGCGCAAGCCGATGGTGATGGCCTACCTGTGGCTCGGCGGCCTCCAGGAAACGCTCATCGAGACCCTCTGACGCGAACGCCGTTCGCCGATTGTTCGTGATTGTTCGCTCAGCGGACGCTCAAATCCGGATAACGATCAGATCACCGCGATGCGGTGATCTGATGTATTTCGGGACCTCTGTCCCGAATTTCATGTGTCACGCGTCACATTTCCACGCCGCGGTCACCCATAAGCCCGTGATAAATCTTCACGACCGCCGACGGGGCGCCACCCATGTCCCCCGGCCCGTTCGAACCGGCTGACCGCCGGGTGCAACTCCATCCGTATCCGGGGGGATCGAGGACCCGATCCGCTGCCTTCGAGGCGCGGGTCGGCGTGGAGAAAGGCGCACCAAGACATGACCTCTGTGCAGGTCGAGCAGCACGACAGGACGCCCGGCGAGGGCGCCGCGGCCGAGGACGGCGAGGGATACCACCGCGCACTCGGAGCCCGCCAGATCCAGATGATCGCGATCGGCGGCGCCATCGGCACCGGCCTCTTCCTGGGCGCCGGCAAGGCGATCTCGAAGGCCGGCCCGAGCCTGATCCTGGCCTACGCCATCGTCGGCCTGGTCATCTTCTTCATCATGCGCGCCCTCGGCGAGCTGCTGATGTACCGCCCGGTCTCGGGCTCCTTCTCGGACTACGCCCGTGAGTTCCTCGGCCCGTTCTGGGGATACGCGACGGGCTGGACGTACTGGCTCTTCTGGGTGGTCACCGGCATCACCGAGGTCACCGCCGCCGCGAAGTACATGTCGTACTGGACGCACGACAGCTTCCCGCAGTGGGCCTACGCGCTGATCTTCACGGTCATCCTCTACGCCGCCAACCTGATCTCCGTGAAGCTCTTCGGCGAGCTGGAGTTCTGGTTCTCCATGGTCAAGGTCACCGCCATCGTCGGCATGATCCTGATCTGCGCCGGCATCCTCACCGTCGGCTTCTCCGACGCCGCCGCCGGAGCCTCGGTGTCCAACCTGTGGAACGACCGCGGCTTCTTCCCCAACGGCATCGGCGAGACGCTGATGACCCTGCAGATCGTCGTGTTCGCCTTCCTCGCCGTCGAGCTGGTCGGCGTCACCGCGGGCGAGTCCAAGGACCCGGCGAAGACCCTGCCCAAGGCCATCAACACCGTGCCGTGGCGCATCGCCGTCTTCTACGTCGGCGCACTCATCATGATCATGTCGGTCATCCCGTGGTCCAACTTCAAGGCCGGCGAGAGCCCCTTCGTCCTCGCCTTCGAGAAGATGGGCCTGGGCATCGGCGCCGCGATCGTCAACTTCGTCGTGCTGACCGCCGCCCTGTCCTCCTGCAACTCGGGCATGTACTCCACCGGCCGCATGCTGCGCGACCTCGCGCTCAACGGCCAGGGCCCGAAGTTCTTCACCAAGCTCACCAGGACCGGCACCCCGCTGGTGGGCACCACCTTCTCCGCCGCGCTGATGCTCGTCGGTGTCTGGATCAACTACGTGGCCCCCGGCAAGGCCTTCGACTACGTCGTCTCCTTCGCCACCATCTCCGGCATGTGGGCCTGGATCGTCATCCTGGTCTGCCAGATCCGCTACCGCGCCAAGGCCGACCGCGGCGAGCTGCCCCAGTCCTCGTTCCGCACCCCCGGCGCGCCGTACACGAGCTGGTTCTCCCTGGCCTTCATCGGCATGGTCATCGTGATGATGGGCGTCGACAAGGACTCCCGCGTCTCGCTGTACTGCGCCCCGCTGTGGGGCCTGATCCTGGGCGTCTCGTACCTGGTGCTCAAGAAGCGCAACCCGGGCGGAGCCGCCTTCAACAAGGCCTCCGAGCGGGCTTCCGAGCCGGTCGCCTGACCGCTCCCCCCACGGGCCCCGACGGGCCTCGTGTCCAGCATCCGGGCCCTCCCGTACCACACCTCGGTACGGGAGGGCCCGTCTGCTTATCCTGTCGACCATGCTGACCCTCACCCAGGCGCTGTACGACCGGATCGTCGAGCACGCCCGCAAGGACCACCCCGACGAGGCCTGCGGCGTCGTGGCCGGACCGGCCGGCACCGACCGCCCCGAGCGGTTCATCCCGATGCTCAACGCGGCCCGCTCGCCCACGTTCTACGAGTTCGACTCGAAGGATCTGCTCAAGCTGTACCGCGAGCTCGACGACCGGGACGAGGAACCCGTGATCGTCTACCACTCGCACACCGCGACCGAGGCCTACCCCTCCCGTACGGACGTCACGTACGCCAACGAGCCCGCCGCGCACTACGTCCTGGTCTCCACGGCGGACACCGACGGCCTGGGAGAGTTCCAGTTCCGCTCGTACCGGATCGTCGAAGGCGTCATCACCGAGGAGGAAGTGCAGGTCGTAGAGGCCTACTGACCACGATGTGGTCGGTTTGCGTCCACGATTCGGGATCACACTCCAAACGGGGGACCGGGAATCGTTAACATGACCGCATGGTTCCCCACGACGTGAGCATCGAGACGCCCGGCAGGCTGCTGCTCGTGGCGCGGCTGCACGTCGACCTGTGCCGCCTCGCCAGCAGCATCTGTCCTGCCGCCTGAGCACCACAGCCCCTCGCGCGGGGGCCATCGCGCCGCGCGCCCTTAAGCCCCTCCCGCCTTACTTCACCACTGGAGCCAGCCATGGCCATCGAGGTCCGCATCCCCACCATCCTCCGCACCTACACCGACGGCGAGAAGGCCGTCAGCGGTGAGGGCGCCACGCTGTCCGAGCTGTTCGCGGACCTGGAGACGCGCCACAAGGGCATTCGAGAGCGAATCGTCGAGGGCGCTGACGGCGGCAAGCTGCGCCGCTTCGTGAACGTCTACCTCAACGACGAGGACGTCCGCTTCCTCGACGGCATCTCCACCGCCCTCAAGGACGGCGACAGCGTCACCATCCTCCCGGCGGTCGCCGGCGGCTCCGTCTGATGCGCTACGACTCCCCGCTGGCCGCGGTCGGCAACACGCCGCTCGTCCGGCTGCCCCGGCTGTCGCCCTCGGACGACGTCCGGATCTGGGCCAAGCTGGAGGACCGGAACCCGACCGGGTCCATCAAGGACCGGCCCGCGCTGCACATGGTCGAGCAGGCCGAGAAGGACGGCAGGCTGTACCCCGGCTGCACGATCCTGGAGCCCACCTCGGGAAACACCGGGATCTCGCTCGCCATGGCGGCCAAGCTCAAGGGCTACCGGATCGTGTGCGTCATGCCGGAGAACACGAGCCAGGAGCGGCGTGACCTGCTGGCCATGTGGGGAGCCGAGATCATCTCGTCGCCGGCGGCGGGCGGGTCGAACACCGCGGTCCGGGTGGCGAAGGAACTGGCGGCGGAACACCCCGACTGGGTGATGCTCTACCAGTACGGCAACCCGGACAACGCGGGCGCCCACTACGCGACGACGGGCCCCGAGATCCTGCGGGACCTCCCGTCGATCACCCACTTCGTGGCGGGGCTGGGCACGACGGGCACCCTGATGGGCGTCGGCCGCTACCTGCGCGAGCACGTCGACGGCGTCAAGATCGTCGCGGCGGAGCCGCGGTACGACGACCTGGTCTACGGGCTGCGCAACCTGGACGAGGGCTTCGTCCCGGAGCTGTACGACGCCTCGGTCCTGACGACCCGCTTCTCCGTGGGCTCGGCCGACGCGGTGACCCGCACCCGTGAACTCCTCCAGCAGGAGGGGATCTTCGCGGGCGTCTCCACGGGCGCCGCCCTGCACGCGGCGATCGGCGTGGGCCGCAAGGCGGTGGCCGCGGGCGAAGCGGCGGACATCGTCTTCGTGGTGGCCGACGGAGGCTGGAAGTACCTGTCGACGGGCGTGTACACGGCCGCGACGACGGAAGCGGCGATCGAAACCCTCCACGGCCAGCTCTGGGCCTGACCCCCCGGGGCCCCGGCCCCGTCACGGGGCTGATCCGGCCCCGCCCGCGCCGGCGCCGGCCGGGTTCGTCGAGCCCTTCGGCGCCGAAGTCGGGGGTCCGGGGCCTGCCCCGGGGAACGGTGGAAGGGCGGGGCGGGGAGACTGCCCCACGGGCGGGACGCCGCCGACGGCAGACGCCCCGCCCGAGTGCGGTCCGGGCCGCACGGCGCACAGCCGGACCGGCCGTTCCGGGGCCCGCTGACCCGCCGGCCGGACGGCAGGTCCGCCGAGACGGCCGCGGGGCTGGAGGCCGGGCGCCGCACGGCTACAGCCGGACCGGCCGACCCGGATCGCCCGCGGGCCCGGGCGCTCGGACGCCGAACCGCCGCCCCGCCGGCCGGACAGCAGGTCCGCCGAGACGGCCGCGGGGCTGGAGGCCGGGCGCCGCACGGCAACAGCCGGACCGGCCGACCCGGATCGCCCGCGGGCCCGGGCGCTCGGACGGCCCGCTGACCCGCCGGGCGGGCAGCAGGCGGCCAGGACGGCCGCGGGGCTGGAAGTGCGCCGGCCGGTCAGCCGGACAGCAGGTCCGCCAGGACGGCCGCGTGGCTGGAGGCCGGGTCCCTGACCGCGGTCAGGAGGGTCACCGGACCCGCCTCGGCCAGCGCGCGCAGCCGCTCCAGCTCCGCCGCCGCCTCCGGCTCCGCCAGCTCCGCCTCGTACCGCGCCCGGAACTCCTGCGCCGGGCCCCCGCCGTCGTGGAACCACTTCCGCAGCTCCCCGGACGGGGTCACCGCCTTCGGCCATTCGTCGACCGCCGCCACCGCCTTCGCCAGGCCCCGCGGCCACAGCCGGTCCACGAGGACCCGTACGCCGTCCGCCCCCGGCTCCGGGGGGTCGTAGACCCGTCGCACCCGCACCCCCATCAGCCGCCGCCTCCGAGTCCCCTGACCTCGTCCCACACCGCCGGATCCAGTACGCCCAGCCGCCTCCCCAAGTCCCACACCGACACCTCGGCCGGCCGGTCCGCCTCCAGGAAGCTCGCCCGCCCCCCCTGCGCCCCGACCGTCCCCGGCGGCAGCGGGATCACCCCGGGCCGCCGGTCGTCGTACTTCCCGGTGATCCACGCGACCCGCGCCCGGTGGGCCCGTACGGACGCCACCGCCAGCACCAGGCACAGCCGCCCGTCGGCGAGGGACCACAGCTCACCGGCCTGCGGCTGCGGCGCCGCACCCGGCCCGTGCTGCGGCGCGGCCCGCCGGGCGGCCGCCGGCCGACGCCCCGCGACCAGCACCACCAGCACCACGGCCACCACCGCAGCTGCCGCCGGCCACCAGGACGTGTCCATATTCCGAAGGTAGCCGCGCCCGCACCCCCCGGCACGGCAGTACACCGGCACGTCCGTGCCCAGCGTCGCTCCCCCGGGTGACAGCACAGGTGATTCCCCCCACAACGGCCTGCCGCGGAGGAGCGACCTGACGTTTCGCGCCTTACGCTCGACCCACGCACGGCCCGCATTCCGTCCACGGACCGTCCCCGGAGGTTTACGCTCCATGAAGCTCACCGTCGTCGGCTGCTCGGGGTCGTTCCCGTCCGCGGAATCGGCCTGTTCGAGCTACCTCGTCGAGGCCGACGGCTTCCGGCTGCTCCTCGACATGGGCAACGGCGCCCTCGGCGAGCTGCAGCGCCACATCGGTCTCTACGACCTCGACGCGATCTTCCTGAGCCACCTGCACGCCGACCACTGCATCGACATGTGCGCCTACTTCGTGGCCCGCTTCTACCGCCACGAGGGCGGCCGCTGCGGCAGCATCCCCGTCTACGGTCCCGAAGGCACCGAGAAGCGTCTGACGACGGCGTACGAGGACGTCCCCGACGAGCGCTCGATGAGCGAGGTCTTCGACTTCCGGACCCTGAAGTCCGGCAGCTTCGAGATCGGCCCGTTCACGGTCCGCACCGAGCGGGTCAGCCACCCCGTCGAGGCCTACGGCATCCGCGTCGAGCACGGCGGCCGCTCCCTCACGTACTCCGGTGACACGGGCGTCTGCCCCGAGCTGGGGATGCTCGCCGAGGGCACCGACCTGTTCCTGTGCGAGGCATCCTTCACGCACGGCAAGGAGGACGTCCCGGGCCTCCACCTCAACGGGCGCGAGGCCGGGGAGTTCGCCCGCGGCGGCCGGGTCGGCCGGCTCGTCCTGACGCACATCCCGCCGTGGACCGACGCCCGCCGGAACATCGCCGACGCCCGCGAGGTCTACGACGGCCCGGTCGACCTGGCGTACGCGGGCGCCGTCTACGAGGTCTGACGCACCATCGCCCGTACGCCGAAGCCCCCGCCCTCCGGAAGGAGGGCGGGGGCTTCGCGGTGCGCGGCGCCGTGGTTACTTGGCCTCGGCCTTGAGCAGTTCGGCGAGCTCCTCGTCGGACTCGCGGCCCGGCGTCGGGAGGTTGAACTTCGTGATCGCGAAGCGGAAGACCACGTAGTAGACCGCCGCGAAGCACAGGCCTACGACCGCCAGGCCCAGCGGGTTGGTGGCCTTGCCCAGGTTCAGCAGGTAGTCGATGGCGCCGGCGGAGAAGCCGAAGCCGTCCTTCATGCCGAGCCCCCACGTCAGGGCCATCGAGACACCGGTCAGCACCGCCTGGATCGCGTACAGGACCGGGGCGATGAACATGAACGTGAACTCGATCGGCTCGGTCACACCGGTGACGAAGGAGGTCAGCGCGAGGGAGAACATCATGCCGCCGACGACCTTGCGGCGCTCGGGGCGGGCGCAGTGGACGATCGCGAGGCAGGCCGCCGGGAGGGCGAACATCATGATCGGGAAGAAGCCGGTCATGAACTGTCCGGCGCTCGGGTCACCGGCGAGGAAGCGGGAGATGTCGCCGCTCTTGCCCTGGTACTCGCCCGCCTGGAACCACGGGAAGGAGTTCAGCAGGTGGTGCATGCCGACCGGGATCAGCGCACGGTTGGCGATACCGAAGATGCCCGCGCCGACGGCGCCGGAGCCGACCAGCCACTCACCGAAGCTGTGCAGACCCGTACCGAGGACCGGCCAGATCAGGCCGAAGACGATGCCGATGACGAGGCCGGCGAAGGCCGAGAGGATCGGGACCAGACGGCGGCCGCCGAAGAAGCCCGCCCACTCGGGCAGCTTGGTCCGGTAGAACTTCTGGTAGATCAGGGCGACCACGATGCCCATGACGACACCGCCGAGCACCTTGGCGTCGACGGGGGCGTCGATCATGACGACCTTGCCGTCGACGGCCTTGGCGACCTTCGGCAGGTTCGAGTCGGTGAACGTGGCGAGCACGTTCTTGAAGACCAGGTAACCGGTCACCGCGGCGAGCGCGGTCGAACCGTCGGACTTCTTGGCGAAGCCGATCGCGATGCCGACGGCGAACAGCAGCGCCATGTTGTCGAGGATCGCGCCGCCGCCGGCGGACATGTATCCGGCTATCTTGGTCAGGAACGTCGGCAGCGAGGGGTCGCCGAGCATGTCCTTGTCGCCGAGACGGACGAGCAGCGCGGCCGCCGGCAGCACCGCGACCGGGAGCATGAGGCTCCGGCCGATGCGCTGCATGACGGCCATCACGCCCGCGCCCTTCTTCTTTTCCGCAGCGGTGGCTGTGGACATGAGGTTCCTCCAGAAGGCAAGGCGCCGCCCGGGGGACGAACGGGGGCCGGCGGCGTCTCAAAATGGGGGTACGCGAGCTCCGGACCCGGGCTTGCGTGGTCTACACCAATGGGTGGTGTAGACCAGTTGTAGCACGGTCGGGGATAGATAAGGAACCTTCGATTTCCTGTGGTCTACGCCACACTCCGCCCGCGGGGGTGACCCTCGGCCCGGGACAAGCGGAAGGCCCTCGGATCCATGGATCCGAGGGCCTCGCGCGACGCGGTGCCGTGATGTCTTCGTGCTCTACGCCTTGGTGTTCTCCGCCTCCATCGCCGCGATCTCCTCGTCCGACTCCCGCCCCGGCGTCGGGATGTCGAACTTCGTGATCGCGAAGCGGAACACGACGTAATAGACGACGGCGAACCCCAGGCCGATCGGAATGATCAACAACGGCTTCGTCGCCAGGCTGAAGTTGATGAGGTAGTCGATCAGCCCCGCCGAGAAGCTGAACCCGTCGTGCACCCCCAGCCCCCACGTCACGGCCATCGACGCACCCGTCAGCAGCGCGTGGATCGCGTACAGCACCGGCGCGACGAAGAGGAACGAATACTCCAGCGGCTCGGTGATCCCTGTGACGAACGAGGTCAGCGCCACCGAGAGCATCAGACCGCCGACCTCCTTGCGCCGCTGCGGCTTCGCGCAGTGCGTGATCGCCAGCGCCGCCGCCGGCAGGGCGAACATCATGATCGGGAAGAAGCCGCTCAGGAACTGCCCCGCGTTCGGGTCGCCCGCCAGGAACATGTTGATGTCGCCGTGCACCGTCGTCCCGTCCGGCTTGGTGTAACTGCCGAACTGGAACCACACCGGCACGTTCAGGAACTGGTGCAGGCCGATCACCAGCAGCGCACGGTTGGCGACGCCGAAGATGCCGGCGCCCCAGGAGCCCAGCCCCACCAGCCAGTCCGAGAAGGACTCCAGCGCACTGCCGACCGGCGGCCAGACCCACAGGCAGAGCGCGGCGAACCCGATCGCGACGAACGACATGATGATCGGGACCAGGCGGCGGCCGTTGAAGAAGCCCAGCCAGTCGACCAGCTTCACGCGGTGGAAGCGCTGCCAGAACCAGGCGGCCAGCAGGCCCATGATGATGCCGCCGAACACCCCCGGGTTCTGGTACGTGAACTCCACGAACGTGTTGTTCGGCCCCAGGCAGCCACCCCCGATGTCGCGCGTGCCGGCCGGACAGGTGTTGGGGAACGCGTGCAGCACCCCCCGGTACACCAGGAAGCCCGCGACCGCCGCGAGCGCCGTCGAACCGTCCGCCTTCTTCGCCATGCCGATCGCCACGCCGATGCAGAAGAGCAGCGGCAGCCCGAGGTCCGCGTTCAGCAGGGCGCCACCCGCGGCCACCATCACCTTGGCCACGATCGTCCAGTTCAGGCCGTCCTTGCCGAACACGCCCGGCTGCCCGAGGCCGTTGAGCAGGCCCGCCGCGGGCAGGACCGCGATCGGCAGCTGCAGACTCCGCCCCATCTTCTGCAGCGCCGGGTACAAGCCGCTCCACCACTTCGGCTCCGGTGCTGCTGTGGTGCTGCTCGCGCTCATCGGCGTCCTCCCTGGCGAGCCCGTTTGGGCAGGTGCGCCCCGTGCGGCACACTGGTGTAGACCACTTGTGATGAGGTCGCATTCACCCGCCCGGAGGGCAGGTCGCTGCTGATCGTCATCATTCGGCAGAAGCTGGACCCGCGCTCGCGTAGCTGGGCCAACAGTGGGCTACCGTGACAAAGCGGGCCCCGCTGGCTGGACCTGGACCGCCGAGACTCGTTCTTCGTAGAACTCAGGGAGAAAACATGGCCACCAAGGCTGAGAAGATCGTCGCCGGGCTCGGCGGCATCGACAACATCGAAGAGGTCGAAGGCTGCATCACCCGCCTGCGCACCGAGGTCGCCGACCCCAGCCTCGTCGACGAAGCCGCCCTGAAGGCCGCGGGCGCCCACGGCGTCGTCAAGATGGGCACCGCGATCCAGGTCGTCATCGGCACGGACGCCGACCCGATCGCCGCCGACATCGAAGACATGATGTGAGCTGACCACCCGCTCGCACACCCCACGAGACCCCGTCCCGCACACATCCGGACGGGGTCTTCGTACGCCCGCGGCCGGGCCCCCGCACACGGACACGGGCCCGGCCCGGCACCGACTAGGCTCGGACCCATGTCTCGCATCGACGGCCGCACGCCCGAACAGCTCCGCCCGGTCACCATCGAACGGGGATGGAGCAAGCACGCCGAGGGCTCCGTCCTCATCTCCTTCGGCGACACCAAGGTCTTCTGCACCGCCTCCTTCACCGAAGGCGTCCCGCGCTGGCGCAAGGGCAGCGGCGAAGGCTGGGTCACCTCCGAGTACTCGATGCTGCCCCGCTCCACCAACACCCGCGGCGACCGCGAATCCGTACGCGGCAAGATCGGCGGCCGCACCCACGAGATCTCCCGCCTCATCGGCCGCTCCCTGCGCGCCGTCATCGACTACAAGGCGCTCGGCGAGAACACCATCGTCCTGGACTGCGACGTCCTCCAGGCCGACGGCGGC
Source organism: Actinobacteria bacterium OV450 (assembly GCA_001298555.1). Taxonomy (GTDB): domain Bacteria; phylum Actinomycetota; class Actinomycetes; order Streptomycetales; family Streptomycetaceae; genus Streptomyces. The sequence goes on from LJCW01000016.1 coordinate 18,372, forward strand.
ACCCGCACCGCCGCCATCACCGGCGCCTACGTCGCCCTCGCCGACGCCGTCGCCTGGGGCCAGCGGAAGAAGCTGATCAAGGCCGGCCGCAAGCCGCTCACCGGCACCGTCGCCGCCGTCAGCGTCGGCATCGTCGACGGCGTCCCGCTGCTCGACCTCTGCTACGAGGAGGACGTGCGGGCCGAGACCGACATGAACGTGGTCTGCACCGGCGACGGCCGCTTCGTCGAGGTCCAGGGCACCGCCGAGGGCGAGCCCTTCGATCGCAAGGAGCTCAACGCGCTCCTGGACCTGGCCGCCGGCGGCTGCGCCGACCTCGAAGCCATCCAGCTGGGCGCCCTGCAGCTCTGACCGGCCCCCGCCCCCACGGCGGCCGCCAGAACCGCAGAGGGCGCTCGCGCGTCTCCCTGTACACGGGCGCACGGTGTCAAAGCCGTGCGCCCGTCCCCGTATCCACGTCCATGTCCTTCTCGGCACCCTGGGAGACCCGAACATGAACCCGAAGCACCGCATAGCGGCGGTCGTCCTGGCCGCGGCCCTGGCCGTCCCGGCGCTGACGTCCTGCGACGCGATCTCGACCGCGATGGACTGTGCGAACACGGCCGTGGCCATCACGGACGGGGCCAACGACCTCCAGCAGGCGGTCTCCCAGGCCGGCAACAGCCCGCAGGACGCCCAGAACGCGCTGAACCAGATCGAGACGAGCCTCAAGAAGGTCGGCGACCAGACGGACAACGCCGACCTGAGCAAGGCCGTCTCCTCCATGACCACCGCGGTCAAGAACGTCCGCACCGCCATCGAGAACGGCAACCCCAACCCGGACATCCAGCCGGTCGCCGACGCGGCGAAGGAACTGTCGAAGGTCTGCACGCCGGGCTGACCGGGGCCCGCGCCCGCTTCCGCGAGGAGCCGGCCGGAATAATGGCCGCATGACCAGCCGCCTGATCCTCGCCACCCGCAACGCGGGCAAAGTCGCCGAGCTCCACGCCATCCTGTCCGACGCCGGCCTGCCGTACGAGCTGGTCGGCGCGGACGCGTACCCCGAGATCCCGGACGTCAAGGAGACCGGCGTCAGCTTCGCCGAGAACGCCCTCCTCAAGGCCCACGCCCTGGCCCGGGCCACGGGCCTGCCGGCCATCGCCGACGACTCCGGCCTCTGCGTGGACGTCCTGAACGGCGCCCCCGGCATCTTCTCGGCGCGGTGGGCGGGCCGGCACGGCGACGACAAGGCCAACCTGGACCTGCTGCTGGCCCAGCTCGGGGACATCGGCGACGAACACCGCGGGGCCCACTTCGCGTGCGCGGCCGCCCTGGCCCTCCCGGACGGCACCGAGCGCGTCGTGGAGGGCCGCCTCCTCGGCACACTCCGCCACACCCCGGCGGGCACGGGCGGCTTCGGCTACGACCCGATCCTCCAGCCGAACGGCGACACCCGCACCTGTGCGGAACTCACCCCGGCGGAAAAGAACGCCATCTCCCACCGCGGCCAGGCCTTCCGCGCCCTGACCCCGTTCATCCGCGCCCTGGTGGCCTGACCGCCTCCGCCCGCAACACGGAAGGCCCCGTACGTGCTGCTCACGTACGGGGCCTTCTGCTGAATGCGGTTGGGGGGACTCGAACCCCCACGGGTGTTAACCCACTGGGACCTAAACCCAGCGTGACTGCCAATTCCACCACAACCGCCCACGAATCGGGCCGAAATGGACATCGGCCCGGAGTGGCTGCGGTCAGTCTACGGCGGCGGGACGGGGAAACGGGGCGGGACCCCGGCGGGAACCGGTCAGATGCCGAGGTCCTTGATGATCTTGGCTACGTGGCCCGTCGCCTTGACGTTGTACAGGGCGCGTTCGACCTTGCCCTCCTCGTCCACGATCACCGTCGACCGGATGACCCCGGTCACCGTCTTGCCGTACAGCTTCTTCTCCCCGTACGCCCCGTAGGCCTCCAGGACCTGCTTCTCCGGGTCGCCCACCAGCGTGACCTTCAGGTGCTCCTGCTCGCGGAACTTCGCCAGCTTCTCCGGCTTGTCCGGGGACACGCCGATGACGTCGTAGCCGGCCTCGGCCAGTACCGCCAGGTTGTCCGTGAAGTCGCAGGCCTGCTTCGTGCAGCCGGGCGTCAGTGCCGCGGGGTAGAAGTACACGATCACCTTGCGGCCCTTGTGGTCGGCGAGCGAGACCTCGTTGCCGTCCGCGTCGGGCAGGGTGAAGGCGGGGGCGGTGTCGCCCGGCTGGAGTCGCTCGCTCATGTCAACAGTCTCCTCGGGAGGGGATCGGTACGGTCCGAGACTAAGCTGACAGACTGTTCATGGTGGGCTACGCCCCCTACTCGACCCGACGACGACGGAGGCAGCGCGGTGCCGGAAGCCAGGACCCCCGCACAGATCGAGGCGGACATCGTCCGCCGCCGCGGACAGCTCGCCGAGACGCTCGACGAGATCGGAGTGCGCATGCACCCGCAGACGATCATCGGGGACGCGAAGGCCAGGGTCGTCTCGACGGTCGACCACACCGCCGGGCGCGCCGTCGTCGCCGTGAACCGTCTCCTGACGGACGTGCGCGACAGCATGCGGCACGAGGACGGCACCCCGCGCTTCGAGCGGATCGTGCCCGTCGCGCTGCTCGCGGTGGGTGTGGTCGGCGTGCTCGTGACCTCGGCCCGGCGCAGGCGCTGATGACCCTGCGGCGTACGGGCGGGGCGCGGACGGGTAGGTTCGTGGCGTGAGCGACAACACCAACACCACCAGCCACGACAAGCTGCCGATCCGCATGCTGCACGACCGGGTGCTCGTGAAGTCCGACTCGCCCGAGGGCGAGCGGCGCTCGGGCGGCGGCATCCTGATTCCGGCGACCGCTGCCGTGGGCAAGCGGCTGGCCTGGGCCGAGGTGGTCGCGGTCGGGCAGAACGTGCGCAGCGTGGAGCCGGGCGACCGGGTGCTGTACGACCCCGAGGACCGGGCCGAGGTCGAGGTGCAGGGTGCGACGTACGTGCTGATGCGCGAGCGGGACCTGCACGCCGTGGCCGCGGAGCGGCTGGAGGGGTCCAAGGACTCCACCGGGCTGTACCTCTAGATCACTTCTGGACCAGTTCTGGATCGTTTCCCGTGCGGGTAGGGCCGGTGACCGGTGTCACCGGCCCTTTTGTGTGGGTTTTGCTACGGTGGGGGAACCCCGACGAGACGCGCCGTACCGGGTGGCCTGGGCCGCAGGACAAGACGACGCACCCCGTTCGCTCTCGTCCCGGAGGTGTCCGTCATGGCCTGGGTTCTGCTTCTCGTCGCAGGTCTGCTCGAGGTCGGCTGGTCGATCGGTATGAAGTTCACGGAGGGCTTCACCCGGTTGTGGCCGAGCGTGTTCACCGGCGCGGGGATCGTCGCCAGCATGGTGCTGCTCTCGTACGCGGCGAAGACGCTGCCCATCGGTACCGCGTACGGCGTATGGGTGGGCATCGGTGCGGCCGGGGCGGCCGTGCTCGGCATGGCGGTGCTGGGTGAGCCCGTCACCGCCGCCCGGATCTTCTTCATCTGTCTGCTGCTGGTGGCCGTGGTGGGGCTGAAGGCGACCTCCGGTCACTGAGCCGGGCGCCTATTCCAGGTACTCCGAGGGCGGGCGGCCGCGCAGGCCGCCGGTGACGCCGCCCAGTGCCCCGGCCGTGGCGCCCGTCGTGGTGCCCGATGTCGTTCCCGTGCTCGTCCCGGTGGAGGTGCCCGCGTCGGGCCGGCCCCCCGTGGTGTCGCCCTCCGTGCTCTGGCCGCCGGTGTCCTGTCCCTGGTCCTGCCCTTGGTCCTGTCCCTGGTCCTGGCCCTGGTTCTGGCCGCCGGTGGGCGGCGTCGGGCGGCTCGGGCGGTTGGGGCGGCTCGGCGGGGCCGGGGACTGCGGCGTGCTCTCCTCGTCCGGCGTGGGCTCCGGGCTGGTGGGGACGGCCGGCGGGGGTGACGGGGCCGCGCCCGGTTCGAGTTCGAGGTCGAAGTCCACGGGGTCGCCGCCCTCCAGGGCCGTCTTCGTGTACTGCGCCCAGATCCGGGCCGGGTAGCCGCCGCCCCCGATGCGGGCCTCGCCGAGCGCCCCGTACAGGGATTCCAGTGTGCCCGTGTCCGGGTCCTGGCCCATCATCGAGACGACCGTGACCAGGTCCGGGGTGTACGCGGCGAACCAGGCGGAGCGGTCCAGTTCGCCGGTGCCGGTCTTGCCGGCGGCCGGGTGCCCGGCGGCGAGGGCGGCCGTACCGGTGCCGTTGTCGACGACGCTGACCAGCATGGACGTGGTGGTGTCGGCGGCCTCGCGGCTGATGGCCTGCTTCGGGGTGCGGTCGGGCAGCGGGACGCTGTCGCTGCCCTTGGTGATCTTCTCGACGAAGGTGTACGGGGTGTAGCGGCCGTGGTCGGCGAGGGTCGCGTAGGCCTGGGTCATGTCCAGGACGCTGGCCTGGAGCGTGCCGAGCGCGATGGCCGGGACGGGCAGGAAGTTCGGGGTGTTCTCGGGGATGCCCAGCGCGATGGCGGTTTCCTTGACCTTGCTGGTGCCCACGTCCACAGCCATCTGGGCGTAGACGGCGTTGACGGAGAGGTCGGTGGCGGTGTTGACGGTGATCGGGCCGTACGACACCTGGCCCTCGTTCTCGGGGGCGAAGCGGATCCGGCCGCCGACGACGGGCCGCCGGTTGTCGCCGTTGTAGACGGTGTTGGGGGTGATGCGGCGGCCGTCCTGGGTGCGGGAGTCGTTCTCGACGGCGGAGGCGAACACGAACGGCTTGAAGGTGGAGGCCACCTGGTAGTCGTGCCGGGTCGCGTTGTTGACGTACTGCTTGGTGTAGTCGACGCCCCCGTACAGGGCGACGACCTTGCCGGTGGCCGGGTCGATGGAGACCCCGCCGGCCCGCACGACGCGGTCGGCCTTGCGCGCCTGCGGGTCGAGGTCGTCGGCCATCTTCTCGTCGACGGCGTCGACGAAGGCGTTCTGGCGGCGCTTGTCGATGGTGGTGGTGATGCGGTAGCCGCCCTCGGCGAGCGTCTTCTCGTCGAGGATCTTGTGGTCGACGATGTAGTCCTTGACGGCCTCGACGAGATAGCCGCGCTGGCCGGAGAGGCCGGCGGCCGGGCGGACCTTGCCGGGTTCGGGGAAGCGGGTGGCGCTCCGCTCGGCGGCGGGCAGCCACTGCTTCTTGACCATGCCGTCGAGGACGTAGTTCCAGCGGGCGAGTGCGCGATCGCGGCTCTGCGGGTGGGACACGACGTCGAAGGCGCTGGGGGAGTTGAGCAGGGTGGCGAGGTACGCGCCCTCCGCGGTGGTGAGTTTGCCGACGTCCTTGCCGTAGTAGGCCTGGGCGGCGGCCTGGATGCCGTACGCATTGCGCCCGAAGTAGCTGGTGTTGAGGTAGCCCTCCAGGATGTAGTCCTTCGACTTCTCGCGACCGAGCTTGATCGCGATGAAGAACTCCTTGACCTTCCGTTTGATCGTCTGTTCCTGGCCCAGGTAGTAGTTCTTGACGTACTGCTGGGTGATGGTCGAGCCGGACTGGGTGCCCTTGCCGGTCGCCGTGTTCCACGCGGCGCGGAGCATCGCCTTGGGGTCGACCGCCCGTTCGGAGTAGAAGTCCCGGTCCTCTGCGGCCAGTACGGCCTCCTGCACCGTGCGGGGAATCTGCGAGAGCGGGACGTTGACGCGGTTGACCTCGCCGTCGCGGGCGAGCTGGGAGCCGTCGGCGTAGAGGTAGAGGTTGGACTGCGCGGTCGCGGCGGCGTTGGCGGGCGGGATGTGGACCAGCAGGTAGCCGGCGACGAGGCCGCCGACGACCAGCAGGGCGAGCAGCAGCACGGCGCCGAGGGCCATCCGCCAGGTCGGGATCAGACGGCGCCAGCCGGTCCGCTTCCGTTTCCGTTCGGCCCTCTTGGCGTCCCTGCGGGCCTGCCGGTCGCTCTTGGGGCCCTGGTTCCGGCCCTGGTTCCGGCCCGGGGGCTCCGCCGGGGACTGCGGTTGCGGCTGCCCGCGGGGCCCTTCGGGAGTGTCCGGGTCACGAGGGTTCCAGCCCGGTGGTGGTGACTGGTCGCTCATCGCCAGGACTCCTCGACGCCGTACGAAATATCCACGTCTGTACCTCATGCTGTCTACCCGATGGCCACTCATTCCGCGTCGGACGGGCGTAAATCGGTCGCGTGGATCGCCCCTCCGCACTAAGCTCGCGCGCTTTGGCCGACGTAGGAACGACCGGGAAAACGGAGGGATACGGTGCGCCAGGGAACGGCTCGCAGAGCGTGGCTCTATCCGGCCGTCGCGGCCGGCGGGTTCCGGCGCTACGCCACCTACGGGACGGCGACGGCGGCAGGGGTGTTCACCAACACCGTCTTCGGCTTCATCCTCGCCTACACGTACGTCGCGTTGTGGGACGAGCGGCCCGGACTGGGCGGCTACGACCAGGCGCAGGCCCTGACCTTCGTCTGGGTGAGCCAGTCGCTGCTCGCCGCGGGCGCGCTGATCGGCGGCGGCTTCCAGGAGGAGATGCAGGAGCGCATTCGCACCGGTGACATCGCCGTCGACCTGTACCGGCCGGCGGACCTCCAGCTGTGGTGGCTCGCGGCCGATCTGGGGAGGGCGGGCTTCCAGCTGCTCGGGCGCGGAGTGGTGCCGCTGCTGGCGGGGGCGCTGGCGTTCCAACTGGCGCTGCCCGCCGACGCGCTGCGCTGGCTGCTGTTCCTGGTGTCGGTGACCCTCGGGCTGCTCGTCAGCTTCGCGGTGCGGTACCTGGTGGGGCTGGCAGCGTTCTGGCTGATGGACGGGACGGGCATCAACCTGATGGCCACCGTGGTCACGATCTTCTTCTCCGGGATGCTGCTGCCGCTGACGGTGTTCCCGGGCGGCTTCGGGGAGTTCGTCCGCCTGCTGCCGTGGTCGGCGATGGTCCAGGTGCCGCTGGACGTGCTGATGGGCGAACACGCCGGTGCCGGGACCGCGGTGGGTGCGCTGGGCTTCCAGGCGGCGTGGGTGCTCGTACTGATGGGCACGGGCCGGCTGTTGCAGTCGGCGGCTACGCGGAAGGTGGTGGTCCAGGGTGGCTGATGCGGCCGAGGTGGTGCCGGGGGCGGCGACGACCGGGCGCGGGGGCCGTCTGCCGCTCGACGCCCCGATCGACGTGCCGAAGCGCAGTCGTACGGTGGAGGGGCTGCGCGGCTACGGGCTGATCGTCGCGATGTGGGTCCGGTCGACGATGACGTACCGGACGTCGTTCTTCCTGTCCGCCTTCGGGAACGCGGCGATCCAGCTCCTCGACTTCGTCGCGATCTGGATCATGTTCTCGCACGTGGACGCGCTGGGTGGCTTCACGCTGCCCGAGATCGCCCTGCTGTACGGGTCCTCCTCGGTATCCCTGGGGATCGCGGACCTGGTCCTCGGCAATACGCACCGGGTCGGCGTCCGCATCCGAGACGGATCGCTGGACACCATGCTGGTGCGCCCCGTCCCCGTGCTCGCGCAGGTCGCCGCGGACCGCTTCGCGCTGCGCCGGGTGGGGCGGACCGGGCAGGGCCTGGCGGTACTGGTGTGGTCGCTCGCGTCCCTGGACGTGGACTGGACGGCGGGGAAGCTGCTGCTGGTGCCCGTGATGATCGTGGCAGGGGCGGCGATCTTCGGGGCGGTGATGGTGGCCGGCGCGGCGTTCCAGTTCGTCGCAGGGGACGCGGCGGAGGTGCAGAACTCCTTCACGTACGGCGGGAACACGATGCTCCAGTACCCGCCGACGGTGTTCGCGGCGGACCTGCTGCGCGGGGTCACGTTCATCGTTCCGCTGGCCTTCGTGAACTGGCTGCCGGCCCTTTACCTGCTGGGGCGGCCGTATCCGCTGGGGGTGCCGGAGTGGGTGGCGTTCCTGAGCCCGCTGGTGGCGGTGGTGGTGTTCGTACCGGCGTCACTGGCGTGGCGCGCGGGTCTTCGTTCGTACCGGAGTACAGGGAGCTGAGCTGAGCGGTGGCGGGCAACGACGTGCTGATCGAGGTGGACGGAGTCGAGAAGGTTTTCGACGTACGGCGCCGGGTCGGCCTGATGCGCCGGGAGAAACGGCAGGTCAGGGCCGTGGACGGGATCAGTTTCGAGGTGGCGCGGGGGGAGGTGGTCGGCTACATCGGGCCCAACGGCGCCGGGAAGTCGACCACCATCAAGATGCTGACCGGCATCCTCACCCCCAGCGGCGGCCGGCTGCGGGTCGCGGGCATCGACCCGGCGAAGGAGCGGATGCGGCTCGCGCACCGGATCGGGGTGGTGTTCGGGCAGCGGACCACGCTGTGGTGGGACCTGCCGCTGAAGGACTCGTACGGGCTGATGCGGCGGATGTACCGGATCCCGGAGGCCAGGTTCAAGGAGAACCTGGAGCGCTGCGTGGACCGCCTGGACCTGGCCGAGCTGCTGGACGTGCCGGTACGGCAGCTGTCGCTGGGCCAGCGGATGCGCGGGGACATCGCGGCGGCGCTGCTGCACGATCCGGACGTGCTGTACCTGGACGAGCCGACGATCGGGCTCGATCTGGTGAGCAAGGCGAAGGTACGGGGGTTCCTGCGGCAGTTGAACGAGGAACTCGGCACGACGGTGCTCCTGACCACCCACGACCTCCAGGACATCGAGCAGCTGTGCGAGCGGGTGATGGTGATCGACCACGGACGGCTGGTGTACGACGGGGCGCTGGCCGGCCTGCACTCGATGGGGAAGAGCGAGCGGACGCTGGTGGTGGACCTGGAACGGGAGCTTCCGGAGATCAGCGTGCCCGGGGCGCGGGTGGTGAAGGTGGACGGCCCGCGCCAGTGGCTCGCCTTCCCGGCGGGAACCTCGGCGGCGCCCTTGGTGGCGGAGGTGGCGGCGCGGTACCCGCTCCTGGACCTCTCGGTGCGGGAGCCGGACATCGAGGACGTGATCGCGAGGATGTACGCGGGGCGGGACTGAGGGGGCCGTGCGAGGGCGGCCGGGGGGTCGACGGGGGTCGACGGGGGTCGACGGGGGGCGACCGATGGGGCGACCGATGGGCCGGGGGCCGGGGGCCG
>LJCW01000017.1 GCA_001298555.1 Actinobacteria bacterium OV450
GCCCGGTCGTCGGGGTGGCCGGCGCGCCGGCACGTCGTCCCCGGGACGGCCCGGGAGCGGGAGGCTTGACTTCGGGAATCCGCGATATATCGTGTTCTACAGAAGACGCGATATGTTGCGTGCCTGAGGAGGATCCATGGCAGAGCAGAAGACGTGGTCGGTCGCCGAACCGCAGAAGCTCACCTTCGACGAGCCGGTGACCGAGCTCCGTGTCCGTATCGTCGGCGGCACGGTGAACGTCGTGGCCGACGAGGGACCGGCCCGGCTGGAGGTCGCCGCGGTCGACGGGCCGCCGCTGTACGTCGTCCAGGAGGCGGGCGTCCTCACCGTGTCCTACGAGGACCTCCCCTGGAACGGTTCCCAGAACTTCAAGAAGTGGTTCGAGGGCAAGCCCTGGAAGGCCTGGTCCCGCTCCGGCGCGGGCCGCAAGGCCTGGGAGCGCAAGGCCACCGTCACCCTCACCGTTCCCGCCGCCACCCACGCCCAGCTCGCGGCGGTCAGCGCCGCCGCGGTCGTCTCCGGCCTCGGCGGCGGCACCGAGGTCCACGGGGTCTCCGGCGACGTCACCCTGGTCGGCCTGGCCGGCAGGGTCAGCGCGAACACCGTCTCCGGCAGCGTCGAGGCCCAGTCCCTCACCGGCGAGCTCGGCTTCCACTCCGTCTCCGGCGGCCTGACCGTCGTCGACGGCGCCGGCGGCAGCGTACGGGCCGACTCCGTCAGCGGCGACATGCTCGTCGACCTGGCCCTCGACCCCGCGGCGCCGCGCCCGGTGGACATCTCCCTGAACTCCGTGTCGGGGCAGGTCGCGATCCGCATTCCGCATCCCGCCGACGCGCGGGTGGAGGCCAACACGGCCAGCGGCGGCGTCTCCAACGCCTTCGACGACCTGCACGTGTCCGGCCAGTTCGGCGCCAAGCGGATCACCGGCACCCTGGGTGCGGGCACCGGAACCCTGCGGGCCACCACCGTCTCCGGCGGCATCGCCCTGCTGCGCCGCCCGGCCGCCGACGCCCTGGCCGCCGCCCCCCTCGTGCTCGACAAGAAGGTGCTCTGACATGCCGCCCGTCTTCGCCCACGGCCGCCTCCGCCTCTACCTGCTCAAGCTGCTGGACGAGGCCCCGCGGCACGGGTACGAGGTGATCCGCCTGCTGGAGGAGCGTTTCCAGGGCCTGTACGCGCCCTCCGCGGGCACGGTGTACCCGCGGCTGGCCAAGCTGGAGGCCGAGGGCCTGGTCACGCACGCCACCGAAGGCGGGCGCAAGGTGTACTCGATCACCGAGGCGGGCCGGGCCGAACTGGCCGACCGCGGCGGTGAGCTCGCGGATCTGGAACTGGAGATCCGCGACTCGGTCTCCGAGCTGGCCGCCGAGATCCGGGACGACGTACGGGGTGCGGCGGGTGCCCTGCGGCGCGAGATGCGGGCCGCGGCCTCCGCGACGGCGACCCCCGTGGAGGACGCCTCCTGGGCGGCGGCCAAGGAGGAGCTGCGCAAGGCCAAGCAGGAGTGGAAGGAGCAGGCGCGCCGGGCGAAGGACGAGAGCCGCCGGGCCCGTGAGGAGGCCCAGCAGGCCCGCCGCCAGGCCAAGGAGGCGCAGGAGCGGGCGCGCGAGGAGGTCCTGCGGATCGCGGGCCAGCTCCAGGAGCAGTTCGCGAAGTCCGGCGGAATGCTGGGCAGTCTGGCCGGCAGCTGGCTCGGCGGAGGTACGGCCACCACCGGCACCAGTGCCGGCCCGAGTACCGGCACCGGAGGCGGAAACGGCACCGGAACCGCCGCCGGGGCCCCGGTCGCGGACTCGCGGTGGGCCGAGGACCTCGTCCCCACCGGCGACCCGGCCCGTGACCTGGACCGGTTGCTGGACCGCTTCCGGGACGACGTGCGCGACGCGGCCCGCGACCACGGCGTCACCCCGGCCGGGCTGGCCGAGGTCCGCGCCCACCTCGCGGCGGCCGCGGACCGGCTGGCCGAGACGCTCCGGCCATCGCGATAGGTCGCGAGTCAGGCAGCCGTCAGGCCCGTTTCCGCCGCCGCGTACGTGACGCCGTGGTCCGCCAGGACCTCGGCGGCCGTGCCCGGCCGGGAGAGCAGCGCGAGCAGCAGGTGCAGGGTGGAGATGTGGCGGTCGCCCCGGCCCAGCGCGACCCGCAATGACTTCTCCAGGGTCTTCTTCGCGCCCTGGGTGAAGGGGACGTGGCGGCTCTCCGGCTCCGGCCTGCCCAGCGCCGAACGGAGCGAGGAGCCCAGGGTCCGCCGCCGCGGGGCGGCGGCGGCCAGTGCGCCCTCGCCATGGGTCTCCTCGACCCGGGAGAGGACCGCGGTGAGGTCGATGCCGAGGTCCGCGAGGGCCTCCTCGTCCGCCCGGGACATGCCGCCCCGGCGGCGGGCCGTGGCGAGGTCCGCGGCCATCGCGGCGCGGTCGACGCCCAGCGGATCGAGCGCGCCCAGCTCCAGCAGGGCGAGCAGCAGGTGCTCCTCGGTGACCGTGGCGGCCCCCGTTCGCCGGGCCGCGGCCACGGCGCCGGTCACCGTGTCCCGGGCGTCCTGCGTGAAGCGTTCGAACATCAGGCCCTCCCGTGCTTCTTGTGTACGGCCTGCCGGCTGACGCCCAGCTCGGCCGCGATCTCCTGCCAGGACCACCCCTGTGCGCGGGCGCTGCGTACCTGTACGGCCTCCAGCTGCTCCAGCAGCCTGCGGAGGGCGGCCACGGCACGCAGGCCCACGCGGGGGTCGCGGTCACCGGCACGTTCGGCGAGATCGGTCGCTTCCGTCATGCCTGTCAATGTAGGTTGACGGAGCGGAGCTGTCAATCACCGTTGACGGCTCGGGGACGGGAGCGGGAGAGGGGGAGGGGGGCGGGTCCCCGTCCGGGCTACACCGTGAGGACGATCTTGCCGAAGAGGTCGCCCGCCTCCAGCTTCTCGAAACCCTCCCGCGCCCGGTCCAGCGGCAGGACCTCGTCGATCACCGGTCGCACCCCGGTCGCCGCGCAGAACGCCAGCAGGTCCTCCAGCTCGTCCTTCGAGCCCATCGTCGAGCCGACCACCTTGAGCTCCAGGAAGAAGATCCGGGTCAGTTCGGCGTGCGCGGGACGGTCCCCGCTCGTGGCGCCGGAGATGACCAGCGTGCCGCCGGGGCGCAGCGACTTGACCGAGTGCGACCAGGTGGCCGCGCCGACCGTCTCGATCACCGCGTCCACCCGCTGCGGCAGCCGCGCGCCCGGCTCGTACGCCTCCACCGCGCCCAGCTCCACCGCCCGCTTGCGCTTGGCCTCGTCCCGGCTGGTGGCGAAGACCCGCAGGCCCGCCGCCTTGCCGAGGACGATCGCGGCGGTCGCGACGCCACCGCCGGCGCCCTGGACCAGTACCGAGTCACCGGGCCGGACGCCCGCATTGGTGAACAGCATCCGGTACGCCGTCAGCCACGCCGTCGGCAGGCAGGCGGCCTCCTCGAACGACAGCTCGGCGGGTTTGCGCAGGACGTTCCAGGCCGGGACGGTCACCTGCTCCGCGAAGGTGCCCTGGTACCGCTCGGTCAGGATCGAGCGCGGCTCGTCGGGGCCGACCCCGTGGCCGCTCTGGCCGATCACGGAGTGCAGGACGACCTCGTTGCCGTCCTGGTCCACGCCGGCGGCGTCACAGCCGAGGATCATCGGGAGTTTGTCCTCGCCGAGGCCGACCCCGCGCAGCGACCACAGGTCGTGGTGGTTGAGGGAGGCGGCCTTGACGTTCACGGTCACCCAGCCGGGGCGGGCCTCGGGGGCCGGGCGCTCGCCCAGCACGAGGCCGCTCAGCGGCTGGTCACGGTCGATTCGGGCGGCGTAGGCAGCGAACATGCCGCGACGCTACCGCCCGGTAGCCCGGCGGACCAGCCCTGTCGGGGCTCTGTGGGTGAGGCCTTCGTCGCACGGCGGCCCGTACGGTCCGCCCGCCGCAGGCGGGAACCGGGCGGGGGTGTCCGTGCGTCTCACAGGGCCCGGCCACATGCTGAGCGGAATCATTCGTTGCATGCTCAACCATGCACGCTGCGTGCCCTCTTGGGTGGCCGGGGGTGCGAAACGGAACGTCAGGATCAAGCCTCGTGTGGCGGTAGAATTCAGGCCATGCGGCCCGGCTCGTCATGTGCCTGTCATTCGTTGGCCGCATCCCGTTGACGAAGCGTCAGCTTCATCGAGGCGCTGAGGCGGAGCATCCCCTCCCGGTTCGGGGGCGGGGAGGGTATGCCCGGAAAGAGAGGGGCCCGACCGGATCTTCACCCGGTCGGGCCCCTCTTTCGGATTTTTCCGTCGGCTGCCCGGTCAGACCAGGCGGGCCACGCCGTCGGCCTTGGCGGCTGCGGCGACCGCGGCCGCGACGGCCTCGGCGACGCGTGCGTCGAACGGCGACGGGATCACGTAGTCGGCGGCGAGCTCGTCACCCACGACGCCGGCGATGGCGTCGGCGGCGGCGATCTTCATGCCCTCGGTGATCCGGCTGGCGCGGACCTTCAGGGCGCCCGCGAAGATGCCCGGGAACGCCAGCACGTTGTTGATCTGGTTCGGGAAGTCCGAACGGCCCGTGGCCACGACCGCCGCGTACTTGTGCGCGACGTCGGGGTGGACCTCCGGGTTCGGGTTGGCCATGGCGAAGACGAAGGCGTCCTTCGCCATCGAGGCCACCGCCTCCTCGGACACCGTGCCGCCGGAGACGCCGATGAACACGTCCGCGCCGTTCAGGGCCGCTTCCAGGGAACCGGTCTGGCCGGTCTTGTTCGTCAGTCCCGCGATCTCCGCCTTGACGTCCGTCAGGTCGGAGCGGTCCGCGGAGACGACGCCCTTGCGGTCGGTGACGCAGACGTCGCCGATGCCCGCGTCCACGAGGATCTTGGCGATGGCGATGCCCGCCGCGCCCGCACCCGAGATGACGGCGCGCAGGTCGCCGAGCGTGCGCCCGGTCAGCTTCGCGGCGTTGCGCAGGGCGGCCAGCGTCACGATGGCCGTGCCGTGCTGGTCGTCGTGGAAGATCGGGATGTCCAGGGCTTCCTGGAGCCGGCGCTCGATCTCGAAGCAGCGGGGGGCGGAGATGTCCTCCAAGTTGACCCCGCCGAAGGACGGCGCGAGACGGATGACCGTCTCGACGATCTCGTCCGTGTCCTTGGTGGCGAGCGCGATCGGCACCGCGTCCACCCCACCGAACTGCTTGAACAGGATGGCCTTGCCCTCCATCACGGGGAGGGAGGCCTCGGGACCGATGTCACCGAGTCCGAGCACGGCCGTGCCGTCGGTGACGACGGCGACCACGTTGGACTTCCAGGTGTACTCGTTCACGAGCTCGGGCTGCTCCGCGATCGCGCTGCAGACCTTCGCCACGCCCGGCGTGTACGCGAGGGACAGGTCGTCCTTGTTCTGGACCGGCACCGTGGCCTGGATGGCCATCTTGCCGCCCCGGTGCAGCGCGAACACCGCGTCGGGGTTGTTGTCCGTCGCGCTGTCGCTGCGAGGATTGACGATCTCCGCTGCCACTTTCTGGCCCCTTAAGTCTTTGAATCGTTGAGGGTGACCACACCTGGTTAAGGGGTGGGCGGGCACCGCGTCCGTACTCCGCATCGACGGTTGGCCCGTCTCCGCGAAGGGGAGGTTCGTACGCGCGGGCGCGCCGCACGCGCGCCCTGAGCCCCGGATGAGGGGTGTAAGGATCCGTTGTACCCGAAGAACGCTCGCTCAGACGAGTCGATTCCTGCTCGACTGTAGACCGCTTGTCCTGTTTTCGGCGAAAGGTCCAAAGGGCTCTGTCCAATGGGCGAGACGGACCGCAAATAGTCCGTCAAAAGGGCCAGGTCACAGCGGTTCCTGCGGCCGTGACCCGCCCATTCCGCAGTCCTGTTGGGTACCCCCACCCACCCGTTATCCGATTTTGACCTGACGAACTGCCTGAATGCGTCAGTCCGAATGGCAAGATGCCGTAATCACACGAGGTCGCGACACTCGAAGGTGCGTGCCCGACCGCTCTCGGATGCTTTCCCCAGCCACCCGGAGGAACCAGCTCATGACCGCAAGCACCACCCGTCGTACGACCGCCGCCCGGTCCCGGATCGCCGCGGTCGGCGCGATCGCGGTCGCCGGTGCCCTGATCCTCACCGGCTGTGGTGACCAGACGGACAAGGGTTCCTCGTCCACCCCTTCGGGCGGTACGTCGAAGGACAGCTCCGCCCCGCTCTTCTCGGCCCTGCCGAAGAAGATCCAGGACGCCGGTGTCATCAAGATCGGCACGGACTCCGCCTACGCCCCGATGGAATTCGTCGAGGGTGGCAAGATCGTCGGTGTCGACCCGGACATCGCCGAGGCGCTGGGCAAGCAGCTCGGCGTGAAGATGCAGTTCACCGCCGGTACCTTCGACGGCCTGATCACCTCGATCTACACCGGCCGCGAGGACGCGATCATGTCCTCGATCACGGACAACAAGAAGCGCCAGGAGGGTCTGGACGACAAGGGCCAGAAGATCGGCAAGGGGATCGACTTCGTCGACTACTTCTCCTCCGGCCTCTCGCTCCTCGTCAAGAAGGGCAACCCCGAGGGCATCAAGTCGATGGACGACCTCTGCGGCAAGACCGTGGCCGTCCAGCGCGGCACGATCTACGAGGACACCTTCAAGGCCCAGGCCGAGAAGTGCGGCGACAAGAAGCTCACCATCCAGGCCTTCGACACCGACGCCGAGGCGCAGACCCGCGTCAAGGCCGGCGGCGCCGTCGCCGACCTGAACGACTACCCGGTCGCCGCCTACACGGTGAAGACCTCCGGTGGCGGCAACGACTTCGAGATCGCCGGCCAGCAGAGCGACGTCGGCCTCTTCGGCATCGGCGTGAGCAAGGAGAACACCCAGCTCCGCGACGCCCTCAAGCAGGCCCTCGACGCCATCATCAAGGACGGCTCCTACGCCAAGGCGCTGGAGAAGTGGAACGTGCAGGACAGTGCCGTCAAGTCCGCGACGGTCAACGCAGGTCAGTAAGTCCAGCGCTCCACGCTCCACTGAAGGGCAGTCATTGTGACTGACAAGATCGAAAAGGGTCCGGCCGAGAACCCGCCGGCCGGGCCCGGTGCCTCGGGCCTCCCGTACGAGGCCATCAAGGCCATCCCCGTGCGGCACTACGGCCGCTGGGTCAGCGGCGTCGTGGTCGTCGGGCTGCTCGCCTGGCTCGTCTACGCGTTCGCCAACGGCAACGTCATCTGGAAGACGGTCGGCGACAAGCTGTTCGACCCGGCGGTCCTGAGCGGTCTCGGCAACACCGTGATCATCAGCGTCTCCGCCATGGCGCTGGGCCTCGTGCTCGGCATCATCTTCGCGGTGATGCGGCTCTCCAAGAACCCGGTGACCGGCGCCGTCTCCTGGCTCTACATCTGGTTCTTCCGCGGTACCCCGGTGTACGTGCAGCTGCTGGTGTGGTTCAACCTGTCGCTGATCTTCCAGTACATCAACCTCGGTCCGATCTACAAGAACGAGACCGTCGACGTCATGACCCCGTTCATGGTCGCCCTCCTGGGCCTCGGCCTGAACGAGGGCGCGTACATGGCGGAGATCGTCCGGGCCGGCATCCAGTCGGTCGACGAGGGCCAGACCGAGGCCGCCCACGCGCTCGGCATGCCGCAGACGAAGACCATGCGCCGGGTCGTGCTCCCCCAGGCGATGCGCGTGATCATCCCGCCGACGGGCAACGAGTTCATCAACATGCTGAAGACCTCCTCCCTGGTCTCGGCGGTGCAGTACACCGAACTCCTGCGGGCCTCGTCGAACATCGGCAACACGGCCGGTGCCATCATGGAGATGCTGTTCGTGGCGTCCTTCTGGTACCTGGCCCTGACCAGTGTCTTCAGCGTCGGCCAGTACTACCTCGAGCGCCGCTTCGCCCGTGGTTCCACGCGGAACCTGCCTCCGACGCCGTTCCAGCGCCTGAAGGCCAACCTGAACATGTTCCGCCGTACGGAGGTCGCGCGATGACCGCTCAGCCGATGGTCAAGGCCGAGGGCGTCCACAAGTCGTACGGCGCCGCCCACATCCTTCGGGGCATCGACCTAGAGGTCGCCCCGCGCGAGGTCTTCTGCCTGGTCGGCCCGTCCGGCTCCGGCAAGTCCACGTTCCTGCGGTGCATCAACCACCTGGAGCGCATCAACTCCGGGCGGCTCTCGGTGGACGGCCAGCTGGTCGGGTACAGGCAGAAGGGCGACAAGCTCTACGAGCTGAAGGACAGCGAGGTCGCGGCCCAGCGCCGCGAGATCGGCATGGTCTTCCAGCGCTTCAACCTCTTCCCGCACATGACGGCCATAGAGAACGTCATGGAAGCCCCCGTCATGGTCAAGGGCGAGAGCAAGGCGGTGGCGCGCGAGCGCGCGGTCAAGCTCCTCGACCGCGTGGGCCTGGGCGACAAGGGCGGGAACTACCCTTCGCAGCTCTCCGGCGGCCAGCAGCAGCGCGTGGCGATCGCCCGCGCGCTGGCCATGGAGCCGAAGCTGATGCTCTTCGACGAGCCCACCTCGGCGCTCGACCCGGAGCTCGTCGGCGACGTCCTCGACGTCATGCGGGACCTGGCCGAGTCGGGCATGACCATGATCGTGGTGACCCACGAGATGGGCTTCGCCCGCGAGGTCGGCGACAACCTCGTCTTCATGGACGGCGGCGTCGTGGTCGAGTCCGGCCACCCGCGCGAGGTGCTGGGCAACCCCCAGCACGACCGGACGAAGGCGTTCCTGTCCAAGGTGCTGTAACCGCACACGGTGCGTGAGAGGGGCGGTACGGGATTCCCGTACCGCCCCTGCGCGCGTTCCGGTGCGCGTTCCGAAGTTCTCACTTTCCTACAAGGGTGCTACTTCAGGCCTAGGACCAGCCCGTCGGAGGGGGAGCGCCAGACCGTCCGGGCCTCCGAGAACCCCGCCTCGCGCAGGGTCCGGGCGTGCCAGGCGGCGTCGGGGGTGTCCCCGTCGGCGTGCTCGCCGTAGATCTCGAACCGGCGCCTCGTCGGCTCGGCGAGCACCGGGTCGGCGGCCGCGAGCGCCCACCAGTCGGCCCAGTCCAGTGCGCCGGCCGCGCGGGCCCGGTCCATCCCGGCGTGCCGGTGGGCGCGCTCGGCGGCGTTGATCCCCGGGGTCGCGGGGTCGGGCATGTGGTCGGCGTTCATGAAGACCCCGCCCGGGCGCACCAGCGGGGCGAGCTGCCCGTAGAGCACGGCGAGCTGCGGGCTGTGCAGCCAGTGCAGAGCGGTGGCGGTCAGGACGGCGTCGTACGTGTCGTACGGGAGCGCCGAGGCCCAGTCGGGGTCCTTGAGGTCGGCGGTGACGAACGTGACGCGCCGGTCGCCGTCGAAGTGGCCCCGGGCGATGGTCAACAGCGCCGGGTCGAGGTCGACGCCCGTACTGGTGGCTTCCGGGAACCGCTTGAGGACGCGGTCCGTAATACTTCCCGTACCGCACGCCAGGTCGAGGACCCGGGGGGTGGGGCCCACCAGTGCCTCGACCATGTCCAGCATCACCCGGAACCGCTCCTCGCGGTCGGGCATGTACCACTCCTGCTGCCGGTCCCAGCTCTCCTGCCAGGCCTGCCAGTCGGTCGTGGTCCGCACCATCGTCCACCCTCCAGCCGTAATACCCTCGAATGTGTCTCAGTCGTTACCGCGAGACATTAATCCGCAGCCGTAAGGACTACAAGTGGAACTGGCCCATTACTCGGACTATGCCGTGCGCCTGGTCAACACCGAGGAGCCGGCCCGCAACAAGGATTCGCTGACCTCGGTGGACGCCGTCCGCGGCCTCTTCGGCGCCGGGGTCCAGGCCGCCCGCCGCGTCACCGACGCCGACGTCACCCGCTTCCGCAACGTCCGCGGCCGGCTGCGCGCCGTCTTCGAGGCCGCCGACGGCGGCGACCACGTCCTCGCGGTCGACCTGCTGAACTCCCTGCTCATGGAGTTCCCGGTCAGCCCCCAGGTCTCCGGCCACGAGACCATCGGCGAGGACGGCGGCCCGAACTGGCACATCCACCTCGCCGACCACCCCTCGAACGCCTCCGCCGGCTACGCGGCCATCGCCTCCTTCGGCCTGGCCTTCCACCTCACCGAGCACGGCCCCGACCGCCTGGGCCTGTGCCAGGCCGCGCCCTGCCGCAACGCCTACCTGGACACCTCCACCAACCGCTCCCGGCGCTACTGCTCCGACCGCTGCGCCACCCGCGCCAACGTGGCCGCCTACCGGGCCCGCAAACGGCTGGAGGCCGAGGCGTCCGGCCAGAGCGGCCGCAGCGCCGACACCGCCCAGGACACCCGCGCCCTCAGCGAACTCTGATCCGCCGCGCGCGGCCGGAAGCGCAGCACCGCCGTCGCCAGCACCAGCTCCTCGGGCACCGTCCCGTAGTCGGTGCTGTCGCCGGTCTCGTTGAACGGGTTGTCCCCGAGCACCCACCAGCCGCCCGGCCGCCGCTCCACCGCCCGCTTGACCACCAGCAGGTCCTGCTGGAAGGGGTGCCGCAGCACCACCACGTCACCCGGGCGCACGACCGCCCCGTACCGGACCACCAGCCGGTCGCCGTGCAGCAGCGTCGGCACCATCGAGGGCCCCGCCACCTCCAGCACCTCGAACGCCATCCGCGAGTGCCTTCTCTCCGCCATGCGCCACCTCCTCGCCCGCTCTCGCCCCACTGCGCATGCTGCCGCACGCTCCCGTACGTTCGCTCACCGGTCCGGCCGCCACCCTGGACTTTTGTCCTAAGCCCCCGGGGCCGCTCGCGAAATCCCCTTTCCCACGGAGTAATCTCCCCTCTTGAGAAGACGATCACGAGGAGGACAAACTCCATGCTTTCCCGCCTCTTCGCCCCCAAGGCGAAGGTCTCCGCCCACTGCGATCTTCCGTGCGGCGTGTACGACCCTGCCCAGGCCCGCATCGAGGCCGAGTCCGTCAAGGCCGTCCAGGAGAAGTACCAGGCCAACGAGGACGCAGACTTCCGCGCGCGCGCCATCACCATCAAGGAGCAGCGCGCCGAGCTCGCCAAGCACCACGTCTCGGTGCTGTGGAGCGACTACTTCAAGCCCCCGCACTTCGAGAAGTACCCGCAGCTGCACACCCTGGTCAACGACACCCTGAAGGCCCTCTCGGCCGCCAAGGCGTCGAACGACCCGGCGACCGGCCAGAAGGCCCTCGACCTCATCGCCGAGATCGACCGCATCTTCTGGGAGACCAAGGCCGCCTGATCCAGGCCTCCCCGAGTACGCCGATGGGGCCCGACCGCTGCCGGTCGGGCCCCATCGGCGTAACGCGGGGACAGTGCGTCCCACGTGTGGACTATTCGTCTTCGTCGTCTTCGTCGTCCAGCCGCGCGAGCCACGTGGCCAGGCGTTCCACCGGGACCTCGAAGTCCGGGTTCAGGTCGACGAAGGTGCGCAGCTGCTCGGCGAGCCACTCGAAGGTGACCTCCTCCTCGCCGCGCCGCTTCTCCAGCTCCTCGATGCCGCGATCGGTGAAGTACAAGTCGGGCTCCGTGCCGTGATGAAGGTGTGCAGGGGGATGTTTCCCGCCAGGATAATCCGCATACCCGCCGAGACCTCCCGCCCTGCCCGCCCCGGCGCTAGCCTGGACTGCCCAACACCTGAGGGGGCAGGGGATGCAGGACGGGCGCACGGGCGGCACCGCGCGCGCCTTCGAGCTCCTCGAACCCCTCGTCCGGGCGGCCACCGTACGCGTCCACGCGGCCCCGGACGGGTATGCCTCCCCTGGGACCGGTCCCACCTGGGGGAGTGGCTTCTTCATCGCCCCCGGCTGGGTCCTGACGTGCGCGCACGTCATCGGTGAAGGGGGTGCAGCGGTGCGTCTCGCGGGGCGTGAGCTCGGCATCACCTTCTTCTCCGGCGCCGACGGCGCCACCGGGACCGTCCCCGGCCGCGTCGAGTGCGTGCTGCCCGAGCGGCTGGAGGAGCGCCGCCCCGCCCGCCGCGCCCTGTGGGACCTGCCCGACCTGGCACTGGTCCGGGTCCTCGCCCCGATCACGCACGCCTGCGTACGGCTCACCGACCGCGCCAGACCCCGCCTCGTCGAGGTCGCCTACTTCGGCTGCACCGAGGACCTCGGCACCCCCGAGATCACCGGCCGCACCACCCGGCTGCGCGGCACCGCCGGCGGCGGCGCCGCCCTGCGCCTGGGCAACGACGACGAGATCGAACCCGGCATGTCCGGCGGCCCCGTCGTCGACCTGGCCCGCGGCGAGGTCGTCGGCGTGGTCAAGGCCCGCCGGCAGGGCGGCGGCGGCGGACTCGCCGTCTCCGTCGTCCAGTTACGGACCCTGCCGCTGGCCGCCACCGGCCAGGTCGGGCTCTACCGCCGCGTCATGCAGGCCCACGACCTGTACCACTACGACCAGCACCTGAGCGATCTGGGCAGCCGCCGCACCTGGACCGACGTGCACGACGAACTCCCGACCGCCGGCGACCCCTACGAGGGCCGCAGGCGTCTCACCCCCGCCGAGCGCACCACCCTGTGCGGACTGCTCGCGGAACTGCCCCCGCCGCGCTCCTCCGAGGACGTCCGCGCCCTGGTCGAAGCGGCCCGCGGCGAGGAACCGGACCCGGGCCTGCCGGCCCCGCTCAGCTGGCGCGACGGCCTCGGCATGCTCCACGACCCGCCCGGCGGCACCGGAGAGGCCGCCGCGATGCTCCGGTACGCGACCGACGTCAGCGTCGCCGACCACCGCGAGCCGCCCGCCCCCGGCTCCGACGAGGAACTGTGGGACTGGGTGCGGACCACGGCCGAGCGGCTGTGGCGGCCGCTGCGCCGCGAGCTGGCCGAGCGCCGCGATCAGGGCCTGGCCCGCCGCGACCACAGCCGGCGCGCCCGCACCGACCGGCACCCCCACGGACACGCCCGGCCGCCCGCCGGGCTGCCCCAAGGCCCGTCGGTGCTGCTGGAGGCGTGGGCGCACGGCTGGGAGGACGTCTACGACTGGCGCGTGTCGGTCCTCTACGGGCCGGCCCACCCCGGCCGGCTCACCCCGGTGGACTCGGGCGTACGGGCCACCCGCGCCGGACTCGCCGAGGTCCTGCGGGTCCCCCTCGCCGAGGCCTTCCGGCGCTGCGACACCCACGAGGCCGCCGCCCTCCTCGAAGTCGCCGTGGCCCCCGAGCTGTTCGGCCTGCCCGTGGACACCTGGACGGTCGCCGGCCGGGTCCCGCTGGGTGCCCAGCGACCGGTGGTGTTCCGCTACCCGGCCGGGAGCGGCGAGGACCCGCCCGACGAGGAGGCCGACCACCGCCGGGCCGACCGCTGGACGCGCGTCCAGGCCGGGCCCGTGCTCGACGAACGGGCCGACTGCGCGCGCGGACGCCCCCGGACCCCGGCGCCCGAATGGCTCGGCACACTGCCCGACAACACCGTGCCCGTGCACTGCCGGGCCGCCGACGCGGAGCCCACCCGCGGCTCCCTGTACGCGGTCCGCGACGCCGGATACGGAGTGGCCGTCACCCGGCGGCCCCCGGCCGACCCGGCGGCCGACTGCGCGCCGTTCCACCGCGGGCTGCGCGAGGAGCTGACCGAGGCGGGGCGGGGAGCGCCGCTGCCGGTCCGGTTCCAGGCACTGCGGGCACGCGCGCACGGGGCCGACCCCGACGCGTACTGGGCCGACGGGATGGCCCTCGTGTGGGACGACCCGGCCCGCGCGCTGCCCGACGACGAGCCACTGCAGGGCGACCTGTGACGGGCGGGACGGGGAGGGAGCAGGCGTGAACGAGGAATGGCTCATCTACCGGGGGGTCGGTGAACCCCACGACGGGATCGCGGCCCTGCCCGATCCGCCACCGTGGCGGGACTTCGACGGCGGCCCCGTCGGCGAGCCGGGCGGACCGGCGGAGACCGCCGACGGCAACGTCGCGCGGCGCCTCGGAGCCCACCGGCAGGCCGCCGAGCTGCACCGGCCCGAGCCCGAGGAGCTGGAGGCCATCAACGCGGCCCTGTACCTGAGGCGCCCGCTGCTCGTCACCGGCTACCCCGGAACCGGCAAGTCCACCCTCGCGCACGCCGTCGCGCACGAACTGAAACTCGGCCGGGTGCTGCGCTGGCCCGTGGTCTCGCGGACCGTGCTCCAGGAGGGCCTGTACCGCTACGACGCCATCGCCCGGCTCCAGGACGTGCAGATCGCCGCGAGCGGCGGCGCCCCCGGCACGGCCCCCGGCACCGCCGGCCAGACCTCCGGCATCGGCAAGTACATCCGGCTCGGACCGCTGGGAACGGCCCTGCTGCCCACCGAACGGCCCCGCGTCCTGCTCATCGACGAACTCGACAAGAGCGACATCGACCTGCCCAACGACCTCCTCAACGTCCTGGAGGAGGGCGAGTTCGCGCTGCCCGAACTGGAACGCGTCGCCGACACCGAGCCCGAGGTGCAGGTGCTCACCGACGACGGGGCCAAGGTCACCGTCCGGGGCGGCCGGGTCCGCTGCCGGGCCTTCCCCTTCATCATCCTCACCAGCAACGGCGAACGGGACTTCCCGGCCGCCCTGCTGCGCCGCTGCATCCAGCTCAAACTCGGCCAGCCCGGCGAGAAGCGCCTCGCCACCATGGTCCGCGCCCACCTCGGAGAGGAAGCCGCCCAGCTCGGCGCCGACCTGATCCGCGAGTTCCTCAGCCGCTCCCAGTCCGAACTCGTCGCCGCCGACCAGCTGCTGAACGCCATCTACCTCACCCACTACGCCGCCCCGCCCACCCGGGAGGACCTCGCCGACCTGCTCATCCAGCGCCTCGACCGCCCGAGGTGAGCGCCCGTGTCCCCCGACCGGCCGGCCGTCCCCGCCACCGCCCCCCTCCACGACGCCTCCGTCCTCCACCAGGTCGCCGCCCTGCGTGACCTCGCCGTCCTGCTGCGCGCCGCCGGACTCGACCCCACCACCGAGGAACTCGCCGACGCGCTGTGGCTGGCCGGGCGGATCGGCCCGCCCGGCCGGGCCGCCCCCGACCGGGGCCGGACGGCGCAGCCCCGGCGGCCGCGGACCCCGGGCGGCGCACCGCCGCCCGAGGAGGAGCCCGTACGGCCCGAACCCGGACCCGAGGACCCGGTCCGGCTCTACGCCTCCCGGGTCCTGGGGGCCGTCACCGAGGAGGCGGGCGAGTTCCCGGCCGGCGCCGGAGTGCCCGTACGGGTCCCCGGAGCGGCCGCGCTGCCCCGCATCCTGGAGATCCAGCGGGCCCTGCGCGCCCTCCAGCGGCACCGCCCGCCCGGCCCGCCCGCCCGCCTCGTCCTCGACGAGCCGGCCACCGCCGAGGCCAGCGCCCGCGCCCTCGGGCTGGTCATCCCCGTGCTGCGGCCCGAAACCCGGCGCGAGGCGACCGTACGGCTCGTGATGGACGCCTCCCCGTCGATGGCCGTCTGGCACGACATGTTCGAGGAACTGCGGTCCGTGTGCGAGCGCCTCGGCGCGTTCCGCGACGTCCAGGTGCACTACCTGCACCGGCTCGCCGACGGCCGGGCCGCCGTCGGCCGCGGCCCCGCCCCCGGCACCCGGCTGCGCTCCGGGGACCAGCTGCGCGACCCGACCGGGCGGGCGCTGACCATGGTCGTCTCCGACTGCGCGGGACCCCTGTGGCGCGAGGGCGAAGCCCAGCGGCTGCTGCACCGGTGGGCCGAGTGCACCCCCTGCGTCGTCGTCCAGCCGCTGCCGCAGCGGCTGTGGAGCCGCAGCTGGCTGCCGACCGAGCGGGGCGCCCTCACCCGCGCCGGGGGCAACGCCGGCCGGCTGCGCTTCCGGCCCGACCGGCCCGCCCGCCCGGGACGGCCCACCGGCGGGCTGACCGTCCCCGTCCTGCCGCCCAGCGCCACCGCGCTCGGCGCCTGGGCCCGGCTCGTCGCCGGACTGGGCACCGGGCCCGTCCCCGCCGAGGTGGGCCGGGTGCTCGCCGACCACCCCTCCGCGCCCCTCCCGCCGCCCCGCGCCGCCCGCCCGCCGCGTGAACTGGTGCGCCGCTTCCGCACCTCCGCCTCGCCGCGCGCCGTACAGCTCGCCGTGTACCTGTCGGCGGCCCCGCTGACGCTGCCCGTGATGCGGCTGGTGCAGCGCACGATGCTGCCGGACTCCGAACCCTCGGACCTGGCGGAGGTGCTGCTGAGCGGACTGCTGCGGCGCGGCCAGGCCGCCGGTCAGTGGTACGAGTTCGTGCCCGGCGTCCAGGACGTCCTGCTGGGCCCGCTCGGGCGCGACGAGGCCGCACTGGTGCTCAAGCACTGCTCCGAGTACGTCCTCGCGCACTTCGGGCGGGGCGTACGCAACTTCCCCGCGCTGGCCGTGTCCCAGCTGACCGGCGCACCACTGGTCGAGGAGGGCGGCGAGGAGCGGGTCCCCGCAGGCCGGCTCCCGCAGGCCTTCGCCGAGGTCTCGGCCCGTGTCGTACGCCGCTACCTGCCCGGGCCGCCCGCCGCGGACCCGGCCGTCACCGAACCCGTGGCACCCCCGCCCGGGCGGGCCTGGGCGGTGCGCACGGCCCGTGAACGGCTCGCCGCGCAGGACCGCCAGGGGGGCGACGCCGGCCCGCGCGGGCTGTACGAGGCCGCCGCCGTCCTGCGCCGGGCCGTCGCCGTACCCGCCGGGCCCCAGGACCCGCCCGGCGAGGCGGAATGCGAGCTGGCCGCCGTGCTGCTGCGGCTGTGGGCCGGCCAGCGGGACCCGGAACTGCTGGGGGAGGCGGAACGGGCGGTGGCCGGGCTCGGCACCCCGCAGGCCCGGGCCGTACTCGGCCGGGTGCTGTACGAGCGGGCCCTCGCGGCCGAGCCCGACGCGGAGCTGCTCGCCGCCGCGGAACGGGAGTTCGCGGCCGTCGCCGGCGTCCCCGACCCGGACCTGGACCCGCGGCTGCGGCTGGACTGCGTGGTGCGCCGGGCCCGCACCCTGGTCCGCCTCGGCGAGCTCCGCGAGGACACGGGCCCGCTGCGCGAGGCCCGCTCCGCACTGGAGGCGGCGGCCGGCGGCCCGGCGGCCGACCCGGTGGTGCGGCCCGCCCTGGGCCGGGTCCTGCTCGCGCTGCTGCCCCGCACCCCCGGCCCGCAGGAGCGCACCGAACTGGCCGGGCAGGCCGCCGAGCACCTGGCGGCCGGACTGGCCGCCGAGCCCTCCGGGCCGCAGGCCGCCCGCGCCCGGGTGGAGCTGGCCACCGCCCTGCGTTACCTGCCCGGGCGGCTGGAGGAGGCCGCCGGGCAGCTGGACCTGGCCCTGGCCGAGGCCACCGGCGACCCGGAGCTGCGGCTGGCCGCCCTGGTGTGCCTGGCCCGGGTGCACCGGGCCCGGTCCGCGCGGGACACGGACCCGGTGGCCCTGGAGGACGCCGCCGAGGCGTACGGAAGGGCCCGCCGGCTGATCCCCCGCGACGGGGAGGCCTACGGCGAGCTGCTGCCCGAGTGGGGCGACGTGCTCCTGGACCGGGCGCGGGCCGCCGGCGGGCGGCGGTTCACCTCGACGGCCGTACGGGTCCTGCGCGACAGCCGGGCCGCGGTCCCGCAGTCCGACGCCCGCTCCGCTCAGCGGCTGGTGCGGCTCGCGGAGGGGCTGCGGCTGCGGCACGCGTACGAGGGCGACGTGGTGGACCTGCGGGAGGCGGAGTACCTGCTGGAGCTGGCCGTCCGGCAGAGCCGCAGCCCGCTGGAGCAGGCCCGCGCCTGGCGGGAGCACGGCGACGTCCAGCAGGAGATCCACGCGCACACCAGGGCGCTGGACCGGCTCGACCGGGCGGCGGACTCCTACCGGCGTGCATGGCGGGCCGCGCTGGCCGCCGCCGGGGAGGAGCGGCGGGAGGTGGCGGTGGAACTGGGCGCCCGCGTGCAGGAGTTGCGGGGGGAGGTGCTCGAACGGCTGGCGCGGCCCCGGGCGGCACTGGACGCCTACCGCTCGGCCGTGGAGCTGTGGACGCGGCTCGGGGAGCCGGCCGCACAGCGGCGGGAGGCCCTGCGGTCCCGCGTCCGGACCCTGGAGGCGGGACTGTGACGGATCCGCCGGACCCCGGCCGGGCTTGGCGGGCCCGGGCCGGGGAAGAGGGCAGGGGACCATCGGACGTGCGACGCGACAGGGGGACGGGCATCCCATGGTGACTCGGCAGCAGGAAGCGGAAACGGAGGGCTCCGCCGGACCCGGGCCCTGTTCCGGGCAGTTACCGGACCTCTCCGGGTTCGATCTGGCCGCACTGCGCGGGATCGACCATCCCGTGCTCGCCCGGGTCATCGAGGGGATGGTGGAGCGGGTCACCCACCCCGCCGAGATCCTCAACGCCTTCGACTCCGGAGTGGCCTGACCCGCGCCCGGCCCGCGCCCCCCCCCCCCCCGCCCCGGCCCCCGGCCGACGCGCCCTGGCCGGCCGGGGTCCCTCACGCACCGCATTCCCAAGGCCACGCAGAGCAGCCACAGTTGTCCCGTTTCCGCCGTTAGCCGGTGCCGTCCGCCGGGCAGGGATGCACCGTCCGCGGCGCGGGAGGTGCGAACGATGAGGCAGACCGACACGAGCGACGTCGTGCTGCCCTCCCATCGGACCCACGCACCGTGGCCGTACGCCCGGCTCGACGTGCCCGCGCTCCGCGCCGCAGGCCACCGGCCCCATCCCGTACGCCAGTTCGTCCTCAAGACGCGCAGCCGCTGCAACCTCGCCTGCACCTACTGCTACGTCTACGAGATGGCCGACCAGGGTTGGCGCGCGCAGCCCGCCGCCATGTCCCCGGCCACCGTCGCCCGCACCGCCGAGCGCATCGCCGAGCACGCCGCCGCCCACGGCCTGACCCGCGTCGACCTCGTCCTGCACGGCGGTGAGCCCCTGCTCACCGCCCCCGCCGAACTGGCCGCCCCCGTCGACGCCGTACGGGCCGCACTCGCCCGGACCTCCCCGCGGACCCGGGTCACCGCCACCGTCCAGACCAACGGCACCCTGCTCACCCGCGGCCGGCTCACCGCGCTGGCCGCCGCCGGGATACGCGTCGGCGTCAGCCTCGACGGCGGACTGCCCGCCCACAACCTGCGCCGCGTGGACCACACCGGGCGCCCCGGGTTCGGCGCCGCCGCCCGCGGTCTGCGCCTGCTCGCCCGGCACCCCGAGAGCTACGCCGGGGTGCTCTGCGTCGTCGACCTCGCCCAGGACCCGGTGGAGACGTACGAGTCGCTGCTCGACTTCGCCCCGCCGGTCCTCGGACTCCTCCTGCCGCTCGCCAACCGGAGCACCCCGCCGCCCGGCCACCGCCCGCCCGCCACCCCGTACGCCGACTGGCTCGTCGCCGTCTTCGACCGCTGGTGGCGCGAGGAGGCGCTGCGGACCCGGATCCGGATCTTCGAGGAGATCATCGCCCTGCTGCTCGGACTGCCCACCGCCACCGAAACCCTCGGCCTCGCCCCCGTCGCCACCGCCGTGATCGAGACCGACGGCGGCATCGAGCAGGCGGACTCGCTCAAATCCGCCTACGAGGGCGCCGCGGCCACCGGACTGAACGTGGAGAGCCACGGCTTCGACGCGTTCCTCGACCACCCCGGGCTCGTCGCCCGCCAGCTCGGCCGGGAGGCCCTCGCCGACGGCTGCCGCTCCTGCGGGCTCGTCGAGGTCTGCGGCGGCGGCCACTACCCGCACCGCTACCGCGCCGGCGAGGGCTTCCGCGGGCCGTCCGTGTACTGCGCCGACCTCCAGGCCGTCATCCGCCACATCGCCACCGCCCTCCACGACGCGGCGGCCGGGGCCGGGACCTCGCCCGCGCAGCAGGCCGAACGGGGCGCCGGCCGGCCCGGAACGTTCACCGCCGGCGAGGCGACCCCGCGGGCGGCCGCCTCATGACCGACTCGCTGGCCGGGTTCACCGTCACCTCCGCCACCCTGCGCGCCCTCGCCTCCACCGAGCCCTCCGCCGAGGGCAGCGCCCTGGTCCGTGACATCCGCCGCTCCAAGCGGCTCGTCCTGCTGCGCGGGGTGCTCGACTCCGCCCCCGGCGGCCGGGCCGGCGAAGCCGCCGACCACTGGGCGCTCCTGGAGGAGGCCGAACGGCACGCCCCCGACGCCGTGCGCGACGTACTGCACTACCCCGCCACGGGGGTGTGGGCCGAGGAGACCCTGCGCCGGCTGCACGCCCCGTACGGGCCCCCGGCCGACCTCGGCCACCTCGGGGCCCTCGCCGCCGCCGCGGCCCTGCGTTCCGGAATCGCCTTCAAGGCCACCCTGCGGCCCGTCCACGGCCGGCTCGTCCTTCCCACCCTCGGACTGCTGCGCCCCGCCCGCCCCGGCCCGCTCGCACTCACCGAGTGCTCCTGGGACCCGGACGACCCCACCACCCTCGCCCTGCACACCCTGCCCGGCGGCCGCACCGCCCTCGACGACCTCGACCCCTACCGCGCCCCCGGCCCCGCCCACCCGGCACCCGTACGCCCCGCCCGCCGGCTCACCCCGAAGGGCCACAAGCGCTGGGACACCCAGTGGTCCGGCGCGCTCACCCTCCTCGACCGGTACGACACCGCCCGCGCCGAGGAGATCGGCCTGCTGCTGCGCTCCGTCGTCCCGCTCGGCGGCGGCTCCCGCTCCAGCGGTGCCACCCTGCCCGCGGCCCCCGGATCCGTCCTCGCCCGCACCCAGGCCCCGCCCGCCCTGGCCGCCACCCTCGTCCACGAGGTCCAGCACGGCAAGCTGGCCGCCCTCGCCGACGTGCTGACCCTGCACACCGCCGACCGCACGCCCCGCCACTGGGCCCCCTGGCGCAGCGACCCCCGCCCGTTGGAGGGACTCCTGCACGGCGCGTACGCCCACCTGGCCCTGGCCGGGTACTGGCAGCGCGCCGCCCTCTACGGCGCCCGCGGCGCCTGGGCCCAGCACGCCAGGATCCGCGCCCAGGTCGCCGCCGTCCTCCCCGCCCTGCACCGGCATCCGCAACTCACCACCGCCGGACGGGAGTTCACCGCGGCCATGGCCGCGGCCGAACGGGCCATGGACGACCTGCCGCCGCCCGGCGAGCAGCACGCCACCGCCCGCCGCGCCGTCGACCGGGAACGCCGCGACTGGTGCGCACAGCACCCCGAACTCGCCCCGTTCACACAGGGCTGACGGACCGTCCGCTGCGGTACCTTTTCAACCCCGTCCACCGCCCGGATGCCAGGGAGACGGCCGCATGACCACCGGACTTCGCCAGGACCGAGACCGCGACGGAGCCGCGCAGCCGCAGCGCTTCGTCATCAGCTTCGCCGGGTTCAACCGGCCCTGGGCCGTGTGGATCGCCCACCGCCTGGAGGAGCACGGCCACCGCGTCGCCCTCGCACGCTGGGACCCGCAGTCCAGCCCCGGCCTCGTCCCCGCCCTCGACGACCTCGCCCGCAGCGGCAGCCGGGTCCTGCTCGTCCTCAGCGAACGCTACTTCTCCGCCGCCGCCCACACCGACGAGGAGTGGAACACCGCCCTGCGCACCGTCACGGACAACCACCCCGACCGGTTCGCGGCCGTCTGCCTCACCGACGCCCCGCTGCCCAGCGCCGTCGCCGTGCTGGAGAAGACCGACCTGTGGGGCCTGGACGCGTACGAGGCCGAATACCGGGTGCTGCGCCGGCTCGAACTGCCCACCGACCGGATCGGCACCGAGACCGGGCGCCGCGGTCCCCGCTTCCCCAACGACCCGCCCGAGATCTGGGGCCGCGTCCCGCGCCGCAACCCCCGCTTCACCGGCCGCAACGACGTCATCGGCCGGCTGCGCGGCGCCGTCGCCGACGCCCCGCCCGGTGCCTCGACCGTCACCCTGCTCGGCCTGTCCGGGGTGGGCAAGACGCAGGTCGCCACCGAGTACGCGTACCGCTTCGCCTCCGAGTACGACGTGGTGTGGTGGGTCCCCGCCGAGGACCGGCCCACCCTGCGCGAGCGGCTCGCCGACCTGGCCCCCGCGATGGGCCTGCCGCTCGGCTCGGGCAGCTACGGCGAGCAGATCCGGGCCGTCCTGGAGGCGCTGCGGCGCGGATCCCCGTACAGCCGCTGGCTGATGGTCTTCGACGGCTGCGACAACCCCGACGACCTCACCGACCTCCTGCCGTCGGGCGCGGGCGACGTCATCATCACCTCCC
The DNA here is from genome assembly GCA_001298555.1 of Actinobacteria bacterium OV450. Classification (GTDB taxonomy): domain Bacteria; phylum Actinomycetota; class Actinomycetes; order Streptomycetales; family Streptomycetaceae; genus Streptomyces. The sequence goes on from LJCW01000017.1 coordinate 22,030, forward strand.
GCAACCGCGAATGGGCCTCCCGGCAGACCAGCCTCCTCGAAGTCCCGCTGTACGCACGGCCCGAATCCATCACCTTCATCCGCCGCCGGGCGCGCCGTCTCACCGGCGCCGAGGCCGACCAGCTCGCCGAGGCCCTGGAGGACTACCCCCTCGCCCTCGACCAGACCGCCGGCTGGCTCGCCGACTCCCCGCTGACGGTGGGCGACTACCTGGCCCTGCTCCAGCGCAGACTGGACTCCCGCGAGGCCGTCACCGTCTCCGACGACTACCCGCTGCCCTTCCCCACCGCCCTGGCGATACTGCTCAACAACGTCAGGGAGAACTTCCCCGACGCGCTGTCCCTGCTGCGGCTGTTCGTGTTCTTCGCCCCGGGGCCGGTACCGCTGCGGCTGCTGCGCGAGTTCCCCGCCGACGACGTGCCCGAGCAGCTCGCCGGGCTCATCAACGACCAGATCCGCTGGAACGCCGCCCTCAACAAGCTCGTCCAGTTCTCCGTCGTCCGCCTCGAATACTCCGACCTGTCGGTGGAGGAGGGCGGCGGCCTGGAGACGGTCCAGCTGCACCGCATGGTGCACGGCATCGTCCGCGAGAACCTCTCCGAGGAGGAGGCCGAACCGCTCTCCCGCGCCGTCCGGCAGGTCCTCGCCGCCGCCGACCCCGGCCGGCCCTCCGACTCCCGGCTCTGGCCCCGGTACGCGGAACTGATCCCGCACCTGGAGACCGCCGGCGTACTGACCAGCAGCAACCCGCGGATCCAGACCTTCCTGCTGCACTGCCTGCGCTACCTGATCCTCGCCGGGGAGTACCGGACCTGCCTGCGGCTCGCCGAACGGACCGACGCCGTGTGGCGCTCCATGCTCGGCGACGACCACGACCAGGTCCGCGAACTCAGCTACCACTACGGCGGCGCCCTGCGGATGCTCGGGCACTTCAAGCGCGCCGAGACCCTCGCCAAATCGGTCGCCGACCGGATGCTCGCCGAACGGGGCGACCGCGACCTGGAGACCCTGCGCGCCACCAGCACGTACGCCGGGGTGCTGCTCGGGACCGCCAAGTTCGAGGAGGCCCGGGAACTGCTGGAACACGCCTTCGCCCGCTACCGCGAACTGCTCGGCGAGGACGACTCCACCACCCTCAACGCCGAGAACAACGTCGCCGTCGCCCTGCGCCTGCTGGGCCGCTACCAGGAGGCCTACGACACCGACCTCGACACCCTGCGCCGCCGCGAACGGGTCCTGCGCGTACGGCACATCGCCACCCTCTCCTCCGGCATCGGCTGCGCGATGGGACTGCGCCTGATGGGCCGCTACCGCGAAGCCCTCGCCCGCCAGGAACAGGGGCTCAAACTCAACTCCCAGGTGCTGGGCACCAACCACCCCCAGACCCTGCGCGCCGAACACAACCTCGGCATGTGCCTGCGCCGCTCCGGCGACATCCCGGGTGCCGGAGCCCGGCTGCGCAGCGTCCTGGAACGCTCCACCCGGGTCTTCGGCGCGGAGTTCCCCTGGACGCTGATGGTGGCCTCGGACTACGCCACCTACCTGCGGGAGTACGGGGACATCGGCGAGGCCCGCCGTATCTCGGAGGAGGTCGTCCGCGGCTACCAGACGCAGCTGGGTCTCGCCCACCCGTACAGCATCGGCACGGTGGGCAACCTCGGCCTCGTCCTGCGTGCCCAGGGCGAACGGGTCGAGGCCCTCAACCTGGCCGAACAGGCCCTGGTCGGCATGCGCGGCGCGGTCGGCGACCGCCACCCGTGGACCCTGGGCTGCGCCCTGAACGCCACCGGCCACCGCAACATCACGGGGCACTTCGAGGACGCGGTGTCCCTCAGCCGCGAAACCCTCCGGGGCTGCGAACGGATCCTGGGCCCCGACCACCCGATGACCCTGAGCGCCCAGATCGCCCTGGCGGCGGACCTCCGCTCGGTCCGCGAGGACACGGAGGCCCAGAAACACGAGGACGCGGGCCTGCGCGCCCTGACCCGCACCCTGGGCCCCCAACACGTCCACACGGTCTCGGCCCGCCAGCAGAACCGCCCGTACTGGGACTTCGAGCCGCAGCCGTAGGCGGTGGGCGCGGTACGCCGGCGGTACGCCCGTGGTACACCGCGTTGCGTCCTGCCCGGCCCCGTGGCGGCGGAGTCCATGAGACCGGGCGGGGGCGGAACTCCCGGCGACGGTCACTTGAGCATGATGCTGGCCCCGAAGATGTTGCCGACCTCCGCGCACTCCTTGACGTTGGCCCGGCTGAAATAAGGGGTGCTGGCGGTGCCGGACAGTCCCTTCGCGGTCGAAGTGCAGTACCAGTTGCTCGCCCCCTTGTACTCCACCTTGTACACCTCGCTCTTTCCGGCCGCTATGTTTCCCGAGCACTTCGTCGCGACGTCCGTGTGGACGCAGACGTTCGCGATGGTCGCCGAGAAGTTGCTGAGGCGGAAGGCGGCGACCGGTGCCGCCTGGCTCGCGGGGGCGGTCACGATCATTCCCGCGCCGACAGCCGCCACCATCCCGGCGACGGTTGCCAGCCGGGTGCTCCGCTTGACGGTTCGAGACATGTTTCCTCCAGTGGTAGTGATTCTGTGCTGCAAGATTCGAATGAACTGGACTGAGCTGGACTGGACTGTGAGTGCGTGACGGGCGCACGCGCGCGCAGGCGCCTGGGCGGAGCTCTGGCGACTGGCTGCACTGATTGGGGGGTTCGGGGTCGCCGTCAGACCGCGCACCGGTGCTGTTCGGCCTGCCGTGCGATCTCGCTGCGCTCCCGGCGGGCCGCGTCCGCCTCCTCGCGCACGCCGTCGAGTCGTTCCTCCAGCTGGGCTACCCGCTCGCGGTAACGCTCCAGCTCGGCCCGTACGAACGCCACGTCCGCCACCTGCTGCGCGGCCTCCTGGCGGATCGTGTCCACCTCCTCCTCGAACCGGTGCTTGGCCACGTCCAGTTGCGCGATGGCCATGTCCGCGGCCTCCTCCGCCAGCGCGGCACGCTGTTCGGCGTCCAGCGTCCGCTGGGCCGCGGCCCGGGTCACGGTCCGGATGCGCTCCTCGGCGGCGGCCGAGTCCGTGATGACGGCCAGTTCCTCGATGTAGCCCGGCAGGTCCGTGGACAGCTGGGAGATGAGCGCCACGAGGTCGGTACGCGGGTCCGATCCGTCCATCCCCGGCATCGCGGCTCCCATCGCCGGCTCGCCGGGAAGAGCGTCCGCGGCGGGCGCCGGCCCGGCCGCCTTCTTGGCCTCGGCCTCCTGGCGCCTCTCGTCCTTGCGCTGCTGCCGCTTGGCGCGGAACCTGCGGAACGCGCCCAGCGCGTTGTGGTCGGGGTGAGCGCAGTACCGCGGCTCGGGGTTGCCGGGCGTCGGCGCCTCGGGGTGGTTGGTGCACTCCGGGTAGGCGCAGAGGGGAAGCGTCTCGACCGTCATTTTTCCGCCTTCTCACGAAATTTCGGGCTTCCCCGGAATCGAACCGTCACGGGTCCGGCTCACGCCGACCCGGTCGCGCTCGGGGATGTACGAACACGCTAGAGGCAGCAGGGGACTTGTGGGCGTTTCGAGTAGGGGCGTCATGGATCGGTAAGATCATCACGATCCTGGGGGCGCCTGGCTGTGGGAGGCCGACCACGGGGTTCTGGCTCTTCGCGGGCTTCGCTCACGTGGCCCCGCCCTCACCGGCGGGCGGGTGGGCGGGCGGGGCGCGGGGCGGCGGGCTTGGGGGGCGGCAGTCCCGCACCCCGGGACAGGGGAGGCTTTGG
>LJCW01000018.1 GCA_001298555.1 Actinobacteria bacterium OV450
TCCTCCGGGCTTTCGTTCTTCTTTCCTGCGTTTCCGACTCTATCAGACTCTTTCGTGTCCGATTCCCGGTCGAAGCGGGTTTCGCTTTCCAGGTCCTCGCTTTCGCGTTTCCCTTTCCGGCGATTCCAACCTTACCAGATTCTTTCCGGCCCGTTTCCGAGGGGATTTGAATTCGGTGGCCGCTGGAGGGCCTTTCCCTTTCGGGAGGATCAGACTTTATCAGGTCTCCCTGGGTCCGAATCCCACCCGCTCGCGCAGCACGGGTCCGGACACACGTGTGTGCCCGGGGTGTTGTGCGAGGTGGAGACGTAAACGTACTGGAGCGGGGCCCCCGGATGCAAATCCGGTTGCCCCGCTCCGGTGACGGCGCTACGGCGAGGCTCAGACCTCGACGACGACCGGCAGGATCATCGGGCGGCGGCGGTAGCCGTCCGAGACCCACTTGCCCATGGTCCGGCGGATGAGCTGCTGGAGCTGGTGCGGTTCCGCGACGCCGTCGGCGGCGGCGCGGGCGATGGCCTCCTCGATCTTCGGCAGGACCGACGTGAAGGCCGAGTCCTCGATGCCGGAGCCGCGGGCCTGGACGTTCGGGCCACTGACGACCTTGCCGGTGGTGCTGTCCACCACGACGAACACCGAGATGATGCCCTCGTCGCCGAGGATCCGGCGGTCCTTGAGGGAGGACTCGGTGACGTCGCCGACCGACAGGCCGTCCACGTACACGTAGCCGGCCTGGACCTTGCCGGAGATGCGGGCCTTGCCGTCGATCAGGTCGACGACCACGCCGTCCTCGGCGATGACGATGCGGTCCTTCGGGACACCCGTCATGGCGCCGAGCTCGGCGTTGGCGCGCAGGTGGCGCCATTCGCCGTGGACCGGCATCAGGTTCCGCGGCTTGCAGATGTTGTAGAAGTACAGCAGCTCGCCGGCGGAGGCGTGGCCGGAGACGTGCACCTTGGCGTTGCCCTTGTGCACGACGTTGGCGCCCCAGCGGGTCAGGCCGTTGATCACGCGGTAGACCGCGTTCTCGTTGCCCGGGATCAGCGACGACGCAAGGATCACGGTGTCGCCGGGGACGATCCGGATCTGGTGGTCGCGGTTCGCCATGCGGGACAGGGCCGCCATCGGCTCGCCCTGGGAACCCGTACAGACCAGCACGACCTCGTCGTCCGGCAGGTCGTCGAGGGTCTTCACGTCGACGACGAGGCCGGCCGGGACGCGCAGGTAGCCCAGGTCGCGGGCGATGCCCATGTTGCGGACCATCGAACGGCCCACGAAGGCGACCCGGCGGCCGTACTCGTGCGCGGCGTCGAGGATCTGCTGGATGCGGTGCACGTGGCTCGCGAAGGACGCCACGATGATCCGCTTCTGGGCACCCGCGAAGACTCCGCGGATGGCGTTGGAGATGTCGCGCTCCGGCGGGACGAAGCCCGGGACCTCGGCGTTCGTCGAGTCCGAGAGGAGGAGGTCGATGCCCTCTTCGCTCAGGCGCGCGAAGGCGTGCAGGTCGGTGAGGCGGTTGTCCAGCGGCAGCTGGTCCATCTTGAAGTCGCCGGTGGCGACGACCAGGCCCGCAGGGGTGCGGATGGCCACGGCCAGGGCGTCCGGGATGGAGTGGTTGACCGCGATGAACTCGCAGTCGAACAGTCCGAGGTGTTCCCGGTCGCCTTCCTTCACCTCGAGGGTGTAGGGGCGGATCCGGTGCTCTTGGAGCTTGGCCTCGATGAGGGCCAGCGTCAGCTTGGAGCCGATCAGCGGGATGTCCGGCTTCTCCCGGAGGAGGTAGGGGACGGCGCCGATGTGGTCCTCGTGGCCGTGCGTGAGGACGATGCCCTCGATGTCGTCGAGCCGGTCCCGGATGGACGAGAAGTCCGGCAGGATCAGGTCGATGCCCGGCTGCTCCTCTTCGGGGAAGAGGACGCCGCAGTCGACGATCAGCAGGCGGCCGTCGAACTCGAAGACGGTCATGTTGCGGCCGATCTCACCGAGACCGCCCAGGGGGGTGACGCGCAGGCCGCCCTTGGGGAGCTTCGGCGGGGGACCGAGTTCAGGATGCGGATGGCTCAAAAGTCTCTCCTCACCACACACGCCACGTACCTCGTAAGGCACGTGGCGCGCATGTCATTCGTGCACTTGCATTCGTCTGTTTTGTTCGTCTTGCTTATTCAGTTGTGAAGTCTGTTGTCAGAGCTGTACCCCGCCGGCGGCAAGATCGATCTTGAGCTGGGCCGTCTCTTCGGCCGTGAGCTCGACGAGCGGGAGCCGCAGCGGGCCCGCGGGCAGGCCCTGCAGGTTCAGGGCGCCCTTGGTGGTGATCACGCCCTGGGTGCGGAACATGCCGGTGAAGACGGGCAGCAGCTTCTGGTGGATCTCGGTGGCCTTCTGGACGTCGCCGCCCAGGTGCGCCTCGAGCATCGCGCGGAGCTCGGGGCTGACCACGTGGCCGACCACGGATACGAAGCCGACGGCGCCGACGGACAGCAGCGGCAGGTTCAGCATGTCGTCGCCGGAGTACCAGGCGAGTCCGCTCTGGGCGATGGCCCAGCTGGCGCGGCCGAGGTCGCCCTTGGCGTCCTTGTTGGCCACGATGCGGGGGTGCTCGGCCAGTCTGACCAGGGTTTCCGTGTTGATCGGGACGCCGCTGCGGCCGGGGATGTCGTAGAGCATCACCGGGAGCTCGGTGGCGTCGGCGATCGCCGTGAAGTGCCGGTAGAGGCCCTCCTGCGGCGGCTTGCTGTAGTACGGGGTCACCGCGAGCAGGCCGTGTGCGCCGGTGCGCTCGGCCTGCCGGGCGAGCTCCAGGGTGTGGCGGGTGTCGTTGGTGCCGATGCCGGCGACGACGTGGGCGCGGTCGCCCACCGCTTCCAGGACGGCTCGTACGAGGTCGTTTTTCTCCGCGTCGGTGGTGGTCGGGGACTCACCGGTGGTCCCGTTGATGATCAGGCCGTCGTTGCCTGCGTCCACCAGGTGGACGGCGAGCTGCTGCGCGCCGTCGAGGTCGAGTGCGCCATCAGCCGTGAACGGCGTGATCATGGCGGTGAGGACCCGCCCGAAGGGGGTCTGCGGAGTCGAGATCGGAGCCATGGGTAACACGCTACTCGCTGCCATGCTCGCGGTGTCCCCTCGGGGGACGTCAACAGGGTGTGGCTCCCGGCACGGGCCGCGCGGGTTGTTGGATCCCGGCACTGCCTGCTCGGGGGTTCAAGCAGTGCCGGGTCCGTTTGATCAGCCTAGATGAACTTTACGAAACGTGGCAATACGGACACTTCGGACTTGATTCCGCACATCTGTGCGTCATGGGTCCATTAGTCCCCATCGGGCCGTACCGGTCCTTACGGGGCGACCCGGCCGTTCGCGTTGTACGCGGCGTACGTCAGCGGCATGAGCGCGGCCCAGTGCTGCTCCATCTTCTCGCCGACCATCTCGATCTCCCGCTGCGGGAAGGACGGCGTGGTCGCCAGCTCGTGCTGCGTGCGCAGGCCGAGGAAGTGCATGAGCGAGCGTGCGTTGCAGGTCGCGTACATCGAGGAGAAAAGTCCGACCGGCAGGACCGAACGGGCCACCTCGCGGGCCACACCCGCCGCCAGCATCTCCTGGTAGGCCTCGTAGGCCTGACGGTACGAGTCCTCCATGACCCGGCCCGTCAGCTCCTGCTGGGCCGCGGTGCCCTCGACGAAGACGTACTTGCCCGGGCGGCCCTCCTGGACCAGCTTGCGCTCGGCGTCCGGGACGTAGAAAACCGGTTCGAGCTCCCTGTAGCGGCCGGATTCCTCGTTGTACGACCAGCCGACGCGGTGCCGCATGAACTCGCGGAAGACGAAGATCGGGGCGCTGATGAAGAACGTCATCGAGTTGTGCTCGAACGGGCTGCCGTGCCGGTCCCGCATCAGGTAGTTGATGAGGCCCTTGGAGCGCTCGGGGTCCTTCTGCAGCTCCTCCAGCGACTGCTCGCCGGCCGTGGAGACACGGGCGGCCCACAGCACGTCGGAGTCGGCGGCGGAGTGCTTCACCAGCTCCACCGTCACATCACTGCGGAAGCTGGGTTTCAGGTCTGAAGCGGCGGTCTCGCTCACCGGGGGTCCTTCCGAACGACTCACATGGGGCGCGCCCACTCTACGGCGCGGCTCACTGCCCGCCGCGCACGCGCCGGCCGGCTCCGGGAGGCGGGAGGGCCACCCTTTCAGCTGACACCCAGCCATAAAATTTGGTTAATGTCCCGAATTCGGGCACCGATTGGGCGGCTCGTACGTCTTTACCGGTACACGCCACGCGCATCCGCCGCCGGCGTCCCAGGGCCCTGATCGTGAGGAGAGTCGCTCCATGTTCCTCCCCCAGCCGTCGCTGGGCGGTACCCCCAGCGAACCCGTCCCGTTCGCCTTCGTCGCCGAGGCCGACCGCTTCCGCAGCAACGTCACCCCACCGCCACGCGAGCGTCTGAGCGTGCCCCAGTTGGCCGCCCGTACCCTGGTCGGGCTGACCGTCGTGGCGGGGCTCGTCGGCTCCCTGCTTTTCGGCATGCCGGCACTCCAGCCCCACCAGCCCGCCAAGTCGCAGCAGTCGGAGGCCTCCGAGGGGCGGTAGCCTCACGGACAAGTCCAACCGAACGTGCATGTGAGTGAGGTACAGCCGTGCCCCTGCCCTTCTTGACGGCCGACCGCGCGTTCGACGCGCACGAAGACAGTGACGGCGACGACGTACTGGCCCACGAGGACCCCCACCGCTGGCGCCGGCCGTACCGGCCCGGGCCGTGGCGGGTGGCGGGCGCCGCGCTGCTGCTCCTGCTGGCCGCGTTCATGCTGCTGGCCACGATGATCATCGCGTTCGCCGGTGCCTGGTCCGGCGCCGGCGTCTGCCTGGCCGCCGCGCTCGGCGTGATCGGGTCGGCGGTGCGGATCCTCATGACGGGCGTCTGGGTGAGCCCCTCGGGGCTCCGCCGGGTGGGCTTCCTCAGGACCCGCTCGGTCACCTGGGACGAGATCGCCGAGGTCCGTACGGTCCAGCAGCCGGTGCGCTGGCTGGGGCTGCCGCGGACCGTCCAGGGCCAGGCCCTGACGGCGGTCGGGCAGGGCGGCGCGGAGCTGCCGGTGCTGCTGACCGACCACAACGCCGATTTCCTTTCGCGGACCGAGGCGTTCGACCGGGCCGCCGACATGGTCGAGGCCTGGGCCGACGAGTACCGGGCCGTGCCCGCCTGACGCCGGGGTGCAACGCCGGGAAGCCCGTACAGGATCGTTCCTGTACGGGCTTCCCGGCTTACGCCGTGTAATACGCGGCGAGGGGTGCCGGCGCTACTTCGCGGACACGGCCCGGTCCCGCGGTGCGGCGTGCAGGGCGATGGCCCGCTGCATGGCCTTGCGGGCCCGCGGGGTGTCGCGGGCGTCGTGGTAGGCGACGGCGAGGCGGAACCAGCTGCGCCAGTCCCCCGGCGCGTCCTCCGTCTCGGCCTTGCGGCGCGCGAAGACCTCGTCGGCGGAGTCCCGCAGGATCCGGCCGTACTCGTCCCGCTCCAGTTCGTCGACGGGCAGTCCGCCCTCGGCCTCCAGCTCGGTCGCGAGCTGGTTCGCCCTCGTCACGAACTGGGTGTTCTTCCAGAGGAACCAGACGCCGATGACCGGCAGGATCAGCACGGCCACACCGAAGGTGACGGTCAGCGCGGTGCCCTGCCCGATCAGCATCACCCCCCGGCTGCCGACCAGGACGAAGTAGACGACCAGGACGGCGGCCGTGAGGAAGTAAGTGATCTTCGCGCGCATGGGACTACTGCCTGCTCATCAGCCGAGGTCGAGGAAGTTTTCCAGGCCGAACGTGAGGCCCGGGTGCTGCACGACGCGGCGCGCGCCGAGCAGGATGCCCGGCATGAAGCTGCTGTGGTGCAGGGAGTCGTGACGGATCGTCAGGGTTTCGCCCTCGCCGCCGAGGAGCACCTCCTGGTGGGCCAGCAGGCCGCGCAGGCGGATGGCGTGCACCGGGACCCCGTCGACGTTCGCGCCGCGCGCGCCGTCCAGGGCGGTGGCGGTGGCGTCGGGCTGCCCGCCGAGGCCGGCCTCGGCGCGGGCGGCCGCGATCAGCTGGGCGGTGCGGGTCGCGGTGCCGGAGGGGGCGTCGACCTTGTTCGGGTGGTGGAGCTCGACGACCTCGACGGACTCGAAGTAGCGGGCCGCCTGGGCGGCGAACTTCATGGTGAGGACGGCACCGATGGAGAAGTTCGGGGCGATGAGCACGCCGGTCTGCGGGGAGGCCGCGAGCCAGGTGTCCAGCTGCGCGAGGCGCTCCTCGGTCCAGCCGGTGGTGCCCACCACGGCGTGGATCCCGTGGCCGGTCAGGAACTCCAGGTTCCCCATGACCGACGCGGGGGTGGTCAGCTCGACCGCGACCTGCGCCCCCGTCTCTGCCAGGGTCTCCAGTTTGTCGCCGCGGCCGAGGGCGGCCACCAGCTCCATGTCCTCGGCAGCCTCGACGGCCTTGACCGCTTCGGAGCCGATGCGGCCCTGGGCGCCGAGAACCGCTACGCGCAGCTTGCTGCTCATGCTTCTTCGCTTCCTGTCGTACGGGCCGGGCACGCCCCGGGGGCGGCCGGTGCCCTGCCCCGGGGTGTCAGGGTCTCAGGCCACCGCTTCGTCGAGGCGGGCGGCCTGCTTCTCCTTCAGCGGGCCGATCACCGCGAGCGACGGCCTCTGGGCCAGTACGTCCCGGGCGACCGCGCGGACGTCGTCCGGGGTCACGGACGCGATCCGGGCCAGCATGTCGTCGACGGACATCTGGTCGCCCCAGCAGAGCTCGCTCTTGCCGATGCGGTTCATGATCGCGCCGGTGTCCTCCAGGCCGAGGACGGTGGAGCCGGACAGCTGGCCGACGGCCCGCTTGACCTCCTCGTCCGTGAGCCCCTCGGAGACGACCTTGTCGAGTTCACCGCGGCAGATCCGGAGCACGTCGTGGACCTGGTTCGGGCGGCAGCCCGCGTACACGCCGAAGAGCCCGGTGTCGGCGAAGCCCGAGGTGTACGAGTACACGCTGTAGGCCAGGCCGCGCTTCTCCCGGACCTCCTGGAAGAGGCGGGAGGACATGCCTCCGCCGAGGGCGGTGTTCAGTACGCCGAGCGCCCAGCGGCGCTCGTCGGTGCGGGCGAGGCCGGGCATGCCGAGGACCACGTGGGCCTGCTCGGTCTTGCGGCCCACCAGGTCGACGCGGCCGGAGGTGCGGATGCGCTTGGCTCCGGAGCGCGGGCCGATCGGCTCGGCGTCGGTGTGGGTGAGGGCGCCGGCCTTCTCGAAGGCGGCGCGGACCTGGCGTACGACCTTGTTGTGGTCGACGTTGCCGGCCGCGGCGACCACCAGGTGGCGGGGGTCGTAGTGCTTCTTGTAGAAGCGGCGGATCCGGTCGGCGCCGAGGGCGTTGATCGTGTCCACGGTGCCCAGGACGGGACGGCCGAGCGGGGTGTCGCCGTACATGGTGTGCGCGAACAGGTCGTGCACGCAGTCGCCCGGGTCGTCCTCGGTCATCGCGATCTCTTCGAGGATCACGCCGCGCTCGGCGTCGACGTCCTCCTCGCGGATCAGCGAGCCGGTGAGCATGTCGCAGACGACGTCGATCGCCAGCGGCAGGTCGGTGTCGAGCACCCGTGCGTAGTAGCAGGTGTACTCCTTCGCCGTGAAGGCGTTCATCTCGCCGCCGACCGCGTCGATCGCGGAGGAGATGTCGAGGGCGCTGCGCTTGCGGGTGCCCTTGAAGAGGAGGTGCTCGAGGTAGTGCGTGGCACCGTTGAGCGTGGGCGTCTCGTCCCGGGAGCCCACGTGCGCCCAGATGCCGAAGGTGGCGGAGCGGACCGAGGGCAGCGTCTCGGTGACGATGCGCAGGCCGCCGGGGAGGACCGTGCGCCGGACGGTGCCGATGCCGTTGCTGCCCTGGAGGAGGGTTTGGGTACGGGCGACGGCCCGCCCCTCCGAAGAGGGGCGGGCCGTCACACGCGAACTACGCGACGTCACTTGTCGGAGTCGTCCTTGTCAGCGTCGTCACCGGCGGCCTCGCCGTCGATCACGGGGATCAGGGAGAGCTTGCCGCGCTGGTCGATCTCGGCGATCTCCACCTGGACCTTGGTGCCGACCGCGAGCACGTCCTCGACGTTCTCCACGCGCTTGCCACCGGCGAGCTTGCGGATCTGCGAGATGTGCAGCAGGCCGTCCTTGCCGGGCATGAGGGAGACGAAGGCACCGAAGGTGGTGGTCTTGACGACCGTACCCAGGTAGCGCTCGCCGACCTCCGGCATGGTCGGGTTGGCGATCGAGTTGATCGTGGCGCGGGCGGCCTCGGCGGCCGGGCCGTCGGAGGCACCGATGTAGATGGTGCCGTCGTCCTCGATCGTGATCTCGGCGCCGGTGTCCTCCTGGATCTGGTTGATCATCTTGCCCTTGGGGCCGATGACCTCACCGATCTTGTCCACCGGGATCTTGACGGTGATGATCCGCGGGGCGAACGGGGACATGGCGTCCGGCGTGTCGATCGCTTCCATCATCACGTCGAGGATGTGGAGGCGGGCGTCGCGGGCCTGCTTGAGGGCCGCGGCCAGGACGGAGGCCGGGATGCCGTCCAGCTTGGTGTCGAGCTGGAGGGCGGTCACGAACTCCTTGGTGCCGGCGACCTTGAAGTCCATGTCGCCGAACGCGTCCTCCGCACCGAGGATGTCGGTGAGGGCGACGTAGTGGGTCTTGCCGTCGATCTCCTGGGAGATCAGGCCCATGGCGATGCCGGCGACGGGGGCCTTGAGGGGCACACCGGCGTTCAGCAGCGACATGGTGGAGGCGCAGACCGAGCCCATGGACGTCGAACCGTTGGAGCCGAGGGCCTCGGACACCTGGCGGATCGCGTAGGGGAACTCCTCGCGGGTCGGGAGGACCGGCACGATCGCGCGCTCGGCGAGCGCGCCGTGGCCGATCTCGCGGCGCTTGGGCGAGCCCACGCGGCCGGTCTCGCCGACGGAGTACGGCGGGAAGTTGTAGTTGTGCATGTAGCGCTTGCGGGTCACCGGGGAGAGGGTGTCCAGCTGCTGCTCCATGCGGAGCATGTTGAGGGTGGTGACGCCCAGGATCTGGGTCTCGCCACGCTCGAACAGCGCCGAGCCGTGCACGCGCGGGATGGCCTCGACCTCGGCGGCGAGGGTGCGGATGTCCGTGATCCCGCGGCCGTCGATGCGGACCTTGTCCTTGATGACGCGCTCGCGCACCAGGGCCTTGGTCAGGCTGCGGTAGGCGGCGGAGATCTCCTTCTCGCGACCCTCGAAGGCCGGGAGGAGCTTCTCGGCGGCGATCTCCTTGACGCGGTCCAGCTCGGCCTCACGGTCCTGCTTGCCCGCGATGGTCAGCGCCTGGGAGAGCTCGCCCTTGACGGCGGCCGCGAGGGCCTCGTACACGTCGTCCTGGTAGTCCAGGAAGACCGGGAACTCGCCCTCGGGCTTGGCGGCCTTGGCCGCCAGGTCCGCCTGGGCCTTGCAGAGGGCCTTGATGAAGGGCTTCGAGGCTTCGAGGCCGGCGGCCACGATCTCCTCGGTGGGCGCCTCGGCGCCGCCCTTGACCAGGGCGATGGTCTTCTAGGTGGCCTCGGCCTCGACCATCATGATCGCGACGTCGCCGTCCTCCAGGACGCGGCCCGCGACGACCATGTCGAAGACGGCGTCCTCGAGCTCGGTGTGCGTCGGGAAGGCCACCCACTGGCCGCGGATCAGCGCGACGCGGACGCCGCCGATCGGGCCGGAGAAGGGCAGGCCGGCCAGCTGGGTGGACGCGGACGCGGCGTTGATCGCGATGACGTCGTACAGGTGGTCCGGGTTCAGCGCCATGACGGTGGCGACGACCTGGATCTCGTTGCGCAGGCCCTTCTTGAAGGACGGGCGCAGCGGGCGGTCGATCAGGCGGCAGGTGAGGATCGCGTCCTCGGAGGGGCGGCCCTCGCGGCGGAAGAAGGAGCCGGGGATCTTGCCGGCCGCGTACTGGCGCTCCTCGACGTCCACCGTGAGGGGGAAGAAGTCGAGCTGGTCCTTGGGCTTCTTCGACGCGGTGGTGGCGGAAAGCACCATCGTGTCGTCGTCCAGGTAGGCAACGGCGGAGCCGGCGGCCTGGCGGGCCAGACGGCCCGTCTCGAAGCGGATGGTGCGGGTGCCGAAGGAACCGTTGTCAATGACGGCCTCGGCGTAGTGGGTCTCGTTCTCCACTAGCGTTTTCTCCATTTTCGTCGTCTCCGCCCGCTGCCCGTGTGGCGGCGGACGGTGCGGAGAAGCGCTCCTGCGTGCGGGCCGGTCTTCGATCGAAGTACCCGGTTCGGTGCCCGGGGGCTTTCCGGGTACCACTACCGAGGACCGGCGGCCTGGGAGGGCGCTCCTCCTCTTCAGTTGTGCACGTGCTCTTCAGTCATGCACGTGGTTCGTCGTGCACGTGCGTCCAGACTACAAAGCGTCCGGTACGTCCCGCACGCAGAGCGAGCGCACGTACAGCAAAGGGAGCGGCCCCCTCAGTGTGGGAACCGCTCCCTTCACAGCGTCTTTACTTGACGCCGGCCGCACCGCGGCGGATGCCGAGGCGCTCGACCAGCGTACGGAAGCGCTGGATGTCCTTCTTGGCCAGGTACTGCAGCAGGCGGCGACGCTGGCCGACCAGGATCAGCAGACCACGACGGGAGTGGTGGTCGTGCTTGTGGGTCTTGAGGTGCTCGGTCAGGTCCGTGATGCGCTTGGAGAGCATGGCGACCTGGACCTCGGGGGAGCCGGTGTCGCCCTCCTTGGCACCAAACTCGGCGATGATCTGCTTCTTCGTAGCGGCGTCGAGCGACACGCGTACTCCTCGTATGGGTCTTCGTGGCCACCGAGTGCCCCAGGTCGAATTCTCTGGGGATCTTCCGTAACTCGGGAGGCGGGGTCCGCTGAGCGCAGCCTCCAGAGGTTTCCGGGGGCGCGTACACAAACGGCCGTCACACAGCGTACCAGGCTGCCGCACGGCGCCCGTCTCAGCTGGTGAGAGAGCGGGCCCGGGCGTACACGTCCAGCACGGCGAGGGCCAGCGGGACCAGACTGAGCAGTACTGCCGCCTCGGTGAGGTCGAGCAGCCGTCCCCAGAAGGGTGACAGGCCCTTGCGGGGGATGACAAGCGCAATTCCGGCGAGGAGGGCCGCGCCGGCGGCGACGGCGGCGGAGAGCCAGATCGTACGGAGGTCCAGGCCGCCGTGGTCGTGGTACCGGACGAGCTCCCGGACCAGGTCGGCCGGCGGGTGCAGGGCCAGGCCCAGGATCAGCAGGGCGACGGCGGCCAGGCCGGCGACCAGGGTGCACACGACCTGGGAGGTGTAGCGGAAGAGCCGGGCGCGCAGCAGCATGGCCAGCCCGGTGGCGAGGGCCAGCAGCCGGCCCCAGGTGTTGTCGGAGAAGCCGAGGACGGCGGCGGAGCCGACGGCGACCGCGGCGCAGCCGCCGACCAGGCCGAGCAGCATCTCGTGGCCGCGGCGGGCCTGGGTGGCGATGGCCTCGGCGTCGAGCGGGGTGCCCGCCTCGTGCTGGTCGGAGCCGGAGGGGTCACCGTACGGCTCGGTCTCGTAGCGGTCCGGGGTCCCCGCGTAGTCGACGTACTCGTCGACCGCGCTCTGCGGGGCGGTGTAGCCGATGGGCAGCCGGGCGAAACGGGCGGAGAGGCCGGGCAGGAAGGCGACGAGGCCGATGGCGACGGGCGCGCAGACGGCGGCGGTCGCGGTGGCGGAGGCCTCGGTGACGATGGCGGCGAAGGTGGCCAAGGTTCCGGTCGCGGCGAGGAAGGTGGCCGCGACGAAGGGGGCGTCCCCGTTCGGGGTGAGCGCGACGAGGGCGACGGAGGCGACCAGGACGCAGGCGCAGCCGAGCAGGAACTGCAGTCGGCCGGGGCCCTGGCCGGCGCCGGCGGCGATGATGCCGGAGCCGGCGATCAGCAGGATCGGGAGGGCGCCGAGGCCGAGGGCGACGGCGGAGCCGCGGTCGCGGTAGACCCGGGCGCGGACTCCGGCGGCGGCGGTCAGGAGCACGCCCACGGCGCCGGCGATGATGCCGGGCAGGCCGTGCATGTCGTGGTGGACCGGGTCGGCGTACCAGAGGACGAAGCCGAGCAGGACGAGCAGCACGGCGGCGCCGGCCAGGCCCGCGCCGCGCAGCATGTCGTCGCTCCAGCGGTGGCGGTCGCGGACGACGGCCGAGGCGACGGCGTCGGAGACGTCGTCGAAGACGGCGGGCGGCAGCGATTCGGCGAACGGCCGCAGGCTCAGCACCTCGCCGTCGAGGACCTGCTGGCCGGCGAGGGTGCGGGCGCCGTCGAGGACGGTGCCGTCGCGGCGGACGAGATGGAAGCCGGTGGGCGCGCCGACGGGCTGGGTCTGGCCGGTGAGGCGCAGGAGTTCGGGATAGACGTCGGCGACGGCGATGTCCTCGGGGAGGGCGACGTCGATGCGGCTGTCGGGAGCCACGACGGTGACCCTGCAGAAACCCGTCGTTGCGGCCGTACTCACCTGTGTGACCCCCCTGGTTGGCGAAGCGGGTGCGTGGGCTGTCGCCTTGGATTCGCGGATGCGCATACTGCGCGGGCCACCCTACCGGGAGTATGCATGACTGTCGGCAAGTAGGATCACCGTCGCGCAGGGGAGACCCCCTTCGCGCCCGGGACTTGGGGGCGCCGGTTGCGACGTCCCGTCCGTTTTCGAGGGATTGATGCTCCGGTGAGTCAGATCGTCGTCAAACGCCCGCCGCGGTCCTTGCCGCCCGAAGTTCCTTCGGACGAGCTGAGGCTGGAGGCTCCGCCGGAGCTTCCGCGCGGGCAGCAGGAGGGCATGCTGATGCAGCTCCTGCCGATGCTCGGCATGGGCTCGTCGGTCGTCTTCTTCTTCATGCCGGGTGCGGCGCCCTTCATGCGCATCATGGGCGTGCTGATGCTGGTGTCCACGGTGGGCATGGTCCTGGCCCAGCTGGTGCGTCACCGGCGCGGTACGCAGGGGCAAATGGCCGACGTGCGCCGGGACTACCTGAAATATCTCGCGCAGACCCGCCGTCAGGTCCGCAGGACCGCGCGGGCGCAGCGCGACGCGCAGCTGTATCTGCACCCGGCTCCCGAGCAGTTGTGGTCGGTGGTGGCCGAGGGTTCGCGGCTGTGGGAGCGGCGCGTGGGCGACGAGGACTTCGGCCAGGCCCGGCTCGGGCTGGGCGCGCAGCGCCTGTCGACTCCGCTGGTGGCGCCGGACACGGCGCCGGTGGACGAGCTGGAACCGCTGACGGCCGGCGCGATGCAGCGTTTCCTGAAGGTGCACTCGTCGCTGGACGGGTTGCCGGTGGCGGTGTCGCTGCGGGCGTTCTACCACGTGACGGTGTCGGGCGAGCCGGAGGCGGCGCGCGGGGCGGCGCGGGCGATGGTGGCGCAGCTGGCGACCCTGCACTCCCCCGAGGACCTGGTGGTGGCCGTGGTGGCCGCGCCGGGCGCGGTGCCGTCGTGGGACTGGACGAAGTGGCTGCCGCACACGCAGGTGCCGGGGCAGGTCGACGGGGCCGGTACGAAGCGGCTGTTCAGCGATGACCTGACGGAGCTGGAGGGGCTGCTGGCGCCCCGGCTGGAGGGGCGGCCGCGGTTCAGCCGGGACGTGTCGCCGGTGCTGGACCAGCCGCACCTGGTCGTCGTACTGGACGCGAACTCCCGTGGCGGGCTGGTCCCGCCGGACTCGGCGTTCGCGGCGGCCGAGGGGCTGCAGGGCGTGACCATCGTCGAGGTGGTCGCGGGCGAGCTGGACGAGCCGCGCGGCGGGCTGTCGGTCGTGGTGCGGCCGGGCCGGCTGCGGCTGGAGTCGGGCGGGGGGATCGCGTACGAGGGCGTGCCGGACACGCTGTCGCTGCCGGCGGCGGAGGCGCTCGCGCGGCAGCTGGCGCCGCTGCGCACGGGCGGCGGGGACGACGACGAACCGCTGCTGGCCAACCTGGACTTCACGGATCTGCTGAACCTGGGCGACGCGGCCTCGATCGACGTGGCCCGGACCTGGCGGCCGCGGTCGGCCGGTGAGCGGCTGCGCGTGCCGATCGGTGTCGGCGAGGACGGCGCGCCGGTCATGCTGGACCTCAAGGAGGCGGCGCAGGAGGGCATGGGCCCGCACGGCCTGTGCGTGGGTGCGACCGGTTCCGGCAAGTCGGAGCTGCTGCGCACGCTGGTGCTGGGCCTGGCGGTCACGCACACCTCGGAGACGCTGAACTTCGTCCTGGCGGACTTCAAGGGCGGTGCGACCTTCACGGGCATGGGGCAGATGCCGCACGTGGCCGCGGTCATCACCAACCTGGCGGACGACCTCACCCTCGTCGACCGCATGGGCGACTCGATCCGCGGCGAGCTCCAGCGCCGCCAGGAGCTGCTGCGCTCGGCGGGCAACTACGCGAACATCCACGACTACGAGAAGGCGCGCGCGGCGGGTGCCCCGCTGGAGCCGCTGGCCTCGCTGGTGCTGGTCATCGACGAGTTCAGCGAGCTGCTGACGGCGAAGCCCGACTTCATCGACATGTTCATCCAGATCGGCCGGATCGGCCGTTCGCTGGGCGTGCACCTGCTGCTGGCCTCGCAGCGCCTGGAGGAGGGCAAGCTGCGCGGGCTGGACACGTACCTGTCGTACCGCATCGGCCTGCGGACCTTCTCGGCGGCGGAGTCGCGCACGGCGATCGGCGTGCCGGACGCGTACCACCTGCCGTCGGTGCCGGGTTCGGGCTACCTGAAGTTCGGCACGGACGAGATGACGCGTTTCAAGGCGGCGTACGTCTCGGGCACCTACCGTTCGGGCGGCCCGGACCTGTCGGTCGGGCTGTTCCCGGTGGAGCGGCGGCCCGCGCTGTTCACGGCGACGCCGGTACCGGTCGTGTACGCGGCGCCGGACCCGGCGTACCTGGCGGCGCAGTCGGAGCGGGAGGACGACGCCCTCGCGGACACGGTGCTGGACGTGATCGTGGGCCGGCTGGAGGGCCAGGGGGTGCCGGCGCACCAGGTGTGGCTGCCGCCGCTCGACCAGGCCCCGCCGCTGGACCAGCTGCTGCCGGCGCTGGCGCCGTCGGCGGAGCGGGGTCTGCACGCGGAGGGGTACACGCGGCCCGGCGGGCTCGTCGTGCCGCTCGGCCTGATCGACAAGCCGTTCGAGCAGCGGCGCGAGGTGCTGTACCGGGACTTCTCGGGTGCGGCGGGCCACATGATGGTGGTCGGCGGCCCGCAGTCGGGCAAGTCGACGCTGATGCGGACGCTGATCTCCGCGTTCGCGCTGACGCACACCCCGCGCGAGGTGCAGTTCTACGGGCTGGACTTCGGCGGCGGCAGCATGTCGTCGATCTCCGAGCTGCCGCACGTCGGCGGGATCGCCTCGCGTCTGGACCCGGAGCGGGTGCGGCGTACGGTCGCCGAGGTGGGCGGCATCCTCAACCGCCGCGAGGAGTTCTTCCGCGCGAACAACATCGACTCGATCGGCACCTACCGGCGCCGGCGTGCGGCGGGCGAGCTGCCCGGCGAGGCGTGGGGCGACGTGTTCCTCGTCATCGACGGCTGGGGTGGTTTCCGGACCGAGTACGAGGGCCTGGAGCCGGTGGTCACGGACATCGCCTCGCGCGGTCTGGGCTACGGCATCCACGTGGTGATCACGGCGGCGCGCTACATGGAGGTCCGTGCCGCGCTGAAGGACCAGATGCTGAACCGGCTGGAGCTGCGGCTCGGTGACGTCATGGACTCCGAGTTCGACCGCAAGGTCGCGGCGAACGTGCCGACGGGGATGCCGGGCCGGGGCCAGGTGGCGGAGAAGCTGCACTTCCTGGGTGCGCTGCCGCGGATCGACGGGGCGCACGACCCGGAGGACCTGTCGGAGGCCACGGCCGCCTTCGTGTCGGCGGTGAAGCAGAACTGGGCGGCGGCCGCCGCTCCCGGTGTACGGCTGCTGCCGCGGCTGCTGCACGCCGACCAGCTGCCCCGGGGCGGGGACCAGCCCGGCCGCGGGCTGGCCATCGGCATCGACGAGACGGACCTGGAGCCGGTGTTCGTCGACTTCGAGAGCGACCCGTTCTTCCTCGTGTTCGGCGAGAGCGAGTCCGGCAAGACGAACCTGCTGCGGCTGATCTGCCGGCAGATCGCGGAGCGGTACACCCCGGACCAGGCGCGCCTGGTCGTCGGTGACTACCGGCGCAGCCTGCTCGGGGCGCTGCCGGAGGAGCACCTGCTGGAGTACGCGCCGATGGCGAGCTCCCTGCAGACGCACATGGAGGCGCTGGGCGGCGTGTTCTCGCGCCGGCAGCCGCCGACGGACGTCACTCCGCAGCAGCTGCGCGACCGCAGCTGGTGGACGGGGCCGGACGTGTTCATCATCATCGACGACTACGACCTGGTGGCGACGAGCCAGGGCAACCCGCTGGCCCCGCTGGTGGAGTTCCTGCCGTTCGCCCGGGACACCGGTGTCCGCTTCATCATCGCGCGCAACTCGGCGGGTGCCTCGCGCTCGCTGTACGAGCCGTTCATGCAGCGCATCAAGGAGCTCGGCGCGCAGGGCGTGGTCCTGTCGGGCGACCCGTCCGAGGGCGACCTGATCGGCAGTGTCCGGCCCCGTCCGATGCCGCCGGGCCGGGCGTACTTCTCCTCGCGCAAGCGGGGCACGTCGCTCGTGCAGCTGGGCCGGATGGCGGGGATGTAGGCCGTGACACGTCGTCGCGGCGAACGCGTCCGCCGGTGGGCGGCGGCGGTGGCCCTCGTGGCCGCCGCCGTCGTCCTGCCGGCCGGCTGCCGGTTCGGGGACGCCCTCAGTGTGGAAGAGGTGCGGGAGATCGCCGACGCGGTCGACCCCGAGGGCGGCATCGAGTGCCCCCTGCCCTACGACTTCGCCGCGGCGGCCGCGGCCGCCGGGGTGGCGGGCGACGCGGGCCCGGGGTACGCCACGTCCGGTCTGCCCGCCCTCTCCGGGGCGAGCGACGGGGGATCCGATCCGGACGGCCCCCTGGCCCGCAATCCCGGAGGGGTGGTGAGCTGCGTCTTCCACATCGGCCGGGAGGACCTGGAGGTGCACACCGTCGCCACGCGGAGGCCGCAGGCGCTGTCCGTGCTGTTCCCCGTGGTCGCGAAGGCGGCCGGCCCGGGGCCGGAGGGGCTGGTCCCGTTCGGTGCGCGGGCGGCCGGGGCGAAGGCCGGTGTGCCGGTCCTGACCGCGAGCGGGAACGTGGCCGCCGTACGGCTCGAACTCGACGGCGACGGGGACGCCTCGCTGCTGCTGACCGCCGGGGACGCCGGGCACAGCGGGCTGAGCCGGGGCCAGGTCGAGGGCGTCGCGCAGGCCCTCGCGGGCCAGGTGCAGGGGTGATCGACCGGCCGGGCACGGGATGATCGACCGCCCGGACACGGGGATCGACCGGCCGGGTACGGGGTGATCGGAGGGAAACACTCCCCCGCCCCCGCGTGCAGCACCGATAATCGGCATCGAAGACCGCGGGAGCACCGCACCGCCGAGGGAAAGGCCGCACATGGGCACCCAGCAGGAGAAGGACGAGCTGTACGCGCTCGACATCAGCGGCGTGGAGTGGGAGGGCCCGCCGGGGACCAGCCCCGACGAGGAGCGGGTCGAGATCGCGCGGCTGCCCGAGGGCGCCGTGGCCATGCGGTCCTCGCTCGACCGGGACACCGTCCTGCGCTACACGGCGGCCGAGTGGGAGGCCTTCGTGCTCGGGGCCAGGGACGGGGAGTTCGACCTGGACCGCGGCCCGCGCTGAACCCCGCGGTCCCTGGACCGGGCCGGGATACGGATACGGGGCGCGCCCGGTGCGGGCGCGCCCCGTATCCGCATGCGGCTGCGGCCGACCGGGCTCAGTAGGCCTCGGTGAACAGGCGCGAGGCCTTCACGTCGGTGGCGCGGTAGTCGCCCTTGCCGCGCTCGATCAGCTGGGCGACCTGCTCCAGCTGGTTCTTCATGTGCTCGGCCTTGGCCTTGTACTTGCCCTGGAGCGTGATGTACGCCTGGTGCGCCTCACCGTCCCAGGTGTCCGTGACGACCTTCAGGGCCTGGTCCATCTCCTCCAGGTCCGTAACGATCTTCTTCGAGACGACGCGGATGCGGTTCGCCATCTCCTGGACGCTCTCATACCGGACCTTGGTGTGGCCGTCGGAGCCAGCCATGTTCTTCTCCTTCGCGCTGAGCTGAGCTGTGTGGGGAACGACGCAAAAAGGGCGGGTCAGATGCTGTTGAGGCCGGAGCCGCCCTGGCCCGCACCGGCCTGCACCGTCTTGAACGCCGCACGCACGTCGTCGTCCTGCGCGTTGCTGAGGTTCTTGGTCTGCGCGACCGCGTTGTGCAGCACACCGAGCAGACGGCGGATCTCGTCGTGGTCCTCGTTGACGACCGTCTGGGCGGAAACGAAGCCCGAGGCACCCACACCGGTCCAGCCGGCGCTCACCGTGGCGAGGATGTCCGCCAGCTCGCGGGACTGGGTGGTGACGGCGCGGGCCGTCGTCTCGATCTTGTTCTTCGCCTGGACGATCGGATCGTCTGCGAGTCCGAAATTGCTCATCCGAAGCTCCTCACTTCTCAATTCGCCGGCAGAACCGGCGGATTGCGCAGCGGAAGGGAGGTTCCCGGCGCGGATGCGAGTCACGCGCCCCGGAATTCCCCCTCCGCCTCACGCGATCCCCCGATCACAGTCGTGAAGCCTGGTGTCACTCTAGCCAGTTCATCTGACGGTCCCAACATCGGCAGGCCGCTTCCGTTGATGAACTGTGACGGTTCACTGCAAACGGCCGCGGCGCCGGCGGGCGTCGCGCACCACCGTCGCCGTGCCCGCGATGACCGCGATCAGCACGCCCGCGATGCCCAGAGCGTACGTCCCGTACCGCTCCTCGCGCTCCTGCGCCGTCTCCGTCATCCGCAGCGCCGCCGCCTCGGGGGCGGCCGCCGGCGGCGGGCCGGGGTCCGGGACGGGGGCCTTGGGCCGCTCGTGGTCCTGGGTGACCGCGCGCACGGGGTCGACGACACCCCATCCGACGTAGTCGTCACGGCCGTTGACCGAGCGCTCGGCGGTCCCCTCGATCTGCCAGATGATCTCCTGCGGGGTCCAGTCCTCGTGCTTCGCGCGCAGCAGGGCGGCTACGCCCGCGACGTAAGGCGCCGAGAAACTGGTGCCGTTGTCGATGCACTGGCCGAAGCCGGGGACGGTGGAGACCATGTCGACGCCGGGCGCGGCCACCGCGATGAAGTCGCCGGGCTGGGAGAACGCGGCCCGCTCGTTGTTGCGGTCCGAGGAGGCCACGGCGAGGACGCCGGGGAAGGCCGCAGGGTAGGTCTTGCGCTTCTCGCCGCTCATGCCGTCGTTGCCGGCAGAGGCCACGACGACGACCTTCGCGTCGACGGCCCTCTGGACGGCCTTGCCGAGTTCGGAGTCGGCGCTCAGCGGGACGTCGGTGTCCTGGGAGATGTTGATGACCTGGGCGCCCTTGGCCACCGCGTGGTCGATGGCCGCGCCCAGCGACTGGGCGTTGCCCTTGCCCTGCCCGTCGTTCTGCCGGACCGGGATGATGACGGCGTCGGGGGCCAGGCCGACGAAGCCGGTGCCGTCCTGGGGCCGGGCGGCGATCAGGCCGGCCACCTTGGTGCCGTGGCCGACCGTGTCGGTGGTGCCGTCACCGCCCTTGGGGTCGATGAGGTCCTTGCCCGCGCCGACGTCGATGGCGCCGCTGAGCTGCGGGTTCGCACGGTCGACGCCGGTGTCGATCACCGCGACGCGGACGGGCTTGCCGCTCTTGTCCTTGCCCTTGGTCTGCGACCAGAGCGCGTCGAGGAGCAGCCGCTGCAGGGCCCAGGGGCGGTCGGCGATCTGCTTCTTCATCGGGAAGGTGCATTCGCCGCCGCCCGCGAGGTCCAGCGCCGGTGCGCGGACGGGCCCCGGGTGCGGTGCGGCGGCGGCCGTGGCGGCGCCGGCCGTGGCGGTCGCACCGGACAGGGCGGCGACGGCGAGCGCGGCGGTGGCGAGTGCGCTGCGCGTGTACGGGGACAGGGGCATCGGCGGTGTCCTCACGAACCCTGGGGCTGTCGGGCGGAGTTGGTGTCCAGGCGCGGCCCCTTCGAGAGGAACTCGGACCAGGCGATGGGCACCATGGCCGGTGTCACGGCCCCGTAGCCGAGCCGGATCTGCGCCTGGCTGGCCTCGGGACGGCCGTCCGCGGTGGCCTGGCCGTTCGGCTGGTCGGGGGCGCCGATCTTCGACTTCTCGGCGTCGCTGTCGCCGTTGGCCTGCACGGCGTAGCGCAGACCGGTGTCGGTGACCAGGAACAGGGCGCCGCCCGCCGTCGTCTGCCTGCCCTGGACCTGCGTGTACAGGAGTCCCGAGCCCGGCGTGACGTAGGCGCTGGTGCCGCTGGCGGTGATGTCGATGGGGAATCCGGTGCCGGCCCAGGTGCTCAGCGTCTGGTTGCCCTGGCCGTCGACTGAGCGCAGCACGTTGCAGACGGTGTCGCGCGCGGCGGCGCCCTGGGGCGTGCCGGCCACGGCGGGGGCGCCCTGCGCGGGGTCCGCGGCGCCGTTCTGGTTGATCCGGTCGGACTTCCGCTGCGGCCACCTGGCCTCGCCCCTGAACGCCGTGGCGTCCGGGTTCAACGACTGGAGGTCGACCTCATGGGGCTTGCCGTGCATGTTGAGTCCGTCGGTCGCGGGCGCCGAGATCAGCAGCCACGCCACGAAGTCGGAGACCGGCGCGACCTTTCCGGGCAGGACGACGTAGTGCTGCGCGCCGGAGCCGGTCTGCGCCGTCAGCACCATGCCGACCTTGTTGTCGGCGGTGGTCAGGCCCTGGACGTCGGCCTTCGTGCCGGCCGCGACGGGCAGTTGCGGGAAGGCCAGGTCGTCCCCGGAGTTGAGGGTGTCCAGCCACGCCTGGGTGACCTGCTGCGGGGTGGCGCCGGTGCTGCCGACCAGCGCGTTGGTCATCTTCCCGGCGTCCGCGCCGCCTTCGGGGAACTTGTACTTCGTCCCCGTGGAGTCGACCAGGTAGCGCTCCTTGGCACCGCCGGTGCTCTGCACGTACAGCATCTGGCGGTCGGTGAGCTTGCGGGCGTCGTCCATCAGCCCCGCCTCGCGGTCGGCGAGGACGAACGTCGCGGTCTGAACGGTCTTGCCGTTGCCGCCCGGTGCCTGGCAGACGGCCCAGCGCTTGGCCTTGCCCGCGTCCTGCGGGGCCGGCAGCCGGTCGGGCGCGTACGGGATGCCGATGATGGGCCCGCGCGGCGGCTTGCCCGCGTCCAGGATCTTGTCGTCGATCTGGATGACCTTGAACTTCTGCGGATCCAGGAGCAGTCGCGCGGAGGCGAGGTTGAGCACCGGGTGCAGCCGGGTCTGGTCCTTGCCGTTCACCTTGGTCGTCAGCACCACGTACCGGGTCGTCGACTGCTTGCCGACGATGACGTTGGTGCCGGCCGCGTCCCAGCCCTTGGGCGCCTGCGGCTTGAACATCCCCCAGGCACCGAACCCGGCGAGTACGAGCGCCCCCGCCACCAGCCCGGGCAGGACCGCGCGCAGCGGACGCGGCGCGCCCTCCTCGGAGCCCGTGGCGGAAGGCTGGAGGAACGCGGCCACCGTGCGCCGCTTCGCAAAGGTGTACGCGTTGAGTTCATCACGTCGTGATGCCATGACCGTCTGCTTCTCCCCGCACGGCCCGGTCGGTGAGTACGGTCCCCCGGGCCTCGATTGTCGGACCGGAGACCTACTATGCCTCTTGACGGAGGGTGCCCACGGGCCGGGTAGGGTGAGGCTGCCGCTCACTGCCCTCCGGACCCCACCATTCAGGGGTCGTCGGGGTATTCAGGGCTTGTTGGGGTGGATTGGGGAGATTCCGGGGCCCTGCGGCGGGCAGCTCCCGGCTCCGCTACTCACGGGGTACGGCCCCAGAAAGGCGAGGTGGGTGCCTGATGGCCACCGCGACGCAGCCGCAGACGGGCGCGCCGGCACCCGTGCGCGGCGGGGTGACGCCGTATCCGAAGTCGAGCCCGGGCCGTTTCGGTCCGTTCCGATTGCAACAACTCGTGCTGCTCCAGATCGCCGTGGCGGCCCTGCTGGTGGCGTGGGTCGTGGAGCCGCTGCTACTGGTTCCCGCCGGTGTGCTGGCGCTCGTCCTGGTGGTGCTCGCCGTCGTACGCCGCCACCAGCGCTCCCTGCCGGAGTGGATCGGCGGCGCGCTCGCACTGCGCGCCCGGCGCCGGCGGGCCGCGTCGTTCACGGTACCGGCGGGCACCGAGCCGGGGCTGGCCCCGCTCGTCGAGGCCGATCCGGCGCTGCGGACCCTCACGTTCAGCGACCGCGACCGGCGGCCCGTCGGCATGGTCGGTGACGGGACGTTCCTGACGGCCGTGGTCCAGGTGGACATGGACGCCACCGCGCTGCGGCCCGACCGCGGTGCACGGCCGCTGCCCCTCGGCCTCGTACGGGACATCCTCGAAGTCGACGGCATCCGGCTGGAGTCGGCGCAGCTGGTGCAGCACACCCAGCCCGCGCCGGCCCCGCACCTGCCGGCCCAGTCGATGGCCACCCGCAACTACGCGCCGCTCCAGGCCACTACGGGCACCCCGGCGGTCCGGCTGACCTGGATCGCGCTCAAGCTCGACCCGGAACTGTGCCCCGAGGCGGTCACCGCGCGCGGCGGCGGGCTCGGGGGCGCGCAGCGCTGTGTGGTGCGCGCCGCCGACCAGCTGGCGAGCCGGCTGACCGGGGCCGGGTTCCGCGCGACGGTGCTCACCGAACAGGAGCTGACGGCGGCGCTGGCCACCTCCTCGTGCGCCAATCCGATGGCGATCACGCAGGCGGGGCGCTCGGCGAGCACCGGCCGGCGGACGGAGGAGACGGCGCGCATCTGGCGCTGCGACGACCGGCGGCACACCACGTACTGGATAGGCCGCTGGCCCCAGCTCGGCGGCAGCGGGGCGGCGTCCCTGCCGCAGTTCGTGGCGCTGCTGACCTCGCTGCCCGCGCTGGCGACGAACTTCAGCCTGACGATGGCGCCGGCGGAGCGCCAGGGCGTGACGCTGACCGGCCACGTACGGGTCACGGGGCGCAGCGACGAGGAACTCGTGGCGGCCCGCCGGGAACTGGAACGGACGGCCCGCGGTGTGCGCACCGGGCTGGTCCGGCTCGACCGTGAACAGGTACCGGGGCTGCTGGCTTCGCTGCCGCTGGGAGGGGCGCGATGAGGGGCGGCTTCGGGCTGATCGGCCCGCGCCGGGAACGGCACGTGGTCCCGGCGGTGGACCTGGACGCGCTGGCACTGCCGGTCGGGGACGACGGCGTCGTCATCGGCGTGGACGCCGAGGGGCGTCCGGCGGTGCTCGGCGTCAACCGGCCGACGCCGTACGAGGTGACGCTGATCGGCGGCCTGTGGACGGCACAGGTGCTGGCGCTGCGTGCGGCGGCCACGGGCGCGCGGGTGGCGGTGGAGACCGGCCGCGGGCAGGTGTGGTCCGGGCTGGCCCAGGCGGCGGGCGGCGGCCAGCAGTGCGTGACGCTGCACGAGGTCGGCCGGGTGCCGCCGCAGGGCGCGTCGGCGGGCAGCCCGGTGCTGGTGATCCGCGACTGCGGCATGCGGCCGCCGCGCGGGCGCGTGGTGGCGGGACCCTGGCAGTCGGTGCTGACCCTGCTTCCGTACCTGAGCCCGACGGCGCCGAGGCTGCTGCAGAACTCGTCGCTGGTCGGGGTCCAGCGGGTCTCCCCCGACGAGGCGGACCAGCTCGGACGCCTGATGAACCTGCCGCGTGCGGCGGTGGATTCACTGCCGACGCTGGGCGACGGGGTCACCCTGTGGTGCACGCCGCGGGACCGCCAGTTCGTGATGACCCAGGGCACGGAAGCCGAAACGGGCCTCCTGGGCCCGGCCCGACGCATCGACTGACCCCGGGCCCGGAAGGGGACGGAAAGCCAAGACCCTCCCCGGGCCGGGGCCCGCGGCCCATTCGCCCGGGTCGGGCGCGGGGCGTCCGGCACACGAGGGGCACGCGGGGACGGGCACGGGGTGCCGAGTACCCCCGAGGCCCACCGCCCTCGAACGCCCTGGCGCGGAACCGCCCCCAAGCCGGGCCCCTCGCCGGGCGGGCGGGAACGCGGCCATGCCCCTGCCCGACGCGCGCGACGCGGGTGAGGAGTCCCTCGATCCACCGCCGGATCCACCCCCTGGAAGTCGACCCGAAGCCGGGCGCCTGCCGGGTGTGCTGGGCGGTCGGCGGGAACGCAACCAGCGCCCTCGTCCACGTGCGCCGTGCAGGAATACGGGCCCGGGACCCGCCAACCCGTCGAGTCGGCGTTTCACCGGAGCCTGGGGCGCAGGGGCGGGGCGTTCCGGCTGCCTCGGTCGCGGCAGGTCTGAGCACAGGAGCGGGGGCGTCGCCGAGGAACTCGTCGACGCACGAGGTCAACGAGCCGGGGCCGTTGCGGCCCTCAGCACGGCGTGGGGACGCGCGGGCCCGAGCTGGGCCATTCCCGGCCTCAGCACGGCGTGGGAACCCGCGGGCCCGAGCCGAGCCGGTCCCGCCGCGGTTCCACCCGCGGGGCACGCGGCGGTTACGCGATCGGGCCCAGGGCCTTTCCGGCCACGGCGGGCGGAAAGGGCATGCGCAGCGGTCCGGGCCGAGCCGGCTCCCGGCCCCGGCAACGGGCACGCCCACGGTCCGTCGTACGCGACCCAGGCCGCAGGCCCGCCTCGGCGGGGTCCGGGGCACGGGAGGCCGCTCGGGAGAGAGGGAAAGCAACGGTGAGACAGGCGGCGCATCGGCCGCCACCGGCCCGGTGACGGTTGCTCAGGGCGCGCCCACCCTGTAGGCAGGACGACAAGGACGACGGCCGCGAGCCGCCCGCAGGGGCCCGCGCGGCGCGGGACGTCCGACGGGGGCGGACACCGGTGTCGGCGCGCGATTAGGCTGGGCGCGGGCGCGGCGTGGAAGTGGGCGCCGGACCAGTGTTCGACAGACCAGGAGGACCAGTGAGCGGCGATCGGAACGAGAGGCGCGGCGGGACTTGGGACGTCCCGACGGACGATCAGTCCGACGCGGAGCCCGAGGTGACGGGCGAGTTCACCATCGACTACACCCCGCCGGCCTGGTACACGCAGGGCGCGGCCCCGGCCTCTCCCGTACCGGGCCTCCCCGAAGGCAGCGGCTTCGAACCCCACCGCCCGACGGACGTGGCCTCGCCGCCGACGATGCGGATCGCCCCACCGGCCCCGCGCACGCCGTCCGACGGGGCAGGGGCACCGGCACCGGCACCGGCACCGGCACCGGCACCGGCACCGGCCGAGTCACCCGTCCTGCCCGTCCCGGCGGCGTTCCCGCCGCCCGCGGACAGCACCCCGGTGCCCGCCGGCGACGCACCCTTCCCGCCGGCCCCGGCCGACAGCAGCGGCCTGCCCCCGGCCCTCCCTGCGTCGGCCGAGGTGCCCGCACTTCCGGCCCCGGCCCCGGCGCCCCCCGCCGCCCAGGCCACCGACGCGCCCGGACCGCTCGTCAAGGCCGTCCAGCGGCAGGACACCCCGCCTGACGGGACGGCGATCCCGTTCGTGGACCCGGCCCCCGTGGCTGCGCCGCAGGAGCCGCAGGACGCCGTCCCCGTGCCGCCGGCACCGAGCCCCGTCAGCCCCGCGGATGCGGTTCACCCGCCCGTGGACGCCCCCTTCGGGGGACCCGCGGGCGAACTCCCGGCGCTGCCGCCCGCGTTCCCCGCCACGACGGCACCCCAGGACAACCCCGGCTTCCCGCCCGGACCCGCACCCCAGGACGGCTCCGGGGTCCCTGCGACCCCAGGCCCCCAGGACGGTCACGGGTTCCCGCCGGCCCCCGCGCCTGCCCCTGCGCCCCAGGACGGCTTCCCGTCTGCCTCGGCGTCCGCGCCGCAGGTCGGTTCCGGCTCCCCCGCCGCCCCCCCCCCGGCCGCGCCCGCACCGCAGAACGGCTACGGCTTCCCGCCCGCCCCTGCCCCCGCACCGCAGGACGGATACGGGTCCCCGCCCGCCCCCGCACCGTGGACCGCCGACTCCGCCTGGGCCGGGCGCCTGCCCGTCGGTGAACGGCGTCAGTTCGCCGACGGGCAGGCCCGGAGCCTGCTGGCCGCTGCACGGATCCCGAACGAACTGGAGGAGCGCATCCTGCACTTCGCCGGGGGCAATCCGCTGGCCCTCTCCCT
>LJCW01000019.1 GCA_001298555.1 Actinobacteria bacterium OV450
CTCCAAGCCCCTGCGCCGGCCCGTGAAATGGGTGGCCCCCCGCCCCGGCCTGTTGATCTCCCCCGTCCCGGCCCCCGGATCCCCCGGCCCCCGGATCCCGGACGGACCTGTACGTGTCGTGTCGTGACCGTTGCGAGTATCGGAGAACCTCTTATGACAGCAGCCGCGTCCCCACCCGAGGTGCTCCGTGCGCCCCTCGTCGTCGAGTTCCCCTTCACCCGGTCCCTCGGGCCCGTCCAGAGCGCCTTCCTCACCGGGCTGCGCGAGCGCGTCGTCCTCGGCGTCAGGACCACCGACGGGAAGGTGATGGTCCCGCCCGTCGAGTACGACCCCGTCACCGCCGAGGAGATCCGCGAACTCGTCGAGGTCGGCGCCACCGGGACCGTCACCACCTGGGCGTGGAACGGCGACCCGCGCCCCCACCAGCCCCTCGCCACGCCGTTCGCCTGGGTCCTCGTCCGGCTCGACGGCGCGGACACCGCGATCCTGCACGCCCTCGACGCCCCCGGCCCCGAAGCCGTCCACACCGGCATGCGGGTCCGCGTGCGGTGGGCCGCCGAGCGCTCCGGCGCCATCACCGACATCGCCTGCTTCGAACCCGACGGGACGGGCACGCCCGAGCGGCAGGCGCGCCCGCACGACGGGCGGTTCGCCGACACCGTCACCGGCATCGTCGCCGAGGCGCGCCTCGACTACACCTACAGCCCCGGGCGCGCCCAGACCGCGTACATCAACGCCCTCGCCGAACGCCGGACGGTCGGCGAGCGCTGCCCTTCGTGCCACAAGGTGTACGTCCCGCCGCGCGGCGCCTGCCCCACCTGCGGGGTCGCCACCACCGAGCAGGTGGAGGTCGGACCGGCCGGCACCGTCACCACGTTCTGCATCGTCAACATCAAGGCGAAGAACCTGGACATCGAAGTCCCCTACGTCTACGCCCACATAGCCCTCGACGGAGCCGACCTCGCCCTCCACGGCCGGATCGGCGGCATCCCGTACGACCAGGTCCGCATGGGCCTGCGCGTCGAGCCCGTGTGGACCGAGGGCGGCCGCCATCCCGACCACTACCGCCCCACCGGCGAGCCGGACGCGGACTACGACGCGTACAAGGAGCTCATCTGATGCCCAGGACGAGCAGGCACGCACGCGACGTGGCCGTCGTCGCCTTCGCGCAGAGCGACCACCGGCGGCGCACCGACGAGCTCAGCGAAGTCGAGATGGTCATGCCGGTCCTGCACCAGGTGCTGGACCGGACCGGTCTGACGGCCGGCGAGATCGGCTTCACCTGCTCCGGATCCAGCGACTACCTCGCCGGCCGGGCCTTCTCCTTCACGATGACCCTCGACGGGGTCGGCGCCTGGCCGCCGATCTCCGAGTCCCACGTCGAGATGGACGGCGCCTGGGCCCTGTACGAGGCCTGGGTCAAGATCCAGACCGGCGAGGCCGACACCGCGCTCGTCTACGCGTACGGCAAGTCCTCGCCGGGATCCGTACGGGACGTCCTGACCAGGCAGCTCGACCCCTACTACCTGGCGCCCCTGTGGCCCGACCCGGTGGCCCTGGCCGCCCTTCAGGCGCAGGCGCTGATCGACGCGGGCGAGACCGATGAGGAAGCCCTCGCCGCCGTCGGCGCCCGCAGCCGCGCGGCCGCCGGGGCCAACCCGCACGCCCAGCTCGGCGGCGCCGTCCCGCAGGGCGACTACCAGGTCCGGCCGCTGCGCACCGGCGACTGCCCGCCGATCGGCGACGGTGTGGCCGCCGTCGTCCTCGCCGCGGGCGACACCGCCCGAAGGCTGACCGCGCGCCCCGCCTGGATCACCGGCATCGACCACCGGATCGAGGCCCACGGCCTCGGCCTGCGCGACCTCACGGACTCCCCGTCCACCCGGATCGCCGCCGAGCGGGCCGGGTTGTTCGAAGCCCCCGTGGACACCGCGGAGCTGCACGCGCCGTTCTCCTCCCAGGAGGTGGTCCTGCGCAAGGCGCTGGGCCTCGGAGCGGACGTCGTCGTCAACCCGTCCGGCGGGGCCCTCGCCGCCAACCCCGTCATGGCCGCCGGCCTGATCCGCATCGGCGAGGCCGCCGCCCGCATCCACCGCGGCGAGTCCGACCGGGCCGTCGCGCACGCCACGTCCGGCCCCTGCCTCCAGCAGAACCTGGTCGCCGTCCTGGAAGGGGACCGAGCATGAGCACATCGCGCACTCCGGGTGCCCCGGGCACCTCGGGGGCCCGGGGCAAGGAGCCCGTGGCCGTCGTCGGCGTCGGCCAGACCAAGCACGTGGCCGCCCGCCACGACGTCTCCATCGCCGGACTCGTCCGCGAGGCCGCGGTGCGCGCCCTCGCCGACGCCGAGCTGACGTGGGCGGACATCGACGCAGTCGTCATCGGCAAGGCCCCCGACTTCTTCGAGGGCGTGATGATGCCGGAGCTGTACCTGGCGGACGCCCTCGGCGCGGTCGGCAAGCCCATGCTCCGCGTCCACACGGCCGGATCCGTCGGCGGGTCCACCGCCCTGGTCGCCGCCAACCTGGTGGCCGCCCGCGTGCACCGGACCGTGCTGACGCTCGCCTTCGAGAAGCAGTCCGAGTCGAACGCCATGTGGGGCCTCTCGCTGCCCGTCCCCTTCCAGCAGCCGCTGCTGGCGGGCGCCGGCGGGTTCTTCGCCCCGCACGTGCGCGCGTACATGCGGCGCACCGGTGCGCCCGACACGGTCGGCTCGCTCGTCGCGTACAAGGACCGCCGCAACGCGCTGAAGAACCCGTACGCGCACCTGCACGAGCACGACATCACCCTGGAGAGGGTCCAGGCCTCGCCGATGCTGTGGGACCCGATCCGGTACTCCGAGACGTGCCCCTCCTCGGACGGAGCCTGTGCGATGGTCCTCACCGACCGGGCGGGCGCGGCCCGTTCGCCACGGCCGCCGGCCTGGGTGCACGGCGGGGCCATGCGCAGCGAGCCGACCCTCTTCGCGGGCAAGGACTTCGTCTCCCCGCAGGCGGGCAAGGACTGTGCCGCCGACGTCTACCGTCAGGCCGGGATCACCGACCCGCGGCGGGAGATCGACGCGGTGGAGATGTACGTCCCGTTCTCCTGGTACGAGCCGATGTGGCTGGAGAACCTCGGGTTCGCCGAGGAGGGCGAAGGCTGGAAGCTCACCGAGGCCGGGGTCACCGAACTCGACGGGGACCTGCCGGTCAATCCTTCGGGCGGGGTGCTGTCGACCAACCCGATCGGCGCCTCCGGCATGATCCGCTTCGCGGAGGCGGCGCTCCAGGTGCGGGGGCTGGCCGGCGAGCACCAGGTCCCCGGAGCCCGCCGGGCCATGGGCCACGCGTACGGCGGCGGCGCCCAGTTCTTCGCGATGTGGCTGGTGGGGGCGGAGCAGCCGGCCTCCTGAACCCGACGGCGCCTGCGGGTGGCCGCGCGGCGCGGTGACGGACCGGCCGCGGGTGACTCACCGTGGCCTGTGCGGCACCCGCTGCGATGGTTACTCTGGCCCCCGGACGACGTACCGGCAGTACCGGGAGGAGCACGCACGTGGCCGAGAGCATGATTTCACAGCCTCTGGCCGGCTGGGACAAGCCGGACCTCGATCTCAGCGAGGCGGACTGGCAGTCGAGCAGCCGGGGAGCGGGCGACGTCCAGATCGCCTTCGTCGAGGGGTTCATCGCGATGCGCAACAGCGAACGCCCCGAGAGTCCTTCGCTGATCTTCGCGCCGGACGAGTGGCGCAGGTTCGTGATGGGCGCGCGGGGCGGGGAGTTCGACCTCACGTAGCCCTCCCGGATGGAGGGACGGACGGAAGGGCGGAGGGGCGGAGGGGCGGACGGGCGGACGGACGGAGGGGCGGGCATCCCCTGGGATGGAGGGCCCTTCCGTCCGCCCGTGCCCGCCGTGCCCGCCGTGCCCGCCGGGCCTCGTGGTCAGGCGTCCGTCGGCAGGTGCCCCAGCACGACGCGCGGCCACGCCGCGGCCAGCACGAGCAGCCAGGTCAGTTGGACGGCGGCGGCCTCGTGGGCCAGCGCTCCGGCGAGGAGCACCACGGCCAGCGAAGGCCCCACGAGGAGCACCGCGGTGCCGGTCCCGCGGGCCGAGGCGAGCGCCGCCACCCCGGCGATGGCCAGGTACACCGCGAGGCTTCCGCACAGCAGCCACCGCACCGGCTCCGGGGCCGGGTGGTCCGTGAACTCCACCGCGTTGCCGAGCGCGGCCGCCAGGGCCGCGACCGAACCCGCGACGAAGCAGTGCAGCGGCAGCACCAGCCGCACCGGAAGGACGTCCCACGCCAGCAGCGGCACACCGTCCGCGCCGTGGCGCAGCGACAGTGACCAGAGGAGGAGCAGCAGGAGGAACGCGGCGACACCGACCCCGTAGAGGGCCGCGTCCCACTCCACCTCCGACGCGGAGGCCACCACCTGGGCGATCGCCTCGCCCAGCACGATCAGCTGGAACAGGCCCAGCCGCTCCCCGAGGTGCGGGGCGTCCATCGGTGCGGCCACGAGCCCCGGCGCCGTTCGCCGCCGGCGCGCCTCCAGGCGCTTGCCCGAGACCGCGAACATGACCGCCAGGTCGATGGCCAGCCCCAGCGCCCACAGCGCGTACCGGGCCGTCCCGTCGAACCACATCGACACGATCCACGGCGTCAGTCCCATCCCCAGCTGCGTGATCGGCAGATCGGGTACGTACTCCCCGCGCCGCTCCCACGCCTTGCCGGCCAGCGAGCGCACCAGGATGTAGGCCAGCGCGAACGCCCCCGCCCGGTCCTCCCGCACGCCGTGCACCGATGCCGCCATGACCGCCATGCCGAACATCCCCGCCAGCACCGTCCACGTCCGGGCCTCGTCCCCGCTGACGTTCCCGTACACCGTGAACAGCATCCAGCCAGTCCAGAACGCCAGGAACATCACCGCGTACAGCGCGACGTCGTTCCAGCCGGGACTGCCGTGCAGCAGGTGCGCCAGCTGGGCGACGCCCGCCACCGCCGTCAGGTCGAAGAACAGCTCCAGCCACGAGGCGTGCCGTTCCCCCTCCACGGAATCGGTCATATCGGGATGATAGGCATCCGTGGGCGCGCGTGGCGGTCGGTAAGGGGCCGTTCACAAGATTTCCGGTCCTTCCTGGCCAGAGGCCTTCCCGCGGGCGTGCGCGGGCGTAACCTGAGGGCCCGAACAGGCCTGGGGGGTACCAGCCATGACGGAACGCCGGACCCGTAGACGGCGCGAAATGTTCGAACGCGAGGCCGAACTCGCCGCGGTGGACGAAGCCCTGGAGCAGCTCACCGGCAACGACGGCGGCGCGCTGCTCGCCTTCTCGGGACCCGCCGGACTCGGCAAGACCACCCTCCTCGCCGAAGTGCGCCGCCGCGCCATCGCCCGCTCCTGCACCCTGCTGGCCGCCCGCGGCGGCGAACAGGAGCAGAGCCAGCCCTTCCACGTCGCCCGCCAGCTCATCCAGCCGCACCTCGCCGGCACCTGCGAGGAGGAGCTGCGCGCCGCGCTCGGGAGCTGGTACTCCATCGTCGGCCCGGCCCTCGGGCTCTGCGCCCCCGAGCAGGGCGCACCGCCCGACCTCCAGGGCCTGCGCGACGGACTCGACTGGGTCCTGACCCACCTCGTCGTCACGCGCGCCCCCGTCGCCCTCGTCCTCGACGACGCCCACTGGGCCGACCCCGAATCCCTCACCTGGCTCGCCGCGTTCGCCTCCCGCGCCGAACACCTCCCGCTGCTCCTCGTCGTCGCGTACCGCCCCGAGGAACTGCCCGCGCACGCCGAGGCCTTCCGTACGCTGCCCGGCCGCGCGGGACACCGCCCGCTGGACCTCGCACCGCTCACCGAGGCCGCCGTCTCCACCCTGGTCCGCGCCGCGGTCGGCGACCACGCCGACGACGCGTTCTGCCGGGAGGCCTGGACCGTCACCACCGGCAACCCCTTCGAGGCGGTCGAGCTCACCGCCAAGGTCCGCGACAAGGGCCTGGCCCCCGTCGGGGCGAGCGCCCCGCTCCTCGCCGGCCTCGCCGCCGCCCAGCGCGGCGAGGGCCTCGTCGCCCGCTTCGAACGCCTCGGCCCCTCCACCGTCCGCTTCGGCTGGGCCTGCGCCGTCCTGGGCACCGCCATCCCGCTGGAGCTCGCCGCCCGCGTGGCCGGCCTCGGCACCGAGGAGGCCGCCGACGCCACCGGCCGGCTGCGGGAGGCCCGCATCCTGTCCGCGCCCGGCGAAGAGGACGACACCGGCCTGGAGTTCGTCCACCCCCTGATCGCCACCGCCCTCTACCGGGCCATCCCCGACGCCCTGCGCGTCGCCCTCCACGGACAGGCCGCCGTGGCCGTCGTCGACGCCGGGCTCGGCGCCTCCGCCGCCGCCCGCCACCTGCTGGAGACCCACCCCGAGAACGACCCCTGGGTGGTACGGACCCTGCGCGAGGCCGCCGCCGAGAACCTGCGGGCCGGCGCCCCGGACGCCGCCCGCCGCCAGCTCGCACGCGCCCTGCGCGAACCCCCCGACTTCGGTGAACGCGCCGCCCTGCTGTACGAGCTCGGCTGCGCCTCCCTGCTCACCGAACCCGCCAACACCGTGAACCACCTGAGGGCCGCCCTCGCCGAGCCCTTCGACGACCCCGCACTGCGCCAGGGCATCGTCATCCGGCTCGCCCAGGTCCTCGCCCACAGCGACCGCCTCGCCGAGGCCTCGGACTCGCTCGCGCGGGAGATCCCGTACACCCGGGACGTCCGGGCCCGGCTGCGCCTGCAGTCCGAACAGTTCATGTGGGACGCGTTCAACGCCGTCGAGCCCGACTCCCCGGCGCGCTCGCGCCGGCTGGCCCGGCTCGCCGACCGGCTGACCGGCCGCGACCTCACCGAGCGGTACGTCATCGGACTGCGCGCCTGGGACGCCTGCCTGCGCGGGGAGCCGGTCGCCACGGCCCTGCACCACGCCGCACGGGCCCTGGGCACGGAGTTCAGCTGGGCGTACGAGGACCGGGGCTTCGAGGTGCCGGTGCTCGCCGCCATGGTCCACATGTACGCGGACCGGCCCGGCCGCGCGGAGGAGCTGTTCGAGGCGGGCACCGCCGAGTTCGAGCGGCAGGGCTGGCGCGGGGCCCACCTGTCCTTCGCGTACAGCCTGCGCGCGTACATCCGCTACCGGCGCGGGCTGCTCGCGGACGCCGAGGAGCTGGCCCGGGCCGGGCTGCGGCTCGCCGAACGCGTCGGGCGCGGCACGCCCGTCCACTGGTACAGCATCGCGATCCTCGCCACGACCCTGCTCGCCCGCGGACGGGTGGACGAGGCCTGGGAGCTGGCGCGCGAGCACGCGTTCGGGGAGTCCTTCCCGGCGGCGGTGGTCTTCCCCGACTCCCAGACCGTGTACGCCGAACTGCTGCTGGCCCGCGGCCAGACGAAGGCGGCGGCGGCCGAACTGGAGGCCGTGGACCGCAGGCTGAGTCCACGCGGCATCCAGAACCCGTCCTGGTGCCCGTGGCGGCTGCACCTGGCCCGGGCCCTGGCGGCCGAGGACCCCGAGCGGGCCCGCGGCCTGGCCGACGGCGCGGTCCGCCGGGCGCGGGCCTTCGGCGCCCCCTCGGGCATCGGCCAGGCGCTGCGGGTCGCCGCGGAGGTCGCACCCCCGGGGGAGCGTCCGGCGCTGCTGACCGAAGCGGTGTCCCTGCTGTCCGAGTCACCCGCGGGGTACGAGCTGGCGCTCGCCCTCACCGCACTGGGCACCGAGCTGCGCGACACGGCCCTGCTGACCAGGGCGGCGGTGACCGCCCGCGAGTGCGGCGCCGACGGCCTGGAGC
Organism: Actinobacteria bacterium OV450; assembly: GCA_001298555.1. Classification (GTDB taxonomy): domain Bacteria; phylum Actinomycetota; class Actinomycetes; order Streptomycetales; family Streptomycetaceae; genus Streptomyces. The sequence continues at coordinate 7,790 of LJCW01000019.1, forward strand.
GCAGCGCGGTGGACGCCGTGCGCGCGCTCGGCGGGGGACTGCCGTGCGCCGCGGCCCCCGAAGGCGCCCTCACGGAGGAAGAGGCCGGGCTGGCGCGGCGGGCCGCCGAAGGCGACCCGGCGGTGTCCGGGCCGGGCCTGTCGGCGGTCTGCCGCAAACTCGGCACGGACCGCACCGGTCTCCGCGAGGCGCTGGAGGTGTTCGCCCGCAGCTCAAGGTGATACGGGCGGTGACCGCGGGGGCAGGGTGGACCCATGGACCCCATCGAACACTCGACGAGGCTCTCCCGTTTCCGCAACGAGACGGCGGCCTTCGAGAAGGCCGTCCGGCGCGCGATCGACGACGCCGGCGACACCCCGGTCCCGCTGGTGCCGTCCTGCCCCGGGTGGTCGGTCGCCGACCTGGTCGGGCACCTGGGCTCGGTGCACCGGTTCGTGGCCCGCATCCTGCGCGAGCGCCTCTCCGAGGCCCCCGACCACACCGATCCCACCATCTACGACATCCCGCAGGACCCGGCGGTACGGGCGGCCTGGCCGAAGCCGGAGGGCGTACCGAACCGGGGACCGGTGCCGCCGGCGCTGACGGAGTGGTTCGAGCAGGGCGCGCGGCGGCTGGAAGCCCTCTTCCGGGAGCTCGGGCCGGACGTGCCGGTGTGGACGTGGGCGGCGGACTCCACGGACCGCACGAGCGGCTTCTGGCTGCGCATGCAGACCCTCGAGCTGGCCGTGCACCGGTGGGACGCCCAGTCGGCGACCGGGGCTCCGCAGCCGGTCGACGCGGTGATCGCGGCGGACGCGGTCCCGCAGACCTTCGAGACGATGGCCCCGTTCCGGCGGGCCGCCGCCGGGGGCCGGGCCGGGGCGGGCGAGCGGTACCGCTTCCGGCGGACGGACGGACCCGGGTCCTGGACCGTCACGTTCTCCGGGGACCTGGTCCAGGTGGAGCACGGGGCCACCGGCACGGTGGACGTGGAGGCCGCGGGCACGGCCTCGGACCTGATGCTGTTCCTCTGGCGGCGGATCCCGGCGTCCGCCCTGCGCGTCACGGGCGACGCGGAGCTGCTGCCGCACTACTTCACCCTGGTCCCGCCGGTGTGACCGCCGCCCGGTCCCGCTGCCCGGCCCGACCGACCGGTCCCTCGCCCGGCCTCTCCCCGGACCCGGCCGCCCGGCGGGCCGGTTCGGCCACGGGGGCGGGTGCGGTGGGCCCGGGGCCGGAAAACACGGGCGGGCACGTACCATGGCGGCATGTCCTTCCTCCGCCGCAACCGCGCCGCCACACCCGCCGGCCCGGACTTCGACGTCCTGGCCATGGACCCGGGGGACTGGCCGGGCAATCTCGGGGCCGGGCTGCTGCCCGCGCCCGACGGCAGCTGCCAGGGCGTCTTTCTCCGCTACGACCTGTTCGGCGGACGCGGCCCCGCGATGATCATCGGCAACCTCCCCGAGGGCTCCCCGGCCCGGGAGCTCGCCGACGGCCAGGTCCCCTTCGAGGTGGCCCAGCTCCTCGACGCCCTCGAGAACGACGAGGAAGTCGAGGTCACCGGCATCGAGGACTGCCCCGTCATGCAGGGTGACAACCTCCTGATCGTCCGGAAGGTCAAGCTCTCCGAGGGCCGGATCAGCTGCGTGCAGTTCGACCGCAGCGACAACGTGCTGGTCACCATCGCCAGCTGGGACCGGCCCATCACCGACGACCTGTACGCCCTCCTGAAGCCGCTCCCCGCCGAGCTCTTCCAGCAGGGCTGAGCCCCAGCCCCTCCAGACGTCACGCGTCCGCGATGTCGTTCGCCGCCACGTAGCCGAACGTCATCGCGGGACCGATCGTCGATCCCGCCCCCGCGTAGCTGTGGCCCATCACCGCCGCGCTCGCGTTGCCCGCGGCCCACAGGCCCCGGATCACCGACCCGTCCGGCCGCAGGGCACGGGCCCGGGCGTCCGTGACGATCCCGCCCTTCGTGCCCAGGTCACCCGGCACGATCTTGAAGGCGTAGAACGGCGGGGCCCAGACGGGGGCCAGGCACGAGTTCGGCTGCACCGCCGGGTCCGTGTAGTAGTGGTCGTACGCCGTGTCGCCCCGGTGGAAGTCGGGGTCCGTCCCGTTCCACGCCTGTGCGTTGAACCGGTTGAGGGTGGCGCGCAGGGCCCCCGCCGGCACCCCGATCTGCCCGGCCAGCGCGTCCCAGGTCCACGCCTTCTTCGCCGCCCCCGCCTCGTACCAGGCGTCCGGGAAGAAGATCGTCGGCAGGACGTCCTTGAACAGGTACTTGTTGCGGTAGTTCTGGTCCACGATCAGCCAGGCCGGAATGTGCGAGCCGACCGCCCCACGGTCCTTCTCGTACATCACGTGCACCACATCGCTATACGGGGCCGCCTCGTTGACGAAGCGGGCTCCGTTGCCGTTGACGATCAGCCCGCCGGGCAGGGTCCGCTCGGCCAGGCAGAAGTACGGCTCGCCCGGCAGCGGGATGGACGGCCCCCACCAGGCGTCCTCCATCAGGGCCAGCGCCGCCCCGGCCCGCTGCCCCGCCCGGATCCCGTCGCCGGTGTTCTCCTTGGCGCCCACCGACCACTGGGTGCCGATGGGCTGCTGCTGGTACTGCGCCCGCATCTGGGCGTTGTGCTCGAACCCGCCCGAGCCGACGACCACGCCCCTGCGGGCCCGTACGACACCCCGCGCGCCGTCCTTCTCCACCACCACGCCGGTGACGGCGCCCGCCTCCTGCACCAGGTCGACCAGCGGGCTGTTCAGCCACACCGGCACGCCCGCCTGCATCAGCCCGGCCCGCAGACCGGCCGCCAGCGCCTGGCCCATCGTGAGCGGCTTCTGCCCGCACAGCGCGGCCTTGGTGCCGCGCGCCAGGCACTCGGTGGACACCGCCAGGCCCCTGGCGTTCACGGCGGCCAGGTTCAGCCACTTGTAGTCCTGGCTGAACACCACCATCCCGGCCGGCACCGGCATGTACGCCGGGTTCAGCCGGGCCAGTTCGGCGCCCAGGATGTTGCCGTCGATCTGGTCGGGCTCGATGGACCGGCCGTTCGGCATCCCGCCCGGCAGGTTCGGGTAGTAGTCGCTGTACCCGTCCATGTACCGGAACCGCAGCGGGCTGTTGGCCATCACGAAGTCCAGCATCCGCGGACCGTTCGCGAGGAAGGCCGCCTGCCGGTCCGCCGGGGAGCCGTCGCCGACCACCGCCGCCAGGTAGGCGGCCGCCTTCTGGGGGGTGTCCGGTACCCCCGCCGCCAGGATCACCGAGTTGTTCGGCAGCCAGATCCCGGCCCCGGAGCGCGCCGCCGAACCGCCGAACGTCGGTGCCTTCTCGACGACCAGGACGCTCAGACCCCGCTTGGCGGCGGTGAGCGCGGCCGTCATCCCGGACGCCCCGGACCCGACCACCACGACGTCGTACTCACCGAGCGGAACCCCCGCGTCGGCCCGGGCTCCGGCCGGCGGCAGCACGGCCGCGGCGAGCACCCCCGCGCCGGCTCCGGCGAGGACCGTACGGCGGGAAGGAGAAGGAGGGCATGCGGACTCGGCGTTTGCGGACATGGGCGGGCTCCAGCGGAGTGGGGACGGCGGGGACGGCGGCTCCAGGGATTCTGATGCCAAGTCAGAAAAGGTGTTCGGGGGATCATGTGATGTCAAGACATGCGCAGGGGTGGCGAGACGGCCCTGAACGCACGAAATCCCGTGGCACGCACATCAAGTGCGTACGGCACGGGATTTTCGTACGGGGTACGGACCGCCGGGTCAGCGGGTTCCGACCGCCGCGCGTACCGCCCTGCGGGCCATGCCGCAGTCGTCGTGCAGCCGGCGGAGCAGCAGCCGCTGCTCCTCGCCGGAGGACAGCGCGCCCGCCGGCAGGGGCTGGCTCGGGGCGGTCGCCAGCATGGAGCGCTGGACCGCCGTCTCACACATCCGGATCTCCCGGGTCAGCACCAGCATCAGGTTGACCAGGAACGCGTCCCGCGACGCGGGACCCGCCGACTGGGCGAGCCGGCTGATCTGGCTGCGGGCGGCCGGGGCGTCGCCCAGTACCGTCCACAGCGTGGCCAGGTCGTACCCGGGCAGATACCAGCCCGCGTGCTCCCAGTCGAGCAGCACCGGCCCCGCGGGGGACAGCAGCAGGTTCGACAGGAGGGCGTCCCCGTGGTTGAACTGCCGCTGTACGCCCGCGAGTTTCAGCCCGCACAGCAGCTTCTGCAGATCACCCAGATCCCGGTCGGTGAGCAGCCCCAGCTCGTGGTACCGCGCCACCCGCTGCGCGTAGTTCAGCGGGTCCCCGAACAGATCGGCCGGCGGACGCCACTGGTTCACCCGGCACACCGCCCCCAGCGCGGCCCGTACGTCGGCCCGCGGCGGAGCCTCCACGGGGTGCCGCTGCAATGCCGCGACCCGGCCCGCCATCCGTTCGACCACCAGCGTGCAGTTCTCGGGGTCCGCGGCGACGAGCCGCGGCACCCGGACCGGCGGGCGGTGCCGGACGAACGTCCGGTACGCAGCTATTTCGTGCCGGTACCGCTCGCGCCATTCCGGCGAGTGGTCCAGTAAAACCTTCGCGACGGCGGTCATCCGTCCCGTCGTCCCGACCAGAAGGACCGATCGGCCGCTGCGCCGCAGCACCTGCACCGGCGCGAACTCCGGGCAGATCCGCTGCACCGAGGCGAGCGCGGTGCGCAGCTGCGCGCCCTGCGGCCCCGAGAGGTCGATTCTGCCGCTGAGCGGCTGCGATCCGGCCCCCGGCATCCGCCGCGCCCGTACGGCGCCCTGCGCCGGGGCCGCCTGGCGGCCGGGGTCGAGGTAGGGGCCGCCGCCAGCCTGGAGCGTGCGGTGCGGCCGGACCGGGGCGGACACGGAGGACGTTGCTGCGTACATGGCGTTACGGATCCCTTCGTGCGCCGACGAGTTGCGTACGCCACCCCGCCGGTCCCGTACTTCACCCTGGGGAGTTCCGCCCGGAGACCGGGTCGGGGAGGCGCATTCCTACCTGACACCCGGCCGTGGGTGGCGGACCACGAAGCGTGCCCTGGCGAAGCCTGGCGAATATGCACGGGGCCTCTGACGGAGGGCTACTGTCAATTCAGCCGAGAACCTGGGGGCTTGACGTGAGCAAAGGGCCAAACACCCGCCTGAACGACTTGTTCGGCCTGGCCGGCTGGTCGAAGGGCGAGCTGGCGAGGATGGTGAACCGGCAGGCGGCGGCCATGGGCCACCACCAGCTGGCCACCGACACCTCGCGGGTACGGCGCTGGATCGACATGGGGGAGACCCCGCGCGAACCGGTGCCCACCGTACTGGCAGCCCTGTTCACCGAGCGGCTCGGTCGTGTCGTGACCATCGAGGACCTCGGGTTCGTACGGCAGCGGCGCACCACGAAACGGCAGCCGGACGGGGCGAAGGAGAACCCCGACGGAATGCCCTGGGCGCCCGAACGCACAGCCGCGGTCCTCACCGAATTCACGGGAATGGACCTCATGCTCAACCGACGCGGTCTGATGGGCGCGGGTGTCGCGCTCACCGCAGGCTCCGCCCTCGCCCACGCCATGAACGACTGGCTCCACACCGATCCCGCCCCCGCCAAACCCCCGCAGGGCTTCGGTGACTCCTTCCAGGCCGACCCGATCGGCTACGACCGCTACGAGGCCGCCCCGATCGGCTCCCAGGAGATCGAGGCGCTGGAGCGCTCCGTGGAGGTCTTCCGCGCCTGGGACGCCTCCCGGGGGGGCGGACTCCAGCGCAAGGCCGTGGTCGGCCAGCTCAACGAGGTGGGCGGCATGCTCGCCTACCACCACCCCGACCACCTCCAGCGGCGGCTGTGGGGGGTGGCGGCCAACCTGGCGGTGCTCGCCGGCTGGATGTCCCACGACGTGGGGCTCGAACCCACCGCGCAGAAGTACTTCGTCATCGCCGCACACGCGGCCCGCGAAGGCGGGGACCGGCCGCGGGCCGGCGAGGCGCTGTCCCGGGCGGCCCGCCAGATGGTCCACCTGGGCAAGCCGCACGAGGCCCTGGATCTGATGAAGCTGGCGAAGTCCGGCTCCGGCGAGCAGACCCTGCCCCGCACCCGCGCCATGCTGCACACCATCGAGGCCTGGGCGCAGGCGGCGATGGGCAAGGGCCAGGCCATGCGCCGCACCCTCGGCGAGGCCGAGGACCTGTTCGTCTCGGACCGCGGTGACGTCCCCCCGCCCTCGTGGATGCAGAACTTCGACGAGGCGGACCTGCACGGCATGCAGGCCCTGGCCTTCCGCACCCTCGCCGAACACGACCCCTCGGTCGCGCCGATCGCCCAGCGGCACGCCCGGGAGGCGTTGCGGCTGCGGTCCGGCGGTCACCAGCGCTCGCAGATCTTCGACTACATCTCCATGGCGTCCGCCTGCTTCATCGCCGACGATCCGGAGCAGGCCGACCGCTATGCGCGGCTCGCGCTGGTCTCGATGAACGAGACCTCCTCGCACCGGACCTGGGACCGGCTGCGCGAGATGTACCGGCTGACCGGCCAGTACGCCGGGTACGCACGGATCGAGGACCTGCGCGCGGAGATCGAGCTGGCCCTGCCCAACAGCCCGTCGCAGCGCACCGTCTAGGCCTTGCGCGGGAACCCCGGACGGGCATCCGCGCCGTCGTCCCCAGCGCCATCCGCAGTCGCACGGGACGCCCCCGTGCCCGGACGAGAAAGGCCGCGCCGTGCGGCGCGGCCCTGAAGCGGTACCCGTCGGCCCGTCGCGGGAGCTCAGCCCCCGACCCTGGCCACCAGGACGCAGGCGTCGTCCTCGCGTTCACCTTCGCCGAACTCCTCGACCACCATCCGCACGCAGTCCTGCGCCGACCCCGCGGCCGTGAACCGCGGCGCGAGGGCCAGCAGCCGCTCAGTGCCGTCCGCCCGGCTGAACTCGATGCTGCACGGGGTCAGTCCGTCCGTGCGCAGGACCAACACGTCGCCGGGTTGCAGCCGTTCCTCGGCCTGCCCGTACACCGCCCCGGAGGTCGCGCCCAGCAGCACGCCCTCCGGCGGCTGGCCGGAGCGGCCGGAGCCGCCGCGGAACAGCAGCGGGGCGGAGTGGCCCGCCTGCGCCCAGGACAGTACGCGGCGCGCGGGATCGTAACGGCAGCAGACGGCCGAGCCGAGCGCGGGCTGTACGGAGGCCTCCAGCAGCTGGTTGAGCCAGCCCATCAGCGGGCCCGGCTCGATCCCGGCCATGGCCATGCCGCGCAGGGCGCCGAGCATCATCGCCATCCCGGAGGTGGCCGTGACACCGTGCCCGGTCAGGTCGCCGACGGTCAGCAGCGAGCGTCCGTCGGGCAGGTCCAGCGCGTCATACCAGTCCCCGCCGATCAGCGCGCTCGTCGCCGCGGGCAGATAGTGCGCGGCGACGTCGAGGGCGCCGGTGGTGTGGTGCGGGAACCGCAGGGAGCCGCGCCACGGGGGGAGCACGGCTTCCTGCAGCTCGACCGCCAGCCGGTGCTCGGTCTGCGCGATCTCCTGCCGGCGCTGCAGCGAGTCACGGGACTCCCGCACGGCGCGCTGGCTCCGGCGCAGTTCACTCACGTCCCGGAACACGGCCCACATGGAGGCCGTGCAACCGTCGGAGTCGAGTACCGGCTCGCCTCGCATGTGCAGCGTCCGGACGCAGCCGTCGGCCCGGACGATGCGGAACTCGCCGTCGATCGGTCTCCCGTCGACCAGACAGGCCGTCACCATGGAGGTGAGCAGCGGCTGGTCCTCGGAGAAGAGGGTGGACCCGAGTTCGTCGAGGGGCAGCGGGCCGGCCTCGGGCGAGCGGCCGAAGATCTGGAAGAGCTCCTCGGACCAGTTGACCTCGTCGGTGAGCAGGTTCCACTCGGCGCTGCCGACGCGCATCTGCTGCGCCTCGGGCCCGGCGTCCGTCCCGGCGTCGTCGGGGAGCTCCCTCAGATCGGGGGCGGCGGGCAGGCCTTCCTTGAGCTGGCCCAGGTGTTCGCCCAGGTCGTCGAGCTGGTGGACGGCTAGGTCGCACAGGGCGCGCTGCCAGCGGCCCTGGGCGTCGTCGTCGTCCACGACGGTGTCACGGCGCACCGCGTCCACCTCGCCGCGCAGTCGCCGGGTCTGCGAGATCAGTGCGTCCACCGACCCCGGCTCGGGCGGCTGCGCGGGACGGTCCGCGAAGAGGTGGGACGGCATGAGAACTCCGATACAGGCGGCGCGGTACGGCCAACGTCTGAAGGAAGGACCGGTTACGACTGTTGCACAGGCCGCGACGGCCCGTAAGGCGTTTGGCAACATCCGTAAAGGCCTTGCTTCGGGCATATGCCAAGGGCCTCCCCGGCCCCGCTCTGCCTGTACGAACGATTCCGGACAGCCCTTCCGGGCCGGCCCGGAAGGGCTGTCCGGAATCGTCCCCGGTGTCACACGACGATCGGCACCGCGTGGATCTCGCTGGCCGGGTGTCCGGTGCGCTCGTGGATCCGCATGACCGCCTCCGCCGAGGGCGCCTCGGACAGGCAGTACACCGTGCCGGACACGGGGTCGGCCCAGGCACGCTCGAAGTGCACCTTCTCGTCGCCCTCGATCGCCAGGTCCGCGTTGTGGGCGGCCATCAGCTCGGCTTCCGTGATGCCCTTCATGCCGTGGTGGACGTCCATGTACATCGTCACCGCCGCACACCTCCTCCTGCGTTTCGGCGCATGCGGCTGCCGGCGTGGCGCCGCTCCTTCCCATCGTCCTCCCGCGGCCGGAAACCGGCCCTCCGGAGGAGGCGGATCGATCGTACGGGCGAGGCGTACGAGTCCTCCGGCCGCAAAAGCGGCACTCCGGCCGGATCAACGCCCCGCCGGGGGAACCCCCGAACGAAGGACCCCGTCCGCGCACGGCAGTGACGGCCGCCCCGCTTCCCAGCTCACCCGGCGATCGCTACGCTACGTGCCGGTAACGAGTCGGTGAGGCCCGCGAAGGCGGGTCCGCGCAGGGGCGGGGACACAGCAACATGACCGGGCAGAGCCGCCGCTCCTTCCTCACGCACCTCGTCGCGGCGCCGACGCTCGCCCTCGTCACCCGGGCCGGCGCCGACGCCCTCGCCCCGCAGTCCGCCCACGCCGTGGTCCCGACCCTGCCCGCTCCGGCCGATCTGGTCGACCTCGGCGACCTGTTCATCCTGGCGGGCGCACCGACCTCCGCCCTGCTGGCGCTGTCCGTGGAGACGGACGGCACCGTCCGCTTCCGGCTGCCGCGCGAGGAGGTCGGCCAGGGCCTCACCACCGCCGTCGCCATGCTCGTCGCGGAGGAGCTCGACGTGCCGCTGGCCTCCGTCCGCGTGGAACTCGACGACGCGCGGCCGGAGTTGCTGTTCAACCAGCTCACCGGGAGCTCCAACTCCGTCCGCTCCCTCTACGGCCCCGTCCGGCAGACCGCCGCCACCGCCCGCGCCCGTCTGGTCGCCGCGGCCGCCCGCAGGTGGAACCTCGCCGCCTCCTCGCTGACCACCGCCGACGGCGCCGTACGGGCCCCCGACGGCCGCACCGCCGACTACGGCGGCCTCGCCGCGGCCGCCGCCGACCCCGCCCTGACCGTCCTCGGCGCCGCCCCGAAGAAGGCGTCGACGCACACCCTCGTCGGCAGGGCCACCGGCCGGATCGACGCCCGCGCCATGGTGACCGGCGCCCAGCAGTACACACTGGACCTCGACGTGCCCGGCGCCAAACCCTGCGTGGTCCGCCGCCCGCCCACCCTCGGCGGGAGCGTCACGTCCGTCGCCAACCTGGCCGCCGTCCGCGCCATGCCCGGCGTCCTGCGCGTGGTCACCGTCCCGACCGGGGTCGCCGTCGTCGCCGAGACCTTCGGCCAGGCCCTCGACGCCAGGGCCGCCCTCCAGGTCACCTGGGGGCCGGGTCCCGCGGACCGGCTCTCGGACGCGGAGATCCGCGCCGCACTGCGCGCCGCCACCCCGCCGCTGCTCGTACCGCCGCTGCTCACCCCCTACGTGGACGCCGAGTTCGACTTCGCGTTCGTCAGCCACGCCCCCATGGAGACCAACTCCGCCGTGGCCGACGTACGGGAGGACCGCGCCGAGATCTGGTCCGGGCTCAAATCCCCGATCGTGGCGCGCGAGACGATCGCCGCCGACCTCGGGCTGCCGCTCGACAAGGTCACGGTGCACGTCGTCCAGGCCGGCGGCTCCTTCGGCCGGCGGCTCTTCTTCGACGCGGCGCTGGAGGCGGCCCGCGTCTCCAAGGCCTGCGGCCGTCCCGTACGGCTGATGTGGACCCGCGTCGACGACACCCGGCACGGCCGGATGCGCCCCGCCACGCACCACAAGATCCGCGCCACCCATCTGCTGGGCGAGGTGCTCTCGTTCGAGCACCGGGTGGCCGCCGCCGAGACCGACTTCCGGCACGGGCTCGGCGAGATCATCACCGCCACCGCGGCCGGTCTCCCGCCCGGCATCGGCAACGCCACCCTCGCGCAGACCCTCTTCCACACGACGATCAAGTCCCCCTACCACTTCGGGCTCACCACCCACGGACTGAGCGAGGTGCCCACCGGCATCCCGACGGGGTCCTGGCGCTCGGTGTACTCCGCCAACACCCGGGGCGCCGAGGAGATCGTGGTCGACGAACTCGCCGCGCGGACCGGCAAGGACCCGTACCGGTTCCGGCGCACCTTCCTGAAGACCGACGCCCAGCGCGCCGTGCTGGACAAGGCGGCGACGCAGGGGGAGTGGGGACGGCCGATGCCGGTGGGCTGCGCGCAGGGCATCGCCTTCCACGAGGAGTACAAGTCCCGTACCGCCTGCCTCGTCGAGATCGACGCCCGCGACCGGGAGCACGTCCGCGTCACCAAGGCCGTCATCGCCGTCGACGTGGGCCTGCCCGTCAACCCGCGCGGACTGGAGGCCCAGATGATCGGCGGCCTCACCGACGCGATCTCCACCACCCTGAAGGCCGGGCTCCACCTCGACAAGGGGCTGCCGCTGGAGGGCAGTTACAGCCAGTTCCACTGGGCGCGGCAGCGCGACACCCCGCGCGACGTACGGGTCTTCGTGCTGCCGGCCACCGGTGAGGAGCCCGGTGGCGCGGGCGAGCTCGGCGTCCCCGCGGCGGTCGGCGCGATCGCCAACGCCTGGGCCAGGGCCACCGGTGCCAAGCCGCGCAGCTTCCCCCTCGACTTCGACGTCGACTTCACCCCCTACCCCCGCTAGCCGACAGCCCGGTTCAGGAGAGTCCGCCGTGCCCTCGCACACCTTCACCGTCAACGGGCGGAGCGTCACCGTGGACGCGCCCGACGATCTGCCCCTGCTGTGGGTCCTGCGCGACCTGCTCGGCGTGCGCGGCCCCAAGTACGGCTGCGGCGTCGACGTCTGCAAGGCCTGCACCAGCCATCTCGACGGGGCGGACATCCGCCCGTGCGTGGTGCCCGTCTCCGCGTGCCGCGGGAAGACCGTGACCACCATCGAGGGCCTGGCGAACGGTGACGAGCTGCACCCCGTGCAGGAGGCCTGGCTCGAACAGGACGTCTCCCAGTGCGGCTTCTGCCAGCCCGGCCAGATCATGGCCGCGGTCGCCCTGCTCGAGCGGACGCGCACGCCCACCGACGAGGACATCGACGCGATCGCCAACATCTGCCGCTGCGGCACCTACTTCCGCATCCGTGAGGCCATCCGCAGCGCGGCCGCCCGGATGTGAGCGAGAGGGGCCCCGGCGACTCCCCCGTCGATGCCGGGGCCCGACCGCTCGTGGTCAAACGTAGGCGGGCGCCGGCCGGTCCGCAGGGTCCGCCCTGCACAGCGACCGGGCGGTACGGGTAACACTGGGCACAGTGTGTGCGCCGCGTGACCGAGCGCGGAAGCGACCCGGACCGGAGGGAGCCCGTCATCTCGCACCAACCGATCCCGCCCGCGGCGGCGCCGTCGTCCTCGGACCGCTCCCGCAGCCGGTCCGAGGACGTCCTCAAGCTGCACCGGCTCGCCCACTCCGGCGGCTCGGCCGCGGTCCTGGAGTGGCTCGCCGCCCGGCTGGGCGGCTGGACCGGCGTGGTCGGGGCCGGGGGTGCGGCCGGTCCGGAACTCGCCGTCCGCGGGTCCGCGGAGCTGAGCGCCCGCGGCGTGCGCTCGGCCGTCCTGCACGGCGAGCGTTCGGCCGCGCTGCTGTTCGCACTGGACGGGAGCCGCGCCCTGGCCGCGGTACTCGACCTGCCGCACCGTCCCGGGGCGTCCGCGCTCCTCGGGGACGCCGCCGCGGTGCTGGCCCTCGTCCTGCGCGCCGAGGAGGCCGAGCGGCGCGAGGAGCGGGCCGAGCGCGCCGAATCGCGGGCCCGCGAGGCCGTCCTGCACCTGCTGATGAACGGCGGGCTCTCCACCGCCCACCAGATCGCCGAGGCGCTGAGCCCTTCGCTGCCCGATCCGATGCGGATGTACGTCGTGGAATGCCGGGCCGGGGCGCGCGGTGAGGTGGCCCGGCTCTTCGCGGAGCTGACGGGCGGCCGGGCCTGGACCGTGCGCTGCCCGGTGTACGTGCGCCACCTCATCGCCCTGGTCCCCGCCGGCCCGGCCGGTGCCGGTGGCGGGCACGACCCCCTCGCCGAGGCACTGGTGGGGCAGGCCCGGGACCGCGCGGTCGGGGCCAGCGGGCACCTGCGGCTGCGCGAGGCCCCGGCCGCCTACACCCAGGCCTTCCACGCCCTGGCCGTCGCCCGCGGCCGCGCCGGACGGCACGCCCGCTTCGGCCCCGGGCCGGAGCTGGAGCTGGCCGCGCACGCGGCGGGCAGCCGCTGGGCCGAGACGCTGCTCGCGCCCCTGCACGCGTACGAGCCTCGCCGCCCGCAGGACCCCGGCGCACAGGAGCTGCGGGCCACCGCCCACGCCTGGCTGAACTTCGGCCCGCACGCGACGCGGCTGCTGAAGGTCCACCGCAACACCCTGGCCAGTCGGCTGCGCCTGATCGAGTCGGTGCTCGGCACGGACCTCGCCAGGCTGCCCGAACAGGCGGCGCTCTCGCTCGCGCTGCGGCTGACCCCGGGCGGGGCGGACAACTCCCCGGGCGGCGCGGCCGGCGGTCCGAACGGTCCGGGTGGGCTGGACGCCGTACTGAGCCACCCCGACCTGGCGAGCTGGGCCCGCGCCCACCTGGAGCCGCTGACCGGGCCGGACGCGCCGCCCGGCGCCCGCGACACCGTGCGGGCCTGGCTGCGCAACGACGCCCACCTGGTTCCGGCGGCGGCCGCACTCGGCATCTCGGTGCCCGGCACCCGCAAGCGGCTGACCCGGATCGAAGCCGTGCTGGAGCGTTCGCTGCTGCAGTCGCCGAGCGCCCGCCACGACCTGTGGCTGGCTCACCGGGCCGAGGAACTGGCCGGGTCGGCGCTATGACACAGCCTCAAAAAGGAACATAGTGCATGAAATATGCACGATCATGCCGGGATGAGGCGTATCAATCTGAAGCGCGTGCTGGTGGGTGAACCGCTCGACACCGCACGACTGGGCGAGACCCTGTTGCCCAAACGGCTCGCGCTGCCGATCTTCTGCAGTGACCCGCTCTCCTCCGTGGCCTACGCCACCGAGGAGATCCTGCTGATCCTCGCCCTCGGCGGTGTCACGCTGCTCCACCTCGCCTGGTACGCGGCCGCCGCCATCGTCTTCCTGATGATCGTGGTCGTCGCCTCCTACCGGCAGACCTGCCACGCTTATCCCGGCGGCGGCGGTGCCTACGTCGTCAGCTCCGAGAACCTCGGCCAGACCGCCGCCCTGACGGCCGCCAGCGCACTGCTCGTCGACTACGTGCTGACCGTCGCCGTCTCCGTCGTCTCCGGCGTCGATGCGATCACCTCGGCCGTTCCCTCCCTCAGTGACCACGAAGTCGCGCTGTCAGTGGGGTTCGTGGTGCTGCTGATGCTGATGAATCTGCGCGGCGTACGGGAGTCGGGACGCATCTTCGCCGTACCGACCTACGGCTTCGTCCTCGTCATCTACCTCATGTTCGCCGTGGCGGCGGTCCGGCTCGCCACCGGCGAGACCGTCCACGCCGAATCCGCCGACCTCCCGATCACGCCCGAGGGCACGTTCACCGGCCTCGGCCTGGTCCTCCTGGCCATGCGGGCCTTCGCCTCCGGCTGTACGGCCCTCACCGGCGTCGAGGCGATCAGCAACGGCGTGCCCGCCTTCCGCAAGCCCAAGAGCCGCAACGCCGCGAACACCCTGGCCGCGATGGGCGCCCTGTCGGTGACCATGTTCCTCGGCATCACCGTCCTCGCCATGGTGTACGAGGTGCACGTCGCCGCCGACCCGACGGAACTGGGCCTGCCGCCCGGCACCCCGATGTCCACCGCGCTCGCCCAGATCGGCCGCGCCACCTTCGGGAACTGGCACTTCCTCTTCTACCTGCTCCAGGCCGTCACCGCGGGCGTGCTGATCCTCGCCGCGAACACCGCCTTCAACGGCTTCCCGATGCTCGCCTCCATCCTGGCCAGGGACCGGTACGCGCCCCGCCAGCTCTTCAACCGCGGCGACCGGCTCGTCTACTCCAACGGCATCGTGCTGCTCGCCCTCACCGCCGTCGCCCTCATCGTGGCCTTCGACGCCCAGCTGACCCGCCTCATCCAGCTCTACATCATCGGCGTCTTCGTCTCCTTCACCCTCTCCCAGGCGGGCATGGTCCGGCACTGGCGACGGGAACTCGCCGCCCCGGACACCCCCCGGGACCAGCGCATCCACATCCACCGCAGGCTGGCGATCAACGCGGTCGGCGCCACCCTGACCGCCGTCGTCCTCGTCATCGTCCTGGTCACCAAGTTCACCCACGGCGCCTGGCTGGTCGTCATCGCGATGCCGGTGCTGTTCCTCGGCATGAAGGGCGTCCGCCGCCACTACGACCGGGTCTCCGCCCAGGTCGCCGTCGCCCCCGGGATCAGACCGCGCAGACCCTCCCGCCACCACGTACTCGTCCTGGTCGCCAACGTGCACGCCCCCACCCTGAAGGCGCTCGGCTATGCACAGGGACTGCGCCCGGACACCCTGACCGCCGTGACCGTCGCGGCCGACGAGGAGGACGCGCGCCGGCTGCGCGAGGCCTGGGCGGAGCACGACCCGGGCGTCCCGCTGAAGATCATGCACTCCCCGTACCGGGAGGTGGTCGGGCCCGTCCTCGCCCACGTGCAGGAACTGGCCGCCGCCGAGGGCACGGACGTGCTCTCCGTGGTGATCCCCGAGTACGTGGTGGGGCACTGGTGGGAGCAGCCCCTGCACAACCAGAACGCGCTCCGGCTCAAGGCCCGGCTGCTGTTCACCCCGGGGGTGGCGGTGATCGACGTACCGTACCTGCTGGAGTCGGCCCGGCCGGCCGTACCGCCCGAACCGGCGCAGGCGACGCAGTAGTCCCCCCGTTCACCCGCCCCGCCGCGCGCCACGGCCGGCCGGCGGCTTCGCGTCGCCCGGTGCGCCCGGTGCGCCCGGTGCGGC
>LJCW01000020.1 GCA_001298555.1 Actinobacteria bacterium OV450
GGAAGGGGCCGAAACGATCTACCGTCAGGCGGCCGACGCCGGTCAGTCTCTTTCCACCTTCGCCCGGCAATGGCACCCCGGGCTCGAGCCGGCCCGCTCGCTGCCGCGACCCGACGACACAGCCGCGGGCGGGGGGGGCGAGCAGGAGCGGGGCGTGGGCGGGGCGGCGGCGCGAGGCGGTCGGCGCGCCGGGCGGCGGCCACCTCCGTGCGCTGCGGCAGCGCGAAGGGCAGGGCGAAGCCGTCGTTGTAGTCGGTGTGTTCGCCGATCAGGTTGACCCGGCCCGGCGCCGCCCAGACCCCTTCGGGCGGGGACCCGTACAGCCGTCGGAACCCGTCGGCGGTCCGGCGTGCCGGCTCGCCGCCCTCCGTACGCGGTGTTTCGTCCACCGGCTCGGCGCCCGTCATCGGCTCGCCACTTCCCGCAGCCGCGCGGCCGCGTCCTCGGGCCGGACGTCGTTCATGTAGGCCTCCATCCCGGATTCGGTGCCCGCCAGGTACTTGAGCTTGTCAGCGGTGCGGCGCACCGTGAAGAGCTCCAGGTGGAGCGCGAAGTCGGCCCGGCCGTCCCCGGAGACCGGCGCCTGGTGCCAGGCGGAGATGTACGGGGTGGGCCCGGGCGCCTCGAACAGCCGGTCGAAGCGCCGCAGCAGCTCCAGGTAGAGGCGGGGGAACTCGGCGTGGGCCGCGTCGTCCAGCGTGGTCAGGTCGGCGGTGCGGCGGTGCGGGTAGAGGTGGACCTCGTACGGCCAGCGCGCGGCGTAGGGGACGAAGGCGGTCCAGTGCTCGCCTTCGAGGACGACGCGGGTGCCCTCGGCGCGCTCGGCGGCGAGCACTTCGTCGAAGAGGTTGCCGCCGGTGCGGGCGCGGTGGGCGGCGACGGTGGCGAGCATGCGGGTGGTGCGCGGGGTGATGAAGGGGAAGGCGTAGATCTGACCGTGCGGGTGCGCGAGGGTCACGCCGATCTCGGCGCCCCTGTTCTCGAAGCAGTAGACCTGACGGACTCCGGCCTGGGCGGAGAGCTCGGCGGTGCGGTCCGTCCACGCGGACAGGACGAGCGCGGCGCGTTCCTCGTCGAGTTCGGCGAAGGAGGTCCGGTGGTCGGGGGTGAAGCAGATGACCTCGCAGCGGCCGGTGTCGCCGGCGAGGGAGGGGAACCGGTTCTCGAAGACGACCACGTCGTAGTCGGGGGCCGGGATCTCGCTCGCCCGGTCCTCGGTGGAGGGGCACAGCGGGCAGGCGTCGGCGGGCGGGTGGTAGGTGCGTCCCTGGCGGTGGGAGGCGATGACGACGGCGTCGCCGAGCAGCGGGTCGCGGCGCACCTCGGAGGAGGTGGCGGAGGTGTCGAGGGGGCGGGTGTCGGGGACGGCGCGGGCCGCGCCGTCGTCGGCGTCGTAGTACAGGATCTCGCGGCCGTCGGCCAGGCGGGTGCTCGTTCGCTTCACGGGAAGAGCTTCTCTCACGGGGAGGGGCGGCGGGGAGCGCGGGGGTTCACTGGAGGGTGACGACGGTCGGGCGGCCGAGGTCGGGGCGGTCGCGCAACGGCAGGTCGGCGCCCGGGTGCTCCAGTTCGAGCAGGACGATCTCGTTCCGGCCGGTCCGCCACAGGGGCGCCGGGGCGTAGAGGGTGCGCTGCGGACCGCGCGGGGTGTCGTAGTGGCCGAGGAGGAAGCCGTTCAGCCAGCAGAGACCGGTGCTCCAGCCGGAGACGTCGACGAACCCGTCGGCGGGGGCGCCCGGGAGGGCGTGGGTGAAGCGGTGGAAGACCGGACGGGCCGCGCCGGAAGCGTCCGGGGTGGGCGGGGCGGGCGGGGTGGCCGGGGTGGCCGGAGTGGGCGGGTCGGACGGGGCCGCCCGGGTGGCCGGGGTGTCGCAGGACCAGGTGAGGGCGGTCAGGTCGGCGAGCGGGAGCAGCCGGATCTCCCACTCGAACAGATGCTGGTGGCCGTGCCGTACGCCGCGCCAGATCCCCTTGCGGTCGTCGAGGAGCGGGCCGTAGTTGACCCGCCCCTGGGCCCGGACGAGGACGTCGAGCACGACACCGGCCTCCCCGACGGCCAGGTCGGGCCCCTCGTCGGGCCGGTTGCGGTCGATGACGCCGAGGGGCTCGCCGTCGGCGAAGACGTACGCGCGGTCGCCGAGGCCGTCGATCCGGACGGGCATGGCGGGGCGGGGCCCGGTGACGGTGGTGCGGTAGTGGATCATGCCGTGGGCCTGGCCGAGCCTCTCCATGGACTCGGGCGCGGGACGCAGTACGGGCTCTCCGCCGAGCGGGCCCAGCTGGTCCAAAAGTAGGGCGGTACCGGCGGGGACCGCGAGGGCCGGAGTGATGCGGGGCGGCGGCTGCGGCAGCGGCCCGTCGGGCAACTGCACGTACTTGCCGATGACTTCCCGGAACGCGTGGAACTTCGGGGTGAGTTCGCCGGCCTCCCCGATGGGGGCGTCGTAGTCGTAACTGGTGACGGTGGGCTCGTAGCCGGGGTCGCCGGGACGGGACCCGGTGTGGTTGGCGCCCGCCCAGAAGCCGAAGTTGGTACCGCCGTGGGCCATGTAGAGGTTGACGGAGGCTCCGGTGGCGAGGAGCTCGTCGAGAGAAGCGGCCGCGTCCTCGACGGCACGGACGTGGTGGTCCTCGCCCCAGTGGTCGAACCAGCCGATCCAGAACTCCATGGCGGCGAGCGGTCCGGTCCGCTGGTAGCGGCGCAGGTGGGCCAGGCGTTCGGCGGGGCGGGCTCCGAAGGTGGCGGTGGCGAGCCGGCCGGGGAGCGTACCGCCCTGGAGCATGGCGTCCTCGGGGCCGTCGGCGGTGAACAGGAGGCAGTCCACCCCGCGTTCGACCAGGGCCCGTTCCACGTGGGCGCGGTAGCGGGTGTCGTCGCCGTACGAGCCGTACTCGTTCTCGATCTGCACGGCGACGACCGGTCCGCCGCGGCTCGCGAGCAGCGGCAGCAGTTCGGGGGCGACGAGGTCGAACCAGCCGTCCACCTCCGCCTCGAAGCGGGGGTCGGAGCAGCGCAGGTGGAGTCCGTCGACGGCGAGGAGCCGGGCGGGCAGGCCGCCGAAGTCCCATTCGGCGCAGATGTACGGGCCGGGGCGGACGATGGCGTCGAGCCCGAGGTCCTGCGCGGTGCGCAGGAAGCGGCCGAGGTCGCGGCCGCCGGTGAAGTCGCCCTTCCCCGGGGCGGTCTCGTGGAAGTTCCAGGGGACGTACGTGTCGACCGTGTTGGCACCGAGGGCGCGCAGCCGCCGCAGCCGGTCCTCCCACAGGTCCGGATGGACCCGGAAGTAGTGCAGGGCCCCCGAGACGATGCGGTGGGGGCGCCCCGCGCGCCGGAATCCGTCCTGGTCGTACGTGAGCATGCGCTGACTCCCGAGAGAGGTCGAGATGCCGTGAGGTGCCGGACGCCACCGAATATATGACCGCCACGGTCCGTCCACGCCGTCGATGACCGGTTGATCGGAAGCGATCGAATCGATCACTTCGGTTCTCTACGATGGCGGAACGCCCTGAGCGGACCGGGTGCGATCACGGATGACCACGGACCGCGGATGCCGTCGGGGGAGATCTTGAGACCACATGTGGACCGGCGTCAGGCGCGGGTGCTCGCGCTCGTCCGGGCGCGGGGCAGTGTGCGCGTGGCGGACCTGGCGCAGGAGCTGGGTGTTTCGCCGGTCACCCTGCACCGCGACATCGAGGCGATGGCGGCCCGGGGCGAGATCCACCGGATGCACGGGGTGATCAGCCGGGTGGAGACGGGCGGGCCGGGCGGTACGTCCGGCGGCGCTTCGGGGGGCGCTTCGGGGGGCATGTCGGACGTTGTATCGGGCGGCGCGTCGGGCGGTGCCTCTCCTTCGGTGACCGTGGCGGCGTCGGCGCATTCGGGGACGGGGGGCTGGGCGGCGGCCCCCTCGGATGCACGGGGCCTCGTGATCGGGATGGTGGTGCCGACCACGGAGTACTACTACGCGGACATCGTGCGCGGGGCCCGCGAGGTGGTCGAGGCGCGGGGTGCACGGCTGACCGTGGGCCTGACCCGCTACCTGCCCGGTGAGGACCGGACGCAGGCGGACCGGTTGCTGTCCACGGGGGCGGACGGGTTGCTGCTCACCCCGAACTGGGGTGCCGGCTCCCCCGGCGCGGGCGAGGGGGCGTGGACCGCGGAGCTGCCGGTTCCGACGGTGCTGGTGGAGCGGTGGGCGCCGCCCGGGCATCCGGCGGCGGCACTGGACCGGGTGGCCTCCGACCCTGCGCACGGCGCGGCGACGGCGGTGCAGCACCTGGTGGAGCGGGGCCACCGGCGGATCGCGCTGGTCAGCCGGACGACGCCGACGACGGCGCGGCTGCGGGCCGGGTACGAGGCCGCGGTGGCCGCCCTCGGCCTGGAGCCGGCGCCGCCGTGGCCGCCCGCCGGGCCGGTTCCGTTCTCCGACGCGGACCTGTTCGCGCGGACGCTGGACTACCTGTGCGGGGCGGTGACGGCGGGTGGGGTGACCGCCGCCCTGATCCACAGCGACACCGACGCGATCATGCTGATCCCCCGGCTCCAGGCGCGCGGGGTACGGGTGCCGGAGGACCTCGCCGTGATCACGTACGACGACGAGGTGGCGGGACTGGCCGACGTACCGCTGTCGGCGGTGGCGCCGGCCAAGCGCGAGGTCGGGGCGCGGGCGGCGGGGCTGCTGCTCGACCGGCTGACGGCGGCGGGTGAGGGCGGGGAGGAGGGGTCGCGGCAGCATCTGGAACTGCTGCCCCGCCTGATGATCCGTTCATGACGAACGCCTCAAGCCCTCTGGACTGATTGTTCCGATCGAGTTGTGCATTCGCTCTTGACGGTGTGCGCGTTCCTGCGAAGGATGGGCCGCGTTCTCCCGTCCGGCGCCGTTTGCAAGTCGTTCGCAGGAGTCACTCCATGTCGTGCAGCCACCGTTCCTCCCGTGTGCCCGCCCCGCCCTGATCGCTCGGTCGCCTCCCCGGCCCTGTTCGCCACCGCGTGCGGCACAGAGGCGGGGCCGGGCGGGGCCGGGGCGGCCGACGGCTCGCCGCCGCAGCCGGCGCGGGTGAACTGCGGCTGTTCGCGCACGTGTCGTTCCCGCTGCCGTGGCCGGGGTTTGTGACCATCTTCCTGTTCACCTTCACGGCCGGCCGTCCGGGGCCTGTTCATGGGGAACCGCAGTGTCTACCGGCAGCCCGAGCTCTATCCCCTGGTGATCACCGGTTCACTCGTCGCCGTCGTCCCGCTCGCGCTGGCCTGCCTCAGCCTCCAGCGGTGCTGGCGTTCGGGTCTCAGCGCAGGAGCCGTCAAATGACCCACCGTCTCCTCCCCCGGCGCCGCCCCGTCACCGTCCTCGCCATGAGTCCCGGCACGCGGGCCGCCGTCCTCAGCGGCCGGATGCTGCCCGAGCTCCTCCGGGTCGCCGACGTGGACCCCGACCTGCTGCTGACCGGCTTCCGCCATGACGAGCCCGACGAACCCGGGCTCGGCCGCCGTCTCGCGCAGGCGGAGGTGCTGTTCACCGGCTGGGGCTGCCCGCCCCTGGATGCCGAGGCGCTGGAGCGGATGCCGCAGCTGCGCGCCGTGGTACATGCCGCCGGGAGCGTCAAACACCACGTCACGGAGGCCTGCTGGGAGCGCGGGCTGCTGGTCTCCAGCGCCGCGGCCGCCAATGCGGTGCCGGTGGCCGAGTACACGCTCGCCGCGATCCTGTTCACCAACAAGCGCGTCCTGGAATCCGCCCACGCCTACCGGGCGGCGCGCGCGCCGATCGACCTGCTGCGCCGCTACCCGGCCGTCGGCAACCACCACCGCACCGTCGGCATCGTCGGCGCCTCGCTCATCGGCCGACGCGTCATGGAACTGCTGCGCCCCTTCGACCTGCGGGTACTGGTCCACGACCCGTACGCCGACCCGGGGGAGCTCGCCGCCCTGGGTGCCGAGGCCTGCGCGCTCGACGAACTGCTGCGCCGCAGCGACGTGGTGAGCCTGCACGCCCCCGCACTCCCGCAGACCCGTCATCTGCTGGACGCGGCCCGGCTGGCGCTGATGCCGGACGGTGCCACTCTGGTCAACACCGCACGGGGCTCGCTCGTCGACACCGTGGCGTTGACCGAGGAGCTGGTGGCGGGGCGGCTGCACGCCGTTCTCGACCACACCGAGCCCGAGGTGCTGCCCGCCGGTTCGCCGCTGTACGACCTTCCGAACGTGCTGCTCACCCCGCACGTGGCCGGTTCGCTGGGCGGGGAGCTGGACCGGCTGGTGGCGACGGCGGTCGAAGAGCTGGAGCGGTACGCCCTGGGGCTGGGTTTCCGCCATGGCGTCGATCGCGGCCGGCTCTCCTACTCGGCCTGAGCGGCCGGGGCCGCGACGGTCGCCGCCCCGGCCGCCAGGTGGGCCAGGTGCTCCCGGCCCCGTGCGAGCTGCCCGGACAGTTCGGCGGCGCCGGGATACCAGCGCTTCTCGTACTCCCAGCACAGCCAGCTTTCGGGCGGTAGGGCGGCCACGGCCTCGGCGAGCGGCAGCACGCCGGCGCCGAGCCCGAGCGGGGTCAGGTCCTGCGCGGAGGCGACGTCCTTCACCTGTACGTACCCCAGATGCCGGTGCAGCGCCCGCCGCGATTCGGCCGGGGACTCGCCGCCGAGCCAGGTGTGCAGTACGTCCCACAGTGCGCCTGCGCCGCACTGCGCGACGCGGTCCAGCACCCGCGCGACGGCGGATCCGGTCCGGTGCGAGTCGTGTGTCTCCAGCAGGACCCGCACTCCGTGCCGTTCGGCGAAGGGTGCCGCGGCGGCCAGTCTGCGTACGGCGTGGGCGTCGGCGACCGCCGGCGGCTGCCCGGCTCCGCCGGGGAACACCCGGACGTACGGGGCTTCGAGGTCGGCGGCGAGCCGGACCAGGGCGTGCAGGTCCGCGAGGACGGGTTCGTCCGCGCCGGGCGCTGCCACCCGGGCATAGCCCGCGACTCCGAGGACGGCGACCCCGGCGGCCTTGAGCGTGCGCAGGGCCGCCGCGCGGTCCGCCGGCGGAGTGCCGGGGTGGAGCGGTTCCTCGGGGTGGGCGCGCAGTTCGAGGCCGTCGTAGCCGTGAGCGGCGGCGAGGGCTGCGCTCCGGTGGAGCGGTGCCCCGGGCAGGCCGAGCGTGGAGAAGGCGTATTTCACGGACGGCTCCCCTCGGGCGGAGGAGGTGCGGTGGATCCGCGCACCATCAGCTCGGTGGGCAGGGTGGTGATCCCGCCCGGGGGCAGCGGCCTGCGGCCGGTGACCAGCTGGGCCGCGAGTATGCCGGCCTCGCGCAGCGGTACGCGGACGGTGGTGAGCGCGGGGGCGGTGTCCACGCAGAACGGCAGGTCGTCGAAGCCTGCGACGGAGACGTCCCCGGGGATGCGCAGGCCGGCCTCGCGCAGGGCGGCGGCGACTCCGGTGGCGACGGTGTCGTTGGCCGCGGCGACGGCGGTGAAGGCCGCCCCGCGGCGCAGCAGCTCGCGGGTGGCGTCATAGCCGGCGGAGCGCTCGAACCCGGCGTGGACGGTGAGCGGCTCGCAGGCTCCGGGCAGGGCGGGGTCGTGCCGGTGCAGGGCCTCGCGGTGTCCGGCGAGCCGCTCCCGGGTGGTGCTGAGCCCCGGCGGGCCGGCGACGTAGGCGATGCGCCGGTGGCCGAGCGACAGCAGGTGCTCGGCCAGGCGGAAGCCGCCGCCGCGGTCGTCGAAGGTGACGGTGGCGACGGGCAGTGCGGCGGGTACGGGCAGGGGTGGCCGTCCGCACAGGACGACGGGGGCTCCGGCGGCCGCCATCCGGGTGATGCGGGCGGTGAGCGCGGCGGTGTGACCGGGCTCCTCGACGCCGCCGCCGGTCAGGACCACCCCGCCGGCGCGCTGGCCCTCCAGCAGGGTGAGGTAGGCGAGTTCGGCGGCGGGCGCGCCTTCGGTGTTGCAGACGACGGCGAGGCGGCGGGCGTCGCCCTGGCCGACCGGGGCGAGGGCGCTCTGCAGGGATCCGGCGAGGATGCCGAAGAAGCTGTCCGCGACATCGTGGACGAGGACGCCGACCAGGTCGGAGGTGGCGGCCGCGAGGGCGCGGGCGGGGCCGTTGGCCACATATCCGAGCTCTTCGACGGCCTGTTCCACGCGGGTCCGGGTGCCGCCGGCCACCGGGTATCCGCCGTTCAGTACGCGCGAGACCGTGGCGGGCGATACCCCCGCGTGCGCCGCGACCTCGGCGAGAGTCACCGCCATGCTGCACCCCTCCTGCTCGTCCCGGCTCATCGTCTCATCCGCTGTGTGCTTCCCATACTCCCTGATTTAGAAAGCGCTTTCTATCCCTCGAACGAGTGTTGCGCAGGCAAGCTTTTCGACTCTAGCCTGAAGGCAGTGAAAGCGCTTTCTGTCGACCTTCTCGCGTTTTCCACCGAAGCACGCACGAACGGGCACCAAGGAGGGGACACCGTGGAGCGCAGGACGATCAAGATCGCGATGAACGGCGTGACCGGGCGGATGGGGTACCGCCAGCACCTGGTCCGCTCGCTGCTCGCCCTGCGCGAGCAGGGCGGGCTGGACCTGGGCGACGGCAGGGTGCTGTGGCCCGAGCCGGTGCTGGTCGGGCGGCGCGAGCCTGCCCTGCGCGCCATCGCCGAACAGCACGGCCTGGAGCACGTGAGCACGGACCTGTCGGCCGTGCTGGCCGACCCCGAGGTGGAGATCTACTTCGACGCCCAGGTCACCGGCGCCCGGGAGGCGGCGGTCCGGCAGGCGGTGGCGGCGGGCAAGCACGTGTACTGCGAGAAGCCGACGGCCCTGACCTTCGCGTCCTCCCTGGAGCTGGCCCGCCTGGCCGCGGAGGCCGGGGTCAGGCACGGCGTGGTCCAGGACAAGCTGTTCCTTCCGGGCCTGCTGAAACTGAAACGGCTGATCGACGGCGGGTTCTTCGGCGAGGTCCTCTCCGTGCGCGGCGAGTTCGGGTACTGGGTGTTCGAGGGGGACTGGCAGCCGGCCCAGCGGCCGTCCTGGAACTACCGGGCGCAGGACGGCGGGGGCATCGTCGCCGACATGTTCCCGCACTGGGATTACCTGCTCCACGGTCTCTTCGGCCGGGTGCGCACGGTGCAGGCCCTGGCCCGTACGCACATCGGCCGCCGCTGGGACGAGGAGGGCAAACCGTACGAGGCGACGGCGGACGATTCCGCGTACGGGGTCTTCGAACTGGAGGGCGGTGCCGTCGCGCAGATCAACTCCTCCTGGGCGGTGCGGGTTCACCGTGACGAGCTGGTGGAGTTCCAGGTGGACGGGACACAGGGGTCGGCGGTGGCCGGGCTGCGCGGCTGCCGGATCCAGCACCGCGGGGCGACGCCCATGCCGGTGTGGAACCCGGATCTGCCGCAGACGGAGGCCTTCCGCGCCCAGTGGCAGGAGGTTCCGGACAACGGTCCGTTCGAGAACGGGTTCAAGGCGCAGTGGGAGCTCTTCCTGCGCCATGTCGTGCTCGACGAGCCGTGGCAGTGGGACCTGCTGGCCGGGGCGCGGGGGGTGCAGCTCGCGGAGCTGGGGCTGCGGTCCTCCGTGGAGGGCCGGCGCATGCCGGTGCCGGAGGTGGTCCTGTGAGCATCCGGCTCCCCGCGGCGGACGGCGGATTCCGCCTGCACCGGCCCTGTACCGATCCGCTCGCACCGCTGGTCCGCGCTCCGGCGCGCAGCCGCAGGCTCTTCGCTGCGGCGCATGTGGTCGCAGACCCGCTCGCCGCCTCGGCCCAAGCCGGCCAGGCGGTGGACTGGGAGGCGACGCTGGCGTTCCGGCACCGGTTGTGGGCGCAGGGCCTCGGAGTCGCGGAGGCCATGGACACGGCTCAGCGCGGGATGGGGCTGGACTGGCCGGCCGCGGCGGAGCTGATCCGCCGGTCGGCCGCCGAGGCCCGGGCGGTGGGCGGCCGGATCGTCTGCGGCGCGGGCACCGAGCAGCTGGCCCCGGGCGTGGTGCACTCGGCGGCCGCGATCACCGCCGCGTACGAGGAACAGCTCGCACACATCGAGGCGTGCGGGGCGGGAGCCGTGCTCATGGCCTCGCGCGCCCTGGCGGCCGCGGCGCGCGGCCCGGACGACTACCGGGAGGTCTGCGGAAGGCTGCTGCGGCAGAGCTCCCGACCCGTCGTACTGCACTGGCTGGGCCCGGTGTTCGACCCGGAGCTGGCGGGTTACTGGGGCCACCGCGACCTCGACGCGGCGACCGAGGTGTTCCTGAAGATCGTCGAGGACCACCCCGGGAAGGTGGACGGGATCAAGATCTCGCTGCTGGACGCGGAGCGGGAGCGGCACATCCGGCGCAGGCTTCCGCCGGGGGTGCGCTGTTACACGGGCGACGACCACCACTACCCGGAGCTGATCGCCGGGGAGGGGGGCGGCGGGCCGGCGAGCGACGCGCTGCTGGGGATCTTCGACCCGATCGCCCCGCTGGCCGCGCGGGCGGCGCTCGCCCTCGACCGGGACGACCCCGCCGGTTTCCATGAGCTGCTGGATCCGACGGTGGCGCTGTCCCGGCACCTGTTCGCCCCGCCGACCCGCTTCTACAAGACGGGGGTGGTGCTGCTGGCCTGGCTGGCGGGGTACCAGGCGCATTTCACGATGCTGGGCGGGCTCCAGTCGGCCCGGCCGCTGCCCCATCTGGCCACCGCGTACGAACAGGCCGACCGGCTCGGGCTGTTCCCCGATCCGGAGCTGGCCGAGGCGCGGATGCGGCAGCTGCTCGCCGTGTACGGGGTGGCGTCGTGAGCGGGGGTCCGGCTCCGGCCCGGTTCAGCCTCAACCACGAGACGGTCCGGCAGTGGTCGCTGCCCGAGCTGGTCGCCGGGTGTACGGAGGCCGGGGTGGCTGCGGTCGGGCTCTGGCGGGATCCGGTGCGGGAGTTCGGACTGCGCGAGACGGCGAAGCTGGTCGCCGGGGCCGGGCTGCGGGTCAGCTCGCTGTGCCGCGGCGGGTTCTTCACCGCAGCGGATCCGGTGGGACGCGCAGGGGCTCTCGAAGACAACCGCAGGGCCGTGGAGGAGGCTGCCGAGCTGGGTGCCGACACGCTGGTCCTGGTCTCGGGGGGCTTGCCCGACGGCGACGGGGACCTGGTGGGGGCACGCCGGCGGATCGTCGACGTCCTGGCCGCTCTCGCCCCGTGGGCGGCCGCGCACGGGGTACGGCTGGGGATCGAGCCGCTCCATCCGATGTTCGCCTCGGACCGCTGTGTCGTCTCCACCCTCGGCCAGGCCCTGGACATCGCCGAGCGGTTCCCGGCGCAGCAGGTGGGGGTGGTGGCCGACGCCTACCACCTGTGGTGGGACGAGCGGCTGCCGGCCGACCTGCACCGCGCGGGGACCGGCGGGCGGATCGCGTCGGTGCAGCTGGCCGACTGGGTGACCCCGCTGCCCGCTGGTGTGCTGACGGGCCGGGGGCAGTTGGGAGACGGCTGCATCGATCTCCGGGCGTTCCGGGAGATGGCCGACGCGGCCGGCTACCGGGGCCCGGTGGAGGTGGAGATCTTCCATCCGGGGCTGTGGGCACGGGACGGTGCCGAGGTACTGCGGGAGGTGATCGACCGCTACCGCGCACACGTGGCGTGAGGCGGTCCGAGCGGGGCGATCCGGGTGGGGCACGTGACGGGCCGGCGGGGGCCGGTACGGGATCGGACAAGGAGCATGCGATGACGGACGTGTGGAGTCGGCGCGCCTTCCTCTCCGCCGCGGGCGGGGGTGCGCTGCTGCGGGGAGGGACCACCCCGACGGCGGTGGCCGCACCGGCCGGGAAGGCCGACGACGCGTTGCGGGCGGTGTGGCGCGCTCTCCTGCTGGGCGGTGAGATCCCTGCCGCGCAGGAGCCGTTCCGGTCCAGACTGGCCGATCTCGGCGCCCTGGCCGGCGGATGGCGCTCCACCATGGCCCCGGCGCCCGGTTCGCTGTGGCCCGACCTCGGGTACGCCGGCGACCCGGAGCTGATGATGCAGAGCTACCACCGGCTGCGGACGATGGCCGAGGCCTACGTCCGGCCGGGGACGGGAGTCACCGGGGACGGCGTGCTGCGGTCGGCGCTGCTGGGCGGGCTGGACCATCTGCACGCGGACGTCTACCACGCCGGCCGGGAGCGGTACGGCAACTGGTACTGCTGGCAGATCGGTGCGCCCCAGGCCCTGCTGGACCTGTGCGTGCTGTTGTACGAGGAGGTGCCGGCCGCCGGGCTCGTCGATTTCTGCGCGGCCGTCGACCACTTCGTCCCGGACTCGGCGGTCGGCTCGTACACCGGGACCAGCACGGGGGCGAACCGGGTGGACCTGTGCCGGGTGCTGGCGCTGCGCGGGGTGGTCGGCGGGGACCCGGCGAAGCTCGCCCTGGCCCGGGACGCGCTCGCGCCGGTGTTCCCGTACGTCACCGCGGGCGACGGGCTCTACCGGGACGGGTCGTTCGTCCAGCACACCTGGGTGCCGTACACCGGGACGTACGGGGCGGTGCTGCTCGGCGGGCTGGGCATGCTGTTCGCCCTGCTGAAGGGCACTCCGTGGCAGGTCACGGACCCGGGGACGCAGATCGCCTTCGACGCGGTGGAACGGGCGTGGGCGCCGTTCCTGTTCAACGGGCTGGTCATGGACTGCGTGTCGGGGCGGGCGGTCAGCCGGGGTCTGATGGTCGCCGACCCGCACCAGGTCCAGCAGGACGACCATGCCCGGGGACACGCGGTGCTCGCCTCGGTGCTGCTGCTCGCGGAAGGCGCGGACACGGCCGAACGGGCCCGCTGGCGGGGGCTGGTGAAGGGCTGGATGGCCCGGGACCACTACAGCCGCCCCCTCGCGGACACGGCGCTCCCACTGGCCTCGCTCGCACGGTTGGCGGCAGTGGAGTCCGACGCGTCGGTGACGGCACTGCCCGAACCGGTCGGGCACCGGCTGTTCCCGTCCATGGACCGGGCCACGCACCGGCGGCCCCGCTGGGCGGCCTCGCTGTCCATGGCCTCGAAGCGCATCGCGCACTACGAGACGGGCAACGGGGAGAACCTGCGGGGCTGGCACACCGGGAGCGGGATGCTCTGCTGGTGGGGGGCCGACTACGGCAACGGCCAGTACTCGGACGCCTTCTGGCCGACGGTGGACCCGTACCGGCTGCCCGGGACCACCGTGTCGCGGAAGGTACTCGCCGACGGGGCCGGCGGTGACTGGGGGGCGTCCCGGCCCGATGTGGCCTGGGTGGGCGGTACCACCGACGGGGAGTTCGCCTCGCTGGGCCAGCACCTGCGGGGTCTGGGCAGCACGCTCACGGCGCGCAGGTCGTGGTTCTTCCTCGCCGACACCGTCGTCTGCCTGGGAGCGGGGATCCGCTGCTCGGACGGGACCCCGGTCGAGACGGTGATCGACAACCGCAACCTGGGCGCCTCCGGCACCCATGCCCTGACCGTGGGCGGCGTGGTCCAGCCGGCCACGCCGGGCTGGTCGGCGGCCTTCCCCTCCCCAGGCTGGGCGCATCTGGCGGGGTTCGGCGGGTACGTGATGCCGGGTTCGGGCACGTTCAGAGCGCTGCGTGAGGCGCGCACCGGCCGGTGGAGCGAGGTGAACCGGGGCGGGTCCACGAAGGCGCTGACCCGGCGCTACCTCACCCTCTGGCACGACCACGGCACGGACCCGGCCGGCGCCGGATACGTCCACCAGCTGATGCCGGGGGCGACGCCGGCCCAGACCGCAGCCCGGGCCGCCGCCGCGGGGTGGCTCGCGGTCCTCGCCAACTCGGAGACGGCCCAGGGCGTCTCGGTTCCCTCGCTCGGCTTCACCGGGGCCAACTTCTGGCAGGCCGGGTCGGCCGGTCCGCTGGAGGCGACGGCACCGTGCTCGGTGACGGTCCGGGAGAGACCGGACGGGACGGCCACGGTCTGCGTCTCGGACCCGGCCCGCGAGGCGGCCTCGCTCACCGTGGTGTGGGACCGGCCCGTCGCCGCGGTGCTGTCCCAGCCTCCGGACGTCGTCTCCGTGACCGCCGGCGCGCGACTGCGTCTCTCGTTCGGCAGTCTCACTGCGGCGGAGGGGGCCGGCCGGCAGGTGGTGGTACGGCTGGGGTGAGGCGGCGGCGTAGCCGTGTGGAGCAGGGCGGCCGGGCCGGTCGCGACGGGCGTCAAGCGTGACATAACGTGCCCTCCATGGATCAGGAGCACATAGCCGGGCCCGGGGACGGGGACGGCGCGGGCAGGCGGCGGTTCCTCGCGCTCGCGACGGGTGCCGCGGCCACCGCCGCCGGGCTCGGGGCCGTGGCGGGCTGCGGCAACGGGACGGCGGGCAACGGCGACCCCGGGGGCGAGCGCAAGGGCAAGGGGCAGGCCGCCGAGGGCTCGGCAGGGAAGGGCGGGCCGGCGGGGTTCGACGTCAAGGCCGAGAACGCCAGGCCCGGTAACGCCGACTGGCATGTGACGAAGGCCGGTCCGGCGCGGGCCATCGAGGGCTTCGCCGACAAGGTCAGCGTCCTGCCCGGCGAGTCCTTCGGCCTGCACGTGTCCACCACCGCACCCCGGTTCACCGTCTCCGCGTACCGGATGGGCTGGTACGGCGGCGCCCGGGCCCGGCTGGTCTGGCGCTCGGAAGCGCTGCCCGGTGTGCGCCAGCCCGAGCACACCGTGGATTCCGCGACCCGGATGGTCCGCACCCGGTGGCCCCGTACCACCACGGTCGACACCAAGGACTGGCCGGAGGGCTGCTACTTGCTGCGGCTCGACGCACAGGGCGGCGAGGGCCAGCGCTTCGTCCCCGTCACGGTCCGGTCCGCGGCGGGCGCCGGCCGTACGGTCGTGGTGAACGCGGTGGCGACCTGGCAGGCGTACAACCGGTGGGGCGGCTACGGCAGTTACGACGGTCCCAGCGGCGGCTACGCCTCGCGCTCGCTGTCCGTCACCTTCGACCGGCCGTACGAGTACGACGACGGCGCGGGCCTGTTCCTGGTGTACGAGGCACCGCTGCTGGCCCTCGCCGAACGGCTCGGGATACCCCTGGCCTACGCGACGACCAGCGACGTGGCACGGGAGAAGCGGCTCCTGGAAGGGGCTGCGGCGGTCCTCTCGCTCGGCCACGACGAGTACTGGTCGCCCGAGCAGCGGGCCCACTTCACCGCTGCCCGGGACGCCGGCACCAACATCGCGGTCCTCGGCGCGAACTGCTGCTTCCGCCGGATCCGGCTGGAGCCCTCGGACCTCGGGCCGGACCGTACCGTGGTCTGTTACAAGTCCTCCTACGACCAGGACCCCGGCTTCAAGCGGGGCCACCCGGCCACCGTGGACTTCCGCTCGGCGCCCGGCGCCGACCCGGAGAGCTCGCTGCTCGGCGTGATCTACGACGGCTACCCGGTGGACGCCCCGTACGTCGTGACCAACCCGGGCCACTGGCTGTTCGAGGGGACCGGAGTGCGGGAGGGCGACCGGTTCGCGCATCTGGTGGGGGTGGAGTACGACAAGGTCAACACCGGGTTCCCGACACCCCGGCCGATCGAGATACTGGCCCACTCCCCGGTGGTGTGCGAGGGCCGGCCCAGCCACCAGGACACCGCGTACTACACGGTGCCGAGCGGCGCGGGCGTGTTCGCCACGGGGACCATGCGCTGGGTGGAGGCGCTGGACGCGACGGGCGACGGTCGCAGCGGGGCCAACCACGGCCTGGACGCGAGGGCGGGAGCCCTCACCACGAAGGTCACGGAGAACCTGCTCCGGGTGTTCGCGGCGGGCCCGGCGGGGCGCTCGCACCCCGCCCAGGACAACGTCAAGGCGGTGTACGGGGGTTCGTCCTGACCGGAATGCGGTGGACTGCGCCCCGAAGGGGTGTTTAGGATCGTGATCACGGCATCGCGTGCCGGTCACCGACCGGGTGAGGCATGGAGGTGCCGTGACGTGCCTTGCGGAGGCATTCACCCATGTCAGTGCAGCTGAACCACACGATCATCCACTCCCGGAACAACCGGGAGGCCGCCCGGTTCCTGGCGGACGTCCTCGGCCTCGAGGTCGGGACCGAATGGGGCCCGTTCGTCCCCGTCGACACCGCCAACGGTGTCACGCTGGACTTCGCGACCGCCCCGGCCGACTCCATCACCCCCCAGCACTACGCGTTCCTCGTTTCCGAGGAGGAGTTCGACGCGGCGTTCGGGAGGATCCGGGCCGGCGGGGTCCCGTACTTCGCCGACCCGTACATGAAGCGGGCCGGCGAGATCAACCACAACGACGGCGGCCGCGGCGTCTACTTCCTTGACCCGTCGGGCCACGGGATGGAGATCATCACCCGCCCCTACGGCTACGAGGAACCCGCGGCCGGATAGCGGCTTCCCGTCCGGGTGGTCATGGACTCCGCGCCGGACCACGCAACGGCGAACGGCGTCGGGCCCGCTCCCTCAACAGGGGGCGGGCCCGACGGCGTTCAGCGTGCTTTTTGCAGGGGCGGCAGGATTCGAACCTGCGGCATCTGGTTTTGGAGACCAGCGCTCTGACCAGCTGAGCTACACCCCTTCGGCGAGACCAACTCTGACACGAAGCCCCGCGGTGATCCAAATGGATTTTGTGGGTCAACCGGGTGGAAGCCCGCCCCGGGCGTGTGCGCCGACGGTCCGGAGCCGGTCCACCGGGGAGGCGTTTCCGCTGGTCAGTGCGGTGTTCAGCGGAGAGGCGCCGTCGGATCCACTCCGGTCGACGTCCACTCGCAGCGACAGGAGGTACGGGGCGGTGGCGAGTTGACCGCCCCTGCGGTCCGACCACGAGGCGCGGGTGAGCTCCCCTGCCGGCGGGGGGGGCGGCCGCGGCGAACTCCGTGCCGCGGTCCAGGAGCCGGCGGGCCTTCCCGGAGACCGGGGCGGCGACGTCCCCGGACCGGGGCTTTCGCAGGTGGCGGGCCCCGGGAGCGCGGAGGATCGTGGACCGGGGGAAGCGCGCCGGGAGGAGGTCCCGTCATGCGCCGGCCGCACCTGCCGCACCGGTCCCGTCCGTCGCACCGCCGGCCGAGGGTACCGGCCGGAGTCGCGCCGGCCTTCCTGCTCGTCCCCGCCCTGCTGAGCGGCCTCGGCGGTCCGGACGGCTCCGGCGAGACGATCGCGCTCTCCGGCAACGAGCCCGGCCAGCACCTCGACGTCACCCTCGCCCGTGTCGTCGACCCTGCGGATCCCGGCCCCGCACCCGAACCCGCCGCCTTCACCTCCGGCCGCCTGGTCGCCGTACGGTTCCGGCTGGAGAACACCGGGACCGCCCCGTACCGGGACTCCCCCGCGAAGGCCTCGCACCTGCTGGACGCCGACGGTCGGCGGTTCACCGGCTCCAACACCACGACCGGCGCCGGCCCCGTCTTCCCCGACACCGTCACCCTCGCCCCCGGCGGCTCGGCTCTCGGCTACGTCACGTTCCACCTGCCGACCGGCGCCGCTCTCGCCGCGGTCCAGTTCGCACTCAACACCGGCCTCGCCGACGACGTCGGGCACTGGAGCCTGCCGTAGGGCGCCCCGCACGCCCCCTTGACCATCATGGTCCAGACCAATAGTTTCCGGCATGCACCGCGCACGCGTCCCCTGCACCGCTCCCGCCTCCCCGAAGGAAGCCCATGCGCCGCAGCACGCCCGGCAGGCTGGCCGTCGCCGCCTGTTCCCTCTCCCTGCTGACCGCCCTCGCCCCGGCCGCCGCCGCGCAGGCCGACGGCGGGCACGACCGCTCCTACAAGCGCGTCGGGTACTTCACCCAATGGGGCGTCTACGGACGGGACTTCCAGGTCCAGGACCTGGAGGCGAACGGCAGTGCCGGGAAGCTCACCCACATCGACTACGCCTTCGGCAACATCAGCGCGGGCGGCAGGTGCTTCACCGGCAACGTGCCGGGTGAGGCCGACGCCTGGGCCGACTACGTGCGCCCCCTCGACGCCGCGCACTCCGTCGACGGGGTCGCCGACAGCGCCGAGCAGCCGCTCGCCGGGAACTTCAACCAGCTGCGCGAGCTCAAGGCCAGGCACCCGGGCCTCAAGGTCCTCCTGTCCCTGGGCGGTTGGAGCTGGTCCACGCACCTCTCCGACGCCGCGCTCACCCCCGCCTCCCGCAAGGCTCTCGTCCAGTCCTGCATCGACCTCTACATCAAGGGCAACCTGCCGCAGGACGGCGCCCGCGGCGGCGCCGGCGCGGCCGCCGGCGTCTTCGACGGGATCGACCTCGACTGGGAGTGGCCCGGCTCGGCCGGTGACACGGACACCACGTACCGGCCCGAGGACAAGCGGGACTTCGCCGAGCTGGTGAAGGAGTTCCGCACCCAGCTCGACGCGTACGCGCGCAGCCAGAGGCGGAAGGAGAAGTACGAGCTGACGGCGTTCGTCCCGGCCGCCCCCGCCAAGATGGATGCGGGCTTCGACGTCCCCCGCATCATGCGCGACCTCGACTTCGTGACCCTCCAGGGCTACGACTTCCACGTCTCCGGCGAGCCGGCCACCGCCCAGCAGTCCGCGCTGTACGCCCGTGGCGACTTCAGCGTGGACGCCGCCGTGGAAGCCTGGCGCCGCCGCGGGGCGCCCGCACACAAGCTGGTCATGGGAATGCCGTTCTACGGGCAGGGCTGGACCGGCGTCAGCGGCGGCGGGGACGGCATGGGGCAGCCGGCGGCGGGACCGGCCCCGGCGACCTGGGCGGCCGGGTACGAGGACTACAAGGCGCTGAAGAGGCTCGCCGGTTCGGGGGCGTACCGGGTCTACCGCGACCGCCGGGGCGGCCACGCCTGGCTGTTCGACGGCAGCACCCTGTGGACGTACGACGACCCCCAGGTGCTGCGGACCAAGACGCAGTACATCCGCGAGAACGGCCTGGGCGGCGCGATGTTCTGGTCGCTGGACGCGGACACGGAGGAAGGTGAGCTGATGACGGCCGTCGACCGGGGCCTGCACGGCCGCTGACCTCCGGCTGGCAGGTCGTCGGCCTGCCAGGAGACCGGCGCCGCCGGGCCGCGGGAATCGACCGGCCCGGCGGCGTCCCACCACGTGCGCTCCCTGGCGGCGGCCTGGGCTCGGTCACGGGCCCGCCCGGCCGTGGGCGCCGGCTCGCTCCCCGGGGGCAGCCGGGCCCGGGCCGGCCGTCAGCACGGTCGACGCGAACGGCCCGGGGCCATCGCTGCACGTCTGCGCCGTCGCCTTCTCGGTGCGGGCCGGGCACGATCTGCTGGAGCACGCCGGTCTCTTCGGCCTGGAGACCGCGGCCGGCGACGACCACGGCCACGTCCCCGGTATCAGCCCCACGCGATGGCGGTCGGCTCCGGCCGCCCGGCCGCCGTGGGCGCCTTCAGCGCCACCGGGTTCGAAGCGTCGGCCGTCACCGCCGCCGCGGCGCGGTGCGGCGCCGGCCCGCCGCCCCGGCCGAAGTACCGCGGCCGCCGGGCCGAGTTCTCCCCCGACCGTCCCCTCGGCTTCGTCGCCGTCCACCACGCCACCCGGCTGGTGCTCGCCACGGGCGGCTGGGGCACCGGCCCCCTCCCCCGGCTCCCCGCACCGCATCACGGCAATCACCTCCCGGCCCCGGGGCAGACCGCGATCGCCGCGTGGACCGGCTCTGTCGGTGCCGTGTGGCACTCTGCACCACGTGAACGAGAACATGCACGGAGCTGCGCTGATCGACCGGGTGACCGACCGGGTCGGACAGCAGGGATGGCCCACCGCGGACGCGCCGGACCTGTGCGAGCCGGTGCCGCTCGCGCCGGAGGTGATCGACCGGCTGAGGCTGCCCGGCGGCAGGGCCCTGCCGCCGAGCCTGCGCCGCTGGCTGGCCTACGACAGTTCCTGGCTCGCCGAGGTCGGCTGGTACGAGGACGCCGGGGAGCCCGTGTTCGGCGACCGGGGGCTGGGGGCGACGGCGGAGTGGATGTACGGCTGCGGCGGTGTCATGGCCGGCTCGTTCGCCGACTTCGAGAAGCTGCTGCCCGCGGTGTGCCTGCCGCTCGTCGGCGGCAGCGACTCGCGCCGCCTGCTCTACCTGGGCGAGCCGGACTCCACCGGTGAGTACCCGGTCCTGGTCACCGACATCGACGACCTGCCGTACGTCGCCGTGATGTACCCCGGCCTCGACGTCTACCTCGCCGACCTCGCCGAGGTCATCGACCTGGATCTCGACACGTACACCTCGCTCGCCGACCACCCCGAGTACGGCCCGAGGATGCGCGAGCACGCCGAGAACACCGGACTCGGCCCCGACGGGCTGGAGTTCCACGAACTCGACTGGCTCGACTGAGGGCGACCGGCAACAGGTGTCGGCGAGGTGGCCCGGCGGCAGAACGGGCACGGTCCACGTGGTCACGGAGTTCTCTACGCCCAGTGATCACGAAGGACAGCCCCTTGCGGGCGTCTCACCGGTGAAGCCCAACTCCAGCCTCTCGTCACGCTCCGCATGCTCATCCGACGCTCGACGAGCCGCTACCGCCGGGACGGCCGCCCCACCACCCGGCGCCTCAAGTGATCCATCCGCGGTCGGTCTTAATCGAGTGCGAGAGTCCCGGTCCGGGTGATACAAGGTCCGCGTGACTGATCATCTCCACTTCCCCACCCTGCTGCGGATGATTGACGAGCGTTCCGCCGCGTTCCGCGCCGCCGTCGCCACGGCCCCCAGCCTCGACGCCGACGTCCCGTCCTGCCCGGGCTGGACGCTGTACGACCTGGCGAACCACCTCAGTGAGGGGGACCGCTTCTGGGCCCACATCGTGCTGAACACCGCGCCGGGCGACGAACGGCCGAGCAAGGACGGGCTGGCGGCGCCCAGGGAGCGCGAGGAGCTCATAACCTGGCTGGCCGACTCGACGGAGCAGCTGCTCACTGCTCTGCGCGAGGCCGGCCCGGACCGGGGCTGCTGGGCCTGGTGGGAACCGCTGGCCTCGCCGCACACGGTGGCCGCCGTGGCCCGCCGCCGCGTCCCGGAATCGCTGATCCACACCTACGACGCCCAGCTGGCCTCCGGTGCCCCGCAGGAGCTGCCGACGACCGAGGCGGTCGACGCCATCGAGGAGTTCCTCGCCACCGTCTGCACCTGCACGGTCCCGTGGCCGGGCGAGCCCGCCACCATGGACTACCACGCAGCCGAGGCCGGCTCCTGGCGCCAGACGGTGGACGCCGCCGGTTCCCGCTTCACCCGCCTCACCGCGGCGGAGGCCGCCGAGAGCAAGCCCACCGCCGCCGTCTACGGCACGGCGAGCGAGATGGCCCTGCTCATGTACATGCGCATCCCGGCCGGCTCGCTGCGGATCGAGGGCGACGCCGACCTGCTCCAGCAGCTGCAGGACTGGGGCTGAGGCCGACCGGCAGATGGCTCACTTGAGGCGTCGGGTGGTGGGGCGGCCGTCCCGGCGGTAGCGGCTCGTCGAGCGTCGGATGAGCATGCGCAGCCCGACGAGCGTGGCGGCGAGGTAGAGGCGGAAGTCCACGAGGCCCAGCTGGAGCCCTGGACCAGCGTGTCCCGTGATCCCCGGTCGATCGGCGCGCGGCGTCGGATGCGGTGCATCGCAGGGCGGAGGGGCGTCCGCGTACGGGGCGTATCCGGGCGTTGCGACAACGCAGCGCGCGAGGTGCCGTGGCCGGCGTCGCGTGCCCGCCGGGGATTACGGGACCGACCGACCTCAGCCACGCCCGCCGGTAGGCCCGCTCGCGCGGTGCGCGGCGGCCAGGGTGGCGGTCTCGGCGAAGCGGGGTACGTGGCCCGTGCCGCCGCGGCCGGATGTCGAGAGGGAGGCGGCGGCCATGCCGTAGGCGACGGCGTCGGCGAGGGGGTCCCCCAGGGCGAGGCGGGCGGTGGCGGTGCCCGTGAAGCAGTCCCCGGCGCCGGTCGCGTCCACCGGGCCGGGGTTGACCGGTACGGGGTGGAAGCAGGCCCGGGTGCCGTCGTCGAGCAGGAGGGGGTCGGCGCCCGCGGTGACGACGACCGTACGGGCGCCCAGGGCCCGGTAGCGGGCGGCGGCCGTGCGCGGGTCGGCGGTGCCGGCCAGGGCCCGGGCGTCGGCCGGGCAGGAGGTCTTGAGCAGGCCGGTCAGCGGGGCGATCCGGGCCAGCAGCTCGCGGGCCTCGGCTCGACCGGTCAGGCGCGGGCGGAAGTTGGGGTCGTACGAGACGTGCCCGCCGGCGTCGTGCACCGTCTCGGCGGCTGCCAGCACCGCGTCGCGGCCGCTCGGGGACAGGGCCCCGGTGATACCGCTGGTGATGAGGGCCCTCGTGCCGGTCAGCAGGCTCCGCCAGGACGCGATGTGCCGGGTGGACAGGGTGGAGCCGGCGCTGTGGGTGCGCCAGTAGACGAAGTCCCGGTCGCCCTCGGTGTCGGAGGCCAGCAGGTAGGCGCCATTCGGGCGCGGGGCGCGGCGTACGTGGGACACGTCCACGCCGAGCGCGGCGGCGCGGTGCAGCAGCGGGACGCTGAGCTCGTCGTCTCCGACGACGGCGAGCAGGGCGGTCCGGGCTCCCGCGGCGGCCGCGGCGGCCGCGGCGTTGAGGGCGTCGCCGGAGTACGAGATGCGGGCCGGGGTGCCGTCGGCTGCTTCCCGCAGGGCGGTGTCGGCGTGGAT
The DNA here is from genome assembly GCA_001298555.1 of Actinobacteria bacterium OV450. Lineage (GTDB taxonomy): Bacteria > Actinomycetota > Actinomycetes > Streptomycetales > Streptomycetaceae > Streptomyces. The sequence continues at coordinate 22,514 of LJCW01000020.1, forward strand.
CTCGACGAGGACCTCGCCGAGGACGAGTACGTCGTAGCCGGTCCGGGGCGCCATCGTCAACGCCCCGCGGGGGTGCAGCCGGTGCAGCACGGCCGGGCCAGTGCGGCGAAGGCGGCGGCCAGTTCGCCGGGGTCGTCGGGCAGTCCGCCGCCTATGCCGACGGCCGCGGCGCCGGCGGCGGGCCACTGCGGGATCTCGGCCGGCCGGATGCCCCCGGTCGGGATCAACAGCGCCCCGGGGAGGACCGCCTTGAGGGAGCGGATGAACTGCGGGCCGCCCACGTGGGCCGGGAAGACCTTGGCTGCGCCCGCGCGGGCGACGGCGGAGGCGATCTCGCCCGGGGTGAGGCCCCCCTCGACGAGGACGGCCCCGCGTCGCAGGGCGACGGCGCGGGCTTCGGGGGCCGGATAGGGGGAGATCAGGAAGGCCGCGCCGGCGTCGAGGGCCCTCTCGGCGTGGCCGGCGGTGGTGACGGTGCCGACGCCGATCAGGGCGGGCCGCCCGTGCGCGTCGGCGAGCGGTGCGGTGCGGGCGACGGCCTCGGCCCAGCCGGGAGTGGAGGTGGTCAGCTCGACGGTGCGGCAGCCGGCGGCCAGCAGGGCGGTGGTCCGGTGGACCGCTTCGTCGGCGTCGGCGTTGCGCAGGACCGGCAGCAGGCCCTGGGCGGTCATCGCGTCGTACGGATGGCAGGACAAGGGACCCCTCCATGCGCTCCTCACGGCACTTGTTCCACGTAGTGGAACGCCGTACCGTGTAACGGAACTTACGCCGCAGACCTTACCCTGACCCCGCCCCGCCCGGCCCCCTCCCGGCCCCTTCCTGTCTCATCTC
>LJCW01000021.1 GCA_001298555.1 Actinobacteria bacterium OV450
GGCCTTCACCCCCTGGACCCCCGCCGCCCACCCGCTGGAGGCCCAGGGCGACGGCACCCGTGCCGCCACCGTCGCCCTCCCCCCCCACAGCGCCCACTCCTTCCGCTACCTCGCCGCCGGCGACTACTGGTTCAACGACCCCACCGCCGACGCACAGGACGGCCCCAACAGCCGCATCCACACCTGACGGCACACGGCCCACGGCGCCACCGCGTCCCGTTCCAGATCAAGGCGCTCAAGGTCGCCGCATGAACGATCGAGGCGAGGAACTACTGGCCCGCGTCCGGGCGGTCCTGTCGGAGGCGGGGTTCGAGGAGATCGCCACCGGCTCCGAAGGCCGTCCACCTGATCCGGCACGCCCGCGGCGTCATGGTCGGCTGGATGCCCGAAGAACTCACCCAGACCCACCGCCGCCGCGGCCCCCGCCCCGCCCCCGCCGAACTACCGGGACTGCGGCACGCCTTCGGACTGGCCATGGCCGCAGCACTGCGCGCAGTCGGCCTCACCGTCGAGACCCGCGGCGGCGAATGGCTGCTGGTCGTCTGTGACCCCGCAGCCCAAGCCTCCTGACACAGCCGGTGAGGGAGGTGGGGACGTCCCTTTCGGTCGAGAACGGGTTCAGGAAACCCCGCATGACCTGCACACAACGGCTCCCAGGACGCTAGCCTGGCCCCGGCGCTCCGGGGTGAGGGGGCGCAGGCGAGGGGCGGAACTGTAGACTCCGCGGCTTGCCGGATCGCGGGCGGGGGAAGGCGCACGGTATGGAGGAGCGGAGACTGACGGCCCGGGTTCTGCCGACCGGTGCAACGGGCCTGACCGGAGCGCAGGCCCGCGAGGCAGCCCGCACCGTCCTGGAAAACCTGGACCCCCACGCGGCCGGCCTGGACAACGTCCTGACCGTGGTCAGCGAGCTGGTAGCCAACGCCACCCGACACGGCGGCGGCGCCACCGGCTTCACCATCACCGCCCACGACGGAACCGTCACCGTCGAAGTCGGCGACCGCTCCACCCGCCCGCCCTCGCTGCGGCCCTGGGCGCCGGACGTACCCGGCGGCTTCGGCTGGCGCCTGGTCAACCAGCTCGCCACCACCGACATCAAGATCCACTCGGGCGGGAAGACCGTCACAGCCACCCTTGCCCCGGAACAGACCGGACTCAGCGACCGGAACCCTCAGCCCGCCTAAGCGACGCCTAAGCGGCAGCGTCGCGGACCTCGAACAGCGCGAGCGCGCCCGTCAGCTCAAGAAGACGGTGCAGCTGGCTGGGCAGCGGCCCCTGCAACGCCACCGGACGGGTATTACGCAGCCGGATCAAGATGTTGAGGAACGACGAATCGGCGAAGGCCACGTTGCGCACGTCCAGGACCAGCAGGCTCACGCCGGCACCGACCCGCTCGCATACGGCTCGCAGTTCACCGACGGTGTCCTGATCGAACTCTCCCGCACAACTCACCACGCATACGCCGTCCGCACCGGACTGAGCCGTCACCCTCGGCGACTCCATACAACCCGCCTCCACCCCTGCCGTCCATCGTGCACAACCCTCGGCACCTGCACCGTAAAGGGCAGGGCAGCGAAAGAACAGCACACCCAAAAGCCACGGACCCGCCAGCCCTCCGGTCCGCACCGGACTGGGGTATGGGTTGTCAACCAGAAGCAGCGCCGCGACCGGCTGGACGCCGCCCAGCTCGCCGCGCTCGCCGACCTATCGCTCCTGGCGTCCTCATGGACGGCGACGACATCGACAAGTAGCTCCAGCAGCAGAAGCAGCCGGCCACCCGGGCGCATCTGCTGCCCGAGCAGCAGATGCGGCTGACCGCCACCGGCGAGCTGCTCGGCGGCGGCCACCACCTTCGGCAGACGGTCATGCGGTCGCGGGGGTGCCGAGCATGGCAGAGGCCCGCTGGAGGGGGCTGAGCATGCCGGTGGCTGCGGCGGGATGGGCAATGCTGCCGTGGCAGGTGAAGCCGAGCCGGGTCATCGCGCGGAGGACTTCGCCGGCGGTGAAGTCGCGGCGGTCCTGGCGGGTGAGGATCTGGCCGACCTGCTTGACGGGGTAGGTGCGGCGGCCGATGATCACGGACTCACCGATCACCTCCTCGGGCTTGACGCCCTTCATTGACTCCAGCACACCCGCCTTGGTCAGGTCGAACGGGAAGCGGGCGATGACACAGCGCATGATGCCTCACAGGGCGAAGAGGAGAACGGATGCAAGCTCGGTGAGATGGTTCAGCGGGCGAGGGCAAGGACGCCCAGAGCGCTGCCGTGCTCGTCGACGACGGGCAGGGCGGTGAGCTTGCAGTAGCGCATCGCGTGTTCGGCCTCGGCCACCGCGGTCAGGGGCGAGGTGAACGGCCCGCGGTCGCCCAGGACATCGCGCAGCCTTACCCGGTCTGTGTAGGTGGCGCCGTCGCGGACGGCGCAGAGCTGGGCCCGGGTGATCAGCCCGGTGCACAGGCCGTCCTCGTCGCAGACGAGCAGGTGGTCCGTGAGGGAGCCGGCCATGACGGCCAGGGCCACCTCGACGGTCATGTCGTCGCAGACCTGCGGGCCGGCCGCCTCCATCGCATCGTGCACCGTGCGGTGCGCGAGTCCGGTCACGGCATCGAAGTGCGCCGGGCGGGGCTGCATCTGGACCAGTGTCAAAAGGTGCCTCCTGCACAGACGGGTCAGTTTGCGGATCACGTGGTTCTCAGGCCGCCGGGTCGAACGCGGTCCGGCGCGCGCTCGCGCGCCGGGCGGCCGAGGCGGGGCCGCGCCGCCCGCGGGAGGCCCTGCTGCGCTTGGGCCGCTCGGTGACCGGTGCGGTGATGGTGACCGGAATGCCGGAGGGGGCCTTCGCGCCGGTGATCCGGTTCAGGGCCTCGTCGCCGGAGTGGACCTGGGTGGTCTGCGGGACGACGCCGGCGGCCTGCATGAGACGGGTCATGTCGCGGCGCTGGCTGGGGGTGACCAGGGTGACGACGCTGCCGGACTCACCTGCACGGGCCGTGCGGCCACCGCGGTGCAGGTAGTCCTTCGGGTCGGTCGGCGGGTCCACGTTCACGACGAGGTCGAGGTCGTCGACGTGGATGCCGCGGGCCGCGACGTTCGTGGCCACGAGAACGCTGACGTGCCCGGTCTTGAACTGCGTGAGGGTGCGGGTGCGCTGGGGCTGCGACTTTCCGCCGTGCAGTGCCGCGGCGCGCACCCCGCTGCTCAGCAGGTGCTCGGTCAGCCTGTCCACGCCGTGCTTGGTGTCCAGGAACATGATCACGCGGCCCTCGCGGGCGGCGATCTCGGTCGTGGCGGCCTGCTTGTCGAAGTTCTGCACGTGCAGCACGTGGTGCTCCATCGTGGTGACCGCACCTTGCGAGGGGTCGACGGAGTGCACGACGGGGTCGGTCAGGTAGCGGCGGACCAGCAGGTCGACGTTGCGGTCGAGAGTGGCGGAGAACAGCATCCGCTGGCCCTCGGGGCGGACCTGGTCGAGGAGCGCGGTGACCTGGGGCATGAACCCCATGTCGGCCATCTGGTCGGCCTCGTCCAGGACGGTGATCCCGACCTGGTTCAGCCGGCAGTCACCCCGGTCTATGAGGTCCTTGAGGCGGCCGGGCGTGGCGACGACCACTTCCGCTCCGGCGCGCAGCGCCTGAGCCTGCCGGTAGATGGGCATGCCGCCGACGACCGTGGCCAGGCGCAGCTTGACCGCGCGGGCGTAGGGGGTGAGGGCCGCGGTGACCTGCTGGGCGAGCTCACGGGTGGGTACGAGGACCAGCGCGAGCGGCTGACCCGACTCAGCCTGCTGGCCGGCCGTGCGGGCCAGCAGGGCGAGGCCGAAGGCCAGGGTCTTGCCGGAGCCGGTGCGCCCGCGGCCCAGGACGTCGCGGCCCGCGAGGGTGTTGGGCAGGGTGGCGCCCTGGATCGGGAACGGCGTGACCATGCCCTCACGGCCCAGCGTCGCCAACAGCGCGGCCGGCACGTCGAGATCGGCGAAGGCCTCCACTGCGGGCAGGGCCGGGGTAATCGTCTTCGGCGGCGCGAACTCGCCCTGGACCGCTGCGGGACGCCGGCCGAAGCCCGCCGACCGGCTCGGCCCCCCGGAGCGGAACGGAGCTCCCGAACGGCTGGGGGCGGACGAGCCGAAGCGGCTCCCCCGGCCTGAACCGGCGCCGGCCGCGAAAGCGGAGCCGCCGGTGCGGCGGGGACGGGCGGAGCGCTCGTTCGAACGAATGGGGTTCATGCGGAACCTTCCTTGACACGGCACGCAGCAAGGAATTCCCGCAGCACAGGAGCGGCGCAGAGAATCACGAGAACGAACCGAATGAAAATACGAAAGCGAATCCGGCGGACAGGAAATCTGTACGCCCAGACGCTGGAAAGAGGTGGCGTCACACGGACGCGGCAACCAGATCAGTGAAATCAGATACAGCCACAACGGGCCGATCGACCGGATCTCTCAATGTTCGATACCGCGGGTGAAGTCACCGCGGGAAATGCGTGCAGCTGGGGCCCGCACCCCAAGGGATGCGGGCCCCAGCTGCAGAACGCGTGTCAGCGCTTAGGCGGGAACGATGTTCTCGGCCGTCGGGCCCTTCTGGCCCTGCGCGATGTCGAAGGTGACCTTCTGGCCCTCGCTCAGCTCACGGAAACCCTGGGCGGCAATGTTCGAGTAGTGGGCGAACACGTCAGCGCCGCCACCGTCCTGCTCGATGAAGCCGAAACCCTTTTCCGCGTTGAACCACTTCACGGTACCAGCAGCCATGTCATATCTCCTCTGGGGCAATACAGCAACGCCTGCACTGTGCGGACGCCGTGTCGCCGCGATGATGCCCCACCCGGAAAACTGCCGGGAAATACAAAACACTTCCGTCAGGAACTAAATTCCGCCTGGAGGTGCCTGAAGTTTTTGGGTACCAAAACTGCAACCGAGATCGACAGTAGCACGTTGCAGCGGCTTGCGTACGGAAGATATTTTCCTCCGCGGCGTTGCGACAGAAACCCTCCCCGCCGGATCCATTAAATTCTGAAGTCGCCGTGACAGATATTTATTCTCACCGAGCGCAGCGTTCGTGCAGTCTCGCAGCCGGCTCCCGCCACTCCACGACGTCGGCGAGATCCGCACCCTCGGCCTTCTCCGCCCCGCCACGGCGGAGCTAGACCCGGATGCCGGCCGGGCAGTGCGCGACCCCGATGGCGATACCGTCGTAGCGGACGCGGCGCCAGCCCTGCTCGTCGGGCGGGTAAACGATCAGCTTCGCGACCACGCCCGCAGCTTCCACCCCTCCCTGGCCACCGGCAGCACCCGCCCACACGCGAAGGGGTGACCGCCCGCCCCTGGTCCCCATCCCCCGTGCGGGTGGAGCCGACGCCTTCGGCGAACCGCCTCGCCTCCACTGCCGTCGCTGCGGTCATGAAGCCGATCGACGAGTAGCACATCGCGGAGCCCGGCCTGGTGGGATGGTGAGGGGGCGGGTGCCGGTCAGGGAAGGCCGTCGGAGCCGAGTCAGGCTGCCTGCGGCCAGCTGTCGCGGATCGTGAACAGGTCCAGCGCGCCCGTCATCTCCCGGACGGGACCGAGCACCGCACGGGCGTATGGATCACCAACCAGATACAACGCCGCGACCGCCTCGACCCGGGCCAACTCGCCGCCCTCGCCGCCCTCGGGGTGGACTGGGCGCAGTAGCCCCTGCCGGAGGCGTTCCTGTGGTCCGACCGTTCTGGTCTGCCTTGGGTGAGCGGTCGCTGTGACGGCTCGCCGAGCGGTCGCGGGTGATGGTCACGAGGCGGCGAAAAGGGGCACCCTGGGGACGTGGTGAGCAGGAACACCCCGCGGTGCGGGCAGTGCGGAACGCCCCTTCCCGACGGAGCGCGCAAGAGCCGGCGGTACTGCGGTACGACGTGCCGGACGAAGGCCTGGCGCACGGCGGCCCGCCTGGCGACGATCGACGCCGGTGGCGCCGCCTTCAAAGCCCATCGAGGGCCGACCCCACCCCTGACCCCGCTTCACCTGCCCGAATGCGACAGCACCTGGTACGCCACAGATACCCCCTTCGGGAAGACCAAACGGTCCGACAGCCTGTACGGCTCGCCCCGCTGCCGCACCCGGGCATGGCGCCGCCGCACCCGTTCAGCAGGCGTCACCGTGTGACGCCTGCCGGTGACGGAAACCCGCGATGCCTGGCACGTCCCCGGCCGGCCCTGTATCCCAGGCAGATGCGGCAGGCCCGTGGCACGGTGACAGGGCGACAAGAGGTCCACGCACGCAGGGCCCGGCCGGTCGACAGCCACCCCGCCCGGGCCCCGCCACGGACGCCCGGCCTCCGCCCCTCCCTGCACCCCGGCAGCCCGTTCAGCGCGGGCTGGCGCAAGATCCGGCCGGGTGACCCGCGGGTCTTCGCGCGACACGTCCCGCCGGGGCCCGCCGTCGCATAGGTGAAGATGCCCGAACCGCCCGACAACGTTTCGCGATGGAGACACCCGTGCTGGAACGCAAGCAGCTCAACGGCCGGACCCAGGTCACCTTCGTCCTGCCAGAAGGCGCCCCCGAAGGGCCGGTCAGCGTGGTCGGCGACTTCAACCACTGGAACCCCGCCGCCCACCCCCTTGAGAACCAGGGCGACGGCACCCGTGCCGCCACCGTCGCCCTCCCACCCACAGCGCCCACTCCTTCCGCTACCTCGCCGCCGGCGCCTACTGGTTCAACGACGAAACGGCCGACGCCCAGGACGGCTCCAACAGCCGCATCCACAGCTGACGGCACACGGCCGACGGCGCCCCCGCGCCCTTGCCCCGGGGCGCCGCACCCCAGGGTCACCGCATGAATGATCAAGGCGAGGAGCTGCCGACCCGCGTCCGGACGGTCCTGTCGGAGGCGGGGTTCGAGGAGATCACCACCGGCTCCGAAGGCGTCCACCTCATCCGCCACGCCCGCGGCGTCATGGTCGGCTGGATGCCCGAAGAACGGACGGAGTCGGCCCGTCACGGCGCCTACGAGCGCCCGCGCACCTTTCGGAGGATCTCCTCTCGAAGCCGCACGCGATCTGAGTCCCTTCGGAAGCGAATGCCCCTCTGCCTCTCTACTGCTTCAGCCAGCCTCCGGGCCTGGGCCCCGTCGAGTTCGTCGACCATCTGCACCGCGAGCCGCATGGCGTGGTACTGCTCGAAGGGAGTGCGTGGGCGCGTGATGGCGGCGAGGGTGGCTTCGAAGTCCCGCAGTTCCGGCTTGGCCTGCATCATTGCCAAGGCGGTGATGCGCTCTGCATCTGTACCCTCCCGCAACCAGCGCAAGACCTCGGCCGACTCAAAGGACTGCCCCTGTGCCAAGCTGCGTGCCCGGGCGATCACCTCTTCCAGGGCCCGGGTGCGTGCGGCACCGGGGCGCATCGATCCGCGTACTGAGCTGTAGTCGGCGGCGAGGGGACCCGCAGCGTCCAGCAGGGTTCTCGCCTCCGCACGCAGTTGACGAGCCGTGGCAGCGTCGCCCAGACGTTCGGATTCATCCGCCAGCGCGAACCTCTCCGCTGCGGCAGCCCGCAGCCTCAAGGTGGCCCCTCCGAATTCAAGGCTCTCGACATGACCGCCTAGCAGAGCCAGGAGGAGCAGGACGCCCCCGAATACGATCAACGCCGCCGCGCCGGTCCCGTTCTGGGTCGCGAAGACTGCAAGTGTCCCTAGTCCGAATGACCCTGCGCCCAGGAGGGCTGTGAGCGTACGCAAGGCCGACGTGAACCAGACGTTCGCGGCTCCAGCCTTCACCAACCTCTCCGCTTCTGTTGGGGTGGGCATGAAACTACCGGCAAACCAGGGCATACTCGGCCAACGGAGGCTTCGTGTTGGGGTTGTCCAGGGGCGCAAACGCCGCCACTTCGCAGCTTGGGAAGCGGGTTCTCACGCGATGCGCTACGCGCAACTTGGACCGGCCGCCAGTGCCAAATCGAGCGGCCCCTCCCTTCTGGTGCCCGTACAGGCCAGGCGCCCAATGGGTGGGGAGATCCGCTGAGCAGGTGTGAGGGCATTCCCGAGCAGGGGGGCCGGTTTCAAAGAGCGCCATTAGTGGTGCGCACCGCGCGCCCATCGGGTGGCCCCCACCCGATGGGCTCACCGCACCGCACCGCATCGGGCGCGCGGCCGCGTTGGCGGGCCCTATCACACAGCCCCTTGACCAAGCCCTGATCAGCGGCCGCAACCTGCTGTGTCAAGGAGAGACGTGCCGGGCGCGCGCGTGGTCAAGGGGTGGAGCCGAACCCAGTCAGGGGGGTCGGCCGAACCTGGACAAGGGGTGGCCCGCGCTGGGCGGGAGTGCAGGTGCGGCGCACCGGGTGCGGGCGAGGGCGCGGATAGTGCGCACCCGGTGCGGTGCGGGACATCGTGGTGTGCCCGAGAGTGGAGCCCACCGTCAAACGGCGCCCCCCACTGTGGAGGCCACTGGGTTGCCGCCAACTTGCGGGTTCCCGGACCCGGCCGGCCGCAGCCGAAAGCCCGCACGAGGCTCAGGCCAGCGGCAGGACGGCTTCGATGATCTTTCCCTCGGGAAGCAGCCTGACGGTGAGGTGCTCGGTCAGCCGTTGGATGAGGGGCCAGCCGTATCCGCCCAGCTGCCCGAGGGTGATCGGGCGGAAGACCGGGGCGTGTGTGCTCGCGTCGCCGACGGACAGGTGCAGGGCGTTGTCGGTGACGGCGATACGGAAGAGGGTAAGTCCGCCGCCGTGCCGCAGCGCGTTCGTGACGAGCTCTGTCGTGACCATCAGCGCCTCTGCGGCAGGCACGCTGTCGAGGCTGATACCGGCGCGCTCCAGCAGCTCACCGACGCTACGGCGGGCCAAGGCCGGTGTGACGTCAATGGCCGTGCCGCTGTCCGGGCAGCGACCGGAGCCGGGGGTGCCGTCGGCTGCGGGCAGGTCCATAGGGTGATCGCCTGCCCTCGGTCCGGAAACCCATGCCGCCCGCGAGCCCATCACGGCGGTGCGCGTCAGCATGCCACGAGGAAGTGCTTGAGGTGGACTTGTGGGAAACCCGATGCCCTGCCCTCCCGTTGGGGGCCAGGGCATCGGGTTTCCCGGGCGGGCCGGTAGGTCAGGCCAGGTTGATGTTCTCGGCCTGGGGGCCCTTCTGGCCCTGGGTGACGTCGAACGTCACGGCCTGGCCTTCCTGGAGCTCACGAAACCCGGTGGAGTTGATCGCCGAGTAGTGGGCGAAGACGTCCGGGCCGCCGCCGTCCTGGGCGATGAAGCCGAAGCCCTTCTCCGCGTTGAACCACTTCACAGTTCCCGTAGCCATGTTCATGCCTTCCAGTCGATGAACGCCTCCCGCACCGTGCGGGAGGCGGAGGTGATCGCCCTGGTTCCTGCGGCACAGCACAGCAAAACGCCCACGCCAAAGGCGTGGACAGGGGAAGATCCGAACCACGACAGCTGACACAGACGATACCCGCCCGCACAGCCTGTCACCAGGGGAAACCAGCCGATACACCCGCGCGGCACGGAAGCCCAGGGCCAACGGCGTTGCGGGGACGGGTGCGGGGGCGGGTGCGGTGTCAGGCCGCGGCATCCGAGCCGGCCGTGCCGGCGGCGCGGCGGTATTCGGCGTTGAGGCGCTGGGCCTCTTCGAGCTGGTCTTCGAGGATGACGATGCGGCAGGCGGCCTCGATCGGGGTGCCCTGGTCGACGAGTTCCCGGGCGCGGGCGGCGATGCGCAGCTGGTAGCGGGAGTAGCGGCGGTGGCCGCCGGCGGAGCGAAGCGGGGTGATCAGGCGGGCCTCGCCGATCGCGCGGAGGAAGCTCTGGGTGGTGCCGAGCATTTCGGCGGCCCGGCCCATGGTGTAGGCGGGGAAGTTGTCGTCGTCCAGACGGCCGCCGAGCGGGCTCATCGGATGGTCTGCTGTCATCGCACCTCTTTCTGGAACGCATGGAGGGGCCCTGGCGCCTATCGCGCCAGGGCCCCGAAGGAACTGCTACACCATCTGCCGGCCCTGATACTGCGCCGGCCTTCTGTTTCCGCCTACCCGGCCTGTACTTCGCCGGGGCTGCGGGGATCGCGGTGCTTGACCGGAGACCACCTCACTATCGATGTCCTGCGGTACCCGGACTCGCGTGGCGTCCGGGCGATCCCGATGGCGTTCCAACTCCTCCGTTCTTCCCTCTGGTGATCAACTGCTTACCTGCAGGGAACTGCTGTACTGCTGGTACTGCGAAATGCGGGTACTGCTCCACTCGGTACTGCGGGTACTGCTGGTGGCCTGACCAAGCACCACGCTCCGGCAGCCAGCCCCGTCGCCCATCGTGCATCTGCTCTGGCTTAGAACCCCACTGCCGGACTTCCCGGTGCGCGCGTCCGCAGCCGACGCCTTCACCGGGGGTACTGCTCACTTACTTCACTGCCGGGTACTGCAACCACTGCGTCAACAGCGGTACTGCCTGCGGCGGCCCCTGATGACTGCGGGCCACCCGGTCCGGTGATCAGTCCCGTCGCCGTCCTGCAACCGCTCTGGCTTCGACACTCCACCACCGCACCGCCCTGCAACTGCGGGTACTGCTGCCCGGCAGTTCATCTCTGCCGGGCCCTTCGCTCTCTCTGGGCTACGAGAGAAACCATAGCCACGCCACAGCCCAATGTCTACTCCGGCCATGACAGATTTTGGGGTGGCTGTGCGGGAGGTAATCGGAGGTCTGCACGCACAGAGGCCAGGGCCTGAGGGAGTTCCAGGGGACGGGAAGCATGTCCGGGCACGACTCGGCCCGCCGTCCCCCGCCCAGGGGCCACTCGGGGGTCGGCTGTCTGTGCGGGTGTCGGCGTGCGGGCCATGCCAGTCCAGGTACAGGACGGTGGCCTCGCCCGGGGGCGGGCGGCCGTCGCAGGGGTCGGCTACCACGCCGACCAGGGTGCGGACGGCCTCGTGGGTGCTCGGCATAGGTCTTGCATGAGGAGAGCAGCAACGGCCGCGGCCGCGGCCCGCATACCGTCCTCGGCTCGAGACGGTGCGTCACGGGCTGGAGACCGGGTGGTCGAAGACGCCTCGCCTGTGGCCGATCACGCCATCGGTTCGTAGCCGTACACGCCATCGTACGTCCCGCCCGGTGCTGCGGGGTTATTCCTCGCCTCGCACACGGCCAAGTAGATGAAACTGACCGCTGAAGGATCTTCTTGGACACAGCAGCAGGGGTCCACCCCACGCACGCCGGGGCAAAGAGGACACTCAGGCAGCGCATGGCAGAACGGGTGATCAGCCCCGTGGGTGGGACATTCGCGGCAATGTGCGGTGGTGGCCGGGACGGCGTCGCTACGGTCGGCAGGTATGCCTACCGTTTGGAGGACGTAATGGGCCAAGATCAGCCCGGACTGCGCGGCAGTAGGGATGGCGGGCAGCCGCAGGACATGCCGCTGCCCGGGGACGGTCACGCCCACGACGACTTCTACATCGCCGACGACACCTCGCACCCGGGCAGCGAGCACCGGCTCATCGACAATCTTCTCCTCGGGCAGGTCCTCGGCACAGCCATGGACCGCTGCACCGACTGTCGGGACCCACTCCTGACCCTCCTCGCCGAAGATGCGGCCACCACCGGCCGCCTGGTGGAGCTGGCATGCATCGGCGTCCATCAGGCCTACGGAGGGCTCCCGGCGGCGATGACCGAGGACGACGCCGGCGGCATCTGCAGCCCCGAATTCACACGGCTGGCCCGTGCCAGCCTGACCGGCGTCAACCAGGCCATGTTCACCGAGTGCGAGCGCATGACGACCGGCCAGCGCCGCCAGGCCGCGAACACCGCCCTGGACACCCTCGTCGGCTTCATCAGCATCGACGCCTGACAAAAACCACCAGTGGGTGACGCCCACGGCCAAAGCGCGCAGGCCGGCCAACCGCGCCACCCGCAGAACCGCGTCGCCCTGCTAGATCGGTCAGCGCGTGATCCCGCTCGTGATGCGAACCCCTCCGGCTTCGACGGTGGGTTCGCAGCGACTCGGATCGTGGTGTTCACAGGTATTGGCCTTGCAGGGTGCGGGCGCCTGCCGTGATGACTTCGGCGAGTTGGTTGGCGACCGCTGTGCCGCACCCACCGAGCCGGACGAGACCGCGGCAGCCGACCGGTCCGTCGTTGCAGAGCGAGGGGAGGGTCAAACCGGCGAGCGCGAGGGCGGCCTGCAGATTCATGACGGCTTCCTCGCCTGCCTGGTAGGCGGCGTCCTGGCTCCGCTTGTACCGGAGGCGTTCGGCATGGGAGAGATCGTGAGGCATGGTGCTGTCCTTGCGGAAGAGGCTGGGAAGGTGTGAGGGGTTTGGGCAGCCGCCACCCAGGGCGCGGCTCGTGTAGCCACCCCGGTGTGGTGCCGGTGATGTGGGGGCGGCCGCTCATGACGCAGACCCGTAGGGCTGAGACCGTCGGCAACCCGTGACTTATCCGTTTTGATCTTCGTTCCCGTACTGCAAGTGATCACGCTTCTTGCACGAGGGAGGGAGGGGCTGGGTTGCTCGAAAACCCACGGGCGTCGGGTTACGCCGCGCCGTGTTCCGTGCGGCCCGCGAGCCGTTTGTCGCTCCCTGGATGGCGGGGCTGCGATTCCGCGGCGTTCACGAGCTGTAGCGGAGTCTGGGAGGGGCGGGAGCACGGGCGGCCCTTTGGTCCATCACCGGATATTCGGGGAGTGCGGTCTCCGGGCCGCTCACGACCGTCGGTTGCCGCAGCGCGGGCAGCGTGCGACCGCGGTGTCGTGGGACGGGTTGGCGTGGCGGTCGAGTGAGGGTGATCTGGCGGACCAGTTGCTGGAAACAGGCCAGCGCGGCAACGGGTGGGAGCGTGGCCGCCGCACGGGCCGCGAACGTGCCCGGCGCCTGGGCCACGCACAGGAGCGTGGCGAGGGTCGAGAACAACAGGACGATGGACCAGGAGTGCACGGCTCGACGTTGATGCAGGGCCGCTCGGAGAATGGACAGGGAAGCGACCACCCACGGCCCGTAGATCAGCAGCGGCCACCAGCTGACGATATCGTCCGCCGTGCGCGGCCCGGCGCTGTGGCGCAGGGCCGCGCAAATGGCCAGACCACTGAAGACGCTGACCACGGCGGCGATCGCGGCGACCAGGATGGCGGTGAAGAGGCTGCCCGTCCCGAGCAGGCTCCCCGCCGTTGATCTCGGCGGGGTGCGGCGGTGCCCGTGGCCGGCCGGCGGCCGCGGCCTTTCACCCACTCGCTGCGCCGGCTCGGTGACCACGGCGACGGGGGCGCCCGCATCGATGGTTTTGTCGATACCGAACTGGTCGTACGGTGTCGCTGCATGGGCCGACCGGCCGGTCTCCTGGAGCAGCTGAGCCAGTTCCTCCGCCGGATCCCACGTGGTGTCCATTCCGCCGGGCTCGATGAGCGGTTGCTGGTGGGTGGCGTGCTGCTCGAAGCCCAGCGGCGGCCAGAGCGCGGAGAAACCCGGGAACGAGGGGTGGGCTCCGCTGCCGTCGTCCCAGCCGTACTGCTCAAACACAGGAGATCTCCCCGAAGCACTCGCCAACCGCGGTCCCGGACGCTCCGATGCCCGGCGAACACCGACGAAACTCGTTCTGGATCCGGTTCATCTCCCCCAGGAAGTCCTCGAAGACCGAGGACGAATAGTGGAGATCCACTTCACACCCCTCGTTACGCAGCGTCGCAGCTTTGCGCAGAGACCAGCCCGTGTACGTCCAGTCGCCCGCCCGTGCGGCCCCGACAGCGACACGCTGTCCCCGACTGCCGGCGCTCCGCAGGAAAATTTCTGCGTGGTGTGCAGTTGTCATAGTCCCGTAAACGCTCCCGATATCGGGGAGGGGTGTGGTCCGTTCAGGTGATGGCATGCGCCGTAAACGAGCATTGACCAGTGTCTTTAATCATTTGTGCGTTGGCGGAGACCCTTTGGTGACAGCAGCCGCCCCGCCGCCCAAGAAGCCGTCGTGCCAGCTCACGACCAGGACGACGGCAGCGATCAGGCACTGTCCACCACGGGGTGCGAAGACCCTGCCCGCAACGAATGACGGCGCGTCCCGCCGCATGCGGGCGCTTGTATGCGCCCGCGCGCCCTCCCCGGCCGTAAACCGCCCGCACGACGCAACCGCCCGTAGCGGTAGTTGTGTTGTCGGGGACCGGCGCTGTCCTGAGCACAGGGCATGCCGCTTGGCCTCATCCCCGGCGCTGGAGACGACGAGGTGGGGGGAGCACCCCGAGCCGTCGTGCCGCCCGCCAGGTGCAGAGGGGCTCCACGGGCTCAGGGCAGTCGTTTGCAGCCGTGGCGCCAGGCGAGGGCGCGTTCGACTGCCCATCGATAGACCCCCAGGCCGCTGCCAGGGGGCGGCCCGGTGTTTCCACGTGCGGCCACACGTCCTTCATCCAGCCGGCCACCGCCGCCTCGTCGCGTTCGACCGCAAGGCGGGCCGGAACCTGATGGCTCCAGCGGTGTCTGCGCAGCATCTGCGAGATCCCCGACAGCGTCATGGACTTTGTGGAACTTGCGGCCGATCAGGGTTTTGATCCTGGCCAGCGTCCATCGCTGGTCCGGCCAGCCGTGCGCTACCGGGCCCTTGGCCGGCTCCTCCTCGAGCACGGCGAACAGTGCGTCGCTCAGTTTCGGCCTGGACGCCGGGCCGCGGGATCGAACCCCGTTCCGACCGGCCGTCTTCCAGGCCCGCCGCCATCGCTGGACCGACCGGACGCTGACCCGTAACTCTTTCGCGATGTCCGTACTGCCCCACCCGGCGGCGAACATCGCCGCTGCTTCCATCCGGATCCGCTCACGAAACGCTTGCCTCTGCGCGGTCAGACCCCCACCCTGCGGATACCTCATACACCCGGCACACCGCGACGATCACCAACCGTCAGCCCCTACGACAACCCACCTTCAAGGTCAGTAACGAGCCGGCGCAGAATCGGTTCCGCGGTCAGCCGGCTTACGAACGGCGCGCCGCCGTACGGCCCTGCGGCGACATAGCAGTGAGTCCCCGGCGTCGGGCAGACCGAGGACGTCGTATCAGTCGGCGCACACATCCAGGTCCCGCCTGCGGGCACGTAGCGCACCTGTCTGGGTGTCGGTCCCGCTCGGGCGCGTGCAGCACGGCCTTTGCAGGGTGAGGATGTCGGTCACCGGCCTGCGGGGTGTCGCCTCATCTGGGGCCTGGCAACCACGTTTCGTAAACCGCCATCCGGCTGGAATCTCCCCGCGGTCGGACGTGTGCGCACATCATCGGGCCGGCGTTCTGTGAAGCTCGGCGGGTCTGGCGGCCGTGGGGAGCCGGAGTGGTTCCAAGCCGCCGCTGCCCCGAAACGGAAGGTCAGCTGCGACCATGCTCATCAACCAGCTCGCCCTCGTATCCGAGACCAAGATCAACAAGATCAACCCCTCGCAGATCAACCGGGTCGCCGCCGCGCTCCAGAAACAGGCCACTCGTGACTTCGCACCACTGTGGCAAGTGAACGCGACGGTGGACGCCTTCGACAGGCTGGAGGACGTTCCCGTCGGGTACTGGCCGCTGATCGTGGTTGACGACGTTCCCGACGCGGCGGGGTACCACACGGACGAGAACGGCCAGCCCTTCTCCCTGATCGAGTTCAGCGACAGCTGGTCGCTGACCGCGAGCCACGAGATGCTGGAGATGCTGGCCGACCCGTTCGGGAACCGCCTGGTCTCCGGCAAGTCTCCCCACCCCGAGCAGGGACAGGCCCGGTTCCTCGTCGAGGTCGCCGACCCCTCGGAGGCCGAGGAGTTCGGCTACACCGTCAACGGGCTGCTCGTCTCCGACTTCTTCCTCCCGCGCTTCTACGATCCGGTCACCGTCCCGGGCACGCGATACAGCTTCGGCGGCCACATCACGGCGCCCCGGACGATCCTGCGCGGCGGATACATCAGCTGGGAGGACACGGCCACCGGCGAGTGGTGGCAGCAGACCTGGTTCGAGGGCAAGCAGCCGACGTTCCGCAGACTCGGCAAACTGTCGGGCAGCGGCAGCATCCGCGAGGCCATCGACGCCCAGACCAAGACCGTCAGCCGCCTGGCCGCCAGCGGCCCCTCCTCCAAGTCCTACCTGGCCGCGCGGACCCTCACGGCGCGCGTCAAGGACTCCACCGGCGCCCAGGCCGACAAATGGCGCGCCGAGATCGAGCGGTTGAAGGGGGCCAACCCGGCGGCTAAGGCCTTCAAGACCAAGGCCAAGGGGAAGAAGGCGAAGTGAGGAGGACGATTGCTCCCGGACGACCCTCATCCCACCTGCCGGTGAGGCTGTCGTGAGCGAGGACGCCCAGCAGCGCAAGGAGCGTGCGGACCGCCTGCGCAACAGGATCCAGCGACCCGAGACCGAGCCCGAGTCTCCGGAGCAGGAGAGCCTGAAGGAACGCGTCGAGCGCCGCATGCGAGAGCTCGACGAGGCCGATCGCGATCGCCGGAACCGCCAGGACGATCAAGGCAGCCAGGAAAACGGGCGCCAAGACGGCGAACCCTGAGAGCGCCGGGCCGTGCCCGGTCGGCAACCGGCTCCGGCCGTACGTACGGGCACGCCTTGAAGCCGGCTTCCCTCGTGTCGTGGCCCTGCCGGTCAAAGGCCGACTGCCTCCTTCACCAGGGCCACCGCCAGTCCGATCGCGGCGTCCAGGGCACCGGCCCGGGCTTCGCACCGGGGAGGAGTACGATCTCGTCGAGCCGCAGGAGCTCGACGAGATCGCGCCACGCCTGTCACAGACAATCGAGATCACCGGCATATTTGCTGATCAGGTGTGAAGACGAAGAATGGCCAGGAGAGCGTCGACTGGTACGCCGACGGGATGGTAGCGCCTCCTGCCGCTGACCGCCCCCGCTCTGTCGCTAGTTCGTTCGCCGGCAAGCACATCCCTTTCAGCCGGCATCCCTGTCGGCGGCGGGTGAATCGTGACCCACCCCGGTTGAAGATTGACCCCCGGTCCGTCAGTTGATGTTGTTCATTCCCCGGTGTTGGCGGGTGGAACCCGGCCGAGATGCCTCGCAGTGTGCTTGCCCCGCCTACGTGAGCTGGGCTTTTCGTTCCCTGAGTGAGAGAGCAGGTGTGAGCGAACCGCCGCCCTGGATGTCAGTGCCGGCTGCTTACATGAGCCCATGGACACCGTGCACGCGACCGCCGCCCTCCTCCCGGACCCCGCCGAGCTCCGCGCGCACCTGCGCGCGCTGGCCGTGCTGGACCAGGCGATCTGCCGCGACCCGCGGTTCTCCCGCTACTCCTTCTCCACCACCTGGGGGCCTGGGACGGAGGCGGCCCTGATGGACAACGGCTCGGGTGACGACTTCTCCGTCCTCTTCACCCCGGCCGGTGTGCTCGTCCGCGGCTTCGACCACGAGTCGCAGATGAGCCCGTACGCCACGGACGACGAACAGGTCTGGCCCGGTGTCATCGACGAGGTGCCCACCGCGCTGCGCCCCCTCCTGGACGACCCGGCCTTCGTCGACGAGGGCCTCGGCGCCCCGCGGGTCACCGCCTGCCTGTGGTGGGAGACCGGCGGCAGCGCCTGGCGCACCGGCTCGGGCATCGAGTTCCCCTCGGGCAGCCCGGACCCGGACGGCTCCGGGCACCTCTTCCGCCTCCTCACCGACCGCTCCCCCGAGGCCGTCCAGGCGCACTTCGAGGAGGACTACGGGCGGCCCGTCCCCCTCAACACCGTCCGCCACGTCCTCGCGGGCCACCCCCTGACCCCCGAAGCCGCCCGAGTCCTCAACCCGGCCGCCCTCTGCGACGAGGCCCTGCTCCGCCGGATCGCCACCGACCCCGAGGTCGAGGCGTACCTCGCCTGCGACGGCGAGTTCGACCTCACGCGGACCGACCCCATCGAGTCGATCGCCCTGCCGGCCGGCCTCCCGGTGGAGCCCGTGGCCGGCTGCAACGCGGGAGGCACCCACTACCTCTGCGGCCCGGCCGGCTCCGACCGCGCCCGCCCCGTCCTCTACACCGACTCCGAGGGCCAGGCTTCCCTCATCGCGGAGTCCCTCGCCGAGGCCCTGACCCTGGCCATCGTCCTCCCCTCCTGGCACGACGCCCTGGCCGGCTTCCGTCCCCCCGCGCTCAACGCCGACTACCTTGAGGACAACCCGGACCACCCCGAGGTCCGCGACCGCCTCCTCGCCGCCCTCCGCCTCCCCCCGGCCACCGAGCCCGAGGTCCTGGCCCGCCTCCTCACCACGGCCGCCCGCACCGTCCCGGACGGCTTCCTCCCTTCGGTCGAGGGCGAGCAGGACGCGGCCTTCGAACCGATGCTCCGCCTGCCGGCCGAATAGGACAGCCCCGCCGCGCGCCGCCTTGCGGACCTGACGCACCGCTACGGCGAAGCCATGACCGCACTGCCCGACTGGATGCGCCCGCCCCCGCGCGGAGGGCTGTTCGCGGAGGACGTGGACCGCCTCCTCGCGGTGTGAGCGGCGGATGGCCGGCCGATGTCCTGGGCACTATCGAGTGGCTGGGAGCAAGTGAGGAGCTGACAGCGCACGGTTAGTCCTTGGTCGGGTGCGGCGCGGCTCGCCGGCTATCCGCTGACCGCCATGATCGCGTTGATGAGGTCGCCGCCGCTCTCTTTCAAGGCCCTGACCGCCTTCGCTCTTGACACACCAGCCTGCCCCATGACCAATTCGATGTCCTTGGGGTCAACCCCGGTCTCGTCGACGGTGTCCTCAATGGTGTCGTTCTCAGGCTCAGGGACGTCTTCAAAATCATCGTCTGGCATGAAGTCCTCCAAGGAGCGAAGAAGTACCGCTCAGCCCTTCCACTTCTCAGGCACCGTGAAACAGGTGCCCCACGCCGTCACGGGCGGCATTCGCTAGCCACCAGTCTGCTTGAGAGCTTCCAGCTGGCCGCCGTGGGGCCGTGGGACTGGTAGGCCCGCATGTTGGGGTGTCGCGTATTCGAGACTGATGCCCACGAGCCATGACGCTAAGTAAGAGGTCGGACTGGTTGGCTGTGGTCTGGGATGATCGCGCGGTGAGTGATACGAGGCTGCTGGCCACCGAGGCCGTTGAGTCACATGTTCGGGCGTTCTTCGAGGGGCATTCCGTGGAGGTCGTCGTCTGCGACCTTGGGTCGGAACGGCGCGAGGCTGTGCCCGACCTGCGAGTTCTCGTTGTAGGCCCCGGTCCGCGCAGCGACAGTTGGGCTTATGTGACCGCCGGGTGCTGGGCCGCGATGGAGAAGGGCGGTCACGGGCTTGAGTTCGTCATGACCGCCCACGTCCGTGACCAGCGGTTCATCGACCTCATGGCCATGATCGCCTACTACCACTGCGGAGGACATCAGCTCGATCTGGAGCACAGCATGCCGATCGGTGAACCGTGGGTGCCGGGCTCGACCTGCGACCACCTGCTGATCAGCCTGCCCTATCTCCACGGGCCTGACCTTGAGCACTGTTCGCTGCCCGGAGGGCACGCCCGCATCCTGTGGGCCCTGCCCGTGACGGCCGCCGAAATCGACTTCCGCAGGCACGAGGGTCATGAGGCGTTGGAGCAACTCTTCGACGACGTGGAGATCATTCCCACTGATCCTTTCCGGGCCTCGGTAGTGTGAGGCGTCGGCCGAACGGTTCCTGGAGATCACCGCGTGTGATCTCCAGGGGCGTATCGGCTCCAGCTTCCGCCAGCTTCGGTGACAAGGCGGGTGGCGGTTTTGTCGTGGTAGCCGAGTGCCTTTGCGATGACGGGCGCTGGGGCTTGAAGGACGAGCTCACGGATCGCGGAGGTCCTTCCTCGTTGCGGCGGGACGCCGATTTCACGCAGGTGGACCTGGAGGCTGACCGTGGGCATGGGCTGCCCGGGCTGGCGGCCGGGAAAGAGCCATTGTGAACTCCTGCTGCTGGCGTAGGGCAGGTGTTGCCGGGTCTGGATGTAGGC
This sequence comes from Actinobacteria bacterium OV450, assembly GCA_001298555.1. Classification (GTDB taxonomy): domain Bacteria; phylum Actinomycetota; class Actinomycetes; order Streptomycetales; family Streptomycetaceae; genus Streptomyces. Next base: position 19,822 of record LJCW01000021.1, read on the forward strand.
CCGCATCAGGTCGGCGGCGAGCTCCGGCAGCGGGGACGGTGGCTCTCCCAGTCGGACGGTGATGCTGGTCTCGTCGTCGGTGATGTCATCGACGGTGAGGCGGACGATGCGGCTGACGGGTTGTGCGTAGAGGAGAACGAGGAGGCGGCGACGCGGGCCCTCAGAGGCAAGGAGTCGTCGTTGAGGACCCGGCGGAGGATCGCGAGCCGGCGGTGCTGGTGCAGCGGTTCCCGGTCGGATGCCCCCGCAGTCGCCTGCGGGGCCTGGCCACCGGCAGCACACCGCTCGTACTCTTCGGGCCACCGCTCACCCCTCAGGCGTCAGCCGGACCCGTGTGGGTCGGCGGGCGGCCAGGCTGATCGGAGCTTCTTCGCCGGCGGCGCGGCGGGCCGGAAGGTTCTGGGCCGAGGTGGTGATCAGGTCGGTGCGTGTGCAGTCGAGGATGTCGCAGAGAGTGGCCAGCATGGGCAGGGACAGCCGTTCTGGAGTGCCGGAGACCAAGCGGTGGACCTGGGAGCAGGACAGGGTGATGCCGCGTTCGGTCACAGGGAGGAGGCGTGGCGTGCGCTGGCCGAGGGCGTACAGGTCTGCCCCCACTGCCGGCCCGACGCCGCCCTCGGAATCGAATGAACCCGTGCTGCCGGGTACGGCGACCGGCGCTGCGGGGGTTATCGGGGGTTCGCTGTTGGTCGGTGCGGTGGGCAAACGCGCGGTCGGCGCGGCGGCGGTGGTAGACGGCCTCAGGTCGGATGCCGGCAGCAGGCGCCGCTTGGAGTAGCGCGGTGCCGGGGCGGAGGTTGTTGAAGAACGCTTCCCATTCGTCCGCGTCGGGCGTCGGGTCCGGGGTGCGCGGGTGAGCCTGGTGGGCGGCGCCGGCCGTCCGGCACGGAGTTCCTTGACCGCGTCACTGGCCCGCGCGAAAACGGGATCCTCCTGGCGCCAGCGACCGGCCTTTCCGGCACCGTCGAACAGGATCTGCGCGGCCAGACTGGGCGTGCAGCCCAGAGCCAGAAGCCGCAGATACTCGGCACGCTCGATGACGCCGGCGGCGCCGAGGTCGTCGGGGTCGGTGCCCGCCAGGAGGAACGCAAGGGCGGTGTCGGTGCGAGCGGCGGTGAACACCGCCCGCACATCGAGGCCCGCAACCTGCGCTGCAGCGGCCACGGCCTGCCCGTTCCGCAGGCCATCAAAAAGCGTCGACCGCTTCCGGGCAGGCAGGGCATCGAGCATGACCGCACGCTATGGGCACCCGCCACCGGTCGACGCCGCGACAGGCCGAGAACAGCACCGGGGCCGGATGCCCCGTACGGCATGCCGCGACCGGCGGCGCGGCCGAGGGTAGATCGCATGGACTCTGAACTGCGCGTGATCGTCTATCCCCCCGACGCCCAGGGCGGGCGTCGCGTCCGTGTCGACGGGACCATCCTCGGCCGCGCCCTCGGCCCCGGCGACCTTCTGGAGTTCTTGCGGCGGGCCGGCCTGGACCCCGACAATGTGCGCCTGGACGATCCGCGGCTGATCGAATGGCGCGGCGGCGGCCCGGCCGTCTGGACCCCGAACACCGGCGGGGAGTGAACCCCCGGTGCCGACCGGCTCGTGCGGCCGTTCAGTGCGCCGGACGCGCGGGCGGCCTTCGTCTGATCGGCGTGAGCTCCACGTCGGACTCACCTGCCAGCTCGCCAACACCCGCACCGCGACACGGTGACAAATCATGCGTCACCGGTCTCCTCTCTGCTTTCCGCGCTACTTGTGCCACCAGAGCCGGGTGACACCTCGCGACGGAAGCTGCCTGGCCCGCTGATCGTGTTCGCGGCGCTCCGCGCGCTAGTCCTCGCCGGCACCGTCATCCTCGCCTTCGACCTGGACCTGGACCTGGACCTGGACCTGTTCTACGGCTACTGGATCCCGATTGCGGCCATCGCCGCGATGAAGCCGAGTTTGCAGCAGACCACCCTCGTGTCCCTCCAGCGCCTCACCGGCGCGGTGATCGGCGCCATCCTGGCCGCGCTGCTGCTTCTGCTGCCCGCCAGCAAGACCGGACTGCGGCTGTTCGCGGTGAAACGCGGCCTCGAAGTCCTCGCGCTCGTCCTTCTGATGCACGGGGCGGGCATCCGCTTCCTGAACTACACCCTGTACTCCGCGTCGCCCCGGGCGTGCTCATCCTGATCGACCTTCCACGCCCCTCCCACTACGCCGCCGAGGGTTACCGGGTCCTGTGGACACTGGGCGGCGCCGGACTCGGCCTGATCGTCATGCTGCTGGCCGGCCTGTACGCCAAGCAGACCGCCAAGACATCACCGAAGCGAGCCCGAGAACAAGCCCTGCCCCTGCCCAATCACAGCTTCTGGCGCCGTACTGCTCTTCCCGTTACCGGTGGCAGAACCCGGCGGGCTATGTGACTACAGGAGGGCGGGCAACGCGGCCCACGGGTGACTTTGATCGAGTGTGGCGGTGGTGATCGCCCCTGCTGCACACCACCGGGCCCCACGGCGTGCTGAGCATTCAAGGACGACCGGGGCGGATGAGCTTGCTGAGCCCAAACCGGTCAGGAAAGTCACATGGACTTCCAGATGAGGACGAGGCGTTACGGGCCCACGGTGCACCTCACCCCCGCCGGCGAACTCGACATGGACACCAGATCCGCCCTCGACGAGGTACAGGCAGTTCTCGAAAGTGTCGATGTGGTGGCCTGCGACATGGGGCAGCCGACCTTCCTCGACGTGGTGGCCCTGCACGGCCTGCTCGACTTCGTACACCGCCTGGGCGAGCGCGGCATCGCGTTCATCGCCTACAACTGGCAACCCCAGCCGCGCCGCCTCCTGG
>LJCW01000033.1 GCA_001298555.1 Actinobacteria bacterium OV450
CGGCGGCCCGGGCCGCCGGAGGCGCGGAGAACTCGGTCGCCACGGGAGCCGCCGGAGCGGGCTTCGGGGCGGCCGGAGCCTTCGGACCGGGACGCGGGCCGGGGGCGGCCGGGGTCACCGGGGCGGGCGCGCTGGGGGCCGGAGCCTCGGCGGCGGCCGGCTTGGGGGCCGGGGCGCCGGGCTTCGGGGCAGCGGGACGTGCAACGGCACCCGGGGTGGGAGCCCCGGGCTTGGCGGGCGCGGCCTTGCGGGGCGCACCCGGCTTCGCAGCGGACTTGCCGGCGCTGCCGCCGGGGCCCTGCAGTGCGTCGGTCAACTTGCGTACAACCGGCGCCTCGATCGTCGAGGACGCCGAACGGACGAACTCACCGAGTTCCTGGAGCTTGGCCATGACGACCTTGCTCTCAACTCCGAACTCCTTGGCGAGTTCGTATACCCGGACCTTAGCCACTTCGCTCCTTTTAGGTCCGGGTTACGCCGGACCGTCGCTACTTCATGGGCGTACTCATCGCGTACTCATCGAGTGCTCATCGCAATCTCGACCTACTTCCAACTCGCGAGGTACCTGACCGCACGGGGTATCCGTGCCGTACTACTTCTTACGGTGTCGCCTCGGCCACGACGGCCACGGCTTTGCTCAGTCCGGTCGTGTCGAGTGCTCCCGGGGACCGAAGGGCCCGGGGGAACGCTCTGCGGCGGACCGCCTTGTCCAGACAGACCACGGCAGGGTGCAGGTAGGCACCCCGGCCGGGCAGCGTACCGCGAGGATCGGGGACGCATTCGTCCCCGATCGCCACGATGCGCAGCAGATCGCTCTTGGCCGCTCGCTCCCGGCACCCCACACAGGTGCGTTCGGGGCATGCGCGGGCTTGCGTCCGGCCAGACACGCTAAGTCTACCTCCCCGTACCGACCTCACCCCTTCGGGCGAAAAATCGAACGGATGTTGTCGCGATCTGCTGTCTTGATCCTGTCTACCGGTCGGTCAGCCCGACCGGTACCGGATTTATTCCCCGTCCCGGGCCCGGTCGGCGTCCGGGGACACCTCCGTGTCGGGTCGGATGTCGATGCGCCAGCCGGTGAGCCGCGCGGCGAGGCGGGCGTTCTGGCCCTCCTTGCCGATGGCCAGCGACAGCTGGTAATCCGGCACGGTCACCCGGGCGGAGCGCGAGTCCCAGTCGACGACCTCGACCTTGCTCACCCGGGCGGGTGACAGCGCGTTCGCGACCATCTCCGCCGGGTCGTCCGACCAGTCGACGATGTCGATCTTCTCACCGTGCAGCTCGGCCATGACGTTGCGCACACGGGCACCCATCGGGCCGATGCAGGCACCCTTGGGGTTGAGGCCCGAACGGGTGGACCGTACGGCGATCTTGGTGCGGTGGCCGGCCTCGCGGGCGATCGCCGAGATCTCGACGCTGCCGTCCGCGATCTCCGGGACCTCCAGCGCGAAGAGCTTCTTCACCAGGTTGGGGTGCGTGCGCGACAGGGTCACGGACGGACCGCGGACACCCTTCGCCACCCGTACGACGTACGCCTTGATGCGCAGGCCGTGCGTGTACTCCTCGCCGGGGACCTGCTCCTGCACCGGCAGGATGGCCTCCAGCTTGCCGATGTCGACCAGGACGTTCTTGGGGTCCTTGCCCTGCTGGACGACGCCGGTGATGACATCGCCCTCACGGCCGGCGAACTCGCCGAAGGTCAGGTCGTCCTCGGCGTCGCGCAGACGCTGGAGGATCACCTGCTTGGCGGTCGTCGCGGCGATCCGGCCGAAGTCCGACGGGGTGTCGTCGAACTCCTTGGGCTCCTGCCCCTCCTCCAGGTCCCGCGGGTCCTCCGTCGCCCACACGACGACGTGACCGTTGGTGCGGTCCAGCTCCACGCGCGCCCGGCGGAAGCTGCCCTCGGTGCGGTGGTACGCGATGAGGAGGGCCGACTCGATCGCCTCGACGAGCAGGTCGAAGGAGATCTCCTTCTCCCGGACCAGACCCCGCAGGGCACTCATGTCGATGTCCACGGCTACGCCTCCTCTTCCTTCTTGTCCTTGCGGTTGAACTCGATCTCGACCCGCGCCTTGGCGATGTCGGAAAAAGCAATGCGGCGGGCGGTGGCCTTGCGGCCCTTCACACCCGGGACCTCCAGGTCCATTCCCTCGTCGTCCACGTCGAGGATGCGGGCGATCAGTTCCCCGCCCTCGGCGAGCTGGAACTTCACGAGGCGGCCGGTCGCCCGTACGTAGTGACGGTGCTCGGACAGCGGGCGGTCGGCGCCCGGCGAGCTCACCTCGAGGACGTACTCGTCCTCACCCATCACATCGGATTCGTCGAGCTTGTCGGAGACCTCACGGCTCAGCTCGGCACACGCGTCCAGCTCCACGCCCTCGTCGGAATCCACGATGATGCGCAGCATCCGGCGCTTGCCGGCCTTGGACATCTCGATGTCCTCGAGATCCAGGCCCCTGGCGGCGACGAGCGGCTCCAGCAATCCGCGCAGCCTGTCGCTCTGGGTGGTGCTCATCCGGGTGACTCCTCGGCCGCGTGTGCTGTTGTGGTTTACGTCGCGTGTCAGGTCAAAGGGTATCCGGTCGCAGAGGGTGTTGCCGTCCGTCGCGCGCAGGGGGCCCCGGGTACCGTGATCCCACCTTGCCCCGCCTTCACTCCGAGGACGTCGCCGTGCCCTGGACCCTGCCTTCGCGGCCCTCTCGCAGGAGCCTGCTCGCCGGCGCCGCCGGCGCGGCCGGCGCCGTGCTGTTCACCGGGTGTTCCGACGACGGGGACGCCGGGTCCGGCACCGCCGCCGGCGTTCCACTCGAACGACGGATGCGCGAGACGGCCGTTCGAGAGAGCAAGCGGCTGCTGGAACGTTACGACGCCACGGCAGCCGCCCATCCGGCCCTGGCCGGACGGCTCGCGCCGCTGCGCTCCGCGGTCGCCGCGCACGCCGCGGCGCTGGCCTCCTCGGACGGTGCGGGCGCCGCGCCCTCCCCCACGCCGTCCGGCAGGCAGTCCGCGAAGCCCCCCGCCCCGCCCTCGTCCTCGGCCTCGTCCGCCCCGGCCGGCGCCCCCGTGGCGAGCGCCGAGCCCGTGCCGGCGAAGCCCGACGAGGCGCTGGCCGCCCTCGCGGAGGCCGAGCGCAGCCTTGCCGAGGCCCGGACGATCGCCCTGGCCGGGGCGCCCGGGGAGCTGGCCCGGCTGCTGGCCTCGGTGGCCGCCTGCGGCGCCGTACACGCCTACCTGCTCACCTCGCCCCAGGGAGCCACGCCGTGAAGACCACCCCCTCCTCCGCGAACCGCGCCCTGGAGGCGGCGCAGTCCGCGCTCGCCGCCGAGCACGCGGCCGCGTACGGCTACGGAGTCGTCGGCGCCCGGGCCGCCGCCGCGCGGTCGGCCGAGGCCCGCGACGCGTACGGCGGCCACCTCGCGCGGCGGGACGCGCTGGCCCGCACGGTCCGCGAGATGGGCGGTGCGCCCCGGCCCGCGGAGGCGGCGTACGCCCTGCCGTTCCAGGTGGGCGGCCCGGCCGACGCCGAGCGGCTGGCCGCCGAGATCGAGGACCGGGTGGCGGGCGCGTACTCCGATCTGGTGCGGGCGGCGGAGGGCCGGCTGCGCCGCGAGGCGGCTGACGCGCTGAGCGCCGCGGCCGTGCGCGCGGCGCGCTGGCGCGGTGTCGGCGTAGCCTTCCCTGGGCTCACGGAACGTGGAGAACGAGCCCGGACCAGCTGAAAGGGATCACGCACGCATGGCTTTCGAACCGCCGCAGCGGCTCGTACGGGCGCTCGGCGAGACGCCGCAATCGGCGCAGGACGCTGACTGGCTGGGGCAGTTGCCCCGGCTCGCCGAGGCGGCGCTGGCCCGGCGTGAGGTGCGGGCCCAGCGGGTGCAGGCACCCGGCGGGCGGAGCAGCCTGGTCGTCCTCGTGCACTACGCCGACGGGACGCCGGCCGCGCTGAAGCTGGCGCCCCCGCAGGCCAGGCCCGACCGGGAGCTGGCCGCACTGGCGCACTGGGGCGGTTTCGGGGCCGTACGGATCCTCGACACCCGCCACCACGAGGAGGACGGCGGGCTGCTGCTGGAACGGCTCCACCCGGAGGTGTCGCTGCGGTCGCTGCCGGAGGCGAAGGCGCTGCTGGAGGCGTGCGGGACGCTGCGCCGGCTGTGGGTGGCCCCGCCGGCCGGGCACCCGTTCGAGACGGTGGCGCAGCGCACCGCGCAGCAGGCGGAGGTCCTGCGCGAGGCCCCGGCGGACGTCGCGGCGCTGGCCTCAGCCGCGCTCGCGGTCCGCGAGGAGCTGACGGCCCTGCCCGGCGAGGAGCTGCTGCTGCACGGGAACTTCCGGCAGGGCAAGGTGCTGGCGGGCGAGCGGGCGCCGTGGCTTGCGGTGGGGCCGGACCCGCTGATCGGGGACCGTGCGTACGACCTGGCGCGGCTGGTCCGGGACCGGCTGGAGGACCAGGTCGCGTCCTCGGCCGGGGCGGCGGGCGCCCGGCGCCGGGTGAACAAGCTGGCCGACTCCCTGGAGGTGGACCGGGACCGGCTGCGGGGCTGGACGCTCTTCCGCGCGGTGGAGTCCGGGAACCGTGCGCTGGCCGCGGGACGGCGCCGGGACGCCGAGCTGCTGTTGGAGTTCGCCGCCTGGCTGTAGGGCATACCGTGGATACGGGCGGGTAAGTGCCCCGCAGGAGGCCGTCATGCTCCAGGAAGTGCTGACAGCGGCAGTCGCGGCGGGCGCGGCCGTCGCGGTGTACGCGGGCGTGGCCGCACGGGTGGTCCGGCAGTACGAGCGGGGCATTGTCTTCCGCTTCGGCCGGCTGCGGGAGGGGATCCGCGGGCCGGGCTTCACGATGGTGCTGCCGTTCGTCGACCGCCTGCACAAGGTGAACATGCAGATCGTGACGATGCCGGTGCCCGCGCAGGAGGGCATCACCCGGGACAACGTCACGGTGCGGGTCGACGCGGTCGTGTACTTCAAGGTCGTGGACCCGGCGAACGCGATCATCGAGGTCGAGGACTACCGCTTCGCGGTCTCACAGATGGCGCAGACCTCGCTGCGCTCGATCATCGGCAAGTCCGACCTGGACGACCTGCTGTCCAACCGGGAGCAGCTGAACCAGGGGCTGGAGCTGATGATCGACAGCCCGGCTGTGGGGTGGGGCGTGCAGATCGACCGGGTGGAGATCAAGGACGTCTCGCTGCCGGAGACGATGAAGCGGTCGATGGCGCGGCAGGCGGAGGCGGACCGGGAGCGGCGGGCGCGGGTCATCAACGCGGATGCGGAGCTCCAGGCCTCGAAGAAGCTGGCCGAGGCGGCGGCGGTGATGTCGGAGCAGCCGGCGGCGCTCCAGCTGCGGCTGCTGCAGACGGTGGTCGCGGTCGCCGCCGAGAAGAACTCGACCCTGGTGCTGCCGTTCCCGGTGGAGCTCCTGCGTTTCCTGGAGCGCGCCGCCCCGGCGCCGGGCGCACCGGACTCCGCTCCGGCTCAGACGCCGACACCGACACCCACAGCCTCAGCGCAGCCCGCGTTCACCGAGCCGGACACCATGCCCGCCGTGGAGGCGGGCGCCGCGGAGCCCGCCCTCCCGCTGGAGGGGCCCGCGGCACCCGCACCGCCCGCCGGGGCCGAAGGGCCGCCGGCGGGCTGAGGGGTGCCCGGCTGCGCAGGGTCCGGGTGCGGGTCAGGCCAGGCGGGCGAGGGCCTCCGCCAGCGGGAGTTCCTCGCGGGTGCCCGTGGCGCGGTTCTGGAGTTCGACCACCTCGTCGGCGGACCGGCGGCCCGCCACCAGGATCCAGGGGACGCCGATCAGTTCGGCGTCCGTGAGCTTGACGCCCGGGGACAGGCCCGGCCGGTCGTCCAGCAGGACCCGCAGCCCGGAGGCGGCCAGGGTCTCGGCCGCCCGCTCGGCCAGCGCCAGCGGGACGGCCTTGCCGGCCGCCACCACGTGGACGTCCGCCGGGGCCACCGCCGCCGGCCACGCCAGTCCGCGCTCGTCGGCGGTCTGTTCGGCCAGGGCGGCCACCGCCCGGGAGACGCCGATGCCGTAGGAGCCCATCGTGACCCGCACCGGCTTGCCCTCGCGGCCCAGCACGTCCAGCCCGAAGGCGTCCGCGTACTTGCGGCCCAGCTGGAAGATGTGCCCGATCTCGATCGCCCGGTCCAGGCGGAGCCCGGCACCGCAGCGCGGGCAGGGGTCGCCGGGCTCGACGACGACGACGTCGAGGTACTGGTCCACCTCGAAGTCCCGCCCGCAGACGACGTTCCGGGCGTGCGTGTCGGGCTTGTTGGCGCCGGTCACCCACGAAGTGCCGGGCGCGACACGGGGGTCGGCCAGGTAGCGGACCTTGCCGAGGCCCTGCGGGCCCACGTAGCCGCGTACCAGGTCGGGGCGGTCGGTGAAGTCCTCGGCGGTCACCAACTCGACCACCGCCGGGGCGAGGTGCTCGCCGAGCTTGCCTAGGTCCACCTCGCGGTCACCCGGTACGCCGACGGCCGTGATCTCGCCGTCGACCTTCACCAGGAGGTTCTTCAGCGTCGCCGACGCGGGGACGCCCAGGTGCGCGGCGAGGGTCTCGATCGTCGGGGTGTCGGGGGTGTCGACCTCCTCGACCGGGGGGTGCTCGGCGTCCACCGGGGTCAGTGCGAAGGTCACGGCCTCCGTGTTCGCCGCGTAGTCGCAGGACGGGCAGTCCACGAAGGTGTCCTCGCCGGCCGCGGCGGGCGCGAGGAACTCCTCCGACGCCGAACCGCCCATCGCGCCCGACACCGCGGACACGATGCGGTGGTCCAGGCCGAGGCGCTCGAAGATCCGCTGGTACGCGGCCCGGTGCAGGGCGTACGACTCGGCGAGGCCCTCGTCGCTCACGTCGAAGGAGTAGGAGTCCTTCATCTGGAACTCGCGGCCCCGCAGCACCCCGGACCGCGGCCTGGCCTCGTCGCGGTACTTGGTCTGGATCTGGTACAGCATGACCGGCAGGTCCTTGTAGGACGTGCACTGGTCCTTCACCACGAGGGTGAAGATCTCCTCGTGGGTGGGGCCGAGCAGATAGTCCGCGCCCTTGCGGTCCTTGAGCCGGAAGAGCAGGTCACCGTACTCCGACCAGCGCCCGCTGACCTCGTACGGCTCCTTCGGCAGCAGCGCCGGGAGCAGCACCTCCTGGGCCCCGATCGCGTCCATCTCCTCGCGGACGATGCGCGAGACGTTGTCGAGGACCTTCTTGCCGAGGGGCAGCCAGGTCCACACTCCGGCGGAGCTGCGGCGGACGTATCCGGCGCGGACGAGGAGGCGGTGGCTGAGGGTCTCCGCGTCGGCGGGGTCCTCGCGGAGGGTCTTGGCCATGAGGCGGGACATGCGCTGCACGTGTTGCGATGACATGGCGGGAGGCTACCGGGGGCACCCGGCCGCCCGGAAACCGTTTCAGGGCCGGCGCAGCGGCAGCGGGGCCCCCATGACGGCGTACGGGAGGCTCGCGCTCGGGAAGTGCACCTGGCGGGCCAGGTCCGTGTAGCCGAGGGCCCGGTAGAGGCCGCGGGCCGGGCTCTCGGTGTCGATGGCGGAGAGGATGGAGCGGGGTTCCTCGGCGCTGTCGGTGACGCGTGTGATGAGGGCGCGGCCGACGCCGCGGCCCTGGAAGCCGGGGTGGACGTGCAGTTCTGTGATCACGAAGGAGGCGTCGAGCCAGCCGTCGTGGCCCGCGGCGCGCAGGTACGGCTCCACGACCGAGGACCACCAGTACGCCCGGTCGTTGGGCATGCCGTACACGAATCCGGCGAGCGCCCCGTCGTCGGTGAAGGCGCCGAGGGCGCGGGCGCCGCGGCAGGTCATGTGGCGCTGCACGATGTAGCGCCGGATGCCGACCTCCTCCTCGCTGAGCCCGAAGGCCACGGCCTGCACGCGCAGGGCCTCGTCCACGCGGTCGGCGAGGTCGAGGGGGCCGATGCGGAGTCCGGCGGGCCGGGCGGGGCCTTCGCCCTCGGGGGTAGGCAGCATGCGGCGACCTTACTGGGCACCCCCCGTTCCCGTCCCTGCGCCCCCACGGGTCCCGGCCACTCGGGGGCGGTCCGCGAGCGGCGCGTTCAGAACAGCACGCTCATGAACGCGCCGACCTCGCGGAAGCCGACCCGCCGGTAAGCGGCCCGCGCCGCGGTGTTGAAGTCGTTGACGTAGAGGCTGACCACGGGCGCGACGTCGCGCAGCGCGAAGTCGACGACGGCGGCCATCCCGGCCTCGGAGTGCCCGAGGCCGCGGAATTCGGGGTCCACCCAGACGCCCTGGATCTGGCAGGCCCGGGCGGTCGCGGCGCCGATCTCCGCCTTGAAGACCACCTTGCCGTCCTCGATGCGGGCGAAGGAGCGGCCGGTGCCGACCAGCTCGGCGACGCGGGCCTGGTAGAGCAGCCCGCCGTCGCCCGCCAGCGGCGAGACGCCCACCTCCTCCGTGAACATGGCCACGCACGCCGGCATGATCAGGTCCATCTCGTCCTTGCGGATGCGGCGGACCAGCGGGTCGGGGCGCACCTCGGCGGACGACTGCTCGGTGACCATGAGCGGCTGGTGGGAGCGGACGTCGCGGGCGGGGCCCCAGCTGGGCTCCAGGAGCCGCCACAGCAGCCGGGTGGCTTCCGCGGGGCCGACGATGGAGGAGCAGCGGCGGCCGGTGCGGCGGGCCCGGTCGGCGAAGGCCCGGACGGCGTCGGGGTCGGCGCAGACGGGGACCAGGTTGGCGCCGGCGTAGCAGAGGGAGCGCAGCCGGCCGTCGGCGTAGTAGCCCCACATCTCGCCGCCGAGGCGCCAGGGGTCGAGTCCGGCGACCTGGACCCGGGAGGTGACGAAGGCGTTCTCGACCGGCTCGCGTCCGAGGACTTCGAGGGCGGCGTCGAGATCACTGGGCTCAAGGACCCGGGTGGTGGTCTGGGTCAACACGGGGGCCTCACCATACAAGTCTGCTGATCTCCGCACTGTACCCGCCGTCACCCGAGGATGCCCGGTCCCACGGGTCACGAAAACGCCCCGGCCCCGCCCGCGAGCTGCGAGAACGGGGCCGGGGCCGGGTGTGCGGGGCGCCGGGCGCCCGGGGTGCTCAGACGCCGATGGCGACGGTGGGCTCGCCGGACATCACGCCGTCCTTCTCCATCTGCTCGGCGATCTTCATCGCCTCTTCGATGAGGGTCTCCACGATCTTCGACTCGGGGACGGTCTTGATGACCTCGCCCTTCACGAAGATCTGGCCCTTGCCGTTGCCGGAGGCGACGCCGAGGTCGGCCTCGCGGGCCTCGCCCGGGCCGTTCACGACGCAGCCCATGACCGCGACGCGCAGCGGGACCTCCATGCCGGTGAGGCCCGCCGTGACCTCCTCGGCCAGCTTGTAGACGTCCACCTGGGCTCGGCCGCAGGACGGGCAGGAGACGATCTCCAGGCGGCGGGGCTTGAGGTTCAGCGACTCCAGGATCTGGAGGCCGACCTTGACCTCCTCGACCGGCGGGGCCGACAGGGAGACGCGGATCGTGTCGCCGATGCCCTCGGAGAGCAGCGCGCCGAAGGCGACGGCGGACTTGATGGTGCCCTGGAAGGCGGGGCCGGCCTCGGTGACGCCGAGGTGCAGCGGGTACGTGCACTGGGCGGCGAGCTGGCGGTAGGCGTTGACCATGACGACCGGGTCGTTGTGCTTGACCGAGATCTTGATGTCGCTGAAGCCGTGCTCCTCGAAGAGGGAGGCTTCCCACAGCGCGGACTCGACGAGCGCCTCGGGGGTGGCCTTGCCGTACTTCTTGAGCAGGCGGGCGTCGAGGGAGCCGGCGTTGACGCCGATGCGGATCGGAGTGCCCGCGTCGTTGGCGGCCTTCGCGATCTCCTTGACCTTGTCGTCGAACTGCTTGATGTTGCCCGGGTTGACGCGGACGGCGGCGCAGCCGGCGTCGATCGCGGCGAACACGTACTTGGGCTGGAAGTGGATGTCGGCGATGACCGGGATCTGCGACTTCTTCGCGATGACGGCGAGGGCGTCGGCGTCGTCCTGGGTCGGGCAGGCGACACGGACGATCTCGCAGCCGGAGGCGGTCAGCTCGGCGATCTGCTGGAGCGTGGCGCCGATGTCGGAGGTACGGGTGGTGGTCATCGACTGCACCGAAATAGGCGCGTCGCCACCGACGGCCACCGATCCGACCTGGATCTTGCGGCTGACCCTGCGGTCGGCAAGCTTCGTCGGCACGGCCGGCATTCCGAGAGAGATGGCAGTCATCTGCTGTGCAACCCCAAGGTGTGGATCAAGGTCCCGAGATCGGCGGGCTCCAGGCTTCGAGATTACGCCAACCAAGGGGCGGCCCATGCATCCGAGGGCCCGGAACACCCGAACGTAGGGAGCCGGGCACACTTCGTGCCCGGCTCCCGTACCTCTTTCCGCACAAGCGGACGTACTAGGTGATCTTGATCGGGTTCACCACGTCGGCCACGAGCACCAGCAGCGTGAAGCAGACGAACACGCCGGCCACCACGTACGCGGCGGGCATCAGCTTCGCCACGTCGAACGGGCCCGGGTCGGGGCGCCGGAAGACGCGCGCCACGGTGCGCCGGACCGACTCCCACAGGGCGCCCGCGATGTGCCCGCCGTCGAGCGGGAGCAGCGGGAGCATGTTGAACAGGAACAGAGAGAGGTTGAAGAAGCCGACGAGCTGGAGGTAGAACACGAGCCGCTGCTCGGCGGGGATGTCCAGGGTGGCGATCTCACCGCTGATCCGGGCCGCGCCGACGATGCCCATCGGGGAGTCGGGCTCGCGCTCGCCCCCGCTGAAGGCCGCGTTCCACAGCGCGGGGATCTTGGCGGGGAGCTGGAGCAGTCCCTGGACGCTGTTGTCGACGACCTCGCCCATGTGGTCCACGGACTGGCCGAAGGTCAGCGGGGCGATCTCGCTCCGGGGGCTGAAACCGAGCCAGCCGGCCGTCACGTACTGGCCCTTGACGTACCCGCCGTGGCCGTCGGTCTTGGCGACCTTGTTCTCGATCAGCTTGACGGGGAGGGTCTGCTGCTGCCCGTCCCGGACGATGGTGACGGTGGCGGGGCCGACGGTGTCGCGGATCTGCTTCTGCAGGGCGGCCCAGTCGGCGATCCTGCGGCCGTTGAACGCCACGATCCGGTCGCCCTCCCGGAGGCCGGCGGCCTTGGCCGGGGCGACCGGGTCGCCGGCCTTGCAGACCTCGCGCTTCTCGCTCTGCTGGATGACGCACGGCGAGACGGTGGCGACCTGCGTGGTCGTCTGGTTGATGCCGAAGCTCATCCAGACGCCGAAGAAGACGGCCAGGGCCAGCACCAGGTTCATGAACGGGCCCGCGAACATCACGATCACGCGCTTCCACGGCCTGCGCGTGTAGAACAGCCGCGTCTCGTCGCCGGGCTGGAGCTCCTCGTACGCCGCCGAGCGCGCGTCCTCGATCATCGAGCGGAACGGCGAGGTCGACCGGGCGGTCACCTTGCCGTCCTCGCCGGGCGGGAACATCCCGATCATGCGGATGTAGCCGCCCATCGGGATGGCCTTGATGCCGTACTCGGTCTCCCCCTTGTGCCGCGACCAGATGGTCGGGCCGAACCCGACCATGTACTGGGGCACGCGGATCCCGAAGAGCTTGGCCGTGGAGAGGTGGCCGAGCTCGTGCCAGGCGATGGAGACGAGCAGCCCGAATACGAAGATGAGTATTCCGAGCACCGTCATGAGTGCTGTCATGCGCGAGCCTCCACGGCGGCCCGGGCCGCCATCTCCTGTGCCCGGGCCCTGGCCCAGGTCTCCGCTTCGAGGACGTCCGCGACGGTCAGGGAAGTTCCCGCGTCCGGCGTTCCGTGCTCATCGACCACGGCAGAGACCGTATCCATGATTGCTGTGAACGGCAGCCGACCGGCCAGGAACGCCTCCACGCACTCCTCGTTCGCCGCATTGAACACGGCGGGGGCGGTGGAGCCCACGGTGCCCACGTGCCGGGCCAGTCCCACCGACGGGAAGGCCTCGGTGTCCAGCGGGAAGAACTCCCAGGTCGACGCCTTGGTCCAGTCGAAGGCGGGCGCCGCGTCCGGGACGCGCTCGGGCCAGCCGAGGCCGATCGCGATGGGACCGCGCATGTCCGGCGGGGTGGCCTGGGCGAGCGTGGAGCCGTCGGAGAACTCCACCATCGAGTGGACGTACGACTGCGGATGGACCACGACCTCGATGCGGTCGAAGGGGATGTCGTAGAGCAGGTGCGCCTCGATGACCTCCAGCCCCTTGTTGACCAGGGTCGCCGAGTTGACGGTGATCACCGGGCCCATGGCCCAGGTGGGGTGCGCGAGGGCGTCCGCGACGGTGACGCCGGCCAGCTCGGCGCGGGTACGGCCGCGGAAGGGCCCGCCGGAGGCGGTGACCACGAGCTTGCGCACATCGGCGCGGGTGCCGGCGGCGAGGGCCTGGAAGAGGGCCGCGTGCTCGGAGTCGACCGGGATGATCTGGCCGGGCTTCGCGAGGGCCTTGACCAGCGGGCCGCCCACGATCAGCGACTCCTTGTTGGCCAGGGCCAGGGTCCGGCCGGCCCGCAGCGCGGCGAGGGTGGGCGCGAGGCCGATGGAACCGGTGATGCCGTTGAGGACGGTGTGGCACTCGGAGGCGGCGAGTTCGGTCGCCGCGTCGGGCCCCGCCAGGATCTCGGGCAACGACTCGGAGGCGCCGTACTGGGCGTTCAGGGCCTCCTTCAGGGCCGGTACGACGTCCTCGCGGGCGACGGCCACGGCGTTGACCCGCAGCTGCCGGGCCTGCTCGGCCAGCAGTGCGACGCGCCCGCCGGCGGCGGACAGCGCGGTCACCCGGAACCGGTCCGGGTTGCGCAGGGCGAGGTCGATGGCCTGGGTCCCGATGGACCCGGTGGACCCGAGGATGACGATGTCCCGCCGGCCGGCCGCGGGGTCGAAGAGGAGGTGCGGATCGGCGAGGGGGGCTGGGCGGTCGCTCATGCCCCCCATTGTTGCCGCAACTCAGACGCGGTTGGACACGGAGTCCCCTCGGACGACACCGGCGAGCAGTTCGGGCAGCGTCCCCGCGAAGTCGGGGAGGGCGGTGGCGGCGCGCCACCAGGCGTCGGCGTCGTCGGCGAGGGCCGCGTCCAAGAGCCGGTCGGCCTCGGCCCTCGCGGCCAGCACCGCCTCGGGCCGGTCGTGGCGGTCGGGGTGGTCCACCTCCCCCAGCCAGTGGCCCTCGTCCAGGGCCCAGGCGGCGGGGGCCTTGTGCCGGATCACGTCGGGTCCGGCCAGGACGCCGCCGTCGAGGCAGGCGCGGACCCACCGGACGTCCTCGCGCAGATCGCCCATGGCGTTGGGCACTCCCAGGCTCGCGAGGGCCAGCTCGCGGTCCACGCTGTCCTCGGGCTCCCACGGGGCTCCGAGGGCGAGGGCGTCCACGGCCGCGGCGAGACCCGGTATCGCCCCCTGCGGCTGCGCCGGGGACACGGTGGGCGCGGTCCCGGCGGCCACGGCGGCCGCCAGCTCGGGCAGGGTGCCGGTGAAGCCGGGGGCGTGACGCGCCAGCCCGGCCCACAGCCGGGGGTCGTCGCCGAGCGCAGGACGCAGCACCCGCATCAGGGCGGAGCGCATGCCGGCCCACTCGGCGAGGTTCCAGCCGAGGCCGCCGGCGGCGTGGGCCTGCCCGAGGAGCAGGGTCCGGTGGGCGGGTGCGACGGCCGTGACGAGCTCGTCGAAGGTCAGGGAGCCGGTCCGCACGGCGCGGACCGCCGGCCGGTGCCACCACGGGCCGTACGAGGCCTGCGCACGGGTGTCGAGCAGTGCGAGCCGGGCCGGCCGGTCCAGGTCGGCGACGAGCAGCAGGGCCTCCACGGAGGCCGGGGGCAGGGGGGCGCGGGCGTGTTCGCGCAGCAGGGTCTGCGGGTCGGGCTCGTACGGGAGGGACAGCACGTCGAGCGGTATCCGCGGCCGGCGGCCGCCGTGCCGGCGCAGCAGGCCGGCGAGTTCCCCGCCGGTCAGCGGCGTCCCGTCGAGGGGACGGCCGAGTTCGGCGGCCAGGGTGGCGAGCAGTTCGGGCGAGGGGGCGGGGCGGGCCGCGTACCGGGCGGGGCCGGGCAGGCCGGGCAGCGGGCGGCCGAGCACGTGCGGGCTGCGGGCGATGGTGCGGCGGTCCTCGTCGGTGCCCGCGCGCAGCAGCAGCGTGACGGCGGAGGCCGGCAGGTACTCGTCGCGGCAGAGGTAGCGGCGCGTCGGTCCGTCGAGCCGCCGCAGGAGGTCGCAGGCGACGGCGTCCGGTGCGTGGCGCAGCAGGAGCGCCACGCACCAGGCGAGCCGTCGGCTCTCCCTGTCCACGTTCACGTGCATCCGCTTCCCCGGGTTCCTGTCGCCAGTGTCGTACGCCTGACGGGCACCCGGCGATGATCGCAGGTCAGCGGATGGGGCGGTGGACGTTCTTCCGGGTTGACGGGCCGGGGGCGGCGTCCGCGATCCAGGGGCCGTCGCCGGAGGGGTCGAGCACGCCTTCCTCGAGCCAGGTGTAGGTGCCGGAGAGCACGCCGGCGACGACCTTGCGGTCCAGGTCGTCGGTGTTGGACCAGAGCCGGCCGAAGAGCTCCTCGACGCGGATCCGCGACTGCCGGCAGAAGGCGTCGGCCAGCTGGTAGGCCTCGCGGCCGTGTTCGCCCGAGGCGCGCAGGTGCTCGGCGCGGACGCAGGCCGCGCTCATCGCGAAGAGCTCGGCTCCGATGTCGACGATCCGGCCGAGGAAGCCCTGCTTGGTCTCCATCCGGCCCTGCCAGCGGGACATGGCGTAGAAGGTCGACCGGGCGAGTTTGCGGGCGCTGCGCTCTACGTAGCGCAGGTGGCCGGAGAGGTCGGGGTGGCCGCCCGGGTGGAACGCGCGGTACGCGCCGGGGACGTGGCCGGGGCCGGTGGCGAGCTTGGGCAGCCAGCGGGCGTAGAACCCGGCGGCGCGGGCCCCGGCCTTGGCCTTGTCGCCGAGTGCCTTCTCGGGGTCGATGAGGTCGCCGGCGACCGACAGGTGGGCGTCGACGGCCTCGCGGGCGATCAGCAGGTGCATGATCTCGGTGGAGCCCTCGAAGATCCGGTTGATGCGCAGGTCGCGGAGCATCTGCTCGGCGGGGACGGCGCGCTCGCCGCGGGCGGCGAGGGACTCGGCGGTCTCGAAGCCGCGGCCGCCGCGGATCTGGACGAGCTCGTCGGCCATCAGGCAGGCCATCTCGCTGCCGTAGAGCTTGGCGAGGGCGGCCTCGATGCGGATGTCGTTGCGGTCCTCGTCGGCCATCTGGGAGGCGAGGTCGACGACCGCTTCGAGGGCGAAGGTGGTGGCGGCGATGAAGGAGATCTTGGCGCCGACCGCCTCGTGCCGGGCGACCGGGCGGCCCCACTGCTCGCGGACCCCCGACCATTCGCGGGCGATCTTCAGGCACCACTTCCCGGCGCCGACGCACATGGCGGGCAGGGACAGCCGTCCCGTGTTCAGGGTGGTCAGCGCGATCTTGAGGCCTGCGCCCTCGGCGCCGATGCGCTGCGAGGCGGGGACCTTGACCTGGTGGAAGCGGGTGACGCCGTTCTCCAGGCCGCGCAGGCCCATGAAGGCGTTGCGGTGCTCGACGGTGATCCCGGGCGAGTCGGCCTCGACGACGAAGGCGGTGATCCCGCCGCGGTGGTTCTCCGACTTCGGCACGCGGGCCATCACCACCAGCAGGTCCGCGACGACCCCGTTGGTGGTCCAGAGCTTCACCCCGTCGAGGACGTAGGCGTCGTCGCCGTCGGGGACGGCGGTGGTCGCCAGCCGTGCCGGGTCGGAGCCGACGTCCGGCTCGGTGAGCAGGAAGGCGCTGATGGCGGTGGTCGCGCAGCGCGGCAGGAAGGTCTCCTTCTGCTCCTGCGTGCCGAACATCTTCAGCGGCTGCGGGACGCCGATGGACTGGTGCGCGGAGAGCAGGGCCCCGATGGCGGGGCTGACCGACCCGACGAGAGCCAGTGCCTTGTTGTAGTACACCTGGGTGAGGCCCAGGCCGCCGTACTTGGGGTCGATCTTCATGCCGAGGGCGCCGAGCTCCTTGAGCCCGCGCACGGTCTCGTCGGGGATCCGCGCCTCGCGCTCGATGCGCGCGCCGTCGATCTCGGTCTCACAGAAGGCCCGCAGCCGGGCCAGGAAGGCCTCCCCGCGCCGGACGTCCTCGTCCGCCGGCATCGGGTGCGGGTGGATCAGGTCGAGCCGGAAGTGCCCCAGGAAGAGTTCCTTGGCGAAGCTGGGCTTGCGCCAGTCCTGTTCCCGGGCCGCTTCCGCGACCTGCCGTGCCTCGCGCTCGGTCACCTTGGGCTGTGCGGGCTGTGTTGCGGACATGAGGGGGCTCACCTCGCCGCCGGAGTCGGTGGTACCGGCCTACTGGCCGGTGCTACCTGTGAGTCGTACCCAATCCGTGCCCGCGGGAAAAGGGGGACGGCCGGAGCCCCCGCACAGAAGGTTGCGCATTGACGCTCTGACCTGCGGCTTCTCTCTCACCTGCGGTTTCCTCGACCGGCCTAACCCGCATCAGCCCGCATCAGCCCCTCTCAGCCCTCGATTTCGGCGATTCATGTTCCCGCGAGAACATCGGCGAGAACACCGGCTGGAGGGCCTGCGGCCGAGCGACGCAGGGGCCGCCAGGCGCTACCGCACGGGCAGATCATCTGCGGATCGACGGCAGTCGGGGCAGCGGGCGCCGGAGAACCGGATCGGCGGAAGGCCGGAGACGGGAATCTCGGCATCCAGGAGCTGCCACACGGTCAGGTCCCGGGTCATCGCCGCCCCGCACACCGCGCAGGCCCGCTCCTCCGCATGTCGGCCGTGGCACGCCATGCAGCGCAACCGGTCGGGGGTCTCGACCCACTGCACGATGGTCTGCGGGCCAGCCATCAGTTCCGGACACCCCCGCTTGGCGGACATGGGGACCGCCATGGAGGCGACGATCGCCGGCTTCAGCCAGTCGGCAACCTGCGTGGAGCGGATCTGGCGGGCCCGGAAGGTGCCGGGAAAGGCGAGCTGCGCGAGAACGTCCTCACTGGTCATGCCGCGACCGTACGAGCAGCCCGGAGCAGGTCCGACCGCTTTCAGCGGCCCTGAAAGTTTCCGCCGTCGGGCAAGACCGCTCCCCCGGACCGCGTCGTGCGACGTAGGAGGGTGCGGACCGCGTGGGAAAGCGCCGCGGAGGTCCGGAATCCGAGCCGGCGTGGGGGCGAGAAACGGCCGAAACTCGACGCGCAGTACCGTCGAAGGGTGAACAGCGACGTAACGGAGCCGGTGGAGACACCGCCGTGGAGCGCGCAGACGGGCCCGGCCCCCACAGTCTGGACCTGGCCGGCCGGAGACCGCCCCGCTCTGTACGTGTGGTCCCAGGGCCGGTGGCGATACGCCCCCGTGCGCGCCCGGCAGGACTGGCCCGACGGAACGGTGGTCTACCAGGTCGCCGTGGACCTCGACGGCTCCACGAGCGTCGTCCCTCGCTCCTACGCCTGGCCTCAGCCCGGCCTGCGCGTCGCCCACAGATCCCGCTCCGAGCCCTCGTCCTCGTAGGGCGCCTATACACGGCGGGAGAAAGGCTGCTGCCCGCCCCAGATCAGCAGCTCGCCCCGGCACGGCGGCGCTGCTAGTCTCCGGCGCCATGCCTCCCGCGACCGCCTCTGCGCGTCCCCGGCCCCCGATCGCTCCCCGCCGCAAGCTGGCACTCCGGCCCGCACGCATGCCGGACGACGACCTTGCAGACGACGCCATGCTCCGAGGCATCCAGTACGAGGGAGACGTCTTCGCCGGCCAGCGCGTCGAGTGCGCCGAGGTCGAGCAGGCCTGGTTCGGCCATGTGCGGTTCACCGGAACCCGGACCCGTCAGGTGATCTTCTCCGATACCTGCCTCGACACCTGCGACTTCGCGCAGCTCCGCGCCGAGGACACTTCGCTGGTTCGGGTAGAGGTGACTTCCAGCCGGCTCACCGGCGCCTCGTGGTCCAAGTCTCATTTCACCGACGTCCGCTTCGAGGCCTGCCGCAGCGACATGTCCCTCTGGCGGCACTCGAAGTTCAAGGGCGTCGTCTTCTCGAACTGCAACCTCGGCCAGGCCGACTTCCAGTGGGCCGAGATGCGCGACGTCGCCTTCGTCGGCTGCGACCTCACCGGGGCGCAGTTCGCCCACGTCCAGATGCAGCGCGTCCGCCTCGAGGACTGCACGCTCGTGGACGTCGGCGGCGGCGAGCACCTGAAGGGCGTCACCGTGCAAGGGGCGGGGGCCATGGAGCTCGCCCTGGCACTCGCACGGGACGCCGGAATCCGGATCGAGGCGTAGCCGCAGTCCCTGCACCGGGGCCGAGAGCACAGCAGGGGCCCGGCACCGTTCGGTGTCGGGCCCTGTGCCTCGGGGCGAGGCCCGCGCTACACCCGCTCCAGCGGGCACGCCGCCTCGCTCGGGCACGGCGCGAGAACCCGAAGTACCCAGCGCCGCTGCACATCCAGGTAATGCGCGACGGCAGGCATGTCCGGCCGACCCGTCAGGTGTCCCGACGTATAGCCGCGAGCCCGCTCGAACCCGAACCATCCCTTGTCGAACGGGGGGTGCGCGGCCATCTCCTTCGACATCCACGCGGCAGCGGCCCGCGGGTCCTCATAGGTCGCCAGCACCTCGCTGGCCGCCGGACCTGCCAGCCAGCAGTCCACAGCAGCCCCTCCCCGGGCCCGCTCCGCCTCATCCTCGTCGCGGGCCGCCACCGGGCTGGTTCGGCCGTACGCGTGCCAGTGCATCACCGCGAGCTCCCTGGGCCTCGCAGGAGCAGCGCCGTGTAGATGCGCTGGGCGTCCACGTACCAGCGTTCGGTGTACGCCCAGCCCTCCCTCAGCCTCTCGATCGCCGCTTCCGGCAGGCCGCTCTGCTTGGTCCCCGGCTCCCGCTCGACTACCGGCAGCATCACGTACATCGACCCGGTCTCCGGCACCAGCCAGCGGCGGACCTCCTGGACGAACTCGTCCGCGTTGAGGTACTGGAGGCTCATCCGGCACGCCACGATGTCGAGCGAACCGTCCTCCACCCCGGCCGGCCGCACGTCGGTGATGTAGCCCGAGAAGTCGTGCGCCCCGAACCGCAGAAACGGGCTCTTGAACCGCTTGGCCAGCTTCACCGCCTCGCTCGACCAGTCGTAGCCCGTGACCGCCACCCCGAGCCGACCCACCGCCGCGGCGAGCCCGCCTTCTCCGCAGCCGACGTCGACCATCCGCTGCCCGGGCTCCGGGTGCACCCGCCGCACGAACTGCGCCAGCTCCTTCACCGTCAGCTCGGGGCTGCTGACCAGCGGCTGCGAGTAGAACCGGTCCCACCACCGCATGTACCCCTGAGCCTCCGCGTACGACTGCGGGATCCTCCGGGGTTCCAGAGCGGCCGTTTTGTCGTCGCGCGCCGCAACCGTCATGCCATCCTCCAAGGTGTCACAGGTCCCCGGGGCTCCTCCCCGAGGCCGTTGTGTGCACTCGCCCTCGGGCCGCCGTGACACGAACGCGGCGGCCTCAGACACCGGTCCCGGCCGCCGCAGCGACCGGGACCGAGGGTGTTGCTGCCCGGCTTGCAGACGGGCCGAGCTACTCCGGCGGCAGACCGCTCACGGCCGATTCTGCGGGCACCGGATCGGTGCCTCTCCGGCTGGCAGCCGCTCACGCCTCGGACAGGCGATCACCGCCCGAGACACGAACACCTGGCCACCCACGAGGTAGTAGCCCAGCACCACGTCGTTCCCGGCCGACTGCGCCAGCGTCGTACGAGCACCCCGCAGCCTGTCTTCCACGCTGTACTCGGCCTCGTCCTTCGGCGGCTGGTCCTGCATCTCCGCCCGCAGCCACGCGAGCGCGGCCTCGGCGTCCGTGAACGTGGCGACGATCTGCGACGCTGGCCGGTTCAGCCAGTGCCGGATCTCGATCGGCGGATAGTTCGAGGGCGCCTCGCCTTTTCGGATCGCCCCGTCCGAGTAGGACCGGCCTGTGTACGAGTACGCGTGGTGGTGCACGTGGGGGCTCCTCAGGGGGTGGTGAGACGTGGAAGCTAGCGCGATAGCAGCTAGGCGGGGCGAAGCGCGGCGGTGCGACCGCGCTCGGACATCTGCTCAAGGTCCATCCGCAGCAACGAGCCGATCAGGTAGTCCCGGGCGTACTTCACGGCCGCCTGGGGGCCGGCAGTCAGCTCAGCCGGGACGATCTCCGCACGCAGCGCCGGATCCTGGATGGCCATGTCGAGTAGCGACTCGGTCATCTGCTCGGCGAGCCAGTGCAGCGTCCGCTCCTTCAGCGCGAACGTCAGGTGCAGCGAAGTCGCCTCGCCCTCCGTGTACGGCGAGTGGGCGTAGCCGCGCGGCAGCCAGAACACGTCGCCCGGGGCCAGGGTGTACGACTCGGCCGGAGGGGTGTTCGCGAGGAAGTGCCACTGCTCGTCGGTGAACCCCCGGACCAGGAAGTTGCCGTATTCCTTCATGGGCCGCTCGAAGAACGGTGGGTGGATCGCCCACGTCTTCCGCCCGTGGAGCTGCACGATCAGCGTCACGTACGGGTCGTAGTGGTAGGTGAAGCCCTGGTTGTGGGCCGGGGTGATGTAGGCGTTCACGTGGACGCCGCATCCGGTCTCCGCCTGGATCGCCTTCTGCAGCTCGGAGAGGGACGGCTTCACCGTCTGGAGCTGGCGCAGGGAGACGGTCCCGCCCTCGTCGAGGTGCTTGCGCACGGCGCCGCGGTTGGGCATTTCGCCCGTGCCGAACAGGTGCCGCTCGACGGGCTTGTGGTCCTTGATCAGGACCAGGTTCCGCATGGCGAGGCATTCGGCGTCGATCAGGACGTCGATCTCCGGGAGGGTGATCAGCTCGTCGAAGGCATCGGGCGGGTTGTGCCAGAGGAGAGGCTTGGTGGGCCACTGGGCCAGGAGCGGGGCCGTCGGCCCCACGAGGTCGGACAGCTGCATTCTGTGCTCCGAGTCGAAGGCCGGTGCCCTGCCCCGAGGGCAGGACACCGGCGTGTTGAGCGGTGGGCGCTGAAGGTCAGCCGTCGATGCGGGCGAGCCAGGCGCGGGCGAAGGTGGTGATCTCGTCCGCGCTGTAGCGCAGGTCCGAGCGGTCCTCGTCCTTGCTGTCGCGGAGGGAGTAGCCGCCGCCGGCGAGCTCGGCGATGGTGATGCAGTCCTCCATGTTTCCGTCGTTGGTGCCTCCGCCGCAGAGAGCGGCGTACGGGCCGACGATGGTGCGGGCGTAGAGCTCCTCGGTGTCGGAGCCGGTCTTCTTCTTCTCGCCGTTGCGTTCGAGCATGTGGTGCCTCCGTGGTTGGTGATTGAAGTGCCGCACCGGCGGTGCGGGGTCTGTGGGCGCGGGCGGCGGCCCGACCGCGCGGCCGCGGCGGAGCCGCCTACGGCTTGAAGATGGCGAGGCAGAGGGCGCCGAGCATCCCGGCGAGCGCCAGGCAGTACGCGATCTGTGCGGCACGCTCACTCATCGGGGCTCGCCTCCGGGGCCGTCAGCTCGGCCCACACGCGTTTCCCCCGCCTCAGCCGGTCCACGTCCCAGACGTCGGCCAACGCTTCGACGATCTCCAGGCCCCGGCCGCGCTCGTCGCCGGCCTCGGCCTTGCACCGTTCGGGCATCCTCAGGGACCGGTCGACCACCGCGATCCGCACGCGACGCGGACCGCACAGCGTCACGGTGACCCGGACCTGGGCGTGTTGGGCGTGGACCACGGCGTTCGCCACGAGCTCGGTGACGACCAGCAGGGCCGAGTCCTCGTAGCTGTCCAGGCCCCAGACGTGGAGCGCTGACAACACCAGCTGCCGAGCGTCACGAACGGACTCGGCGGTCCTGGGCAGGGTCTCGCTGTAGGCGGGATCCCCGATGGGAGCCGGCTGGATGGGCATGCGCGCACCGTTCCTTACCGGCGGCAGTGCAACACCACCGCCCAGGGTCCGAGCCTCCGGGGAACCCGCTCTGCCCGGGACGGCCCGGGATGCGGTATCGATCACTGGAGTTCACCGCCCTCGGGAACGATCCGCCTGCGGCCGAGACCGGCCAGTGCGGCGACGAGAGCGGGAGAGCAGAGCTGCCCAGGGCTTTCCAGGGGAACTACCCACCAAGGCCGGCCATCGACCGGCGTGCACCGGTCCGGCGCGGGGACGAGCAACGGCGTGCCGGGCGGGTGAAGCAAAGTGCTCGGCACCCGCCACATCAGCGCCGCATGCAACGGCAGCAGGGCCGTGTACCCGCCCTCCTGCCGGAAGCTGCTGGGGTCGTAGAACACCGGCCCGTCGAGGACGTCCGCGAGGCGGGGCGCGCACGCCTCTGGGGTGTCGTATCCGGTCGCGGCGTGCATCACGGCCGCCGGGATCAGCACGGCGCAGTAGAGGGCTCCGGGCCGCAGCCAGGCAGCACCGTTCTCCCTCCACGTCCGCATCGCCACCGGCAGGGTCGTGGCGGACGCCAGCAGCCAGTGGCCGGACGCGAGCCGGCGCTCCGCCAGCGTGGTCAGAGATGCAGCGGACAACGGGGTTTCGGGACGAAGGGCTGAGCCTTCATCATCTCGTGTGTGCGTGCTCGGCATTGCGGTGCACTCCCGGCGGGCCTGTCGCGATGTCCGACGGATCGACACGTCGGCTCCCTCACGTACAAGCCAACGCCCGTTCAGCGGGGGCCGCCGGACTTTACGGCGGACTTTTCGCCGGACTTTTCAGCGCGAGCGGGGTTCCCCCGACCGCAAAAGTCGCTACCGTCTGCCCTGTTCAGATCACCGGAGGTGACGAGGTGCAGGTGACGACTCCCTTTGAGAAGGCTTGCCAGCTTTCTGGCTGGAGCGAGCCCGCGGACTTTCTGCGGCACTTCCACCAGACGGCAGATCTGCTGGGCGAGGCCACGGCGCTGACCGACCGCCAATTCCGGCGCTGGCGCGGACTCAATCCGCCGATGCCCCGGGCGCGCGCCTGGCGCGTGCTCCACGCCATGTTCGGCATCTGTCCGAGCGGGCTCGGCTTCCCAGGACCGCCGCCAGGTGCAAACGTGGGGAGTGCCTTACTCCTCACACAGAAGGGGACCGACGTGGACCGTCGCGCCTTCCTGACCGACTCCGTCGGCGTCGCAGCCGCCATGGGCCTGCCCGCGCCCGTGCGTCCGGTGAGCCCATCAGGAGCCAGAGGCGCCGTCGGCACCACCCACCTCATGGAGCTTCGCGACGGCCTCCGCAGCCTCTACCAGCTCGACGATGCCTACGGCGGACAGGCCGTCCGATCGTTGGCCGTACGGCACCTGAACCGCGTCCGCCGCGTCCTCAACACCGGGGCCTTCCCTGACACCATCGGCCGCCAGCTGCAGCTCCTGGTCGGCGAAACCGCCGAGCACTGCGCCTGGCTCTTCTACGACGCGGATCAGCAGGACGAAGCGCGCCGCTACTGGGGCGAGGCCCTCACCACGGCGACCATGCTCGGGGACACCAACCTGGAGATCCTGGTCTTCTCCTCGATGTGCTTGCAGGCCTGCCACGAGCGGCGCCCTCGGGAAGCCCTGGACCTGGCGCGCGCCGCCCAGGAACGCGCCACCCGCCTCGGCTCGCCCGTCCTGCAGTCCCTCGTCGCCGCCCGCGAAGCCCGGGCTCTGGCCATGCTCAACGACAGTAAGGACGCCGGCCGACGGATGACCGCCGCGGTGAGGCTCATCGAGGGCGGCGGCAGCGGCCGGCCCGCGCCCGAGTGGACGGCCTTCCACGGCCAGGCTGAACTCGACTACGCCCAAGGCCTCCTGCGTACCGAGTTCGGGCACCACCAGGCCGCGACGAGCTTCCTCCGCGCCGCCCTCGCCCACCAGGAGCAGAACTACGGCCGCAACAGGGCGCTCTACCGCATCACCCTCGCCAAGTCCCTCGTCGACGCGGGGGAGATCGACGAGGGCGCATCCCACGCCGTCGCCAGCCTCGAACATCTGGAAGAAGTCGAGTCCGGGCGGGTGCTGCGCCGCCTGGCCGATGTGACCAGCTCGCTCGCCAGCATCGACGCCGTATCCGCGCGAGCAGCAACAGCCGAACTGACCGAATACGCCCAGTCGAGAGGAGCCGCATAGTGCCTGCCGAGGTGACGTACGAGCTACACGAGGGGCCCCAGGCGGCCGCCGCACAGCTCGACGCCTTCCTTCCGGCCTACGAGGAGGTGTACGCCGACCCGCCGTACAGCGAAGGCCCGAGCGACGTCGCGCAGTTCATGGAGCACTACCTGCGCCATACCCAGAGGCCAGGCATCCGCCTGGTCATCGCTCGCGCCGGCGAAGAGGTCGTCGGATTCGCCTACGGCTACTTCCTGCCGCCCGAGAGCGGCTGGTGGACCAACGTCGACCAGCCCCTGGCCGAGGACTTCACCCGCGAGGACGGCGCCCGCACCTGGGTCATCCTGGAACTGGCCGTCCGCAAGCCGTGGCGCCGCCAGGGCATCGCCGCCGCCCTCCACGCCAAGCTCCTCGAGGGCCTGGCCGTCGAGCGCGTCACCCTCACCGTCCGCCCCGAACCGGAAGCGGCCGCGGCCCAGTCCGCGTACGCCTCCTGGGGCTACCGGCCCGTGGGCACCGCGCACCCGTGGCCGGACGCCCCGTTCTACACGACGATGGTCCTCGAACTCGCGGCCGCCAGCCGGCCCGTACGCGCCACCTGACGGCCCGCCAACGCCAAAACGCCCCGCTCCGGGTTCCTGGAGCGGGGCGTTCTGTCGGGGTCCGAGTGCACAGCATCAGCCTTGGACAGAGTCCAGACTAGACCTGAGTCTCAGCTTCGACCCGGACCTCGGCGTGCGCGTCGTCCACGTGTTTCCGGATCGCGTCCGTCACGCACCGCCAGAACGCCTCGACCAGCATGGTCGTCCGCGCCTGCATCCGGGCCTGCACCACCGCGATCAGCTCCGGAGGCGCCGACTCCATCGTCGGTACGCCGAGGTCCGTCGAGACGTCCACCGTCCAGGCGCAGCCAGCCGGGCAGTCGAACCTCGCCACCTTGGCGAAGGCGTGACCGGCCGGGTACGGGTACCTCGGGGTCGGCCGCGGCGTACGCGGCTCTGGCTCCCCTACCGACCACGCCACCGCGTGATGCGCCTCCGTCACGTGCGCGGCGACCGCCTTCGTGACCCGCTTCCGGATCTGCCGCTCCCGCTCCTGCGCGTGCGCGGAGAGAGCGGTACTCATCGCCTCGCCGGAGCCGTCGCCGACGTCGAGCTGCTCGACCGGGCCGGGGTCGATCGGCTCCTCGTACATCCAGCCGCACCCCTCAGGCGCCGGGCAGTGCACCC
The DNA here is from genome assembly GCA_001298555.1 of Actinobacteria bacterium OV450. GTDB lineage: Bacteria > Actinomycetota > Actinomycetes > Streptomycetales > Streptomycetaceae > Streptomyces. The sequence continues at coordinate 25,276 of LJCW01000033.1, forward strand.
GCAGGTACGCGCCGCCCGGGGTCATGACGGGCGCGGGGGCGTAGTCGAGCAGGACGACGCGTTCCATCGGGGGCTCCCTCACGTAGGGGGCCCCGCCCTCCCCGGAGCAGTGGGGGCGGGGCCAGGCGAGGGCCCAGTGTCCCGCACCGTAGGACACCGGTGGGCCCGCCTCCCCGGAGCCGTAGAGGCGGGCGCCGGCCCTCACGAGACGTCGGGAAGGGCCCACCACCCCCGACGTCCCGGTCTCTATTCCGGCCGCTCCCGATCGTCCATGTGCCGGTCGAACCGCTGGCACAAGTCCGTCATCGCGGCCCTGATCACCCCCACGTCCTCCGTCAGCCCGGTCACCTGGTCTTTCAGCGACCGCCCGTGATCCGGGGACAGCTCCTGCAGCAGGTCGACCATCTCCACGATGCGCCGGTTCACCGCCCACGCCGCCCGGGCCAGACCACCGACCGCGAGCGCCGCGCCCGCACCGGCACCGAGGTAGAGGATCACGTCCACGGCCCCACCGTCCCTCAGGAGTAGAGGAGTTCCCAGGTCACGGGACCCGGGTAGCCGTCCGGGTCCGCGCGGAGCTCGGGCCGGCTGCGCTGGAAGTCGGCGACGTTCCGCCTGGTGTACTCGGTGAACCGGGGGCCACGCTGGTAGCCGTTCCCGTCGTGGTGCCGCGTCCACCCGCCGGCGATCAGCCTGTCGTCCAGCAGCAGCACGGCCGGGTGAGCCTTCCCCAGCACGAACGCCGACCTGCCGGGAAACGGCGGCACCTCCACCGGACCGTGGGCCTGCGGGATCCGCAGCCGCTGCCCCGGATAGATCGTGTACGGCGCCCTGATGCCGTTCACCTCGGCGAGGTCCTGCCAGGAGACGTTCAGCCTGCGGGCGACAACCGAGAGGCTGTCCCCCACCTGGACCGTGTAGACCCCGGCCGGACCAGGGCCGTCGTCCTGGCCGTGGTCGGGGCGGGGCGCGCCTTCCTGCACCCACGCGTACAGCCGGTCTCCCGGGCAGTCGGTCGCGTACCCGTCACGGTGGCCGCCCAGCCACGAGCCGGCGTCGCCGTCCCTCCGAAGCCATTCGATCGCGTCCCGGAGGCCGTGCAGCATCAGCCGCGGTGGGGTGTCCAGGCCGCCGCCGTCCTTAGCCAGCAGCGCGCAGATCGCGTAGTCCTGGGAGTTCAGCTCGCGGCTGCCGTTGGCGCCGGGGCGCTTGTGCGTTCCCCGGCCCTCGAACACCGCGCCGTGCTCGCACACCAGCCCCGAGTACGCGATGTCGACGTAGTTCTCCTTCACGTCGGCCAGGTGCGCCGCACGGATCTGGCGAACGTACTCCGCGCACCTGGCGTGCAAGCGGCTCGTGTACTCGGTGCCCAGGTAGTGAATCTTGATGCCGCGCGCCGACGGCAGGAACCCGGCCGGCGACTCGGCGGGCGCGCCCCACGCCTCACGAGGGATGAACTCCATCAGACCATCACCGGCCAGTGCCACGTGCCGGCCTGCCGCTCACCAGGAGACGCCGAGCAGTCCGTACGCCCTTGGAACGAGCCGCCTGCCGCGAGCGGGTGGAAGAACTGGCCGGTCGGGTTGAGGACGCACAGGCCCACCTGGAGGGGTTCCTCGGCGTTCACCTCCGTCACCACGGCGGCGCGGCACTTCGCGGTGTACGCCTGGGTGCCGTCCTCGCGGACCGGCGTCCCGTGGGAGACGTAGTGCACGATCCGGCCTACAGAGGGTGCCGTCATGACTCCCTCCCCAGGGGGCCCGGCAGTTCCGGGCCATCGGGATCGTCCAGCACGTGGCCGGTGAGCCGGGCCGCGGTCGCCGCGGGCAGGCCGAGCAGGGTCAACGCCGTGTAGTCGGTGAGCTTCTGCGCCTCGTGCTCCGCGAACATCGCCGCGCGCCGCAGCTGCGTCTGAAGCTGCATCGCGGCGAGCTCGGTGGCGTACTCGGTCGGGCTGATCTCCACGGCGCCGTCCGGCGGATGGACGTCGTCCGGGTCGAACGACCCCGTGAGAGTCCTGAGCTGCACCGCTCCGGTCGCGGGGAACCGGTAGTAGAAATCCACGGCTGTACCCCTTAGTCCGCGATCGACAGGATGAAAGCTTGCAAAAACGTCTGGATCCGGTCATAGGTCGCGCCGCCGGTGCCGCGGCCCATCGTGACGCGGAACTGCGTGACCGTCGCGACACCGGCCCCGATGATCGTCGCGACCACTTTCGTGTGCTGCGATGTCACGTTGACCTGAGGCGAGTTGCCGTTATTGAAACGAAAAACCATATCATCCGTACCAATGCCCCAATTTGCGGTGGAATTGATGGGCATGTCGACGGAGGCTTCTACCTCCTGCTCAATGATCATGAACGCGGGTCGGCATGGGTCCGGATTCACCACCGCCAACATCACGACCTCGACCTGGGTGTCGTCCGGGTTCGGCACGAGAACATCGGGATAGGCCGTCTGCGTCTGCTGCACGGCCTGCGTGGCGGTGTGCGGCGGCGTCGTGCGGAGCTGGCCGTTCGCGTCGCAGTAGACGGGCGTCCCCCGGGTGGTGACGTCACACGGGTACGGCCACGCCCCCGCGGTGATGGTCAGCGGACTACCCGCCGACCCATCACCGTCGAGGCCACACGCGGTGTTGACGATCGACGAACCGTCCGACGAGATCACACCCGTCGTCGAGTTGTAGGTAATGCCGGGCCCGGCCGAGATACACGTACGGACCTCGGCGCAGTCCGTCACGGCGGTGATGACGAACGGGTCGCCGACAGTCCCGGCGCCCGTGATCGTGATGTTGTCGCCGGCATCCAGCGATGCCGGGGCGCCCGTGATGACGTAGGGGTTCGCCTGCGAACCCGTACCCGTCACCTGAATGTTGGACCCGGCCAAGACTTGGCAGGTACACGTATTGCCGCCACACCCACACCTGGCCACGGCCGATCAACTCCTCGTTGCGAGGTGGTCGGCCCGGCCCAGAACCAGCGGCTGCGACGAGTCTAGCCCTCGTCCCCGGGCCAGGCCGGGGACGAGGGCGGCAGATCGCTACCGCACGCCGCGAACGATGCGCGACACGGTCGTCTGCCCGATGCCGAACTCGGCGGCCACAGCGGCTTGTGAGACGTCGCCTTGAGCCCACCGCGCGCGGACGGCCTCGACGGTCTCAGTCGAAGGGCGCTTGCGCCGCATGGCCGCTGTCCGACGCGTCGCACCTTCCGGCACCCAGTTCTCGCCCCGGACGATGCACGAGACGTTGTTCTGGGATACGCCGTACTCCTCGGCCAGGTCCACCTGCCGGACCCCACCCGCCCGGTATCGCTGACGGATCTCTTCGACCTCCCGCTCCGTCAGCTTCCGGCGCGGGTTCGCTTCCCCCGTCCGGTCTGGAGTGCCGTTACGGCCGACCGCGTACATGTCCCTGATGTTGCGCGCCTGGTCGCCGAGGTAGAGGTGCCGCAGGTTGATGCAACCTTCCACGCCTCGGTGGCAGGTGTGCAGCACGAACGACGTGCCGGGGTCGCCGTGCGCCAGCACCCAGACGGCCCGCGAGGCGTTCATCGCCCGGCCTCCGAGCCACACTGTCGGCCGACTTCGGCCAGGGGGGAAGATGACGCACTCGTTGGTCTTGGTCTCGACGCCTCGCCGTAGCAGCTGCATCGCCGCCCCGGCGGGCCTGCGCGTACTCTGTGGCATGCCGAATACTCCACGCTCTGGATTCGGTCGCGCCCGGGGGGTGTTACCGCACCCCGCCGGGCCTTTCGCTGAGGACGGTAGCCGCGAGCACCCACGCCGGTTTCAGAGATCAGACTTTTATGGGTAAACCCACGACTAGCCATACAAGTCAACTACGACCAAGCCGCTGCCCCCGTCGCTGCCGTTGAACGGGTTGCCGTAAGACAGCGCGCCGCCCGCTCCGCCGCCACGGCCGCGGGTCGCGAGGCCGGCGCCCTGGTCGCCGCGGCCGCCACCGCCGAAGCCGAAGAACGAGTTGCCTCCGGCCCCGCTGATCCCCACCGTTCCGGACACCCGAATGGCGGCGCCTGACCCGCCGCCGCCAGACGCGTACTGACCGGCGCCGCCCGGCGCTCCGACCGCACCGTTGACGGCGTCCGCCGCAGTCCCGGTGGTCATGAACGCGTTGCCGCCGTCGCCACCGTTGGCCAGGACTGCCCCGAACGAGGACACCCCGCCCGCGCCGCCCGCGGTGTTACCCACGCCGCCCGCGCCGCCGGCGCCGACCACGATCGCCTCTGCCGCGCCGAGGGCACTCGCCGCGATCAGAGACCGCGCGTATCCGCCGCCGCCGCCGCCCGGCCGGGCGATGCACTGCCCCGCAGCCGCGTCGGCCCCGGCCGATCCACCGCCGCCGCCCTGCACCTGCACATCGACCCGGGCCAGCCACGAGTACGTGGCCTTGGTGAAGCTGTAGGTGCCCGGCGTGCTGAAAATCAGCCGCTGGCGCAGGCCTTGGCTTCCGGGGACCAGGCAGAGCAGACCGTCGTCATCGGTCGTGAAGTACTCCGAACAAACGCACGTGGCCATGGTGGATCGCTCCTCGTCCGCATCAGCGGCCCGGCCCACAACCAGCAGCGCGCACCCGTCAGGCTAGCCCTGGGCGCCGCGCCCCGCCGGGACGGCAGTCAGGTGCACCGGCATCCCGGCAGGCCCGGCCAGGACCTCGGCAGCGGTGACCAGCCATACCTGGACCGTCACGGCCTCCTCGCTGACCTTTTCGATGGCCGCCGCGACCGCTTCACCGCCCCCGTACGGGCCCGCCCAGACCGGGACGGCCCCGATGACCGGGGGCGCGCTGAACGGGGCGGGGAAGCGCCACACCGCGCGGCCTTCGGGGCCCGTGGTGACGACCGCTGCGGCCGGGCCCGGCCACAGAGCCGCTGGGCGCCGCTTCTCCGGGGGCGGGAGCACGATCGGAGGGTCCACCTCCTCGACCGCGCTGCCGCCCGCTCCCCCGCCAGAGCGGCGACTGACCCGCCGCGCCGACCGATTTAGGTCTCGCAGGACCCCGGCCATCGGGTTGCCCGGCACGCGCCGGCTCGCCGACCCTCGTACGGCCATCGTTCACACTCCCGTGTTCGCGCCCGTGGGCGCCAGTTGGACCTGCACTCGTTCGCCGTCCCCGTCCTCCTGCACCTTGACGCCGGTGATCTTCATTCGCTGGGCGATCTTCCGGCACGTCAGGGTGCTGGTGATGTCCAGACACCAGCCCGGCACGAGCGTTGGCACGTTGATCGCCGCGTCTGGGGAGATCGTTACTTCCTGCGTGTCGATGAAGGCGGGCACCGGGTAGGAGGCGCGGAGCCGGGACAGGGCGGCGGCCGCCGCGCCGGCGTTGTCCTTGACCGACGTGTTCTCCAGCGACCGCTCCAGCAGCCCGTAGTAGTCGCCGAGGCCACCTGCCGACCCGATGACGCCCAACTCCTCGTCGCCCTGCACCACCCAGCGGGTCGCCAGTGCCACCCCGTCCTCGGCGACGACCAGGCCCTCGGGCATGTCGGTGTCCGTGAGCGCGCCGACCACCGCGGTGTGGTCCTCCGGCAAAAGGACGATCGTGCTCCCCACGGCCGTGTAGTCGAGGCCGGTCTCGGCCAGGTCCCGCAGATGATCCCCGGTCTGGTCCGTGTCCACCGTGTACGACCGGTCCCCGAGAATCCCGGTCTTGCTGACGACCATCACCTCGTGGCCGGGGTCGTCCGGATCGAAGCCGTCCTCGATCAGCCACTCGGCGATGTCCGTCAGGTCGGTGGCCTTGAAGTCCCTGGTCTCGTGCGGCACGCGCCGGTCCAGCCACGCCAGCACGTCCCCGGCCGTGATCTCCACCACGCCGATCTTCCACTCGATCTGGAGGATCGGCCCCTCCCATACCGGCCGCCCGTCCCGGAAGACCACCAACTTGTGCCGCCAGGACCGGATCAACGACAGCTTGTCGCAGCAGTCCCCGTCCGGGTGGACTGTGATCTTCGCCGTCGAGGTGTCATCGAGAACGCGCGTCCACTCGATCGCGACGAGCGTGTTCGCGGGGGTCACGATCTCCCCCGACCGGTCAATGATCATCACCTGATGAGTTCCGCAGCCGGCGACGGCCATCTACAGCCCCCTGCCGGACAGGCCGATCGTCACCACGGCGTCGCTCCCCGGGGGCGCGCCCGAGTCGGTCTCGAAGCACACGCAATAGGTGGCGCAGTCCAGCGGCTTGACCGTCATCGGCGCCCCGTCCTGCCCGAAGACGTACGGGCTGGTCTCGCAGACGTTCCCGCACTCGACGACGGCCCGGCCGGTTTGGCCGTCGATCGTCAGCGCCGTCCCGGCCGGCACGTGCTGGATGTGGTAGACGCTGTGCGCCTCGCACCGATCCTGGTCGCTGATCTCGTCGCAGGTCAGCGTCTCGTGGTTGCCGGTCCGTTCGAAGAAGCTGATGGTGAGGCGCTGCACCGGGTACAGCCCGGCCCGCACCGTGATCACCGGGACGTCCACGGACCAGTCCGGCCGGCTCGTCAGGTCCAGGTCGTAGCAGACCCTCGTGGCCGCCAGCGGCAGGCAGTAGCAGGAGTCCGGCGCCTGGGGGGATGGTGGCGGCGTCGGGAGCTGGCAGAAGGCGTCCGTGGACGACAGGATCGGGTCCGGGCATGTCCCGAGGCGGCAGCAGCCGTCGCAGCCGGTCCCTGGTTCCGCGCCCGGCTCGACGATGCAGAACGTCGGGCACTCGTCGTCGTCGTCCGGCGCGGCCGGGACCTCCAGCACCGGCATGATGTCGGTCCACGGCCACGGCGTTCCCGCCACCAGCACGAATTCGACCGTGATGATGTCCGCGCCGAGCGTGCACTCCCCCGACTTGCAGCCGGTGCCCTGTCGGGAGACGACCGTCGGGCCTTCCACGAGCGCCACACGGCGGAACGTGCGCCTGTAGAGGTCGTTGAACTCTGCCGCCGTCAGGTCCTCGTCGCCGGGGCAGCACGAGTAGGTGACGAGGCAGTCGCCGTCACAGGAACCGTCCGTGCACCCGTCCAGCGCTTCGCCGAGCCAGTGCAGCCCGTACTCCACGCCACAGCAGGTCGCGCCGAGGAGGATCCCGGTCACCGTCAGGACCCTGGGCTGCACACGGCGCGGCCCGATGGATGCGCCGCCGCTCACCGCGGTGGTGTACGAGCGCTTCACCGGGCGGTCGTCGGCCCCGTCGATGGACAGCACGAGGAAGCCGGCGAACTCAGCGCTCGCCGGTACGTCGGGGTCGTACCAGGGCGCCAGGTCGTCCTTGGGGTTCGTGTACGGCTCGTCCTCGAGGACTTCGGCGGTGAGCGTGGGGCAGACGCACGCGCCGAAGCTCGTCAGCGGGGACCCGACGCTCTGGAGGTAGGCGTTCAGCCGGGTGGAGTTCGCGATCTCCGTACCCCCCAGCGTGAGAAAGTCGGGGATCACTCAGCGGCCCTCCGCTCCTTGGCGCCGAGCACCCTGCCCGGACGCTCTCGGACAAGATCCGGACACCCGGCTACGACTCGTCCGGGGTCTTGCAGTGCACCGGCACTGACCAGCCCGGACACCGTCCGGACGGGACCTGCGGACACCCGGCCATGGACGCCGGTCCAGGCAGCGGCCCGCATCGATGTCCGCGTGCGTCCGGACGCGTCCGGACTGGGCTGTCCGGGGATCACAGCAGGGCCGCCGCGAGCGTCATCCGGTTCAGGACCCGCTTCGCCGTCGCCTCCGCGTCACCGACCTCGTTCAAGGTCCAGTTGTTCGTGATCGAGACGCCGGGCCGGGCGGACGGTCCACCGGCCGCGGGCTTCTTCCCGCCCGCCAGAATGTCGAGCAGCCCGGACTCCTCGGCGAGCTGCCGGGCGCGCTGCGGCCGGGTCAGCGGAATCACGACCTCGGCGCCGGCCTCACCGATGAGGGCCGCCGTCGGGGAGGTCACGATCCCGCCGTCGGCGAACGGCAGCAGCGCCCTGACGCTGGACGGCAGACCGGACTTGATCTTCCGGACGATGTCGCTGCCGATGTTCCCCAGCGTCGCGAGGATCCGCCCCGGCAGCCGGGAGAACAGCGACACCACACTGGAGATCAGCCCGCTGACGGCGGACAGCGCCCGGTCCTTGGCCGACGTGAACGCGGACCCGATCCGGCTCCCGAGCGCGGACAGCGCCGAGCCCGCCCGCCCGGGCAGCGCCGACAGGTACGACAGCACCCGCGACCCGAACGACGTGATGGCGTTCAGCGCCGCCGTTCCCGCCGCGATGGCCGCGTTCCCGATGGTCGACGCCAGCGACGACAGGGCCGCGCCGGCCCGGCCGGGCAGCGCCGCCAGGAACGCCAGCGCGGACTCGATGAACGACGAAGTCGCCTCCGTCGCCGCCGTGTAGGTGTTGGACAGCGACGTCAGGACCGCGGTGCTCATGTTGGACAGCGCCACCGACGTCCGCTCGGGCAGCGACGTGAAGAACGCGATCAGCTGGTCGATGAACGCCGTCGTCGCGTCGACAACGGTCGTGAAGGCTGACGTCGCCGCGTTGTAGATCGTCTCGCCCAGGCTCACCAGCGCGTCCGCGATCTGCCCGGGGAGCACGGTGAACAGGTAGATAATCCCCGCTAGGGCCGTGAGCAGGGCGATCGCGACGCCGGCGACGGCCGAGGTGAACGCCTCGTACAGGAGGCCGGGGAGCGCGGCGAGGGCCGCGAGGATCTGCCCGGGCAGCGCGACGAAGAACGCGACCACCGAGTTGAAGGCGCCGACCAGGAGCGAGCTCACCGTCGCGAACGCCTGCGTGAAGAACGCGCCGATGCTCGCCCCGAGGCCCGTGAAGAACGTCCCCAGCGTCGTCCCCAGGGCCGAGACCTGCTCCAGGATGAGGCCCGGCAGGCTGGCGAAGAAGTCACCGACGGACGAGGCGCCGGACGACAAGGACTCGAACGCTGAGACCGCGAGGCCGGGGAGGGAGGTCAGGAAGGTGGCCACCGAGGTGAGGCCGCCGACCAGGCCGTTGATCGCGTCGACCAGGCCGGTCACGAGCGGCACTACCGCTTCGATGATCAGGAACCCGGCCAGGGCCGCCGCGACTTGGAGGATCGGCGCGACGATCTGGATCGCGAGGACGACCAGCGGGGCCAGTGCGGCGACGAGCTCGGCGATCGGCGGCAGGAGCGGCACCAGGGCCGCGACCAGCGCGTTGAACGCCGCGATGATGGGCGGCAGGACGGGCAGGAGCCCGGCGACGATCGCCGTCACCACCGGCGTCAGGGACGTCGCGACCGACGCGAGGGTGGTCGCCAGGGTGAGGAGCAGCGGGGCGAGCCCGGTGATCGCTGCCCCGAGGGCCTGGCCGAGGGCGTCCGCGAGCGGGATGATCGCCTGGATCAGGAAGAACAGCGGCGGCCCGAGTTGCTGGATGACGGGCAGCAGGGCGCCGACCAGGGCCGAGATGACGGGGCCGACGGCGGCCGTCACGAGGTCGAGCGCGGGGGCCAGGAGATCCGCGACGAGACCGGCCAGCGCCCCCACCAGGGGCAGCAGAGGGGCCAGCGCGGCCAGCGCGGACCCGATGGCACCCCCCAGGGGCTCCAGGGACGGGCCGATGAGCGCCAGCCCTTCGGCGAGGGCCTGGCCGACCGTGGCCAACGCCGGGGCGATCTGGGCGAGTCCGGGCCCCAAGGCGTTGACCAGGTTGACCAGCGCCGGGCCGAGCGCCGTGAAGATCGGCGCCAGCGCGGGCGCGATAGCACCGACCTGCGTGACCAGCGCGGAGAGGATCGGGCCGAGCTGCGCCGCGATCGTCGCGACGGTCGAGAAGATCCCGCTGATCGCCGACTGGCCGGACGTCGAGTTGACGAACTCGGCGAACGACGCGGTGATCGCCTGGATGTTGTTGAGCAGCCCCCCGCCGGAGACCTGCGCGGCCGAGAAGACGCCGGACAGGATCGACCCGACGTTCTGAAGGATCCCGCCGAGCTGCCCGAAGACGGTCAGGGCCTGGTCGACCCACCGCACCGCGTCCCCGCCTGTGGCCGCCCGCTGGAGGAACTCCCCCAGCCGCTCACCGACGCTCGCGATGCTCGACGACAGCCGCGCGCCGAACGCGTCGGAGACGGCCGCGGCGACCTGGAGGAAGCCGGCGGTGAGCTTGTTCGTCGTCAGCGCCAGCCCGCCGACGGCCTGATCGGCCGCGCCGAGGATGCTGGTGACGTTCGCGACGCCCTGCGCGCCCTTGAGGTAGCCGGTGACCCCGAGCGCGGCCCGTCCCCAGCCGTCCGCGATGCTCGACAGGCCGCTCTTGAGCGGGCCGCCCAGCGCCTCCGCAACGGCGGTGATCTCGCCCTTGAGCTGGGAGAAGAAGGCGTCCTGGACGCTGTTCCTCAGCGACTCGAATTCGGGCTTGAGGGCCCGGACCTCGAGCGCAGCGGCGCGCGCCGCCGGAGACAGGGCCTCCAGCGACTTGGTGAACGCCTTGGCGTCGCCGGTCAGCGCCGCGCCGAAGGCCTCGCTGACCCCTTGCAGGGCGAGCTTCAGCCCGCCCAGCGCCGCCTGGAAGCCGAGGACCGCCGCGGGGCCGGCGGCGATGATGCCGACGGCCGGGGCCAGGGCCCCGACAAGCGCGGTGACCCCCGCGGCCGCACCGGCGGCCGCAATGCCGATCGCGCCGAACTGGAGCAGACCCCCCAGCGACGCAGCCGTCGCACCGGCGAGACTCCCCAACCGGGACAGAGACCGCCCGAACCTGTCGGTGTCGACGTTGGTCTCGACCTCGATGCTGGGCGCCCGGTGCGCCCGGACCCGCTCGTCGAACCCGTCGAAGCCCGGGACGACCTGGACCTCGAACTCCTCGCCGGCGAGGAGCGCACGGATCCGCTCGACGAACCCGGTGAGGTCCGGCGACACCGGGACATTGATCGACTCCAGGGAGCCGAGCCCGCGCAGCAGCCCAGCGTCGAACCGGTCCAGGTCCGGGACAACCGTGATGCGGACCTCGTCCCCGGCAACCTGCCGCGCGAGCTCGCCTCGAAACCCGGAGAGATCCGGCTCGACCTGGACCTGGACCGCGTCCAGCCGCGCGAGGTCGGCCGCCAGCGCTGTCCGGAACGCGGAGACGTCCGGCTCGACCCGGACCGCGACGTCGTCCAGGCCGCCAAGGCCGGCGGCGAGGGCCGTCCGGAACGTGGAGGCGTCTGGGACGACCGGGACCGAGACCGCGTCCAGGCGCGCGAGATCCGCCGCCAGCGCGGTACGGAAGGCCGATGCGTCCGGCCCGACGCGAACCGCGACGTCGTCCAGACGCCCAAGGTCCGCGGCGAGGGCTGCCCGGAACGCCGACGCATCCGGGACCACCGGCACCGAGACCGCGTCCAGCCGCGCGAGGTCCGCCGCCAGCGCGCTGCGGAAGGCCGACGCGTCGGGCTCGACCGGGACCGAGACCGCGGCCAGCCGAGCAAGGTCAGCGGCCAACGCCGTCCGGAAGGCCGATGCGTCCGGCTCGACACGAACCGCGACGTCGTCCAGGCCGCCAAGGCCTCCGGCGAGCGCCGTCCGGAACGTGGACGCGTCCGGGATGACCGGGACCGAGACCGCGTCCAGGCGCGCGAGATCCGCCGCCAGTTCGGCCCGGAAGGCGGAGACATCCGGCTCGACTCCGACGGCGACCGCGTCAAGCCGCCGCAGGTCGCCAGCGAGCGCCGTCCGGAACGCAGAGGCGTCCGGAACGACCGAAACCGCGACGTCGTCCAGACGCCGCAGGTCGGCGGCCAGCGCCGCCCGGAACGCCGACGCGTCCGGGACCACCGGGACAGCGACTGCATCCAGGCGTGCGAGATCCGCCGCCAGCTCGGCCCGGAACCTGGCGACGTCCGGCGCTACGCCGACAGACGCCTCGTCCAGGCGCCGCAGGTCGGCGGCCAGCTCAGCGCGAAACCGGTCGGCGTCGGGGGTGACCCGGACGACGGCTTCGTCTAGGCGCCGCAGGTCGGCGGCGAGCTCGGCCCGGAACCCGCCGACGTCGGGCGCAACCGGGACTTCGACCTCGTCCAGGCGCTGGAGTTCCCGAGCCAGCTCGGCCCGGAACGCCGAGACCTCGGGGGTGACCGGCACCCGGCCGTCGACCGCGTTGAGGGCGCTCTGGAGTCCGCGCTGGAGCCGCTGCCCGATGGTGCGGACGCTGCGGTCCATCGCCCGCTGGATGCGGGCACCGAGCGACCGCGCATCCGCATCGACGTGGGCATCGTCGATCTCGACGGTGATCCGGGCCGAGCCGTAGTCGATCTCGTCGGCCATCGGGCAACCTCACGCGTACGTGGTGGTTGCCCGGCCCAGAACCAGCGGCGGTAGTGCGCTATCAGACTATCCGGCCCGGCCTCCCGACAGACGGGCGTCCTGCGCCGCGAGCTGCGCTGTCAACGCCATCGCCTGCGCCCGCGACATCCCCACCCCCGGCGCTGGCCGCCCACGTTCCGGACGACGGCCCCTCGGAGGCGCGTACAGCCGGGACCGGTTCCGAGCCCGCTCGGCGTCGTCCTCGGCCGCCCGGTCCATGGAGACCTCAGCAGCGTTCAGGAGCCGGCAGACGGGCCAACGGCGGGGGTCGATGCCCTTGAGGGCGAGCGACCCGTCCCACGACTCCCACGACTCGGCGACGGAGGCGCAGAGTCGCTGGACGACCCAGTAGGGCGGCGCCCATACACCTCCATCACGAACTCCATGAGCTGGACCAGGACGCGGTCGGGCAGCCGCATCCCGGCGTTCACGACCTCCGCGCCGACCTGTCCCTCTGCGGCCGACTGGGCGTCAGCCTCGGTGCGGTAGGTGCCGGTCACGGTGTCGCCCACGCGCACTTCCCAGCGGGTGAAGACGGACGCCGACTCGGGGAGCATGAAGTCGGTGAGGAACGAGCGCAGGCTTCCGGTGATCGCGCGGAGGCGTTCTACGCTGATCGAGGCCAGGTCGCTCGGGTCGATGTTCGCGCCCTTGTAGGCCGCTTGCAGCTGCTCGTACGCGTCCAAGAATTGGTCGCTGTCCACCTCCGGGTAGAACAGCAGCTCAGTGCCGCCGACGTCGGCGACATGGTTCTCCGTGTTGAGCGCAAAGGACTTACGCGCCATGTGGACTACTCCGGTGTCCGTACCAACGCCCGGCCCAGAACCAGCAGCGTGTGCGCAAGGGTAGCCGTCGCGAGCGGTGCCCTACCGGCCGAGGCGCAGCGCCCGCTCGAGGAAGTTGTTCGCGCGGGTGCCGGGGTGCCGGACGAGCCGGGTGTAGACGACGTCACCGCCGACCTCGAACCGCAGGACGCCGTTGCGGCGGCGCGGCCGGATGAGGTGAGGGCGGGTGCCGCCCAGGACATAGACGCTCGCCGGGTGCGTTGAGGTGATGACGCCGGCCAGCCCTCGCGGGACCTGTTCGATCCGCGTGACGATGCCGCGGCCCATCGAACCGGGGGCCTCACTGCGGGCGATGGCGGCAACCTTCTCGGTTCGTGCCCGCAGGCGCCGCTCCACGATGCCGCCGCGCAGGCGCAGCGCCCGCGCCAGCCGGCCCGGCTCCAGCCGCACTTCCACGCTCATGGCGCATCAACCTTCCGGGCACGCGTAGCAGCCGTACAGGCCCACGGTGACACGCTGCTCCAGGCCCACGCAGCCGCCGTCAGGGCCTACCGTCTTCGAGGCTCCGATGACGTAGCGGCGGCTCCCGGGCTTCGTCGTCGTCTGCGGGAGGCAGCACAGCAGCGCGTTGTAGACCGAGGCGAGATCCACGTGCAGCACCTTCGCCGCAGCGGCCAGGTCCTCGCATGAAGGCGGACACCCGTCGTCGGTCGGCCCGGGCACGCACCGCAGCAGGGTGATGACCAGCTCGACCGCCATGTACGTCGGCTGGGTGCAGCCGCGCAGGCCTCGGATCTCGCGGTCCTCGCTCGGGAAGCTGGTCGAGGGGAAGACGCGGGCGACGCTCACCGTCAGCTGGCCGCCGACCTGCGCCGGCGGCCCGCACGGGTCCTCGCACGAGTCCCACGACACCGTGCCCGGCACCAGGCAGGACCGGCAGGTGGGACAGCCAGGCTGTCCCGGCACATCTGTGGCGGCCTGGTCCAGCGCCACACAGATGCAGGCCAGGACGTCCTCGGCCAGGTCGTTGACGGCGAGAAGCTGTACGGCCATGCAGGGCTCCTTGGGGCGCGGTCAGGGGATGCGCTGGACGCGAGGGCGCTTGAAGTCCGGAGAGTAGGCGCGTGACGCCGACTGCATCCGGTACGGGTTGACGGTGCTCAACCACAGGTCGACCAGTTGGAGGCCGGTGCGGCCTTCCTCGTAGATGGCTGTGGGGTCACCCATCTCGAGCTGGAGGCCCTGCCGCGTCACCCTGGACACGTTCCGGCCGGCGGCCGCGCACCCGCACGACCCGCCGCCGCAGCCCTTCAGCAGGTGGCACACGAGCTCCGACACGGCCGCGATGGCGGACTCGTCGAGCCGGAGCCCGGTCCGGTACGTGACCGTCAGGGTGTCCTCCTCGCCGGACGCTGCGGCGAGATCCTGGCACGTCGGCCAACAGGCGCCGTCCGTACGGACGAGCGTCCCGGAGTTGTCGACCCGGTACGCGTCCACCGCCAGGACGTCCGGCCCCTCCTGGACGCTCACGATGTCGTACACGGGACCCGGCAGGTAGATCTCGCACAGCTCCCCGCACGAGCAGTCGCCGGAGCAGCCGCAGACCGCCGCGTTGCGCCAGAGGCCGTCCGTGCCCAGGTACGGAATCCAGGGGCTGCCGTTGCTCCAGTCCGCCCAGGAACGGGGCAGCACTTCCAGGCAGGCCCGGCGGCACGGCCGGACGGCCACCGGGCAAGACGGCCCCCAACGGCGCCCCGACAGGCGCCACAGGATCTGAGACGCAACCGCGGTCATGCGGGTGACGAGAGCCGGATCGGTCTCGGCCACGTCGCAGCACAGCTCTACCGGCCAGGGCGAGCACACATCCTGCTGGAGCGGTGTCGTCACCGAAGCCCCCACCTCTCGTACGTACGGACACCGGCAGCAGCTGCGGGGCGGTGTGACCGCCTCGCGGCTGCGTGCCGGCGTCCGGCGGGGATCACGGGGCGCAGACGCCGATGAGCGGAACCGGCTGGTAGTCGCAGGTGACGACCGGCGGCGCGATCGTCGTGATGAACGACCTCCTGTGACAGTTCTCGCCGAGCGGGGTCAGCATCGGCCCCGGAGTCTGGGCGACGTCGGCGGCCTGCACGTTGTACGGGCCGATGCCCCAGCGCGAGTTCGCCCGGGTCGAACCGGACAGGACCAGGTTCACCGCCTCAGACCCGATCTCCAGGTCTCCGAGCTGGCCGTTCGTGACCCACGGCAGCAGGAAGTAGATCCAGGCTCCGTCTGTCGTAGGGGTGTTCGGGCAGACCTCCTCGCCGAGTACCTGCGCCCACAGCTCGATCGCGAACCCCGAGTCGCACTGGATCGAGCAGTCGTCGTAACCGATCAGCGCACCGTCGAAGCCCGCGTAAGGGCTCTGCCCGGTCGTGAGCTCGATGAACTCGGGGCTGACCCCGTAGAAGGTCAGCTCGACGTCGTATCCGCGGAAGGAGGGGCAGCCCCGCTTGAAGCCGCAGACCTTTCCGTTCGCGGCCTTGTACTCGACGTCCGTGCCGTCCTCGGTGTTCACGTTCATGGCGAGCGTGGCGAAGCAGTCCAGCACGTAGCTGTTATCGGCGCCACAGACGACTCGGCCGCAGGAGTCGACGCGGGTGACACGGATGGTCTCCGCGTTGGCGATCAGGGGACAGGACACGAGGGGCCTCCAACAAAGGGAGTTGGTGGCCCGGCCCACAACCAGCGGCGAAAGCAGTCGGCCGACCCCGGCGCCCGCCGGCGGTCTGCCCAGTGCGCTCGGCCCACAGCCAGCAGCGCACTATCAGGAGTCTAGCCTCCGGGCCCTCCCAGCGGCCCGTACGTGCCGTCAGGGGCCGTTACACCCCTTGCCCGGCCTCGACGGCGATCAGGTGGACCGTCGCCCCGACGAGCGGTTGGGGCACCTGCAGAACGCTGATGCCCAAAATCACTACGCCTGGGCTCTGCCGGACGTTGACGGTGCACGAGGACGCGGACAGCGCGGTGACCCGGGCCTCCGTCGCGTTCGTGTTGGAGGTCTCCAGGCCGACGCTCACCACGGGCGCGACCGAGAAGGCAGGCGAGAAGGCGAACACCACGTCACCGGAGGCGTTGGACACGCCCTTGGCGGCGTACACGCGGCGGGCTGCGGTCGGAGCGACGACCCACCGGGTGCCGTCGGACTGCACCCTCCGCGCCCGACCGGCCGGGATCACCAGAGAAGCGGTCGGGGTGCCGTCGACCGAGAACGGGGTGGCGCCGACCGAGGACCACGTGACCGCCGCGGTGCCCGTGTTCGTGAGGTCGTGCGTACGGCCCAGGACCGTCGTCGGGTCCGGCAGGGACTCCGCTGCGGTAGCGGCTTCGACGATCAAGGCGTCGGTATCGTGAAGGCTCATCAGGTCCCCGCTCAGATCCAGTCGTCAAAGCTCTTGTTGGCCAGTCGGTTCAGGTTGGCAGCGGTCGCGGTCTTGGTCGCGGCCAGGCTCATCTCCGAGTCGAAGTGCACGAAGGCCCCGGTGTTGAGCGTCGCGCCGCCGGCGACCCGGCACCGCTGGGTGCAACCGCTCGCCGCCACGTTCAGCGTGGCCCCCTGCTCGACCGTGCAGTCCCGGACGGGCTGCCCGACGACCCGGGCCCCGGTCACGGTCAGCAGGGACTGACCGCGCACGCTCATCGAGAAGACGTCGGCCAGGCCCGCGCCGGCGGAGCCGGTGAGGCCGGTCAGGGTGACCGTGGATAGGCCCTCGACCCGGTTGTTGCGGATCTGCTTCGCCGTCGCGTCGCCGCCCGTGTAGGTGACCGTGCACCCGGGGCCTACGTGGTTGCCGGTGAAGGCGGAGGCGCCCGACAGCCCGGAGTTCGCGTTGTTGATCGTGACGATGCCGCCCAGGATCTCGCAGTTGTCGATCCACCCGCCGTCGGTCGTGCCGGTGATGGTCACGACGCCCTCACCGACGACGGAGCTGCCCCGCACGACGGAGCGGGAGACCAGGCTGGTGTTGCTGCCGGTCGTCGTGGAGAACGTGACCTGCGCCGGGCCCTCGATCCGCGACTGGTCGATGCGGTCGCCGATGGCCGCGACGACCGTCGCCGTGGTGCTCGACTCGGTCACCGTGGCGCCGCCGCCGACGTACGAGCCGACGCCCATCGACAGAGACCGGACGTCGGTGACCACCATCGTGCCGTTGTCCAGCGTCCCGTTCTGAATGGTCAGGCTCCCCGTCGAGCCAGCCGCCAGGCGCAGCGTGCCGCCGCGGGTCTGGCACTGCGTAGCGATGATCTGCCCGCTCCCCTGATGGTCGAACAGAGTGCCGGTGAACACGCCGGTCACGATGTCGCAGCGCCCGGAAACAGCCGTGCGGTCGATGCGGATGCCGTCGATGGTCGAGTTGGAGACGTTGACGCTGGCACCGGCCGGGCCGTCGATGGTCCACAGGGCGCCGAACGAGATATCGCAGTTGCCGATCGTCAGGGTCGGGTCGCCCAGATGCGTGATGCTGCCGCCGCCGGCAACGCCGCGCAGCCGGGAGTTCGCCACGCTCAGGGTCGTCACGACGGTCCCGGCCTGCGTGCGCAGGGTAGAGCCGCGCAGGTCCGAGTCCGTGATGGTGATGTTCTTCACGCTGCCCGGGTCATTGACCAGGGTGGCCTGGTAGAGCCGGCTGCCTGACTGGACAGTGATGCCACCGGTCCCGCTGTTGGTCACGATCGAGCCGTGAAGCTGCGAGTTGCTGACCGTCATCGTCGGGCCGGTCGTGACGTTGCTCGCGTTCTCGATCCGGGCGTTGGTGATGAACCCCGAGGCCCAGCCGGTCATGTTGACCGTGGAGTTGGCGATCCGGCTCCCCGTGACCGAGCGGGCCGTGGCCGGGGCCGTGAGGGTCACGGAGTCGAACTCGTTCTCCGACCACGTCGCCGTGCCCCAGGGGAACGTGCCGAGGATCGGGCTGGTGCCGGTGGTGTCCCGCACCACGTTGTTGAGGTTGTCCCTCAGCTCGATCATCTGGCCGACCGCGCCGCGGTCGATGTCGAAGAGACCGGCCCATGCCTCGTTGTCGTACGGGGTCCAAACTTTGGCTTCAAGGGCGAGGACGGAGGCGGTGACTGCGTGCAGCTCGACCGTGTTCGGCCCGGCCAGGGTCGCCCCCTGTACCCAGTCGGTGACGATGTAATGGCACTGGGGGTCGAGGCTCCCGGCGTCGCGGAGGGCGATCAGCGCGGCGACCGTCATCGGGCCGGGGCATCCGGCCTGTGCGGGCGGGGTGAATGATCCGCTCGTGGACATGGCGCCTCCTAGGCGGCGGGGTTGAGGAACTCCAGGCGGATGCGAACCGGAGTGGTGGCGCCGCTCTGATGGAAGAAGATCTGCGTACTGGACTGGGTCCGCACGTGCCCGAGTGCGGTGGTGGCGGGTCCGCTGATGTAGGTCAGCTTCACCGTCCAGCCGTTGGCGGTGACGTTGGACGTCACCGTGCCGCCGGGCAGGAGCGCCCCGGAGGTCGGCCACGTGACCGTGCCGAGCTGGGCGCTGCTCGCCGTCATGATCGCGTCGCCGCTGGAGTGCGGCGGGTTGCCGTACTCCAGCTCCACGACGTCGGCGCCGAGCCACTGCACGGTCGGGTTGCCCACCGTCGGGTCGTAGCAGCCTCCGCCCACGGCGGTGAGGCCGGTCGTCACGCTGGGGGGCGGCACGAGGTTGCAGAGGTTCTCCCCGAGCAGGTCGATCCCGTCGTTGAAGAACTGGCCGGTGAGGAGGAAGTCGTCCAGGACGTTCGTCGGCGTGCCGTCGCCGTCGCACGGGCCGATGTCGGACAGGTGGACCAGGTTCCCCACCTCGTCGTACCACTCCAGCGCCCCGCTGCCTCGCCGTCGGCAGGGGAAGACGGGCCCGCGGGTGAAGGCCTCGACCTGGCGCAGCAGCGGCGAGCCTGCGCCCATCACCGCGACGTTCTGTTTGTGGAAGCCGTTGAAGCGGACCCGGGCCACTCCGGACACCGGGGCGAAGTCCAGCGTGCGGGGCGGGGTGTTGTCGCCGATGGGGGCGGTGAGGTTCCACGGCGTCGTGAACAGGGGCGACAGCCCGGCGTCGAGGAGCGTGACGGTGATCAGGCCGAAGCCGTCCTGATCGGTCAGTACGCCCCCGCCGCCGTTGTGCCAGCGGAGTCGCACCAGGTTGTTGACCGGCGCGGCGAAGACGTAGTCGAAGGCCGTGGTCGGGTTGGCGATGAGCTGCGCCTCGGTGACGGGCGGGGCGAAGCCGGACAGGTCGGCGCCCTCCGTCCCGTCGATCGTGGAGGCCAGGTTCGTGATGGGCAGGCCGGCCGGGTTCGCCGAGACGAGCACGTTGGCGAACAGCACCTCCCCGGCCGCGCACCGTTCCGGGGCGCCGGCCGGGCAGCAGTCACAGGGCACGGGCATGGCGGCGCCTCCTCACGGGGCCGGCTGGAGGAGATCGAGCCTCCAGCGGATCGGCGGGGTGACGTTGTCCGTGGAGGCGAAGTGCAGGGCGAGCGTGACCCCGCCGGTCATCCGGATTGTCTGGATGGAGGAGGGCGGGCCCGACAGGTAGGTGATCACGGCCCGCTTGTTGGTGTTGAACAGGTTCGACACCCGGGCTTCCCCGGGCGCCATGCCGGTGTTGTTGGTCGGCCACGTGATCCCCGCAGGCGCCAGGGTCGGCGAGGAGTAGCTGATGAACACGCCGCCGCTGGTCCTGGGAGGGTTGCCGTACTCCATGGTGACCGTGGACGTCGGGCCCCAGTCCATCGTCGGGCTGCCCGTAGTCGGGTCGAAGCACTGCGGGCCGCTCGGGGACGGCCCCCACCCGGCCGTTGCCGCCGGCGCCGGGCTGACGTTGCAGATGTTCTCCCCCGAGCTGTCCGGACCGTCCCCGAAGGCGCCCCCGTTCATGTGGAGGTCCCCGAGAACGAACGGGACGAACTGGGTCGCGCAGTCCACGACGTTCGCGGTGGGCACGAGGTTCCCGGCCACGTCGTACCACTCCAGCGCCCCACTACGGCGGCGGCACGGGAAGACCGGGGCGAGCCCGGTCCCGGTCAGGACGCACCGGCCCTCACCGACAGGGCAGCAGTCACACGGCGTGCTCACATCGTCACCGCCTGCGATACGATGTTTGCGTGAGAGTCCTCAAATGCATCATTGAAGGATGCGTCCCGCGCGCCCGCGGAAACGGCGACTACTGCGCCATGCATTGGGAGCGCATCAAGCGCAACGGCGACCCGGGGCCACCGGGTCGAACGACCGCACCAAACGGAACGTCCCGAGCCCTGGCGGAACTCGGCGCGCAAGGTGGCACCGAATGCATCCTTACGCCCACGCGTCGACAAAAGATGCTCGATGGGTCGGCGCGCGGAGACACCCAGAGGTCCATTTCCCGGGTGGCCTGGCGAATCCGGAATGGAGATCCGGGGAACTTGAAAGTTCTTCACATCTGCCAGGACGACAGGTGCGTAAATGTCGACCACATGTACCTGGGCACCACCTCCGATAACTCCGCAGACGCCAAGGCTGTGTACGAAGTCGGGCTTGCGGTGGTGCAAGCCCGATTCCGTGCAGGAGGGCCCGGGATCTGTAGAGGCGAGGATCACCGCTGAGTCCAGTTCGCGACCACGGTCGCCCCGGCCTGAGGGGTGACCGAGACCGGCCCGGTCAACTGGTTGTTGTCTTCGGCGTTCCAGGTGAGCGTCAGCCCGGCCGGGAGGCCCGTCAGGGCCGTGCCGTTGGCGTCGACTAGGTCCCACAGCCCGGACGTCCCGGTGACCGTGAGGCTGGTCAGCGTCCCGGCGACGTCGCCTCCCGGCGTCCACGGCGTGGCGTTGGTCAGGACACGACCCTGGGCGGTCAGCGTCACCGGGGTGTCGTCGTCCACGCACGGGACGATGCTCGCCGCGAGGATCGTGGCGCCCGAGACGGAGTCGATCAGGCTAATCGTCCCGTTGGTTGCCCGGATCGCCGTGTAGAACCCGGACCCGGTATTCGTGCACCCGTTGCCGATGACGGTTCCACAGCAGTCCGAGCACAGCCCGACGGCGCCGACCGGGGCGAAGGCAGCACCGGCGAGGGTGGTGTTCGTGGTGGAGATCAGTGCGCCGGTGGTCGAGTTGAACCTGAAGAGCCTAATGAAGGCGGTACCTGCGCTATCGCAGAGGATTTCCTCCACGAAATCCGTGTCCGACTGGACCGTCTGGGCGCAGACGCCCACGGCCCCGGTCGGCACGAACGCGGCCCCGGCGAGGGTGGTGTCCGTGAAGCCGGTGACCGCGCCGGCTGCGTTGTACGTGTACGTGCGGATGAACCGGTTCGGGTTGGCGGCCGAGTCGCAGAGGATGACGGATTCGCTGTCCCGGCCGGAGCACAGGCCTACGGTGCCGGTCGGCACGTAGGCGGCGGTGCCGGCGAGGTTGGTGTCCCGGACCGTGACGACGGTCCCGGTTGCGTCGTGGACCGTGGACCGACGGAAGGCGGTCGCGACGCCGGCGTTGACGTCGCACAGGATCTGCGTCTCGGTGTCCGCGGTCACCTGGGCGTCGGCGACGGCCTGGCCGATGTCGTCGGCGGTCACGCAGGGGCAGGGGCTGCCGCTGCTGCCCGACGACGTGCAGGCGCCGACCTCGCCGGTCACGACGTACGGCGCGCCTTCGGGGGTGGTGTCGACGGTGGCGAGGGTCTCGCCGGTCTCGCAGTCGGTGACGACGGTCCGGAAGAACTGGATCTCGCAGCCGTCCACGTTGTACGCGTAGGCGGCGGTGAAGTTCCTCGCCTGCCACTGCTTGCCGTCTGGCGGGGCGCACGTCCCGGTCTGGAAGGTCTCGACGTCGAGCCAGACGGCGACGTTGCCGGTGTCCAGCTCGGTCGCGGCGATGTCGGCCTCGATGGTCAGGACGTCGGTCTGTCCGACGGGCGTCCCGAACAGCGTGCTGCCCGCGTTCAGTACGGCGCCGTCGGAGACGCGGAACAGCCGGAATCGGCCCGCACCGGAGCAGCCGGCGCCGGGTCCGAGGTTCTGGGTCTCGACGCTGAGGGAGACGTGGACGGTGCCGTCCGTGCAGGCGGGTGCTGGGGCCTGGAGGGTGGCCGCGACATAGCGGTGTACCTGGGTGATGCCGGGGCCTGTGGAGACGTCCGGCCCGAAGTTGATGACGCCGCCGGTCCAGAGCGCGCCGCCGCCTCCGGGCCGCTGGACGAAGTCGGCGGTCGGGATGTCCGGGATGAACTGCTGGTTCGTGTTGGTGACCGTCGGGGCGCCGTCGGGGTCGTCGGTCGGGATGTCGCAGACGAGGAGCGTCGTCGTGTTCGTGCAGTCCGTCGGCGAGCAGGTGCCGACCGTCCCTGTCGGGACGTAGGGGGCCCCGGCCAGGGTGTAGTTCGAGACGCTGGTGATCGTGTTGTTCTGGTCGCGGCGGTAGTCCCGTACGAACGGGATGCTGCTGCCGTCGGGCTGGATGTCGCAGAGGATCGCGAGGTCCGCGTCAGGCTGCTCGACGTCGGCCGGGCAGGTGGTGACTGTGCCGACGGGGACGTAGGTCGCGCCGGTGGTCGCGTTGACCAGGCGCACGGAGTCGATCGTGCCGTCGGCTGCGTAGTGGTACTCGATCAGGACCAGGCCCTGAACGTCGCCGTTGCCGTCGACGTCACAGAAGATCCCGGAGACCTGCACCGACTGGGAGGAGGAGCAGGACATGGTGCCGGCTGGTGGCGGCCCGGCGGTGAACGCACCCGTGAGGAGGTTGATCCAGCCGTCTTGGATGAGCGTGCCGGTGTCGCAGTCCCGGCGGGTGACGACGCCGATCGGCGTGCCATCGGCGAGGCACAGGCCCGTCGTGGTGACCGGGTCGCACGCGGCGTCGCAGATCCTGACCGTGCCCGTCGGGGCGTAGGGGGTCGTCCCGTCGAGGAGGGTGTCCGTGGTGATGACGGACACGCCGCCGACGCTGACGAAGGTCCTCAGGAACGGCCCGTTGTCGTCGCACACGATCTCGTGCTCGCGGGTGACCTGCGAGCAGACCGTGACCAGGCCGGTCGGGTTGTACGGGTTGCCGTCGGCGTCCTGGTTCTCGGCGCTGATTACCTCGCCGGTCTGGTCGTAGGTGAGGCGGCGGACGAACGGGATGCTCGCGCCGGTGGGCTGGACGTCGCACAGCTCGACGAGCTCGGTGTCCCCGCCGCAGTTCCGCACCGTGCCGACGGGGGCGTACGCCGCGCCTGCCAGCGTGAAGTTGCCGAAGGCCTTGACCTGGGGCTGCCCGACGTCGCTGACGGCCTGGACGAATTTCCGGAGGAAGGGGCCGTTGTCGTCGCACAGGATCGCGTCGTTCATGAACGCGGTGTCGGTGCACGAGCCGATGTCGTAGCTGGACGGCGTGGGCACCGGGCCGCCGTCGGGCCCGATGAAGGTGTCCGCGAGGACGCCGCCGGAGGCGTCGGTGATGACGACGCGCTGGAGGTTGGTGCGGACGCCGCCGACGGTCGCGCATACCGGGTACGTGTAGGCGAGGTTCGCGGCTACCGACCCGCCGTCGCCGCTGGACGCCGCGGCCGGGCACGGGCCGGGCACGGGGGCCGGGGCCTGGCCCCAGAACGCGGCGTTGGACAGGATGGCGCCGGTCTCGGCGTTCTGCCACGACTCGATCGCGCCGGCCTCGCAGATCGGCGACCACAGCTCATCCGTGCAGAGGGTGGTGGTCTCATCCACGGTGACGACGCAGGTGTCATCGTCCGTGGTCGCGGTGGCGCGCAGGTCGGGGCGGTCGATGTACGCCCTCATGTCGGTGAACAGGCCACCGCGGTTCGCCCCGAACGGGTTCGTCGTGGACAGCGCCAGGGTGTAGGTAGAGCCGCCGTTGAGCGGGATCGTCTGGGAGAACTGGGTCCAGGCGTTCGGGCCGCCGTTGCTGGTGACTGACGGCGGGTTGGTGACGTCGTCGATCAGGTCGCCGTTCTGGGCGTCGTCCGTGTCGCCGTTGTCCAGCGTGATCCGGTGCGTCTCGCCGGGGTCACGCGAGCCGTGCACCACCCGGATGATGAAGTTCGCGGACGCGGGCGCCACGAACGTCTGCCAGATCGTCGACAGGCCGCCAGGGGGCGCGCCGTCTGACGTCATCTCCTGGACCGGGGTACCGCGCGGGGTCGGCGTGACGTTCTGCCCGTTGACCTGGTCGGCGCCCCAGATTTCGAAGGTGCGACCGATGTCGTTGGTCTCCCAGCCGCGGTTCGCGACGTTCGTGCAGTTCGCCCGGTTGGCCGGTTGGTTGATCGGGTACGTGTTGTTGTCCTGCCGGCCCAGCAGGTGGAAGCCGTAGTTGCCCTGGGACACCGGCGGGTTCAGCGGCGGGGTCTCGTTGTACGCGGGGTTGGTGACGAGGTCCTGGCCGCCGTTGTAGACCAGCTCGATCAGGTCCGGCGGGCTCTGGTCCAGGCGCAGGCACTCGATGTGGATCTGCATCGGTGCGGCGGTGCCGCAGATCACCTGACCGGCGTTCGGGTTCGTGACGGTGACCGTCGCCGCTGACGGGACACGGGCATCGATGAAGCTCGTGAGGTCCTGGCGGAACTGCTCGCCGTCGGGGTCGGCGACGTCCCAGACGATGTTCGCCGCGCTCGTGACCTGGTCGACCTGGAGCGACTGGACCGCGAATCCCGGGTTGATCGGGAGGGTGATGTCGTACTGGCGGCCGGGGTGGTCGACCGGGCCTGTGGCCGTGGTGGTGCGGTGGAACGCGACAGGCTCCAGACAGCCCGTCTCGCCGGGGCACGGCATGAGGGTGCCCTGCGCTACGTAGGGGGTGCCCGTCGCCGGGTCCACGAAGGTAGGCGGACCCGTCGGGGCGCCGGCCGCGTCGTACTCCCACACGGCCATCGCGGTACCGGCGATCGTCCCGTCAGGAAGCGTGTCGCACAGAAGGATCTGCTCGACGTCGACCGCGTCCGCCCCGGCGCCGCCCGAGTCACACGGCTGCGGGTTGAAAGGCGGCGTGGTCACGGGTGCCTCCTGGGTGGTGAACGAGCACTCCGGGGTGACGAGGTACTCGCCGGCGGTCTGTGCCTGCTCGGTGAGCCGGGCTCGGTAGTAGTACGTCGTCCCGGCGGTCAGCCCGGTGAAGCTGTGGTCGGGCGCGAAGGAGACGACCGGCTCCGAGGGTGCAGCGGTGTACGGGCCGCCCGGGGCTGTGGCGATCTCCCAGACGATGGAGTCCTGGTTGCAGGGGGCGGTGATGTTCGTGCGGCCGGAGATGGCGCCGAGCGTGACGTCGGCGGTGGTCTGCGTCGTCGTCGGCCCCAGGCACGTGAAGACGGGGTACGCCTGGGTGTGCGTCGGCCCGCACACGAAGCGGTCGACCTCACCGCCGCCTGGGCCGTGGAGGATGATCTCCAGCCAGTAGTCCGTGTTCGCGAGGAGCTCGGTCGGGCCGCCGACGCCGAACACGGTCGAGTTGACGCCGCCCGGGGCGAGCCGGTTGTCCGGGTCCGGGGAGCACTCGTTGCCGGGAGAGGTGAGGACGGCCGGGGTGAACGGGCCGAGGGCGGCCGTGCCGATGTTGATCTCGAACTCGTAGTTCCCGGCCTGTCCGGGTAGCCACGGCGCCGAGTTGATGTCGTGCGTGATCGTCTGGCGCCACCAGTTCCGGTCGATGGCCGCGGTGGCGCCGCAGTCGAAGAACCCGTTCGGGGAGGCCATGATCAGGCCCCTTCGGGGTGCTTCTGGCGGCGGTGCCCGGCGAGGCCTCGCTCCGTCGCGTACGGGCGGCCACAGTCCTCGCACTGGTGGTCGCCGGCCGCGTCCTCCGCAGCCTGGGCGGTCTCCTCGCCGTCCGTGAGCTCCGGCATCGGGGAAGCGTCCAGAGCGACGGCGTCAGGGGCGTACGCCTCGTCGGGGAGCGCCGGAAGCGCCTCCCCCACCTCTTCGTCGGTCCCGATCTCCACCACGTCGGTGAAGGCGAGCGGCGCGACAGCGGGCGCCGCTGCGTCCTCGTCTGGCGAGACGTAGCGGTGCCCGTCAACCATGGAGCCGATCAGCAGCTCCTCGGGGATGTCCTGGAACGCGGCCGGGGGGACGGCGAACGACGTACTCGACAGCGTGCGGACCTTCGGCCGCTGCTGGGTGGCCCACTCGGCGAACGCGCGCCGCTTCTCCGGGGTGGGCTTCACACGAATCACGATCACGGTTCCTCCGTCAGCACAACGTGACCCGTACGGCCGCGGCGCGGCAGCACGCGATCTCTACGACGAATCCGGCTTCGACCAGCACCCTGCGGTCGTTGGTGCGGATGTCCACGGACGCACCATCGGTGTCCGGTACGGGCACGGGAGCTTCGCGGCGGATCCGGATGGGGCTGGTGGCGTACAGCCACGCCTCGCCCGGGTCCGGGACGGTGCAGTCCGGTGGGCCGACGTTGGCCGCATAACCGGAGCCCAGGACGATGCAGTTCCCGACCAGGGTGCGCGGGGCGCCGGTGTCGGTGTGGACGATGTTGCAGCAGCCGAGGAGCGCCCCGACGCCGACAGGGACGTGGAGCACTCCGGTGCCGCCGTACTCGGTGCCCAGCCAGGTCTCCAGGACGCCGACGCCCTGGGCGACGGACACGGCGCCGGCCGCCGGGGTCAGGTCCTCGCCGATCTGGCACAGCACGTTGGTGAGGAACCACTCTTCGAGCGCCCGCTGCTCCCCCATCCGGAGAGTCTCGGTGGCGTGCTGCAGCGCCTCGCTGTACGAGAAGCCCGGGGCCGAGCACTCGGCCCCGGCGTAGATCGTCACCGGCGCAGCCGAGCAGACCTCGGGGCGGGTGAACTCCTTCGCCGGGACCGTCTCGTTGTCGGGCGGGCACCACGTGGTGTCGTGGGCGTCAGCGCACGACAGCGGGAGCCACTCGGTCCCGAGGAGCTCGTGGGTGTCGGTGACGTCGATGACCGTGGTGCAGCCCGTCAGGATGCCGTGCGGCAGCGGGTTCCCTGGGACGGCCTCGACGTACCGGCGCAGGCCTGCTGAGGGCATTTCAGATCCCCCCTGCCGGGCGGCTCGTGCGGCGTGCGGCGGCCGTAGGCGCGTGGCGGGTGTTCAGCACTGCCTCACCTCCTCGGTGGGGACACGGCGGGCCCGGTCAGGTACACGGGCCCGCCGCGCGCTTCGGGGGGTGGAGGTCAGGCCGCGGGGCAGGTCAGGAGCGTCTGGGCTCCGGACTCGCCGGACGGGCAGACCGGGACGGTGACGAACCGGGTGTCGACGGAGCGGTCGATCAGCGCGACGCACTCCTCGCTGAAGGTCGCCGTGAAGTCGTTGGTGCTGAAGCGGGTCGAGTCGTGGACCACGCCCAGGTTGACCTCGGCTCCGCGCCCGATCTGGAGCTGGCCCGCCGGGTAGATCAGGAAGTTGACGACCGCCGGCCAGTCCGTGGCGGGGGTGGCGCCGCCGATGTCGGTCGGGACGCCCGGGGCGAGACCGCGGGCCCACTGGATGCGGACGCCGAGCGGCGTGAACACGGCCTGGACGTCGGCGGTGGTGACCTCTTCGATGCCGACGCCGTTGCGGCGGGCCAGGTCGGCGAGGAAGAGATTCCTCGACCACCAGGGGAAGACCACTTCGAGGGCGATCGACTCGCAGAGGCTGTGCCGTTCGATCATGTCGGCGGCCTGGAGCGCGACGGCGGCGAACACCGAGGACAGGGCGCCGAACGTGGCGCCGATGGTGACGGCGGTGGCTCCGGCGACCGCCTGGTTGAACAGCTCCTGCCGGATGCGGATCTCGTGCGCGACCATCTGGTTCCGCAGGTACCAGGCGGTCAGCTCCGGGAAGTGCCTCTGGGTCAGGATGCCGGACTCCAGGCAGATCCCGACGGCCTCGCAGCGGACTTCCAGCGGGTCCGGGCACGGGATCTGGAAGCAGGGCTTGGTCGCGCCGGCGATGTCGTCGGCCTCGGTGTGCACCCAGGTCAGGGCGGCGACGTCGAGGGTCGGGGTCTTGAAGTAGCGGAGGCCACCGCGCGCGAGCTGGATCTCGGGCGCGTCCCAGAGCATGTCCGGGCAGGCCACGTCGGCGATGTCGTACACCGTCTCGGACGGCGCACACCAGCCGCCGGACGCGACCAGGTCGCCCTGCGGGAGGCGCCGCTGGCTCGAGGCCGTCAGCGTGGCCAGCGTGCCTTCGGGGACCGAGCCGGCGTCGGTGACGATCGACTCCTCCGGGAACGGGTGCGTGTACGAGGCGACCTGGGAGGAGCCGCCGCCGACGGTCTTGAGGGCGTTGGCGCGGGCGATGACGCCCGCGGTGAGGTCGTCGAAGTTGATCGGGCTGCCGGGCTTGTGGCCGGGGACGTCCACGGACGCGGTGATCCGGGTCACCGGCTTGTCGACCTCGGCGGGCAGGACCAGGCGCTGGCGGGCGCGGATCGCGGACAGGTTCAGCGCCGGGCGGGCCGGCGGTGCCGCGGCCACGACGGTCTCCGGCTCCGGCTCGTCGGCGGAAGCGGTGGCCTCCGGCTCGGGCGCGGGGTCGGGCTCGACAGCCGGCTCGACGGCGGCCGCCACTTCCTCGCCGCGCACCTGCGCGGCCAGGGCGTCGATCTCGGCAGCGGCGGTTGCGGCGGCCTCCAGGCGGGTGGCCTGCTCGGCGCGGATGTCGGTGACGGCCGCCGCGATCGTCCGCATCTCCTCCAGGTCGGTCGCGCTGACGCTGGTGCTGGTGGAGCGCGCTTCGAACGCGGCGACGGCGCCGTCGAGGAGCGCGGACAGCTCGTCGTCGTTCAGGTTGCTGTAGCTCTCGGGGAGCTCGAACGGGTCCATGCGAGGGTCTCCAGGTCTTCACGTTGGAGACCCGGCCCAGAACCAGCGGTCGACTGAAATAGTAGCCGCCTCGGCCTTGCAGAGGGCGCCTGGTCGCGCTACTGCGCGGATACTACGCCTCGGCATCCCCAACCGGCGCGGACGCACTGCACCCCCGGAGCCCGCCCGGGGAAGGGGCTCCAGGGGTGCAGGTCGATGCGATGCGCGGGTCAGTCGGCGCTGAGCGTTGTGACGTGGCTTCCGGGGTAACGCTCGGCCACGACGTGGGCGCTTTCCTCGTCGGTGCTCTGGTAGACGGAGCGCCCGCTGGCGGCGATGACCGCGTATCGGGGCGGCTTGGGTGCGGGGGGCGTGCCCTTGACGTCGTGGGGACAGTTGCAGGCCATGCCGCCGAGTCTAGCCAGGCTCAGGTCGCGGCGTCCTGGCCGTCCTTCGCGACCGGGGTGGTCTTGGGCTTGCTGAGGTCTGTCGCCTTGACCTCTTGCACCTTGGAGTCGGGGTACCGCTTCGCGACGGTCGTGGCCGTGGCCTGGTTCCCCGTGAACACGGTCCGACCGTTGGAGGCGATCACCTCGAACTGTCCGGCCTTCTTCTTGGCGCATCCGCATGCCATCTCAGGCTCCTTCCGGGGCGGTTGTCGTGGGCTTCGGTGCCGGGGTGAGGACTTGCTCCGACAGGGCTGCGATCTCGGCGCGCGCCTGGGCGCGGACCTGTGTGCGGATCTCGACGGCCTGGGCCAGCTCGTCCAGGACCGCAGGGTTCATGAGCACTGCGGCAACCGCCTCGGCGACTGCCCCGCCGACGCCGTCCGGACGCTGTCCGGCCTGGTCGGCGGCCTGCGCCGTGGCCGTGTCCGGGGCGTCCGGGGCTTGTCCGGGCTCGGTGTCCGGACTGTCCGGAGCGATGTCCGTGGCGGTGTCCACGGTGGCGGCGGACGCTGCGATGGCGAGGTTCGACCGCTCGGCGACGGACGCCAGCAGCGGTGAGGAGTGCCCGGGGACGGGCACCGTCAGGACCGCCCGCAGTTGCCACTTCCCGCCGGGCTTCGCCTGCCGCAGGTGGTACGACGGCTGGCATGCGGCGAAGACCTGCCGGTCCCACTCCGAGAGCCACGGGGCCGCGGCGCCGGAGAACCACATGCCGCCGGCCGACATGCCGACCGTGACGATCGCCGCGACTGTCCTCGTGTTGTCGAACTGGCAGGCCGCCGTCTCGCATTCGCTCGAGTCCCGGTGGTGGCCCACGTTCATGGTCATGGCGCCGACCCTCATGGTCGTGCCGTCGTCCAGCGGGAACCGTGCCCGCAGGAAGTGGGTCAGATCGATCGCACCGAGGCCGTCGATCGTGACCTTCTTGCCGGGGATGCCCGCGTGGGGCTCACCGGCCTGGGCGACCCAGCCGTACACGCGGCCGTTCGCGTAGTGCACGCCGCCGGACCCCGGCGGGAGCTCCTCGGCG
Source organism: Actinobacteria bacterium OV450 (assembly GCA_001298555.1). Taxonomy (GTDB): domain Bacteria; phylum Actinomycetota; class Actinomycetes; order Streptomycetales; family Streptomycetaceae; genus Streptomyces. Next base: position 55,620 of record LJCW01000033.1, read on the forward strand.
GTCGGCTCGGCGAACCAGGCGGCGGGCAGCGGCGGCATGTCGTTCATCGCCGTCCACGCCGACGCCACCAGCTCGTCCTCCGGCTCCTCGACGGCCGCGGCGGTGACGTCGGGGCCTTCGGGGATGGAGGACGGGCCGACGTACAGGCCGCGCGCCAGGCGCACCAGGCGGCCGGCTTCTGCCGCTCGTGCCAGATGGCTGCGGGCTGTGCTCACCGGCATGCCGCAGGTCTTGGCGACGTCGCTGGCGCTGACCGGCACCGGTGACGTGCGGACGAACGTGACGACCTGCTCGTGGCCCTCGCTGGACGCTGCGGCGGCCTTCGGGGCCGCTGCGCCCTCGTCGCCGCCTTCTTCCGTCCAGGGCGGTCGGATCGAGTCGTCGCCGAGAGCCTTGCCGATCCGCGCGTACAGCGTCTCAACGCGCTTCTTGATGGCGTCCCGGTCGTCGGGCGGGAGGTCGACGCCGCCCATGCCGCCCTGGAGGACGGACGCGATCGTGTAGACGCCGGCGGGGACGATGTGCAGCTCGCCGTCGAAGACGTCCGCGAAGGGCAGCTTGTAGGCGCTGGCGGTGGCCGGATCGGCCTCGTCGTCGCGGTACAGGTAGGCCTGCGCGAGCTTGTCCGCGTCGACCTGGTCCTCATCGTCGGTGGCGTAGGCCAGGATCCGCTTCTTCGCGCCGGGCCCGTCCCACCGCTGGTCGGGGTTGTCGTGGACGGGGAGTTCAAGGTCGCCGACAGCGGAGGCCGCGAGGTCGCCGACGGGGTCGAGGACGATCCTGGCCCGGTTGTAGGCGGGCATCGCGACGAGGGTCGCGCCGCGCAGCCGGGCGCGGGTGACACGCATCAGGAGGTCGCCCGTGTTCTGGGAGTGGATGACCAGCCCGTCGCCGGTGTCCGGGTCGCCGGCCGCCGCGGTGACCGTCCCGGCCTGGCCGATCAGCGAGTTGACGGCGTCGGCGGTCATCCGTCCGCCGGGGCCGGTGATGATCTGGACGCTCTGCTGCGCCCGGGACAGGACGGTGCCGGAGGCGGTCCACTCGGGGGCCGTCTGCGCGGTGAAGATCCAGGAGCCGTCTTCGAGGCGGAGCATGCTCACGGACGGGAACGTCGCCGACGCGACCGCGTACCACTCTTCGTCCTCGTCGCGGGCCACGGCGGGTTCGGGCTCCGGCCGGTGGGTGCGGTCGATGAACTCGACCGACACGTCGTCCAGGTCGACGCTGACGCCGAGCGGGGCGCCCTCCTCCAGCAGCATCACCGCGTCGGCCCCGGCCGGGCGGCTGAGGTAGATGTCGCCTCGGCCGCCGATCCGGTCGCCGTTGCGGGTCACCTCCTTGATGGAGCCGACGAGCTCGGCGCCCTCGTGGCCCATCAGCATCTCGTCGGCGTACTGGAGCGGCCACGGTCCGTCCGACCAGTACAGGAAGCCTCTGGCGAAGATCCTGCCGTCGCCGGTCTCTTCGTTCTCGTAGGCGAGGGCGGTGCCGTCGGGGGTGGACCAGCCTCGGGTTTCGATGCCGGCCGCCGTCTCGGTGTCCTGCATGGGTGCCTCCTTCGGGGGGCCGAGCGGGATGTCGGTGTGCTCTCCGGCGAAAGCGATCCGGATCCGGTCGAAGGTGACCGGGCCGAGCCGCTCGTTCAGGTCGGCCAGCATGTCCGGGCTGCCGCTGTACGCAGCGCAGACGTGCGGCTGCCAGGGGCTGTGCTGGGTGGGGATGGGCGGCTGGCGGTGCATGTCCTCCAGGGCGTTCACCGCGATCCAGCGGGCGTTCTCCAGCCTCGGGTCGTCACGGGAGACGTCGCGGTCGTCGCCGACGGCGTACACCCAGCACGGGCTGTCGGTGTCGGCGTTCCACTGGTTCGCGCCGAACACCCGGGCGGCGAGGGGCTGGGCGAGGTCTTCGACGCGGTCGCGGATGCCGGCGACCAGGTCGGCGCGGTGTCCCGGGTCCCAGTCGGCGCCCTCGCCGAGGTAGAACAGCGTCAGGTGCAGCTCGTGGGCCGGCTCGCAGCCGGGGACGGTGAGGGCGAGTCGGGCGGCGTCCTCGGGCGTCGGCATGAGGGCGATCATCGCGCCCGAGTACGCGCCTGCTGCGGCGGTCACGGCTTCCACACGGTTCTCCTCGGATTCGAAGACGTCGAGGCGCGGCGAGGGTTCGGATTCGAAGGCGGAGGCCCGCATCTGGGGTGCGACTTCGAGGCGGCAGCGGCAGTTGATGACCTCTCCGGCCGGTGCGGTCGGGTCGCCGGGTGCCTGCATCGGCACGCCGCCGACGGTGAACGGCTCGGCGAGGAGGGCGATCTGGCCGTCCACCGCATCGTGGGTGGCCCGCACCTTCGTGTCGTGCCGCGTCACCCACTGCTTGATCAGGGGCCGGTCAGGGCCGGTCATGTCGCGGGCGGCGGCCAGCGTGCTCATGTTCCACGCCCGGGTGGCCTCGGTCTGGGCGATGCGCTGCTCGCGGGCCGGGCCGAGGGCGGCGCCGTCGCGGGCGAACGCGGCCCGGAGCCGGTCGCGGAGCTGGTCGGTGTCCTCTCCGGCCGCGATACCGGCGGCGAGCTCGGCGCGGGCGGCTTCGGCCAGGCGGTCGCCGACCGCGCCGAGGAGCCGCTCTGTCGCGGTGACGTACTGGGCGATGCCGTCGGGGAGGAGGCGGCCGTCGTCGTACCGGCCGGCGAGGTCGTCCCAGCCGTCGGGGAGTTCGGTCCCCGCGTCTTCGGCGGCGGCTTCTGCGGCGGTCTCTGCGGTGCCGAGGAGGCGCCGCACCAGGCCGGTGACCCGGGTCTGCCACATGCGGGCGATGCGGCTGACGGAGAACCGGGCCGCGACGAGTTCGGTGGCGTCGGCTACGGCGGAGGCGAACTCGTCGGCCGTGTCGGCGAGCGCGCGGGCGACCGCGTCCGTGAAGTCGGATTCCTCGCGGTCGAGCTGGGCGTTGCGGTCAGCCACGGGGGTCGATCCTCCTCGCTGGGAGCGGGTTCGCGGGGTCCTCGCAGACCTCGCACCAGGCCAGGACACCCGCCGTGGTGACGCCGTGGGAGGTGAGGAGCAGCAGGTCGGCGGTGATGCTGGTCCAGGCCCGGCAGTCGGCGCACCACGCTTCTCGGGCCGTGCCGGGGTGGAGGGCCACGTCTTCGGTGACGGGCTTGCCTATCTGGGCGGCCCGGCGGCCGGGGCGGCCGCTCATGCTGCGGCTCCCGCGCAGGCGCCGATCACGCCGGGCACCAGGCCGAACTCGTGGCTGACGCCGGCGGCGATGAGCTCGCGCGTGTATTCGTCGAGGGTGGCGGTCAGGCACTCGGGGTCGAGGCCGTACCGTTCGGCGATCTCGGGCGCCCGCGTCCAAGCGCCATCGAGGAGCCGCCACTGCTCGACCTGGTCCGCGCCGACGGTCAGGACGGTGTGCAGGCGGGCCGAGACGACTTCGCGGGAGCGGGCGCGCTCGGAGCGGGGGCACGCCGGGGTCTTGCGGAGCTTCTCCCCGGCCGCGGTGAGTGCTCCCCAGATCAGGCCGTCTGCGGCGGCCAGGAGGCCGTCGCCGAGGCGCGCGGCTGCCGAGGCGGGCAGCGTGTCCGGCGGGGCTTCGGACTCGTCGACGGGCAGCTCGGGTGACGGGGGCGAGTCCTGGCCTCGGCCGGCGTCCGTCTCGTCAGCGGGCGGGGTCTCGGGCGGGGTCTTCTTGGCGGGTTCGGCCACGGTGGGGGCGTCGGACTCGTCGAAGCCGGTCTCCCGGCGGAGAGCCTGCGGGGAGATCACGCCTCGGTCGTACGCCTGCAGCGCGGTCTCGGAGCGGTTGGTGCGCACCCGGAGCGGGGCGGTGTCGTACCAGACCAGCCAGCGATGCCAGTCCTCGACTTTCTCGAATTCGAGGATCGGGCGCAGCCACTGCTGCGTGAGCGCGTAGGAGACCGTGGCGAGCTTCGGCTCGATGCCCAGATTGATCGCTTCGGCGGTAAGCGCCCACTGGCCCCAGTGGTTGACGTCGCCGAGGCCGAGGAGGATCTCGGCGGGGATCTCCAGGCCGATCGCGAAGCGCCGTACGGCCTCTTCGCGGAGCTTGAGGGCTAGATCGTCGAACTCCGACTCGAACTTGATCAGCTTGAACTCGGCGATGGCTTCGGCCGGGAGCTCCAGGATGATCGGGACCGTCGCGGCAGCCGACTCGGGGTCGCGGATCGCCGTCTCGGCGATCGTCATGAAGACCTCGATCAGGTCGTCCTCGGCGTCCGACTGCCCGGGCGCCGTGGGGAACCGGACGCCCTTGGGGACGAGGAGCAGGCCGCGGCCGGTGAGCCTGGACCTGGTGATCGCTCGTACGGCCGCGTTCAGCAGGAGCAGTTCCTCAAGCAGGTCCATGCTGGAGCGGACCGCGCTGTCGGCCTCCATCGACCGCTCTGGGTCCGGTTCCCACACGCGGATTGCGACTGGCGCGTCGGGGTCCATGTTGTCGGGATCGCCTTCGGGAACGGCGACGTCGTCGCCGTCGACTTCGGCGATGAGCTTCCCTGCCTGCTGGCGGACCTCCCGGATGGACAGGACCCGCCAGTCGTGGCCGTCCTCGGGGGAGAACGGGGACAAGACTTCCGAGTTGGGGCGGACCAGGATCCAGCCCTCGCCGGGTACGGTCAGGTGCTTCCCGAACGCGGCGAGCATCTTGCCCTGGCCGTCGGGGCCGCCGGCGATCTGCGAGACGATCTCCTGCGCACGGTGCCCGGGCGGGGCGGGCTCGATCGTGCCGTCGTCGGCGCGGCGGCCGGCGAACAGGCGGGCCCTGCCCATGGCGTTGCCCATCCAGGAGGCGGCGAACCGGACCTCGGGGACGGCGTGGTACATGTCGAACGAGCGGTACTGCCATCCCTGCTGTCCGTTGCCGTTGCTCTGGCGCTTGATCTTCCGGGACACGTACCGCGACGACGCCGCGGTGATCTGCTTGGCCATCAGCCCTCCTTGCGGGAGTCATCCCACCGGTTCAGGAGGACCGCGGCGCCGGCGACGGCCAGCCACTCGAAGCCGTGGACGAGCAGCGGGTCCTGATGCCACTGGTCGGTGACGACCAGCCAGACGGCCAGGAGGGCGCCTGCGATCCACCAGCCGGAGCAGTAGACGCACGAGATCAGCGTGACCACGCTCTCCCGGAACACGGAGTGCGGGCGCCGCTGCTGCCAGGCGTCGAGCCGCACCCGGGAGCCGTCGAGCAGCGAGTCATGGACGACGAGCTGCGTCGCGCGGTACCCGGCGAGCGCCAGGAGGGCGATGTTTTCGGGGCTGATCATGGGCGTCCCCTGTGGGAGGTCATCCGGCCGGGTTCAGCGGTGGATGATAGGCCATCCGCAACAGGGCAGTCCGACGCATCAGCGCAGGTCAAGCCCGGTTTTCAGATCACAAACAGGCCGGGCTCGCCGTCAGGGCAGTCAGGAGCAGGGCCGTCGAGGTCGAACATGAGCTGCGCGACGGGGAGCTCGATGTCCACGAGCTCCAGGGACCCGGCGCAGGACACGAGGACGCCGTCGGCATCTCGGCGGATGCCGGGGGCGTCGTGCCGCCAGAGTCGACCCTTGCTGATTCGTCCGGCGACGGGGCCGGCCGCGACGGGCCGGCCGCACTTACCGCACTCCACGCGTGGCAACTTCATCACCAGGCCAGTGTGACGGGCGGCAGCTTCCTCGCGCTGGGGTAGCGGAGGCCCACACCGGGCTCCCCGCGCCAACGGGACCTTGAGCCGGTGCGGCCCTCTGCCTTGCAGCCTCCGTAGTCAAAAAGGAGATAGCACGGACCGTATGGCAGAGGCCCACCCGGGGGGAAGCAGATCGCGGAAGCCTGAACGCGGTGAGCCAATGTCCCCGACTCGCCGCATGGCGTGAGGTGCGCTCCTAGGCCAGGTCGGCCGGGAGCGGGATGGTCACGGTCGCGGCCGCGAGGTCGCGCAGCCGGTCGATGTCTGCGGTCCTGGGGAGGCTGTCGGCGACCAGTCGGGCCTTGACCCGCTCCCTGGCCGCCTCGTCCAGGCCTTCGTCGCCGAGCAGGGCGTCCAGACGGTCCAGCATCCCTCCCAGCTGATGCAGGGACGCGGCGAACAGCGGGTCGTGCATGGCCGCGCGGGCCTGGGCCGGGTCGCCTGCGAGGCGGGCGGCGATGAGCTCACGAGAGGTCGTCATCCGGGCAGTGTCCCACCAGCCGCCACCGCTCACCTGCCGATCCTGCGCCCGTACATGCCGGCCGCCGGGGACTGCGTCCGGCTGCCACTGGGCTGCGGGGCCTGCGGGAGCGGGGCGTGGACGATGGCGCCCTTGTTCGCCTCCGGGATCAGGCCGTAGACCAAGATGCAGGAGGCGTCGATCCGGCCGGGGCTGTCGGGGTCCGTCGGCATCCAGGTGGCCCACTCCCGTTCCAGGTCGACGAACAGGCCACGGAGCCGGACCCGGTCCTGGACCATCTGCTGCGCCACCGGTTCCGCACGCAGCAGCTTGCCCTGCTTGGCGCGGACCGGGTCGATCAGCGGCATGAGGACCTTGGCCGGGATCACGCCGTCGCGCTGCAGCGTCTCCCACGAGGTACGGATCGCGAGCTCGCACATGTCCCGGCCGAAGTTCCACTCCACGTAGATCACCGAGGCGTTCGTCTCGTAGGCGAGCTTGCAGGCCGCGGTGGACCAGTCCGCCGAGGACATCGGGGCCGACACATCGTGGGTGATCCACACACGCCCGTCATCACCGAGGAAGCCACCAACGACGCCCGCGGTGTCGCGGCCGCCGCCCGAGGGGTCGATGGCGACGGCGATCCGCTGCGGCTCGACCTGCGTGCCGCCGTCCCGGAGCATCCTCAGCAGCTCTTCGGACACGAGGGCACCCTCGGCGGGCTGCGGGTCGCCCTGGGCGAGGCTGTGCCAGTCCCGAACGATGGACGTGGCTTTCATGTCCGCCCACCAGGCCAGCAGCTTCCGCCGGTTCCGGGTCGGGATCTTCGGGTGCGTCAGCGGCTCGCCGTCATCGCGGCCGAGCGGGTCCGGCCCGAACTTGCTCGGGTTCGCGATGGCGGGCAGGTGGACGACCTTCCACCGGCCGCCCTCCTCGATCCTGCCTTCCTCGGAGAGGCGGCGGCCGGCCCAATCGTCGGGGTGCCAGCGGGTCTGGATGCCGACCACCGCGTTTCGGTCCGGCTGGAGGCGCTTCAGGGCGGTGCTGGAGTACCAGTCGTGGAGCGCGTTGCGGGACGCATCGGACTCCGCGTCCGCGCGGTCCTTGTGAGGGTCGTCGATGATCAGGCAGTTGTGGACGAGTACCTGGCCTGCAAAGAAGTTGCTCGCTCCTTCCACTTGGAGGTCGTAGACGCGGACGCGGTCACCGCGTACTGGGCGAACCACGGCCACGGCGTCGAGCTCGACTTGTGGTGCACCGCGTGGCACGTCTTGCAGAGGCTGACCAGGTTCTCCGGCCGGTTGTCCCGCACGTCCTCGCTGATGTGGTGCACGTGGAACGTCGTCCGAAGCACGCCCTTGCCCTTGCGGACGACCCGCATGAACGTCTCCGGGGCGTTGCAGGCGACGCAACGCCGACGATCCCGCTCGAGGATCAGCGGGCGCATCGCCCGGAACCAGGCCGCGTACGAGGTGCCGTCGGTGTACCGCGAGTTCCCCTCCCCCGTCATCCGGGCCGCGTGCGCCTCGTTCGCGCACTCCCGGGAGCAGTACGCCGTGCGGCTGCTCTTCGGCCGGAACGCCTTCGAGCACCGCGCACATGCCTTGTCCGGGAGCGTCCGGCCGAGGCCCTTCCTCGGCGGGTGCTGCTCCTTGCAGGCCGGTGAGCAGTAGCGGACGTGCCGCCACTGCTGGTTCGGCATCGAGGTGCCGCAGCCGACGCACGGCCGGGTCGTGGACCTGGCCTCGTCCCGGCAGGCCGTCGAGCAGGTGACCGTCTTCACCCCGCGCCGGATCTTCTTCGCGTGGTCCGCCTGTGGGAGCTGGAACTCCTTCTCGCACACGGCGCAGGTCAGCGTCACCAGGAACGCGGCCCGCCTGCACTCCGGCGAGCAGTACGTCATGCCGTCCCGCCGTGGCAACTCCTTCCCGCAGTGCTTGCACGCCGGCCGGGTCATCGCCCGAGCCGCGTTCGAGCAGGCTCGGCCGCAGTACGGCCCGGGCTTCCCCTCCCGCTGCGCCCGGGCCAGCACCGACGGCACCCGTCGGAACGTCTCGCCGCAGTGAACGCACGTCGCCTCGACCGTGGTCCGGCCCTGAGAGGAGCGCGTCGCCTGGCCGGAGGTCGGCGGCGGGGACGTAGCCGCGTCCGGGGACGAAGAAGCGGTGCTCGGGGGTGCATCGGACGGCGCGGCCGGCCCGGGTGATGACTTCAAGGGTCTCCCTCTCGCTGACGCTGGTCGCGATGACGGGAGCCCAGATCGGACGGTCCTGGTCATGGTCGTAGGCGAGGACCAGGTCGTCCCGGCCGGAGTCGACGTACTCGCCGATGGGCACGACTCCGCCGGGCGTACGGATGAGCACGTCACCGGCCACACAGTTTACCGGATGGCCCGTCAAACCCTTGCCAACCGATACGGATCGGACGCCGCCGCCGGCCGTCAGCGTCCAGTCCTGCATCGCGCCCGATCCGGGCCGCAGCGTCAGGTCGTACTCATCGCCGTACTCCTCGACGTACGACCGGATCGTCTTGCCGCGCTTGAGCGCCAGGTCGTCGGAGTACGAGGCGATGGCGACCCGGTCCGCCGGGTACAGGCACAGCCACCAGAACGGGAACCACTCCCCTACCGTCGTGCTCTTGCCAACCTGCGGCGGCGTGAAGATCATCAGTCGGTCGTAGTCGCCGCGCACGACACCGGCGAGCGCCTCGCCGATGACCCTGATGTGCGGGCGCATGCGGAACGTCCGATCCATCCCGCGCGCTAGAGCGACCGGGTCGCGCAGCAAGTCCCGGCTCAGCGACCGTTTGGCCGCCTCCAGCCGCTGGAACACCGCCCCGTCGTCCAGGTGCTCCAGCCCATCGACGTGGTGCCCGCTGCTCACGACTCCTCGCCGCCCCCGCCCTCGTCCTCGTCTGCGTCTTCCTCGGCCGGGGGCGTCTCCTCGCCGCCGCCGGCTTCGTCGTCCTGGTCGCCGTCCTCGTCGTCGGCGCCGTTGACCGCGTTCAGCCGGCGGTTCACAGCGGCGGCCAGGTCGGCGAGCTCCACGCGGCGCTGGTCCTCCGGCATCTGCGCGAACGCTGCGAGCTGCGCCGCGAGCGGGTTCCCGCCCTGGCCCGTGATGGCGATCGTCTCCGTCGGATCGCCGAACAACACCCGCCGGTGCCGCATCGCCACGTCCATGAGCCGGATGAAGTCGCCCGGGGACAGCTCCTCGGCGCGCAGGGTGCTCAGGCGCTGGGCCAGCTTGCCGACCGCCGCCCCGAGGATCTTGGCGTCCGCTTCGGCGGCCCGGCGCCGCTCCTCCAGCCACGTCGCCTCGTACAGCCGGTCCAGGTGCCGGTCCCACGCCTCCACGCGCTGCCGCCACCGGAACTCGGAGGCGGTGTTCCTCACGTGCCCGGTCGCGAGCGTCAGGCTTTCCGCAGCTTTCACAAGGGTGCGGGCTCTGCCGAGGTCCCGGTACGTGGTGAATTGCCCGTGTCTGCGGGCTGACTCTCCGGGTTGGCGTTCCCAGGGGTCGAGGCTGGGGTCGAGGGCGATGGGCGCGTTCACGGTCACGGCTGCTGCTCGCTCGGGGCGTAGTTGCTGCCGGACAGGTACTCGCCTGCCAGGCGCTCCAGCAGGAGGTAGCCCTTGCCCTGGGCGATCTCGCCGCGTCCTTCTGCTGCGGCGATGGCCTTGTTGATGGTGGCGGCGGCGGGGGCGGGCAGCATGCGGGTGCCGAGGACGGTTTCGAGGCCGACGAGTCCCTGGTGCAGGGGTTCGCCGTCTGGGGTCTGGTAGCCGGCTTGGAGGTCGGTGAGGTGGTTCTCGACGATGGCGAGGATGGCGTGGAGGGCGGTGGCGACGTTGCCGACCTTGTGGGCGGCGTGGGTGGAGGCGAGCGTGTCCAGGGTCTGCTCGTAGTCCGCGCGGGCGGCGAGCCAGGAGGCGTTCTGGCCGATGCGGGCCTGCTCGAAGGCCTCGCGGGCGGCTTCGAGTTCGGGGGGCAGGAAGATCAGGGAGACGGTCGCGAAGTCCAGGTTCGCCTCCGAGAGGCCTTCGGGGCTGACCTCGGCGAGGAGCTGGAGCGTTTCGTCGTCCAGGCCGGAGTAGGCGCGCCAGTCGACGTCGTCGAGCTCGTCGTAGAGCTGCTTGAGGGTGGCGGGGTCGTCCTGGCCGGCGATCGCGTTGTGCGAGAGCTGGAGCGCGACGAGCTGCTGGCGGGTCAGCTTCTCCTCGATGAGCATGCAGTCGATCTCGTCCAGGCCGGCGTCGATCGACGCCATCGTTCGGTGGTTCCCGGAGAGGACCAGCTCGGCGCCTTCCTCGTACTCGCCGCCGGAGTAGATCAGGGGGGTGGAGGTGAGGCAGCCGTCGCGGCGGACGTTCTCCACCAGCCGGTCGTACTCCTCCTTGCGCATGTACCGGGCGTTCACCTCCAGCCGGGTGAGCTCGCGGGGGTCGCGGCGGACGAGGGGGGGCCGGAACTGGGGGGCTGGGGTGTGCGTCATCGGTGGTCCTTCCCGTGCTTGCGCTTCCAGAGGTCGAGGGCTTCGGCGAGGTCGTAGGCGCCGAGGGGGCCGCCGTACTGGAGCTGGTAGCGGTGGATCCCGTCGCCGGGGTCCTTGCTGCTGGCCTCGGTCCGCTTGTGGAGCTTCACGCCGGGGATGCCGCGGCCGTACTTCGCGCTGTTGGGGCGGTCGGTGAACGCCGTGGTGGCCCAGCCGGTGATGCGCTTTGACAGGGACCGCTGGACGAGGAGCTGCGCTTCCCGGGTGGAGGCGGCCATCACGATCAGCTTGGCCAGGCGCCGGTAGCGGGTCCAGGAGACCGGGAAGTCGGACATCAGGTAGGCGGTGTTCGGGTCGAACTTGGGCGGCAGGTAGGCGAACGCGCCGATCAGCTTCCCGTCCACGGCCACGCCGCACGCGATCAGCGGCGACCCCGGCTTGATCGTCTTGGACATGAACTGCGAGCGGACGGCGGCGAACTGGCCGCCCGTGAGGACATGGAGCGTCATCCGGTCGCCGAGTTCCTCGTCGGCGCCGATCTTCGGCATCGGGATCGGCTCGGTGGGCTGGTGGGGGCGGACGATGCGGCGGGGGCCGGCGGCGGCGTACACGTAGATCGGCAGGCCGCGGTTCGCGGTCTGGACGACTCCGGCGAGCTGGTCGCGGAGCTCCGGGCGTTCGATGTGGAGGCCAAGGACCCAGTTCGGCCGGTCTTGGACCTGCTCGATGATCCGTTCCTTGCCCGCCTCGTCGAGTTCGCCGAACGTCGGCTCGGGCCAGGAGAATGCCGCGTCGATCGGCGCGAACTGGCCCTGGTAGTCCTTTGAGTAGAACGGGGGAAACATGACGACCGGCGCCTCCGGGGGCACGGCGTCGTCGAGGTAGTCGCGGACGTCGCCGGCGTAGAACGAGCCGAGGCTGGTCTCTAGGCCGCGGAGCTTCGTGGAGGTCTTCTCGTGCATGCGGGGCCACTGCTCCTGGGTGGCCTGCATCATGCGGCGGAAGTAGGCGCCCTCCTTGCCTACCCATTGGAGGAAGCGGGTGCCGAGCATCAGCGTCGCCATCAGGTCGGCGCGGTCCTCCGTGTAGGGCTTGAGCCAGCCCAGTTCTTCCTCGTACTCGGGGCGCAGAACGTACTCGAGCTCCTCGCCGGCCAGGAACCAGCCCAGGGCGCATGAGTAGGCCTGGATGTCGTTGCCGTGAACGCGCCGCGCGTTCCCGAACCGGGCGTGGAGGACTCGCTCGATGGTGAAGTTCCCGGAGCAGCCGACGTAGATGTCCTCGCCGGGCCAGGTTCCGGCGTGCTCGTAGATGATCGACCGGAGCGGGGCGGGGATGGAGCCGTGGAACATGGGCTGCTCCTGGTGGTCGGCGTGCGGGGTGGCCGCGCCGGGGCGGCTGTGGCCGGGGCGGGATGGTAGCTGACCAGGGTGCGGCCGGGCCGTGTTGGTGCAGGCCAGGGCCGGACATGACGAAGCCCCCGGGGACCGCGTCCGGGGGCTTCGTGGAGAGCGCCGGCCAGGATTCGCACCTGGACCTCCCGACTGGAAGTCGGGTGTGCTGCTGTTGCACCACCAGCGCAGTGCCTGGCCGCGCCGCTGCTAAGGACGACCGGGCGAGAGCGATGCTACATCACACTCTGTGATCAGTCTGGTGTGCGTCTGTGACCACCTGTTGGCGGCCGGGGTGGAGGGGTAGGGCTCGCCGGGGTACGGGCTTAGATCGGCTGGTGGGGGGCTTGCTCGCGTGGCAGTGAGCGCCCATGGGGTCAGCGGGCATGGCCGCGAACAGGCCGTCCTGAACGGGCTCGGCCCGGGCCGCCTCCGGGGCCGGGGTGGTGTGGTCGAGGTGCTGTGCGAGCGTCCAGCCGAGCCACTTCCAGTCGGGGAGCAGGTCCCAGACGCCGCCTTCCAGCCGGACGATGGTGTGGCCGGCGGCGCGGGCGGCGCGACGGGGGCCATCGTCGAGGATCATCGCGTCGGCGCGGACCTGGTGGACGGTGCCGTCGAGGAGCAGCCACACCTCGCACTTCGGGCGGCCGATGCGGGTGACGAGGGCGAGCTGGTGGATGTCGCCCCATCCGGGGTGGAGGCCGCCGGGCTTGACCCATACGCACATGCCGGGCTGGACGTCGCCGGCGGCCGCGGGTTGGTGGCGTGGGAGGGCGGGGCGCTGGCGGACGGGCCGGTGCGGCTTGGCCGGGTAGTAGTGGGACGGCGGGTAGTGGGGTGGGCGTCCGGCCGCGTCGGACTCGGCCTTGGCGGCGACGGCCTCGGCCTCGGTGTGGCAGCGGGGGCCGATGTGCCAGCTGCGGGGGCCGCGGGCCTCGCGCCAGGTGTCGCTGCCGCACGTGCACGGGATGCGGACGAGGTGGGGGGCGAGGGGCGGGCACGGCCAGGCCGTCGCGCACGCGCGGCACGTCCAGTGGTCGCCGATCGAGGGGAGGTGGTCTGTGACGAGGCGGGGCGTCCAGGTGCTCATCAGGGGTTTTCCGTTCGGGTGGGGCCTCGGTCGGGTGGCCATTTGCCTTCCTTCCGGGGTGGGGTGAGTGGTGGTTTGGTGTGCTGGGCGGGCTTGGTGGGGCCTGTGGGCGCCTCGTTTCCGCCGCGTGGGGGGTGGTGAGCTTGGGCGGGTGGGGCGCTTAGAACCGCTTGTGGGGCCCTGGCCGTTGTTCGGCCGGGGCCCCACGGGCCGTTCGGTTCCGGTCAGCCGGCCGGGGAGCTCTTGCAGGGCCAGCACACCTGCATGGCCTCGGCCGCGTAGACCAGGGCCTGGGCGCCGGTCTCGAAGTGCGCCGCGTCCTTGGGGTTGCACTCGCAGCGGTCGTGCAGGAGACCGGCCTTGACCGTGTGGAACACGGCCTCGCTACCCGCTTCGATCGTCTCCTCCTCGCCGTCCTGGCCGATGACGTCGTAGAGGGCGGGTTCCCCGGCGGTCTCAGCCGGGCGGATGCGGACCAGGCGGGCGATCCGGTCGGGGGTGATGATGAGCGTCAGCTCGTCTACGGTCTCCACCGCGTACGGGGGGACGGGTTGCAGGCCGTAGATGCTCACACGGTTTTCGGCGATCTCGGCTGCGCGGGCCCTGCGGACGCGGGCGACTTCGAGGAAGGCCATGCCGACCGCTTCCCGGCGGGTCGTGGCGTCGGCCCAGACCCTGCGGTCGCCGTCGACGTCTCGGACTTCCCAACCGCCCTCGGGCTTCCGGTAGACGGCCATCTGGGAGTTGACGACGTGCAGGCTGGCGTGGATGTCGTGAGGGAACGTGCCCGGGACGGTGAAGAGGTAGCCCCAGCTGCCGAAGGGGAGGTGGGCGGGGAAGCGGTCGGCGCTGTAGCGGGTGAGAGGGGCCTGGCTGGCGGTGTCGAGGATGTCGGTCATGGCAGGTTCTTCCGTTCGGTGCGGGTGGCGGGGTGGGCGGGGCCGGATGGGGCCCCGCCCGGGGGCCGGGCTAGAACGGGGCGGGGCAGGAGTCGCAGCGTCGGGCCGGGGTGCACGTGGCGTGCGTGGGGGTCGTGGTGCCGTCCCGGCCGACGTGCAGGCAGTGGAGGCAGTCGGCCGGGTGGTGCCAGTTCCCGGCGAGGATGCCGAGAACCTCGTTCAGGGAGCCGGCCTGGATGACGCGGTAGCCGTGATGGGCCGCGTCGTCGGTGGAGCCGGTGGGGACGATGACGGTGTCGGTGCCGGTCGTCGGGAGCAGGGCGTGCAGGTACTCCATGCCGCGCGGGACGCGGAGTCGGCCGTCGAGGCCGAGCTCGCCGACGAGGGTGACTCCGGCCAGGGCGTCCGGGTGGATGTCGCCGGCTGCCGCGAGGGTCGCGCAGGCGATGGCGAGGTCGAGGGCCGAGCCCGCGACCTTGGTGGACTGGCCGATGCGGGTGACCTGGACGTACACGTTGGTGAGGGGCCAGGTCAGGCCGCTGTTGATGATCCCGGCGCGGACGCGGTCGCGGATCTCGACGTGGTGCAGGCCGCCCAGGCCGTCCACGTTGAAGACGGGCAGGCCGGGGGTCGAGCTGGCGTGGACGTGGTAGCCGGAGTCCCAGGCGGTGCCGATGGCGTCCGCCGCGCCGTACGGCTCGGTGTCGTTCGCCGGCTGGGGCGCGGCGGGGCGGTAGTTGTCCAGGTCGCTCTTGGGGTGCAGGGCGTAGCTGTCGATGCCGGTGGTCTCGCGCCGCCGGTCGATCAGCTGGTCAACCGCGGCGCGGGGGCTGGCGGCGTACTCGGTGTGGACGGACCCGAGGGCGTCCATCGCGTCAACGCCGAGCTCTTCGAGGACGATCGCCCGCTTGGTGGGGTTGGTCGGGGCGGGCGCGACGTCCCACAGGAGGTAGCTGTCGCCCTGGTCCTGGCCGACGATGATGAACTCGCGGACGTCGGTGGTGTCGATGATGCTCACGCGTGCCTCCGGTGATCTGGATTGGGCGGTACGGTGGGCCTCACACCTGGTCGGGTTGTGAGGCCCTTCGGTGCCGGGTGTTGCGGCCAGCGGGATTCCCAGTGCTTTCGCGCCCCGCTGGCCGCTCTGTCTCCCCGTGTCCCCGGGGGTAGCCGGGGGCGGGGGTCAGATGGTGGTGTTGGCCGCGGCGCCCTGGTTCAGGAGGGCAACCGCCTCGCGGACGTTGTGGACGCCGACCACGTCGAGGTCGAGGCCGAGCGCGCGGACGTCGTGTACCTGGGGTGCGGGGACCAGGACGGTGCGGAAGCCGGCGGCGTGGGCGGCGCGGGCACCGTCGATGGCGCTGTGGGTGATGGTCACGCGCCCGTCGAAGCACCGCAGTTCGCCGATCAGTACGGTGCTGGCGAGGGCGTCGCGGTCGACGTGGCCGGCGGTGGCGAGGATGGCGCAGGCGGCGGCCAAGTCGAGGGTGCCGGAGACGTTGCGGTGGTCGTGGACGCGGACCGTGACGGCGTCGTCGGGGAGGTCCAGGCCGTTGGCCTGGATCGCGCCCTGGATCCGCGCCTCCGGGGTGGTGTCGTACGCGTGCCAGCCGGTGATTCGGAGCGCGTCCGCCCCGGGGAGGGTGGCGGCCTCGATGGTGACCACGCCGGTCCTGGCGGCGGAGTTGGCGCGGACGGTCTTGGCGCGGGTCTGGGTGACGGCCATGGGGGGCCTTCCTTACGCTGTGGGGTTTAGTGGGTAGTCACTATGACTAACGCTGATCTCTCCGGGGGGTACCGGGGAGACGCAGAGAAATCGAGAAAAGTCGCAGGTCAGAGGGACATCAGCGGCTGTTCGTCCTCGTAAATGGCGCCCGCGTACCGTGCGGCGTGGTCGAGGTCGGCGAAGTCGCCGCGGATCCAGCGGTTCAGCATCAGCTGCTGGTTCGCCTCACTCAGCCGGGCGACGAGGACCGCGAGGTTGACCGGCACCAGGTCCTCGTCCAGCGCGTTGCGGCCGAGGTCGATGAGGTTGAGGAGGTCGATCCGCCCGGCGACGTAAGCCGCGTCCCGGCCGTCGTACCAGCGGCCGATCTCTCGACACCCGTGGCCGGCGTTGACCAGCAGGCGGAACAGGCGGCCTTCGTCGAGCGGGGCGAGGTCGCAACCCGTCGCCTCCCGGGCGATGGCTTCGGCGAGCTGGGCGGAGATGAGCTGTACGGGCACGGATCCTCCAGAGGGTTCGGGGGCGGACCCGGCGGGAGCTCCCGCCGGGCCGGGGCGGACTGGCGGTCAGGCCGCCATGGCGTAGCGGTCGATGGGCTCACCGGTGATGCACTCGACCAGGGCGCAGAGCAGCACCTCGGCCGCCGGGGGCGTCACAGCGTTTCCGTACTGTCGAACGCGGTCCCGCTTGGTGCCGAGCACCTGGTAGTCGTCGGCGAAGGCCATCGCGCGGCCGATCTCGTGGGGCTGGAGCATCCGGAACAGCACCTTGGAGAGGTCGTACTCGCCGTCCGGGGTGACGAACGCGAACCGGTCCCGGGTGGTCATCGTTCCGGCGGGCTCGCTGACCGGCTTGGCCTGGCCGTTGCCGTAGTACGGGACGAGGAGCCCGTCCCCGGGGGTGACCAGCGACTGGTGACCGGCTGCCGTCAGGGTCCGCAGCGGCTCGCTGACCGGGGTGGACATCTGCCCGGGGTCGCCCTTGGGGGTGTTGTTCCGCATGACGAACGCGGGGGTGATCAGGCCGTGGTGGTTGCCGCCGGCCGAGACCGTGTGGAGGGGCTCGGCGATGTGGCGGGCCTTCTCCTTGTCGCCGCCGCCGCGCATCGGGATCACGAACGGGGCGTAGGCGATCGCTGTCTCCGCCCGGGCCGTCTGGGTGCGGAGCGGGTCGTCCAGCCGCATCGCCTTCTTGCCGTCGCGGCCCTCGCAAGGGATGAGCAGGGGCGGGATGACCAGGCCGTCGCTCTCGCGGGTCGTGCGGGTCGGCATCGGGCTGTCGACGCTCGTGCCGCCGGTCCGCCAGGTGCCACCGGTCGGGACGAGGAGCGGGGCCATGTGGGCGGCCTGGCCTTCGGAGTCGCCGAACAGCGCCTCCTGCGGGTCCCCTTCGGGGGTCCAGCCGGGCTTGGGCCAGAACCGGCTGACTCCCGCCCGGATGCGGGCCATGGTCGCCGGAGCCAGGCCTTCCGGGCAGTCATCGGACTTGGGCCGGCTGCCGATCGGGGTGCCCTTGATGGACCAGTCGATCGCCGCGGCGGCCGGGAGGACGTCCGGGTCGACCAGGGCCCGGCACGAGGTCTTCGGGCACCGGTAGTCGTAGCTCGATCCGTACCGGCCCATGTCCTTGCCCGGCTGGCGGAACACCTGGAGCGCCATGACCATCTCGTCGCAGGCCGCGCAGTACGCCTTGGGCCGCAGCCACTTGTCCCAGTCCGGGGTCCGGCCGAGGCTCTTGTGCCAGTACGCGACGTAGAGCCGGTCGCGGGACTGGGGGGCGCGGTGGACGGACCGCGGGTCGGCGTGCATGGAGTTCAGCGCGATCACCCGCGTGCGGTAGCCCAGCTTGTGGAACTCGCGGAGCCACGCGTCCCATTCGGTCCAGGCCCGGACGTCGACCACGTTCTCGACCACACCGGCCTTGACCAGGCCACCGCGCTCGATCACGCCGCGGAGGTAGAGCGGGACTTCCTCCATCAGGGCGCGCGAGGCCTCTTCCTCGGCGGTCGGTGCGTTGTCGGGGTCCTCGCCCGTCTGGAACTTGTCCGCCTCCTGGTCCGCGTACAGGTCCAGGAGGTCACCCTGCAAGGCCTTCGCGAAGGAGCGCTTCTTGCCCTTCGCGATGGACCAGTTCGTGCATTCCGGCGAGGCCCAGAAGACGTCCGTGACGGGCCAGGCCCAGACGGGCGCCTTGCGGATGTCGCCGATGTAGTGGGCGACTCCGGGGAAGTTCATGGCGTGCGACTTGAGCGCCTGCTTCCAGTGGTTCGCGGCGCGGGCCACGCGCAGGCCGGGGACCGCGTGGGCGCCCTGGGAGGAGCCGCCGGCCCCACAGAACCAGTCCGTCACGCTCAGGTCGCCGCCATCGTGCTTGAAGGCCCTGATGCGGCGCGGAGCGTTGGCGTCCTTGGAGGCTGCCGCCCAGGAGCGGGTGGTGGAGTCGATGTAGGGCACGTGGGGCTCCCTTGTGAGGCTGTCGGGTGGGGCCGGGTGAGCGGGGATTCCCGCCCCCGCTCACCTGGCCGGGTGGTGCTGGGTGGAGAAGTTGATCTACCTTCATCATTTCCGGCATCCATTTCGGCTAACCGTTTTACCGAAATGGATTCCGCAAAGAGATCACAAAGGAGAGCAGGTCAGCCCTCGTTGGGCACGAACGGGATGACCGGGCTCAGGTCGTCGTCGAGCGCGTACCAGCCCCACCCGTGGCCGCCGACCGCGTATCGGCCGTCCTCGTTGGGCTGGAGGATCTCGGTCGCCGACTCGTGGTATTCGCCGCCGAGGTGCATCCAGCAGATACTGACCACGACCGCGTGGCTCCGGCCGCTCACGTCGCCGGCGAGGACGTGGATCGTGTCGTAGGAGCCGTGCCCGTAGCGCTCGGCGTTGGCCTGGGTGTCCTCGGCGATGCGCTGGACGGTGCCGAGGTCGAACCAGGGGCGGACGAAGCCGTCGACCTGGTCGGTGGGGTCGACCATGGCCGGGTAGCGGTCCTGGTCGTTGCAGGAGACGAGGGTCTGGAACATCATCGGTTTCTCCGTGAGGTCGGTTCGGTTGGTGTGCGGTCCTGGGACGGGCGGGGATTCCCGCCCCCGCCCGTCCCGGGGTCGGTCAGTCGAGGGGCAGGGCGGCAGCCTTGGCGAGGTCGAGGCGCCAGACCGAGCGGCCCTCACGGTCGGGCTCGCTGGTGCACAGGGGGCGCCAGACCTCCCAGTTGCTGTCGCCGAGGTAGTTGACCCACTCGTTCATCTCGAAGACCCCGAACTGGCCGTCGTCGACACCGGGGGTGGTGGCGAAGTCGCGGGCCTCGCCGTCGGCCGTCCAGTAGCGGCCGGTGGCGTGGAGGGTGGCGCCGTCGTCTTCGACGAGTTCGAGGCCGGCCGCGTCGAACGGGGCCTCGTGGTCGCAGTCGGTCAGGATGTCGCGGACCGCCGCGGCGACGGTCACGGCCATGGCCCGGCCGAGCCGCTCGTTCGCCTTGCGGGCCACCTCGAGCGCCTCGTGCGCCGCGGTGGAGATGGCGCGCCCGTCGGGCAGGGGGTAGGCGGGCCGGGTGGGGGGCTGGGTGGTCATGTGGCGTCCTCAATTCATCCGGGTGGGGTGGAGGGGGGGGGCCCGGGACGGGCGCGGTGGGCGCCGCGTCCCGGGCCGGGCGGGTTACTGCAGCGGAGCGGGGAACGGGATCCGGTAGACCTTGCTGTAGGTCTCGTGCGGGAGGTGGTCCCAGGTGGCGGTGAGCTCGCCGAGGCTGGTGAAGCGCATGGCCTCGCGGAGGGCCGTGTCCACCTCGCCGAGGGACTCGGCGTCGAACGGGCCGGTGTCGTCGGTCGTGTCGAGCAGGGCGCCGCTGGCGAACACCCCGAAGACGCGGGGCACGTCGAGGTCGACCAGGGCCGCCGTGGCGCCGGGGACGAGGGCGCGGAGCGTAGTGGCGATCTCGGAGGCGGTGACCTTCGCCGGGGTCGGGTCGGTGATGTGGGTCTCGCGGGTCAGGCCGCATTCGCAGTCGAGTTCGTGCCAGTCCTGGCCGTTGCCGCAGGGGCACCACCAGGAGGCAAAGCTCCAGGTCCACTCCCAGCCGCCGATGCTGTAGAGGCCGTCCCGGGGCTCGACGATGTTGGCGGCCGTGCTGCTCTCTTCGGCGAAGTACATCCAGCGGATGTGGACGACGACCGAGAGCCGAGCGCCACGCCCGCCGGGCTTGCGGGCGGCCTTGCGGTCCTTGGCGTTGGCCCGGGTGATGGTGGTTGCGTCGGCCGCGCCTCGGGCGAGCTTGCGCCAGTTGATTCGGACGGCCGCGGCGAGGGGCTCGCCGTCCCAGGTGCCGCCGTCGATGACGTGGACGGTCTCGGCGCTGTCCACGCGGCCGTCGATGACGTGGATGGTGTCTACGCTGTCGTACCCGCACTCGTCGGCCAGGCCGAGGGTCTGGGCCGACAGGGCCCGCGTGGCGCCGAGGGTGAAGCGGGGGGAGAGCCAGCCGTTCCATCGGTTGGTCGGGTCGAGCTTGCAGTCGAGCGGGCCGAGCGTGTCGTCGATGCACACGCGGGTGTCGATGATGCCCATGGGGTACCCCTTCGTGAGGCTGTCGGTTGGGGGCCCGGCCGGGCGGGGATTCCCGCCCCCGCCCGGTCGGGCTGGCTGTAGTGAGTCAGGTGACGATCGAGGTGAAGGGCAGGCTGCGGGTCATGCCGCTGGTGAAGCTCAGGCGGTAGTCCACGAACCGGTCCTTCTTGGCCGCGTTGCAGGCCCTGCACAGGGGCTGGATGTTCTCGACCTCGTCCCAGCCGCCCTGGCTGAGCGGGACGATGTGGTCGGGCTCCAGCGGTCCGTCAGGGGCCATGCAGGCGATGCAGCAGCCGTAGGAGTCCCGCAGGGCGATCCACTGCTCGGTGCTGACGCCGGCGCCCGGTGCGGCGAGCTTGTTGGCGCGGTACCGCGCGCGCCGGGCCCTGTTGGCCATCGGGTTCTCCCGAATCCACTCGGCGTTCTTGGCCGCGTAGTACGCCTTATTCGCGTGGTAGTGCGCCCGGGCTGCCGCGCGCACCTTGTCCAAGTTCGCCGTCCGGTACCGCTTCTGCTCTGCCCGGACCTTCTCCGGGTTCTGGCGCTGCCGGTCCTTGGACAGCTGGTTGAGGCACGGCTTGCAGCGGCTGGTCCGGGTGCCGGAGGCGGTGGTGAACGCGCTCATCGGTTTCTCCTCTCCGCACCTGGTGCAGGCCTTGTGGGTGGGGGGCGGCGCCCCCTGGGGGCGGTACCGCTCGGGGTTAGCCGAGCGGCACAGCTTGCACGCGCTGTGGCGGCCGTCGCTGCTCCTCTTGTTCCGGTGGAACTCGGTCAGCGGCTTCTCCGCCCGGCACCTCGTGCAGGTCTTCACCAGAGGCCGCCCTGGTGGGGGGCGTTCTGGTGGACCGCGCCGAGCTCGGGCACCTCGTCGCCGGTCTGCTCGGTCCACCACTTGGCGAAGTGGAGCCTGTGGCACCAGTTGTTCGGGGGCGTCAGCTTGGCGAGCTGATCGAAGCAGAGCAGCACGAGCGGGCTGTCGAGGTCGTAGGCGCCCGCGATGCGCATCAGCTCGTCGCGGATGGCGTCGATGCCCCGGGCGTTGAGGAGCCGGCGGTACTGGAACTCGTACGCGTCCTGCGCGTTGATCTTCAGCAACTCACGGGTGGGGGTCACCAGGTGCGCGTGCGCGGTCATCGGGTACGGGAGGGAGAACCGCGGCCTCCCGACCGTGGTGCGGACGGGGGTGCCCATGTGGGGCTGGAACTCCTGGAAGGTGCAGGTGGCGATCTGGAGGTCGTTCATGAACCGGGTTCCTTTCGGTGTGGGTTCAGCCCCGGCCGGGCCGTTTGGGCCCGGCCGGAGTGGGTGGTCACCCGTAGCAGATGCAGGTCTCGCGGGTGGGGGGCTCGGTGCCGAACTCCTCGTGGGCCCGCCGGAGGATCCGGGTGAGGACCTGGCAGAGGTCGGAGTTCTCGTCGGCCTTGGGCTGGTTGGTGAGCTGAGCCCTCATCCAGGGGAGGAGGAGGGCCATTTCCTCGGAGGAGGTCTGGAAGGAGGGGGTGGAGGGGGTGGTCATTTTGAGGCCCTTCTGGTGTGGAGTTGTTTAGTGGGTAGTCACTATAAACAACGCTTGAACGGGCCTTGTGGTTCCGGGTAAATCCCGGGAAATCGAGGAAAGTTGCAGGTCAGGGGCCTACGCGGCGAAGTCGAACAGGCCGAGCTGGAGGGGCTGGCGCTGGTGCCAGTCGTGGGTCCGCAGCGGGCCGCCCGGGTAGCCCGGGACGTAGACGAGGCAGGTGCGGACGTTTGTGCCGCAGACCGCGAACGAGTCGTCGGGCAGGGCTTCGATGTCGCCGCCGACCTCCTCCACGTCCTCGCGGAACTGGACCGAGGCCTTGTCCGACCACCCCATCAGGCCCGCGCTCATGACCGAGATGAGGATGCCGTCCTTCTTCATGAACCCGAGCGCGTGCTTGATGTGGTCCAGGCCCTTCTCGAACGGGGGGTTCATGACGATGCGGTCGAACCCCTCCTCGTAGTCGAGCGGGTCGACGCTGAGGAAGTCGCGCTGGATGACCTTCCTGCAGTCGCCCTGGTCCCGGAGGGCCTTGGCCCGAAAGGGGTCGAGCTCGACGCCGTCGACCAGGGCGCCGCGCCGGGCGAGTTCGCTCGTGATGGCGCCGGAGCCGGCGGAGGGCTCCAGGACGGTCATCCCGGCGTAGACCCCGGCGTGGTCGACGATCTGCATGACCAGGCTGGGCGGGGTCGGGAACCAGCCCTGCTCGTTTCGGGTCGGGTACTCACCGGCCGCGAGGCACTGGCGCATGAACTCCTCGATCCGGTGCGGGAAGACGTGGCCCCGGATCTTCTGCCGGCCGTCCCAGCGGCCTCCCATCTCCTTGAGGGCCTTGTTGACCGCCTCGTACACCTTCCGGTCGATCTCGAAGGGGATGCGGACGAGGTCGTCGCGGATCTCGGTGCGCGGGTCGGTGAGGACGGCCAGGACGCTGTCGGGGAATCGCATGGTGGGCTCCTTCGATCGCTGGTGGCAGGGAGGGCGGGTGTGGCGGGGGGCTGAAAACCCGTGAGAGCCGCTGTGGCGGCCTCGTTTGGCCTGGGGGTGGGTTGGGGTGGGGGCCTTTTCGGCCCCCACCCCCCGGGGTGAGGTCAGCTGGTCGGCCGCCCCTCGGCCTCGTGGGCCGCGAGCTTGCGGGCGACGGCCTCGGCCTCGTAGACGTTGCGGAACTCGTTGGCGAGCCAGCGGTTCAGGAACCCGTCCTGCCGTCCGAGGGCGAGGTGGGACATGTGCCAGGCGACGCCGAACGGGAGCCTCCCGTCGCTCAAGGCCGCGACGCCAGACGGGCACAGGTCCAAGATCTTCATGCGCGACTCGATGTAGCTGACGTCCCTGTCGCAGGCGAAGCCGATGTCGGCGAGGGACAGGCCCTGGTCGCCGAGCAGGCGGAACAGCTGCCCTTCCTCCAGGGGGCTGATGGCCCGGGCGTTCCCGATCCAGCGGGCGACTTCCTCGACGAGCCGCCAGGTGTGGCTGGACGTGGAGGCGTTCAGGACGGCCGCCTCGATCTCGGTGTCTCCGGCCGCCTTGGCTCGGGTCCACAGGACCTCGCCCATCACGAGCACGTATCGGTGCGTGCTCGGGATGTGCCGGACCGTGATCCGGTCGCCGAGGCTCACGACCGCCTCGGTCAGGTCCTGGATCCCGATCGGTTCGAGGTGCTGGCGCAGGGAGACCGGGGCGGGGTTGATGGCGTACATGGGGATCGTGCGGATGATCGCGTTGCTCATGGCGTCTCTCCTGTGGTGGGCGGTGCTGGGGTGGGGTGCGGGTCGCTTTCTGGCGCACCCACTGCCCCGGGCGGGCCTGCTGGTCCGCCCGGGACGGTGGGGGCGTCAGGCGGTGGCGGCGGCCTGTTCGATGTGGAGCCGGCGGGCGGTCAGCTCGGCGTCGCGGGCGTCGGTGAACTCGCCGCGGAGCCAGCGGACGGTCATGTAGCCCTGGCCGTCGCGGTCGAGGCGGGCGATGTACCAGGCGAGGCCGACGGGCAGGGTGCCGTTCTCGATGCGCCGCTGGTTGGCCTCGGTGAGGTTCAGCAGGGCGATCCGCTCGGTGATCGCGGGGACGTGCTCCTTGCCGGCCATGGCGGCGATCTCGGCGGGGCTGTGGCCGCCGTCCACGAGGAGCTTGTAGAGCTTGGCCTGCTCGATGGGGTCGACGTCGGGCTCCTGGGAGCGGTCGGCGATGGCCTGGGCGGCGCTGGCGGGGAGGACGGGGTTGAGGCCGTAGGGCATGGCAGGTGCCTCTCTGGAGGGGAGGGGGGTTTAGTGGGTAGTCACTATTTCCAACGCGTGACTACCCGTAAGGTTCCGGGTGGAACGGGGGGGGGATCGCTGGAAATCCCCAGGTCACAGGCTTACGCGGCGGCGGCTTCGGGGTTGATGACGATGCCGTTGGAGCGGACTTCCGCGTGCGCCTGGGCCTTGCGGAGGTTGGTGGTCACCTTGCCGATCAGCTTCTGGAGGTGGTCCATGCGGAGCTGGTGGCCGGGGACGCCGCCGGGGGTGCCGGCGAGGAGCAGGGCCAGCTCCTCCGGGTCGGCGGTGGCCAGCTCAGAGAGGATCTCTCCCGCGGTCGCCAGCTTGTCGATCTTCTTGGTGAGCTTGCCGCGCTCGTCCATGATCCGCTCGCGCTCCTGGTCGGAGACGTCGTGCCCGCCGGGGAGCATGTCCTGGGCGCCGCCGTCGCCGTCGGCCGCGGGGGTCTCGTCGACGAGGACGAAGAAGCTGCCCTGGGATTCGCGGCGCTGCTCCTCGGCGAGGCAGGCCTTGACGAACTCCTCTGCGGCCCTGTCGTTCGGGAACTGGCCGCGCGCGTACTTGGCGAGGAACCGCGTCTGGTTGTCGCAGCTCAGCTTGGCGACGTACCAGGCCATCCCGACGGGGAGGTGGCCCTTGCTGAGGGCTTCCTGTGCGGCGTCGCAGAGCTTGAGGAGGTCGATGCGCCAGCCGATGTAGGCGGCCGACTTGCCGCACATCTCGGCGATCTCGTCGATCGTGTACTCGGCGTCTTCGAGGCGCTTGAAGCTCTTGGCCTCCTCGATGGGGGTCATGTCCGCGCGGCCCACGTTCTCGGCGACCTGCTTGGCCAGGGTCTCGCGGTCGCCCTCGGCGACGCCGTGGGCCACGACGGCGGTCATCTCGGCGAGGCCGGCCATCTTGGCGGCCCGCAGGCGCCGCTCGCCCGCAATGAGCGTGTACCGGCGGGTGGCCGGGATGTAGCGGACGCTGATGGGCTGGAGCTGGCCCAGCTTCTGCATGGAGCCGGCCAGTTCCTTGAGCTTGGCCTCGTCGAACTCCTCACGGGGCTGGTTCGGGTCGCGGTCGATCCTGTCGGTCGGGATGGTCTTCTGGACCGTCTTCACCTTCACCGTCGTCTCGGCCGCCGGGGCGGCGGGCGCCTTCTCCACCGGGGCCTTCTTCGTCGCGGTCTTCTTGGCGGGTGCCTTCTTCGCGGGGGCCTTGGTCTCGGCGGGGACCGCCTCCGGCTTCTGGACGGTCTCGCCTTCCGGCTCATCGACCGGCGCCGGGGCGGGCGCCTCGGTCTCGGTCACCTCCGGCTCGGCTGCCTGGGGCGTCTGGGCGGGGGCCGCGGCGACGAGGTCGGCGCCGAGGGTGGTGACCCAGGCCTGGAAGTCGAGGGGCGAGTACCAGCCGTCGGTGGAGGCGATCCCCTCGTCCACGTAGGCCCGGTATGCGGCGTCCAGCTCGGCCGTGCGCTCGATCTCCGGCTCCTGGTTGGCGCACATGTCGGCGATCAGGGCGGCCTTGCGCTCGCTGCGGGTGAGCTTGCGTGCGGTGGTCTCTGCGGTCATCTCGGAGCCCTTCTCGGTGGGGTTGTTTAGTGGGTAGTCACTATTAACAACGCCGGAACGGTCCGTGTGGTTCCGGGTATTTTCCGAGAAATCGCAGGTCAGGGCGTTTTTGTCGGGCTCCGTCGGGGCGTCCTCGCTTCCCGTGAGGACGGCCTCGACCCCTGCCAGGATCTCCTTCGCCTCCGCCAGGGACTCCTCGATCTCGGCCAGAGCCTCCTCCGGGGTGGCCTCGCCCTCCGTCGGGTCCTGCTCCGTCCATACGGGAAGATCCTTCGGCGTGGGCTCGGGCTCCGGCTGCGGCTGGCCGGCGGGGGCCTGGCCCTCGGCCTCGGTGGACTCCGGCGGCGCCTCGGTTTCCTCCTCAGGGGCCGACACCGGCTCGGGCTCCGCCGTCGGCGCGGGCTCGATGGTGCGGGTGATGCCGAGGCTGGGGCCTCCGCTCCACCTGCCGGTCCCGACGTAGCCGCGTTCGGCGAGGAGGTCGGTCACCAGGGCTTGCAGGACCTTGGCCCAGACCGACTCGGTGAACTTCACGCCGTCCGGGGCGGTGAGGGTCACCGGTGCGTGGTCCTTGTGGGGCTGCTTGCGCCCGTTGAGCCACGTGAGCGTGGCCTCGGTGGCGCTCCACCGGCATTCGACCTTGACGCCCTTGGGGATCTTCGGATCGGTTCGCTTCTTCTTCGGCTTGGGCTGGGCGGCCAGGGCCTCGCGAATGGCGCTGGCCGGCTGTGCCGCGGACGCCTCGGCCGCCGACTTGGTCCCGGGGATCTTGCCGTCGGCGAGGAAGGCGAGCATCGCCGCCTCGGGGCAGCGGGCCCGCACGTGGGTGTAGTCGGTGGTGTGCGTGCCGAGGCCGTAGTGCGGGTCGGTGGCGTCGTCCAGGGTCATGACGCGCTTGGGGACGAGGCGCAGGTTCCACGCGATGGACAGCGTCTTGGGGTTGACCCGGGCGATCTGATACCAGTCGCCTCGGGAGAGTACGAAGTCCCTGGGGGCGAAGTCGTCCGGGCCCCAGATCTTCAGGCCGTCCTCGGCCTCCGCCTTGGCGATGAGCTTCTCCCAGAAGTCGATCTCCTCGGCCAGGTCCTCGATCAGGCGGACGTGACGGCCGGGGTCGCGGCCGGCTGCGACCGTCTCGTCCCGGTAGCGCTCCTGCTGGCGCAGTTCGGTGCGCAGCCGCTCCAGGCGCCGGAGGGTGACCTGCGGGTTCTGCCGGTGCTCCTTGTAGCGTTCCGAGGCCTCGGCCCGGTTCGACCAGTACCCGGCCTTCTTGTCCGCGTCGATCGACTTGCGCATGTTGCTGTCGATCCGCTCGGCGTCGCGTTCGGCGCGCCGCTGGGAGTGGTGCCCGACGAGGATCGGCTGGCCGAAGGGGATGTGCCGCATGATGTCCCGGGCCGCTTGGTGCCGGGCACCGGACTCGGTCGAGGCGCGGTCCGCGCGGTCGCTGAACCGCTCAGCGCGGTCCTCGGCGCGTTCCTCGCGGGCGGCCTCGGCTTCCGCGAAGGACCGGCGCTTGGTCTCGTTGATCTCGACGGTGACGGTGTGGCCGGCGGCTTCCAGGGCCGTCTTGGCCGCGTTGATGTTCCAGTGCTTGGCCTCCCTGTCGATGGACTGGCGGATGTAGATGCCGACTTGGCGGGACCAGCGGAAGCCGTGCTTGGAGACGATCTCGTAGACGCCGTCTCCCTTCGTGGAGCCGGTGAGGATGGTGCCCTCGGCTCGGGTGTGGGTGATGGTGATGTCAGCCATCGCGTGTACCTCCTGGGTGGGGTGGGGGCGGGGCCGGGCGGCCCCGCCGGGGGTGGTCAGGCGGCGAGCAGGGTGCGGGTGTCCTTCTCGATGCGCCGCGCGAGCTTGCGGAGGTATTCGCGGTCGAGCACGCCCTTGGTGACGGAGCGTCGGACGTCGATGGCGTGCTTGGTGTTGCCCGCGCGCACGAGCTGGGTGGAGAGGGTTAGCGCGTCTTCGGGGTCGCCGGCCTCGGCGACCAGGTTGATGTCGCCGATCAGCGTCACGGTCTCCTCGGAGAGCTGGACGGGGGCGGGAGCTTCGGGGGCCGGGGACCTGCGGTAGCCGGTACCGGTGGTGAGCTGGGTGTACGTGCAGCTCTTGGTGACGTAGTCGTTGCGCTTGCTCTGGCGCGTCCAGCGGAGGGTGATCGCGGTGGGCTCGTTCTGCTCGGCCTCGTGCATGGTCACCTGGAGCTGGATCAGGATGCGCTGGCGGACCTCGCGGCCGGTGAAGTTCTCGGTCCGGATGGCGTCGGGCTTGCCGGGTTCGTAGACGGCGAGGGTCTCGCTGTAGGTGGCGGCGTCGTCGATGTCGAGCCGGCTCAGGGCGAGGGTGGCGTCCGCGTGGAGGGTGGCGAGGCTGGTGCGTCGGACCGTGGCGCGCATGGTGGCTCCTGAAGACGTGGTGTAGTGGGTAGTCACTATTAACAACGCGTGACTACCCACTATGGTTCCGGGGTGACGCGGGTGGATCGCAGGAAAATCGCAGGTCAGGGGCCTGCGACTCGGAAGGCGGGCTCAGTGGCTCTCACCAAGGGGGAAGGCTTCGAGTAGGTCAGACGGCCAGGGCCGCCAGGCCCGCCTCGGTCAGGGTGACCGGCTGGCCGAGGTGGACGGGCACGGAGGTGTCGCGGACGGCCCAGCCCTTCCGGATGGCGTGCTGGACGAAGTCGAGGCAGGGATAGCCGCCCTCGGGGCACGGGGCGTCGAAGAGGAGGGCGCTGGCGGTCATCCGGGGGCCCAGGGTCGCGAGGCCCTGAAGGACGAGCTTCATCTCGTCCGGGATCGCCGCCTCGCGGTCGGGGCGCGCGCGGGTCTCCAGCCGAGCCTCGGCCCAGCCGCGGATCAGGGCGGTTCCGGCCTCGGCGGCGGCCTGTCCGGGGGTCAGGCCGTGCTCCTGTCCCGACAGGAAGCGGGCGGCCAGCATGCTGGTCGCGGCGGAGGAGGTGAACGCCTCGACCAGGCCCTCCAGGCTGAGGTGCGGGAAGCTCTCGTGGAGGGACATGGCCGCGAAGGCGGCGATCCGGCCGATTGCGTCGCCGAGCTCGGCGGGGCGGGCGAGGGCGCGGGTGATCAGGATGGGCGAGTGGTCGGTGAACCGCTGGCTGGTGCGCAGGGAGGCGAGGGCGGGTCGGCCGTCCTGGGTGGCCTTGTAGGGGATGCCGAGGCGGCCTGCGCGGAGGCTGATGTCCGACCAGTCCGGGTTCTCGCTGCCGGGGGCGACTGCGGTGGTCATGGTGACGTCCGGGCGGTAGTAGCCCCGGATGGTGTCGCCGGTGCGGATCTCGCTGGCGGGGATGACGAGGGTGGTGAAGCGCATGGCGGTGTCTCCCTGTAGGGGTTGGGGTTTAGTGGGTAGTCACTATGAATAACGCCTGTGGGGCGCGTATGGTTCCGGGTTGATTCCGGTGAATCGCAGAAAATCGCAGGTCAGGGGCTTGCTCGGTGAGGCCGGGGCGCCGCTCGACCGGCCGCGAAGGACTCGCGGGCCGGTAGCGGCGAGCGTCGCGGCTTCTATCCGACGTACGCGACGGGGTTCCGCGAGGGGTGGGGCCAGGGGGCGGGGTGACCCACGCGCGGGTCGCCGCGCAGCAGCTCCCCCTCGATGGCGTAGCGGACGCGTCCGCCGACGCTGTGCTCGGAGACCCCCGAGATGCGGGCGACCGCGACGACCTTGCCGTCCAGGTTCACGATCTGCACCTCGTCCTGGGTCAGGGCGTGGTGGGGGTTGAGGGCCCAGACACCGCGGCTGACGGCCCACACCTGGTCTTCGGTCATCCCGGGGCGCCAGCCGATCACCGCGCGGCACAGGACGTCGTCGGGGCCGGCGGCGGGGCGCTGAATGCCGATCTGAATCTGGAGCATGGTCACTCTCCTGGTTGGGGTACTCACTGCGGGCGCATAAGCGAGGGAGGGGGAGGGAGCGGGCGGGGCCCGCTCCCAGGTTGGGGTCAGCCGCGCTGGCCGGTCCCCTTGAACTCCTTGCAGGTGAAGGTCCGGTCGGTGTTCCAGGCCGTGTGGTCGGCCAGCCGCCAGCCGCACTCGCACTTCTCCTCGTGCGGGTAGAAGCCGTGCTTGACCTTGAAGGCCTTCTTGTCGAGCACAGGCTCCTCGCTCTCGCGCGTGGGGGCCTTGGACGGTGCCGAGGTTTCGGCGGCCTTCGGGGCGTCCTCGATCTCGAATGAGTCGGTGGCTCCGAGGAAGCGGCGCAGGCCTTCCTGTCCGGCCAGGCGTTCCGCGTTGGAGATGAGGCTGGTGCTCATGGAGAAGCCGTAGGTGAGGAGGGCTTCCGTGGCTTCCTGGCGCTGCTTGGCGAGGCCTTCGCGGACGCCGTGGCGCTCGATGCGCTTCATGAGGTCGTGCCAGGGCTTGGCCTTGCCGGCGGTGACCAGGACGGCGTCCATGAGGCCGTCGAGCTGGGCGCCGTCCACGGTGAGCGCGTCGGCCAGGCGGGCGCGCGCGGTGCGGTCTTCGTCGAAGGCCTTGTTGGCGCGGTTGGTGAGGCGGTGGAGGGCGGTGGTGGTGTCCATGTCTGGCTCCCGTGGGTTTGTGGTTTAGTGGGTAGTCACTATATACAACGCTTATTCGGGTCTGGTGGTTCCGGGTTGGCGTGAAGATTTCAGAGAAAATCGCAGGTCAGGCGCCTATCGCGTCAAGCCGACCGCACCGGCCGGACTCTCGCTCTAGTGCCTACCCACTACACTGACGCCATGACGCGCACCGAACTCCCCGCACCCTTCGCCGCCCTCGCCGAGACCCTGGGGAGCGACCCGACCATCGAGCAGGCCCGCCTCCTCGGCGAGGCCCTCAACTCCGTGCCCGCCTTGCAGAAGTGGCTCCGGGAGCAGAGGCAGGCCACGTTCCGGGGCATCCTCGACGGCCCGATGACGAAGGAGGATCTGGCGCCGCACGTGGGCCTCACCCCGCAGCGCTGCGCGGACATCGCCAGTGGCCACCTGAACTCGGCTGCACTCGCACGCAAGGCTCGCAAGGCGGGCTGACGCAGGCTCACCGACACTCTCCGCCGGCGGCCTCCAGCCGTTGCGGACCCGGGCATGCGTGAGGGCCCCCGCCAGATCTCTGGCGGGGGCCCTCAAGCCGTTCAGCCTGCGGGTGTTGCCGGTCCCGCAACACCCGCCTCGACCGCCGCGTGCAGCTCCTCCGCGAACTCCGGGTCCTGGTGGGCGCCATGCTCCCGGACCCCGGTGACGTAGTGCCTCAGCAGCAGCGGGGCGTCCCCGTGCCCGTACTGTCCGGCCTCCGCCACGATGAACATCGTGTCGGCGAGCTCGGGAAGACCCCTCACCCGGTGGAACAGGACGGCGAGGCGGAGCAGCGCGCCCGGGTGATTGTGGTCGACGGCCTGGCCGAGCCACTGGCCCGCCGTCTCGCTCTCGCCGCGGCGGAGCGCCTTCGATCCCAGCTTGTAGAACGCGTTCGCGTCGCCCACGGCCTCCCGCCGTTCAGGCGACGCCGGGACGCCGGCCCAGTCGCCGCCGGGCCGGTCCCAGAAGTCCGGGGGGCCGGAGAGCCGGACGAGGAGAGCGTTCAGCTGGTCGACGGCCGAGCGGGGCGCAGCGGCGCGCTCGGTGGGGTGTGGGGCGGTCACTTCTTCCACCGGCGGTCGTCGGCGCCCCGCTCGGAAGCGGGGACGTCGGGGCCGGCCGTGGATGCGGTCGCGATCGAGTAGGCCACGGCTCCGGCGTGGTCGAGGCAGGCGTAGTGCTGGTTCTCCTCGGCCGAGTCGACGAAGTACAGCACCGCGGTGTTCGCGCACATGCCGCATGAGGGCGGGGCGTCGTCCGGGCCGCTGGTGCGGTCGACGAGGCCGAGGCGGCCCTCGCCGGTCCCGTATCCGCCGCTCATCCGCCGGGCCATCTCGAGGTCGTTCGGTCCGCTCATGGGGGTGGGCTCCTCCGGTTCAGATCACTGTCAGGGTAGGGGGCCGGGTGGCCCGGGTCAGGCGGTATCGGCGAACAGGCCGAGCTGTTCGACGCTCGGGGGCGCGGCCGGGAGCGGAGGCACGTGAAGCGGTCGCGCCGGGGCCGTCTTGGGAAGTTCGGCCGGGGCGGTGGGCCGCTCGGCTTCGGCACGCAGGGCGGTGACGGTCTCGGGGTCCAGGCGGTGCTCGGCGATCTCCTCGGCGGTGGGCACCCAGCCGGCCGGGACCTTGCGACCGAGGCGATAGGTGATGCCCTGGACCTTTGCCCAGGCCCGCCAGAGACGATCGTCACGCTCCTCCCATGCGTGGGTCTCTTCGATCGCCGCGTACAGCGCCTCGGTCTCCGCCTTCCGCCGTCGCTCGTCCTCGGCGGCAGCGTGGTCGCGCAGGGCCGCGTGCCGGCCACCGATGAGCGGGCGGAGGGGTTCACGCTCCGCCTGGCGGTCTTTCTCGATCGGGGTGGGGCGGTAGACCCGCCACAGGAACAGGGCGTCGACGCCGTCCCTGGTGATGCCCACTTGCCGGTGGCCTGGGATGTACGGCTCGGTGACTGCGATGAACCCGGCCTTGACGAGCGGGGCGAGGCGGGCGTCGTCGACGCGTGCTCCGGGCCAGCCGGGCCGGGGCCGGTCTCGCAGGATGCCGTCCTTGTCGTAGCTGAGCCCTGCCGTGCCCGCCATGGCGATGAGGTGGGCCTGCCGCTCGGACCAGCCGAGCGCATCAGCCCGCCTGCGGTTCAGCTGGCGCTCGCGGGCGGTCTCCAGGAAGCTCGCCGTCTTCGTCCCGGCCGGGGGCAGCTCGGCTTCCGGTGCGGGCGCGGGGGCAGGTTCCGGGCGGCCCTCGGGCGCGGGGGCTGCAGCCGGGGGCTCGGCCGGGGCCGAGGGCTCCTCGCGCACCCGGGAACCGGTGTTGGCCACGCTGGCCTTCGGGCGGTCGCCACCGAAGTAGCGGACCGAGACCCGGAAGGCGAACCCGGCCTCGTCGGCCAGGTGCTCGATCTCGTCGGCGTGGGCAGCGATCGTCTCGTCCGCGTGGCGGGCGAGGACGAGGACGTAGGTCCCGGTCCGCTCACCGTTGCGGTACTCGCCTTCCACTCGGAAGTCGCAGCCGCGGCCCTGGGTGAGGCCGAGGCCGCGCAGGATCCGGGCGATGGCCACGGTCGGGGTCCGGGGTGGTGCGGTGGTGCCCATGGGGCCTCCTGTCGGTCACTGCATGGTCTAGTGGGTAGTCACTATGACTAACGCCGGGGACCCCGGAGGGTTCCGGGGTCCGGACATAAAAAGCGCAGGTCAGGCCGTGTCCGGACAGGCGGCCGGATGGATGTCCGGCCGCCTGTCCGACCTACTCCCGGCCGTCGTTCGCGCCGAGCTCGCGGAGCATGGGCCAGGCCGCCGCCGACGCGGCGGTGAAGGCCTCGCGGTAGGCGTCGGACTTGACGTCGAGGCCCCGGGTCGCTTCCCGGAACGTGGCGAGCGCCTCGGCCGCGTCGTCGGCCAGGTCGTTCAAGGCCTCGCGCCGGGCGAACTCCGGGCGCAGGTCGAGCCAGAACAGGGTGCTGTCCTGGGCCGGAACGCCCTCGAAGGACTCGCCGGCGACCACGAACGCGTCGACGGTCTCGCTGTCGGCCATGTACCAGGACAGCGCCTTGGCCCACGCCTTCTCGGTGCTGTGGGCCTCCACGACGTAGGCGAGGGGGCCTTCGCCGGCGTGGCGGCCGGGGCCGGCGATGACCACGGTGAAGGGGCGGGCGCCCTGCCGGTAGTCGTACTCCACGTCGTACATCGGGGTGCGGGCGAACTCGGCCTCGATCCGCGGTACGGTTCCGCGCCCGGCGGCGTCCTCGCGGATCTCGGCGAGGCGGGCGAGCTGCTGGCTGATGCGCAGCCCGGTGAGCGGGGCCTCGGCCATCGGCCAGACGTTCCGCGCGAGTGCCGTGTACGCGGCCCCGGCGAGGACGGTGACGTCCCGGGAGTCGGCCAGGCCGAGCTGGCGGGCCTGGGCCTCCAGGTAGAGGCCGGAGATCGCGCCCCGGTCTCCGAGGGTCATCTCGTACGGCTTGAGCACCTTGTCGGGGCGGACCAGGCCGTACTTCACGGAGAGGACCAGGACGGTGCCGCCGTCGGCGGTGAGGGCCTCGGCCGCCGCCCGGCAGGCCTGGAAGTACCCGCCGACGTAGAGCTCGCCGGCCGGGGCGGGCCGGGCCAGCTTCTTCGCTGCGCATCCGCTGATTACGACGATGCGCTCGGCGGCGGGGACCGTGATGCGGTTCATGTGGGCGTCCTTTCTATCCGGACGGTTGTCCGGGATGGCCGGGCGCCTGACCGGACGGATATCCGGTCAGACGCCCTCTGGCGGTGTCCGTGCAGGTCAGTGGTTGTCCGGGCTGTCCGGGCTCCGGTTGTCGCGCTGTCCGGGCATGCCCGCGTCGGTCACGGCCTGGCGGCAGGCGGCGCAGGAGGCGTTCCCGCCGTTCCGGTGCTTGTCGGCCGCATGGTCCGCGCCCCGCTGGGCGCAGGCGCCGCACTCGACGCCCTCGTTCTCGGTGCGGTTCCAGCAGTCCTCGTTCAGGCAGGCGAGCGGGCAGCGGGGGGCGGTGCACCGGCCGTGGACGAGGTAACCGGCGCATCCTCTGGCGAGGCAGGCCGCGCCGGGCTCTTCGCCGTCCACCTGGAACAGGTCGGGGTCGTCGTCCGTCAGCTGGAGGTCGACGATCCGGTGGCCGTCCCTGCTGACGACCTCCACCTCCAGCTGCTCACCGCCGGCCCGGGCGAGGAGGGCGCGGGCGGCCACCTCGTCGGAGGCCTCGACCGTGACGAGGACCGTCGCGGCGGACAGGAACTGGAACGTGCGGGTTGCGCTCATGCTGGGCTCCGGGGGGGGGGGCGGGCGGCGGGCCCGGGCGGGCCCGCCGAGGTGGGGTGGGTCAGGCGGTGGCGGCGGAGGAGTCGAGGCCGGCGACGAACTCGGCGGCGATGGCCGCGCGGTGCTGGGCGGCCTTCCTGCGGGCCTCGTCGCGGTCTCCGGTGTGGGTGCTGAAGCCGCACTCGCACAGGGCGGCGCTGCCGCTGCTGTAGACCATCCCGGCGCGGCGGCCGGGCTTGTTCAGCCCGGCGGTCGCCAGGCCGAGGTCGGCGGGGTGCGACCATCCGGCCGGTTCGGTGGTGTGGGTCCGGTGCGCGCGGGCGAGGAGCGCGAGCCGGGTGACGAGGGTCAGGCGGACCTGGCCGTCGTCGTCGGTGACGAGGCCCCGGGCCCTGAGGCGGGCGGTCGCTCCCTGGGGGATGCGCCAGATCCCGCAGAGGATCACGCGCTCCTGGTGGTCGCCGAGCCCGTACCGCGCCTCACTGCTGACGATCAGGTCGAGGTCTCGCACGGTGGTGTCCGTGAGGGCGTTCCCGGCGGGCAGCTGGGGGGCGAGCCTGATCTCCCGGGGGTGCTCGACGACCTGCTCGCCGCGGAGCTGCCGGTACGTCCAGGTGATTACCGCTCCGCCGTCGGCGGTGGCCTCGATGGTGCAGTCGCGGCGGGCGGCCCGGCGGAGGATCAGCAGGGCGTGGGCCTCGC
This sequence comes from Actinobacteria bacterium OV450, assembly GCA_001298555.1. Classification (GTDB taxonomy): domain Bacteria; phylum Actinomycetota; class Actinomycetes; order Streptomycetales; family Streptomycetaceae; genus Streptomyces. Next base: position 90,770 of record LJCW01000033.1, read on the forward strand.
TCGCGATGCCCTCGGTGGTGCCTCCCGCGTGGCTGATGGTCTCTCGGAACATGGCGAGTCCTTCCATGGCGCTGGTCAGGGGAGGGTGAGCGCGGTCAGGCCGCGAGGATGTGCGCGGCGACCCGGTGGAAGCAGGGGTGGAGGGCCTTGAGGCCGGCCGGGCACGAGCAGGCCTGGCGGGCGGTGAGGTAGAAGGCGGTGCCGTCGCTGCTGACGGTCTTGAAGACCCGGTGGCCGCGGATGGGGACGATGCCGCCGTCCTCGATGAGCTCGCGGGCGGCTTCCACGCGTTCGGGCTTGAAGCCCTGGAGTTCGCGGGTGGTCTTGCGCACCGCGCGCCTGCACTTGGGGCCGAGGCCGTCCGCCGAGGGCCGCTTGAGGACCCGTCGGCACTTGATGCACCGGAGGGGGTGGGTCTGGGTCTCCGTTGCATCCATGGGGGCCTCGCTTGGGGTGGTGGGTGGTGGTTGGTACACCTACATCATTTCCGTAATCGACTTTGGATAACCCGTTTTCCAAAATTGATTAGGCAAAGAGTCGGCAAAGGGTGTTTCACCTGCGCGGACACCGTCCGAGCCCCGCGTCCGGGCGGCGTCCGGACAGCGCGAAGCCCCGCCCTCCGTCGGGAGAGCGGGGCTCGGGTCCGGTGCCGGCCGGGGCGGGTCAGTCGGTGCGGAGCGCCCGGAGCAGGTCCGCCACGGTCTCGACCGTCTCCCCGAAGAGGGTGAGCGCGACCCGGCCGTGCTCCTGGTGGACGCAGCCGCGCAGCTCCCCGTCGAGGAAGCAGACGTCCTGCTCGAACCCGTCAGCGAGGCTGGCGGCCGTCGGCCACGGCTCGGCCTCGCAGTCGCACTCCTCGTCGTGCGGGCAGTCGCTGCGGTTCTGGAACCACGCGCTGATCCGCTCGTACTTGGCCGGTTCGAGGACGTTGAAGGACAGGTACGCCTCGTCGCCGAAGGAGCCGGCGAGGATGTGCGCGCTGACGCCGGGGGCGGCCATCGCGCACCAGGAGCGGATGCCTCCGCCGGGGCCGTACGGCTTGGTGATGGTGCCGCTGCCGCCGTTGGCCTGGATCAGGTAGGCGGCGGCGGCGTGGGCGGCGGCGCTGGCCGCGGTGCGGGCGCTTTCGCGGGCCGCCCTGTAGGTGGAGGCGGCGGGCGAGGTGTCGGTCATGACGGTCTCCGGGCTGGTCGGGGTGGTACCGGTGGGGCGGCCCGGGTGGGCCGGGCCGCCGGGGGCTGCTACTTGCAGGTGTCGTGCCGGTCGCAGTTGCAGCGGCCGCAGGCCGCGCACATGAGGTCGGCGGTCAGGCCGCACGCGCCGCAGCCGAAGTTCTCGTCGAGGTCGGCGTCGTCGAGGGCGCCGGTGAGGTCGATCAGCGCGTCCTTGTCGAAGCGTGGGAGCGGTCGGCACGTGCCGTCGCAGTACGCGGTCTCTCCCAGGCCGACGTAGAGGCTCTCGTGGCCCTCGCAGGCCGGGCGGGGCTCGACGCGGATGGTGGCCTCGGCGACGGCGAGGAGGGCGGTGCCGTCGATGTCGGCGCTGGAGCGGGCCGCGCCGACGCGGGTGATCATGTCGCGGTCGTCGGTGACCTCCTCACCCTGGGCGCGGGCCACGCCGTAGACGAGGGTGCGCAGGTCGCCGCCGGTGGCGCAGCCGTACGTGCGGTCCTCGATGGCGGGGTGCGTGATGGTGACCTGGTACATGCGGTGCTCCTTCTGCTCTGCTGCTGGGCTGGCGGGTCAGGCGGTGGCGGGGCCGGCGTACGGCCGGGTGGCCAGGTGGGTGTGGTCTGCGGCGGGCGGGACGTCGCGGAGGGGGAGGCCGAGGGCGCGGGCCTCGCGCTCGGCGATGAGCACGCTGTCGAGGTAGGAGCCGCCCGCGTAGTCGCGGGCGGGCCTCGGCAGGTGAGGGAGGGAGCCGCTGCTCTTGGTGATCGCGACCGCGTAGGCGACGACGACGAACCCGACGACGTCCTCGGAGGGGACGACGATCACGTCCTCGTCGGCGATCTCGTCGCGGTTGGCGGCTTCGCGGACCGCCGCGGTGCTGTCGAAGTGGTGGACGCGGATCAGGTCCTGCGGGGCCTCCGCCGGTCCGTCCCGCAGGGCGGTGGCGGCGTGCTCGCAGGCGGTGCAGAGGATGGAGACGCGGGCCGCCAGTTCGTCGCTCAGCCAGCGGGTGACCTCCTGGCCGCACTGGGTGGTCGAGCCCTCGGGGTTCGCGAAGTGCGGGTCGAGGTCGTCAGCGCCGTGGGTGAGGACGAGGCCGGCCTGCTGGCCGAGCTGGAGGATCTCCGCGTTGCGGTCGCCGGGATCGGTCAGGGCGGCGAAGGCGCGTGCGGCCTGGGTGAGTTGGGAGCCGGCCGAGGAGAAGGACGGCGGGCACGGCGGGGAGGCCAGCAGGGACTGGGGGAAGGAGAGGGCCGGGTGGTCGCGCATGGCGGGGCCTTCCTGGTGGGGTGGTGAAGTGGTGACACCTTCATCATTTCCTGAATCAATTCAGGTAAACCATGTAACCAAAATAGATTCAGGAAAACTGGGTCCTGGAGCGCGTTTGCCGTAACCGACTTGTGGAACACTCGGAGCATGAGCCGAACCGGACCCCGCAACCTGCACGCCGACTACGAGCCCAGCGAGAAGCTGCGGGCCGCGATCGCCGCATGGGAGGAGGCCGTTCAGAAGGAGGAAGAGCTCCGCCATGCCGCGCGCAAGGCGATCGCCGACGAGCTCCTCGAGGCCCGCATCTCCCACGGCGTGATGTCGCAGCACGTCCCGTGGACCGAGGCGACCGTCACCGGCATCGCCAAGGAGTACAAGGTCCCCGGCCTGCGCCAGCGCACGTAGCGCGTGCCACGAAGGGCCCCGACTACCTTGAGTCGGGGCCCTTCGTGCTGGCCGGGGCTTGCCCGGTGCCCGCGCAGTCGGGGCAGGGCCGCCAGTGGCAGGGCGTCTTGCCGTACCCCCGGCAAGTGGCGCACCGGGGGCGCTGATTCATATGGGCGACCCGTAGCTGCTCCACCCCCCTGCGGACGAGGGCGGCCCAGGCCAGGGGCTCGTCGGTGGCAGCCGCAGGCTGCGCTGGCTGGTTGCGCCAGCCGGCCGCCTCCAGGCGCCGGTGGACCTCTTGTACGGCTTGGGTCTCGGCGGCCCGGCACACGCACTGCCGCTCGCTCATACCGGGTGCTCGGCTCGGCTGTTCCGGCCGCCGCCGGAGTGCCGGGGGCAGTAGTCGCCATGCGGGGCGATGTGCCAGCCGGCTCGGGCGGCGGCCGACCGGGCGCCCATGCCCGTCACGGCGTCGGTGAGCAGCCGCCCCGGGCAGACCCCGTACTGGTGGGTGCTCTCGCAGTGGACCGTGACGCTGATGGTCACGGCGCCGCCTCGCGCGTGGAGCCCTTCTCGCGGGCACCGGCCTGGATGCGGGCGATATCGACCTTCGCGCGGGCGACGACCGCAACCACTGCGACCGCGCAGCCGCCGAGCAGAACGAACACGAACGCTGTCGACCCAGCCATGCCGCCACCTCTCCACGCGCCTCAGGAGTCCGCAGAGGGTACCCCTCGCCGGACGCGCCCAGGCGGCGGTCGGCAGCGGGCTGCTCGGTGGAGGCGGAACGCACGTGGCCCGCCTCACGGAAGGGGTCTCCAGAGGCGGGCCACGGGGGGGGTGGGGTCAGTGCGCGATGCTGTCGATGAGCTCGCGCGCGCCTTGGCGCAGCAGGGAGACCGCGACCGACGTTCCCAGGGTCGCGGGGTCCAGGCGCCCGGCCCACTCGTGGGCGCGCAGGACCGTCTTGCCGTCGGGGGAGAACACCACGGCGCGCAGCGAGAGCTCGCCGTCGCGTTCCGTCGTCGCGTACCCGGCAATCGGGCTGTTGCAGTGGCCCTGCAGAACGTGGAGGAGCATCCGCTCGGCCGTCGTCTCCCGGTGGGTGCCCGGGTGCCCGAGGTCGCTGACCAGGCCGATGGTGGCGTCGTCGTCCTCGCGGCACTGGAGCGCGAGGACTCCGGCACCGATCGGCGGCATCATCACCTCGGGGGACAGGACTTCGCTGATCACTTCGGCGCGGCCGATGCGCTCAAGGCCGGACACTGCCAGGAGCAGGGCGTCGGCCTTCCCGTCGGCGAGCTGCGCGAGCCGGCTGTTCGCGTTGCCTCGGATGGGCACGCACTCGACCTGCGGGTGCGAGGCGGCGAGCTGCGCGATGCGGCGGACCGAGGACGTCCCGATCCGCGTTCCGGGCGCCAGCTGGTCCAGGGTCAGCCCCTCCGGGTGGACGAGCGCGTCCCGGATGTCGTCGCGCGCCAGGAACGCCGCGAAGGTGGTGCCCGCGGGGAGCGGGCGGTCGGCCGGGATGTCCTTCACGCAGTGCACCGCGAGGTCCGCCTCGCCGGAGAGGATGGCCGCGTCCACCTCCTTGGTGAACGCGCCCTTCCCCTCGACCTGGCTGAGGTCCCCCATCCACTTATCGCCGGTCGTCTTCACCGCGAGGACCGTGGTCCGTACGTCCGGGTGCAGTACGGCCAGTTCGGCGCGGACGCGCTCAACCTGGGCGAGTGCCATCGGTGAATCACGGGAGACGATGCGAATCAGATCACTGGGCATGGAGGCACCTTAGACCCTCAGACTCGTGCGGCGACCACCAGCCCGGACGCCCATCGCATGGGCGTGGCGCGGAGGTTGGGCACTTCGGGTAGGCGTTCGAGGAAGCCGTCGACCCGGGGCTGGTGGTCCTCTGGCCAGGTGGCCTGCGGCAACATGTCGTCGACCACGTAGAGGGCGCCGGGGGCCAGGAGCGCCAGGAGCTCGTCCAGCCTCAGGTACTTTCCGGGCCGGCAATCGACGTACGCGAAGTCGTACTCGCCGGACGCCGAGCTGAGCCAGTCGCCGGCGTCGGCGGTCACGAAGTCGATGCGCGGGTCGCGGCCGAGGTGGCGGCGGGCGATCTCCTGCACGCCCGGGTCGACCTCGACGGTGGTCAGGTGGGAGGCGTCGTCCATTCCGGCTGTGAGCCAGGCCGCGCCTGCGCCGACGCCGGTCCCGAGTTCGAGGAACCGGCCGCCGGGCTTGGACGCGGCGAGGGTGGCGAGCAGGGAGCCGGTGCGGTCCTCGCAGGACATGGCGAAGTCTGCGCGGTCGGCGTCCGCCAGGATCGCGTCGAGCTGCGGGGGCCGCTGGGCGGGAAGCTCAAGCACGGGACGCTCCGAGGTGGCGGGCCACGGTCTCCGCAGCGAACGAGAGGACCTGGTCGGCGCCCGCGCGTTTCAGGCTGGCCAGGTACTCGGCCATCCCGGACGCGCCCAGGGTCTTGAGCGCTCCCCACTCCCCCGAGGTCGAGTAGGCGGTGATCGGGACCCGCTGGTCGTCGCGAAGCCGAACGAGGACGTCCACGGCCGTCATGACGGGTTGCAGGGTGAGGGAGTCGGCGCCCTCGTCGATCCAGCGGCGGGCCTGGACCAGGGCGTCGCGGTCGGCGCGGCCGGGCTCAAGCTGGAGGCCCCGGCGGTGGCCGGAGCGGGGATCGGTCGCCATGAGGGCCTTGAACGGTCCGTACAGGCCAGTGTGAACGGCCAGGTTCGGATTGACGGCGACGTCGCGGTGCCCCGCCTCATCGAGGGCCGTGCGCACGGCGTGCACGGAGCCGTCGAGCATGGCGGTAGGGCTGACGGCGTCCGCGCCGGCGTCGGCGTGCTGCACGGCCATGGCGGCCATCAGGGCGTACGTGCCGTCCAGGTCCAGGGCTCCGTCCTCGGTCCGAAGGATGCACTCGCCGTGGTTGGTCCAGGAGCAGCCGCAGACTTCCGTGGTGAGGGCGACGCGGGGCGCGGCGGCCTTCGCCGCGGTGATGGCTGAGGCCATCCGGTTGCCGGGCATGAGTGCTCCGGACGCACGGCCGTCGCGGTCGTGGCCGTAGGCGAAGACCTTGACGCCGGCGATGCCGAGGCTGGCCCACCCGCTGATGGTTGCGGCGATCTCGGACACGGGTACGGCGCCGGGCAGGGCGGTGGTGACGCTGTCGCCGTCGGGGAGCGCGAGAAGCGGCGCGCTGAGGTCCACGGGGCTCAGGGTGTGGCCGCTGTAGAGCGCGCGGAGCGTGGGCCTGGCCCGGGCGGGGTTGATGCCGTCGGGCGCCGGTGCCTGGTGCGTGGTGAGTGCGGTCATGCCGACGAGTAGATACCGACACCGCGTCGGCAAGTAGAGGCGTACGGGGGCGCCTTGGGGGCGCTTCCGGTTCCGTCTCACGCCGATCCGGAACAAGCCAAAGGGGCCGTGCACCATGTGCACGGCCCCTTGCTGCGGGTCGGAACGGCCTCAGCTCATCGGCGGCTTGGGTCTGACCGGCTGCTCAACGCCCGCGGGTGTCCGTGGCCGGCGTGATGTCGATGGTGGCGAAGACGCAGGTCTGGCCGGTCTCGGAGATCTCGTAGTCCACGATGCGGTCGAGGACCCTCACGCGGACGCCGTGGATGCGGATCAAGTCGCCGGGGGCCGGGATGTGCAGCGCGCTGTCGGAGATGATCTCGCAGACGTCCACGCCTTCCCACCTGGTGTCGGGGTCCTGGCCGGGCAGGAGCGGGACGTCGATGTTCGCGCCCCACGTGAAGTGGAGGGTGTGCGGGGTCGGGCTGATGGTCTGGCCCGTCTTGTACGGCCGGCCATCCCGCCGTGCCTCGATGACCGCCAGGTCGTGGGCGTCGGCCGCTTTCCGGATCTCCTCGATCTTGATCGGGGGCTGTGGGTAGTCGGGGAACACCTGGGTCATCAGATCGCGTCCTTCGGCTGGTCGGCTGCGAGTGCGGCCGGGGCTGGTTGGGGCATCACCCGGCAGGGCATCGGCGGTAGGGGCCTACGGGATCTCCTCAGCGGGCGGCGATGAACGAGGCGACCGCGAGGACGCCCTTGTGCAGGGCCTGGTCGTACCGGTACGGGCCCTGCGGGTCGTGGGTGAGCCAGCCACCCTTGCCGATGGCGTGGGCGGCCCGCACGAGGAGCGGTGCGCCGGGGCCGGTCTCGGCCCAGTGGGTGGCGTTGCGGTCGATGGCGTAGTGCGTGGCGCCGCTGACGGCCAGGGCGAGGGCGGCGCGGCGCCAGTTCAGGCCGAGCCCGAGGGTGTGGTCGAGGACGGCGAGGCCGACGGCCTGCGTTGCCACATATCCGGCAACGTGGGCCGCGCATGCGACCCGGCCGTCCCGGCCGGGCAGGCCCTTGGCGAGGGCCTGGCTGTTGGTCTGCACGATGTGGTCGGCGACCTCGTGCGTGGCGAGGAGGGCTGCGGAGACGGCGGCGAAGCGGGCGGCTGGGGCGGTCATGAGGGTTTGCTCCTTGGAAGGTTCGGGCCAGCCATCCACCGGGGGGCTACCAGCTGGCGATGAGGAGGATCAGGAAGGCGACGATGCCGACAGCGACCAGGACCCGCTCGAACATGGGGCGGTAGGCGCCGAGCACCGTGAAGGGGCTCAGGGGCGCCGGGCTGGTGATCTCCTCGCTGTCGGGGGCACCGCCACCGTGCTTGTCGGCACGGTGGCCGGTGCGCAGCGCGACCACGGCGGCGTGGCTGGCCGCGGGCCCGAATGTCGTGCGGCAGACGCCGCACCGGTAGCGGTATGCCCCGGGCGGGATCACGACGGGCTTGCCGAGCAGGAGTCGGGCGAGGGGGCCGCGACGGGCCTGCGGTCGGGCCGTGCGGGAAGACGCGGTCATCGTGGTTGCTCCTCATGGTGGTGCCGCTCCGTGTCCATAGGGTGGCGGACGTCGGGGTCCGCGCGCGCGTTTGTGGTCAATTTCGGGGCGCCGTCGGGTGATGCGACGGGACGCCGGCCAGGGATCCCCGACCGGCGTCCCGTCACACTCCGTCGTCGCGACCTGAGTTGCCCTGGTAGTTCTCGACCTTCCAGGCGGTCGGGCCGCGTTGGGGGTCCGGGATCAGCCGGTAGCCCTTAGCGATCTCTTCCAGGGTCCAACGGTTGTCGTATGCACCCAACCCCTCTCGGCCCCCCTCTCCGGTTGTTGTTGCCGTTGTTGTTGGGCCCTGACCTGCACCAACGGGCGCCTCCTGGACCCCCTCCTGAGAGCAGGGCAGAGGCGGTGCATCATCCAGGTGCACGCCGGCCGAATTACCGTCCGGGCAGCGCACCCCATCGCGCACCCGGATACCGGCTGCGGAGAGGTGCTCGCGGAGGGCTCGGGTGGTGGGCACTCCGAGGCGCTTACGGAGGGTGGTGAGGAGCACTCCGGAGCCCTCCGTGTAGAGCTCGTGGAAGGCCCTCGCGATGTCCTCCCGGGAGGGGGGAGCGGGGGGTTCCGCCGGGGGTTCGGCGGGGGGTTCGGCGGGGGCCTCGGCGGGGGCCTCCTCCTTGCCGTCCTTCGCGCTCTCCGCAGGGGCTTCGGCGGGGGCCTCCTCCTTGCCGTCGTTCGCGCTCTCCCCGGGGGCCTCGGCGGGCGGCGGGTCGGACTCCTTGGACACCTTGGCGGGGGTCTCCTGGTCCTTCTCCTTGGTCGTCTTCTTGGCCTTGGCGTCGGCCGTCTTGCTGCCCTTGCCGGACTGGCGGGCGGGGGTGGCGGAGACTGCGAGGACCCATCCGACGGCGGCACCGATTCGAACAACCATGGGCGCGTGGAGGGGGTGGCCGGCGACGAACACGGCTGCGGCGCTGCCGAGGATGCGGGGGCCGGGGGCCGCCGCGCACCAGTTGCAGAGCGGAAGCCAGACGGGGCGCAGGACGGTAGCGACGTGGGCGGTGGCGACTCGGACCGCGCGGCCGGTGGCGGCCGTCATCTTGCGGAGTCCCCGGCCGGTGGCCTTGGTTCCCTTCCAGGTGAGGCGGGCGCCGTCGGGTCCGTACTCGCGGATGAGGTGGGCGGCGGCGCGGACGTCGGCGTACGGGCGCAGGTCGGGGAAGCCGGAGCGCTGTGGCGCCTCCTGGGCCTCCCAGCCCTCCTCGCCTTCCTGATCCTCCTTCTGTCCTTCCTGGCCCTCCTCCTGGTCCTCGTCGTCGTCCCACTCCCCTTCGTCGTCCTCGGGGGCGTCGGCGTCGGGGAGGGGCTGGTCCCCCGCGTCCTGGTCGTCGTCCCGGGGGGTGATGGGGGCGTCGGCCGGGGCCGGGGCGGCGGGCGCCTGGGGGTACTCCCCCGGGCCGCCGGGTTCGGCGGCCGGGCTGGGGAGCAGCGTGGTGATCAGGTAGACAGGCCTGTCGCTCGAGGCGTCGGGCTCGTCGGGAAGGTCGGGCACTGCCCGCAGGTGGGCGCTCATCCCTGGAGCCGGATGACGATGTTGGTGATGACCGCGGAGACCTTGCCGAACGTTCCGGTCGTCGCCGACATCACGAAGAAGAAGAAGATGCCGCACATGGAGACGCCGCGCAGGGTCAGCTTCTTCCAGATGATGACCGCCAGGAGGATCACGCCGATGGCGGCGACGGTCACGCCGGGGACGATGGCGTTGGCGATGCCGACGGACTCGCCGACGAGGCCGGAGACGCCGAGGGGGTCGCCGGCGGACTTCCATGCGGCGCCGGTGAGCAGGGAGATGAACAGGGCCCACTTCCAGGTCAGCTGCTTGCCCCAGCCTCCGCCTCCGCTGGTGCCGAACCACAGCACTACGGTGAGGGCCAGTGCCGCGCCGCCTACGCCGAGCGCGCCGAAGAAGTTCATGGTCAGGGGCCTTTCGAGGGTGGGGGGGTCAGCTGAAGAGGACTTCGGTGCCGCCGTAGAGCAGCGCGCCGACGGCGAACGAGACGGTGGGGACGCGGCCGAGGAAGGACCAGAGGATGAAGCGCTTGCCGGTCCAGCGGTCGAGGGCCAGGACCAGGCCGCAGAAGACGTACGCGCAGATCGGGCGGGTGTCGTGCCATGCGTTGGAGCCGATGTCGATCCACAGCATCGAGTCGTAGGCCCACTCGATCAGGCCGGCTTTCCAGCCCACGGCGAGGGCGGCTCCGTGGTAGACGAAGCCCCACCGGTCGACGCTCGACTCGCGGATGCGCTGCATCAGCGACTTGGCTTCTTCGGCATGTACCGGCTGGGGGAAGGCGGGGCGGCCGGTCCACTCCCGGTACACCCGCTTGAGCGGGTTCTCCCCGGCTGCTGCGCCGGGGTCCTTCTCCTTGCTGACCTCGGTCTGCGTGGGCTCAGCGGCAGGGGCGGGCTGGTCGCCCGTAGGCGCCTCGGCGGGCTCCTCCTCGGACTCCTCCTCAGGCTCCTGGGCGGGCTCGGCGGGCCCGGGGGCCGGCTTCTTGGTGGACCACCAGTCGGGCCCGGCCGGGGGCGTGGGAGCGGGGCGAGGCGGCAGCGGAAGGTCGTCGCCGCAGTCGGCGCACGTCAGGCTGACCAAGTCGCCGGTGGTGCGGTCCGCTTCGGGGTGCACCCGGACGTGCTGGCAGTCGAGCGAGATGGTCTGGCCGGGGGGCGGGACGCTGCTTCCGCGCGGGATGGGGCGGCCGTTGTAGGTCGGGGCGGGGGCCGGGGCGGGCTCGTAGTCGGGCCTCGGCGGGGGGACCGGGGCCGTGGGGGCCTCCGGGGTTTCGTCGTCCTCTGTGTCCTGGGCGGCCAGCCGGTCACGGACGGCGGTCAGGTAGTCGCGAACGTTCATCACGCCACCCACTTGATGATGAGGGCGGCCAGGCCGCAGGCCACACAGATCTTCCCGAGTTCTCGCAAGTCGTCGGACCGGGCAAATGCGGAGACGTACAGGCCGGCGACGGCCAGGGCAGCGGCGAACTGCACAGGGATCACTTCTTTCCGTACGGGAGGAAGATGGCGGCCGCGCGGCGGCCGGGGTGCCCTCCCGCCGCGCGGTGGCGGCGGCTGAGGGAGCGGAGCAGGGGCACGACTCGGTCGGCGGCGACGATGCGCATGCCGTCGAGGACCAGATCTCGGTCGAGTCGGGGCCCGTCCATGGAGACCAGGACGATGACCGGGCAGCCGAGGCGGGCCGCGACGATCTGGCCTTCGTGGCGGGAGCCCTTGACCCAGTCGGTGATGTCCTGGTCGTCGCGCATCAGGCGTCCGCTGGCGACCCGGTAGTCGTAGCGGGCCGAGAAGCGCTTGCTGTTGATGACGAAGACGACGCCAGCCGGGCTGATGGCGATGTGGTCGATGTTCGCGCGGCTGCCCGGGATGCCGAGGTCGTGGAGGATGGTCCAGCCCTGGGCGACGAGCGGGGCGAGGCGGGCCGCGGTGGCCTTCTCCCCCACCACCCCGGCATCCCACTGCTTCGCGTGGCGGCCGCGCGCGGTCTCGATGCCGGCGGCTTCCGCGAGGCGGACCAGTGGAGTGCGGAGGCGGCGGGCTTCGGCGGCGGCGGAGGCTCCGGCGCCGGGGCGCCGCTGCTGCTGGACGTACCAGGCGGCAGCGGCGGCCACGGCGAGGATCAGAGCGAGGCTCATGGGGCCTTCCTGCTGTCGAGGGGGGGGTGCCGGAAGAGTCCCGGCACCGCCGAAGGCCCGCACCCCAGGAGCGGGGACGGGCCGGGCGGTGGGCGGTGCGGGTCAGCGGCGGCGGGTGAGCCTGTCGGATGTGAGCCAGGCGACTCCGGCGCCGAGGACGAGGGCCATGGGCCCGACGTACTCCTCGGGGAAGCCGATCGACGCCGCCAGTCCGGTGGGCACGTTCAGCAGCCAGTACTCGAAGCCGGCCACGGTGCCGATCCCGAGCGAGATGGCCAGGTGGGCCAGGGCGCGCATCCAGAGGCGGCGACGGACCGGGCTCCACTTGCGGCTCAGGCTCTCCAGGGCGGCCTCGCCAGCGGGATCGGCGGCGGGACCGGCGGCGGTCTCGTCGGTGGTCGCCCTGGCCTTGCGGGTGGGGTCGATGCGCAGCGCGGTCCGGCGCACCGTGTCGGCGAGGCGCGGCACGTCCTCGTGCCCGGCCTCCAGGACCAGGATGAGGAGTTCGGTCTCGGTCACGTGCGGGTCGGCCTGGATAGCGTTGCGGCACACCGAGGCGATGGTGGGTAGGACGGCGTCTGCGGCAGGCGTCTCCGGGTTCTTCTTCTTCGGCGGCTGCGGGGTCTGCGGCGGCGTCACCAGGGGCGGCGGCGGCATCTGCGGGGTGTTGTCGTGGCTCATGGGGTCCTCCTGCCGGGGCCAGGCGGGTCCTGGCACCCCTGAAGGCCCGCACCCCGTCAGGGGTCGGGCCGGGATCCGGAAGGGAAGCGAGGCTTACGAGGCCTTTCGGTCGGGGTCGATGCGCTGCGCGGAACGGCGCACGGTGTCGGCCAGGGTGGGGCGGTCCTCGTGGCCGGCGGCCAGGACCATGGCGAGGAGCTCGGCGTCGGTGACCTTCGCGTTCGCGGCGATCCCGGCCCGGCAGATCGTCGCGATGTTCGGGCGTCCGATCGGCGTGACCGCCGGTACCGGGCTCTGTGCCGCCGTTCCTCCCCCGGTGGCGGGAGCGGCGGCCGCCGGGGCCTGCGGGGCGGTCTGAGACGTGACCGGCACCGAGGGGACCACCGGTGCGACAGGGACCGTAGGGACTGGGGCGGCAATGTAGTTCGGCACGACCGGTGCGGCCGGTGCGACTACCGGTGCGGGCGCGGCCGGTACAACCGGTACGGCCGAAGCCGTCGGTGCGACTGGGACAACGACCGGTGCGGGTGCGGCCGGTACGGGCGGGGCGGCCTGGACGGGGACGGCCTGGATGACCGGGCCCAGCTCCGGGCTCGAGGCCGCGGTGTCCTCAACGACGGTCCGGGTGACGGTCGCACCGTCCAGCATCGCCGAGGCGGCTTCGTACTCCCGGCCCCCGACGGCCCGCTGGTAGGCGGCCATCCGGTTCAGGCGCGCAATGCGCTTGCCCAGCAGGGACTTACTGGCGATCGCCTGCTCGCGCTCGGTCACCCAGTGCGCGAGATCGGCGTCGAGCGGCACCCGGTGGTAACGGATCAGCAGGAGCAGCAGGCCCTTGGCGATCAGGTCGATGGCCGCGCCGACGATCCCGGCCCACAGCGCGTTCAGCGTGTGCCCGTAGGCGACGGTCGCGCCCATGCTGAGCGCCAGGAAGAACCAGCCGGCCCGCTCTGCCACGCGGGCGCGCTCCGGGTCGACCCTGTCGAGCCACTGGAACGCCACGCAGGTCAGCCACGCCCCCGTGAACATCACCCCGCACATGTACGCGATGGGCTCCACCACGAGCGTGGCCAGCAGGCCGCCGACGGACGCGCTCGTCCCGATTGCCGCGATACCGGCGAAGCCGAGGATCACGCCGGTCGCGCCGCGCAGGATGACCTCGTCCCACTCCTTGGGCGGTACCGGCTCCCACGACTCGTACGGCACCTCGCGCGTCGACGCGATCCCGTTGATCTCGGTGGTCACCATTCGGTGCCGGGTCACGGGCTTGTACTTAACGCCCGGTTCACGGTGCTGCTGGACGGTGGGCTGGTCCATCGGGGTCGTGCCTCCTGTCGCGGTGCATGGGACGGCCGGCCCGCCCCCGTGGAGGAGCGAGGGGGCGGGCCGGCCGGGATGCCACCCGTGAGCGGTATCGGCTGCGCTCGCGGGTGACGGTCTTCGGCCGCCACAACGGGGCGGCTACCTGCCGAAGAAGCCGAACTTCTTGCGGTCCGCCGTCTCCCACGCCTCACCGGCGTCGGCGGCCTTACGAATGGACGCCTGACGGCGTCGCTGCTGCTTGGTCACCCCGCTACGGGGCGACCGCTCCCCCGCAGCCGGGGCGGCGGCCTGGGTGCTGGGGGCGACGTCCGCGCGGAACCACTTCCACTGGCTCATCGGATCGGGTTCCCGCCGTTCGCCGGCGCGGACTGGGCACCGAGACCGACGTGGTCGGCGTGCCAGTCCTGCCGGTCGACCTGCGCCCGGGCCACAAGATCGGCCGCCGAAGCGCCCTGATCGTCACGCACGTCCGGCCGCTGCTCGGGAGCGCTCATCGGCGGTTCACCGCCTCGGCCTGCTGCCCCTGGACGAGGTGCTTCGCGGCGGCCGCCGTGCCGGTCTGGACGGCGACAGGGTCACGCTGCGCGGCACCCGCCGCGTACTCCCGCTGCGCCTGCGCGACCAGCTCGGCCGCGGACTCCTTCGCCGCCATCACGAACCCGCCTTCGCGAGCTCCGCGCGCGGCCCCGGGATGCCGGTCACGCGGGGGATGGCGGGCTCGTTGGCGTCGGCCGCCCACTCGTAGCCGGCCTCCTCCAACATCCGCCAGATCGCCCGGGCGTACTCGCCGCGGGTCGTCCCGTCCGCGCGCTCCGGCGACATGGCGAGCGCCGCGCGGGACGCAGCCTTGCCCTCACCGTCGTACCGGCGGTCGGACTGGTTGTACGCCTCCGCGCTGATGCAGATCAGGAGGCTGTGCGCCTCCAGAACGGCAGTCGGCTCGGTGGACGAGAGGTGATCGGCCGCGGCGAGCAGCACCCGAACGGCGGCCTGTTCCGTCTCGGGCCGATTCAGATCAGTAGAGTTCATGCGTCAGCTCCTGTTAGAGGCAGGTGTCTGGCGGGCCCCGGTCGGTGTGTGAGAAGCCCGACCGGGGCCGTTATGCGTCAGGAGGCGGTTCCGTTCACCCCCTGTGCGGGGTACCCTACACAACAATTCGCGTGGGGGGTACCCCGCACGGCGTGTCACCGGGGCCGTCACGGTTCCGAAGGGGTGAACGTGGGCGAGGAGAACCCTCAGCCAGATGAGGAGGTGCAGCGAGTGCTCGACGCCATCAGCGCACTGAGCGCGCCCGACGTGCCAGCCGCAGTGCGAGCCCGGCGACTTACCGAGCTGCTGGACGCGTGGCCCGACGCGCACAGCAAGGTGCGGGCCGCCAGGCAGGCGGCGATGAAGGAGATGCAGGACGACGGCCTGTCTCTGCGCAAGATTTCTGCCGAGACCGGAGTCAGCTTCGGCCGGGTACGGGAGATCATCGCGGGCATCACGAAGCGGCCCGGCCCGGAGGCCGAAGGGAAGAGGCAGCCGCCATCCTGAGCCGCCAGGCGCGCACGAGAACGGCCCCCACCCCGGAGAGCGGGGGTGGGGGCCGTGGTGCGTCCCGGGGGGGGTGGGACGGGCGTAGGGCGGGGGCGCCGCTCGACTGCCGGGTGCTTGCACGGTATCGCGTGGGCGCGGCTGGTTGTGGCTGTTTCGGTATTTCTCCGGATCCGGACGGAACTGATCGGGATGTCCGGACGGCATCCGGACCGTGTCCGGGCTGGTCAGCGCTTCGCGGTTGTGGCGGGTCCGGGGGGGGGGGGCGGGCCGGCGTCGACTGCCGCGTGCACGACGGTGCCCTCGCTGACGCCGTGGTGGCTGGCGTCCGGCCAGGCGTACGAGGTGCGGGCGGGCAGGGCGAGGCCGGTGGCGTGGACGCTGGTGCTGTCCGGGGCGGTCCAGTCGTCGGGGTCGGCGTGCCGCCAGTTCGGGACGAGCATGCGGCCTTGGCTGCCCACCACGCCGGGGACGTTGAACCAGATTTCCAGGCTGGCGCCGGGCTCGTGGTCCAGGGCCGCATCGATGGCGCGAAGCTCTGCCTCCTGGGGGTGGAAGGCGGGGGCGATGAACGCGACGAGGCCGGGCAGGTTCGTTGTGGCGGGCCGGGCGACGTCGTCGAGGATGCCGTAGCGGCGTCGGTGGATGTAGGCGAACAGCGCCGGCGTCTCGAGGTGCCAGGTCTGGGCGCGCGCGTGGTCGGGGCCGTCGGGGCCGTGGGGGGTGACGCGTACGGCGTCGAAGGGGGTGATCTCCGGGTCGCTGTACTCGATGTCATCGTCCACGCGTTGATTCCTTCCGTGGTCGGTGGCAGGGCGGGCGCGGGTGCGGCGGCGTTCGGGGGGCGGGGGCGGTGTGCCGGTCAGCGAAATCGGCGCCGGGGTGGCGGTCCGTACGGGCTGGCCCAGGCGGGCCGGCTGGTCGCGGTGGCGGTGGCGTTGGCGGCCTGCTCGGCAACCGGGCGCAGTCTCGCGGCGAGTTCGGCCATCGCGGCGGTAAGGGCTTCTGCCACAGGCTTGAGGGCCTCCATCAGCGCGCGGATCGGGGCGAACGCCTCGTCGAGTACGGCGGTGGCCTCGGCGGTGACGAGGTGCGTGTGGGGTCCGGTCTCGTGGCGGCGGCGCTGCGCGACGGCGGTGACGGCTTCTTCGACGGTCAGGCCGTGGTTGCGGATGAGGCGGTGAATCAGCATGAGGGCGGCCCGGGCCTGTGGTGGGGTGGTCATGGCGTCTGCTCCTCTGCGGGGGTCGGGAAGTCGTGGGACTTGATCTTGACCATCCGGCCGTCCTCGGGGTGGTGCCAGACGATGCCTTCGTACGGGCGGGCGCGGAGCCAGGCGGCGAGGCCGTCGTAGTCGCGTGGCGCGGTGGCGAGGTCGTTGCGGACGGAGAACGGGGCCCAGCCGTGGCGGATCAGGACGTGGGCGGGGAAGCCGTCGGGGTTGCCGTTGATGCTGGGGCCGAGGAGCTCGTACGTTCCGGCGCTGGTCGCGGTGGAGTTGTCGACGGCTTCCTTGTGGTGCTTGGCCCATCCGGTCTGGACGATCGGCTCCCAGCCGACGGTCTTGCCGGTCACAGGGTCCGTGGAGATGGGGGTGAAGCCTTCGGGGACGGGGCGGCCGGGCTTGACCTCGCGGCGGGCCCACCAGTCGCCGTACTCGTCGAGGCGCGTGCAGGTGCCGTCCCACTTCCGCGTGGCGATGCCCTCGCCGGCGAGTACCCACTCGCAGGCCGGGGTGACTTCGCGGGTGACGGGCAGCGGGGCGCCCTTGCGTGGGGCGGCGCTGTAGTCCCGCAGGAACAGGGTCGCGATCTTCTCCATGGGTGTCCTCAGTCGCAGGTGGGCGGTGGCGGGGGTGCGAGCGGGTCGTCGGGGGCCTGGCCGTCGGCTTCGAGCTCGTCGCCGAGGAGGGCGAAGGCCTCGGCGAAGGCGGCGCCGACGAGGTGGCGGGGGACGCTGGCCCGGTACTCGAAGCGGACGCCTGTCCGGCTGTCCGTCGGACGGCTGTCCGTGTCCGGACGGACAGTGTCCGCCCTGGTGGGAAGGGGTCCGCAGTCCTGGTTCTCACCGACGACAGGGATCACGTCCGGATGTCCGCCACGGGCACGCCGGACGTCCGGGCGGACGTCCGGCGTGCTGTCCGGGCCGTGTCCGGCGGTGCTGCTGCTCATCCCTCGGCGGCCTTGGCGAACCCGGGCGAGCCGAGCTGACTGACGGGGCTGACGGGGCCTGTCGGGCCGGGCCGGTCGACGCGCTCGGGGATGATGACCGGCACGCCCGACGACACGAGGGGCATCTGCCGGGTCGGCTGGTCGTCCGTGGGGACGAGGACCGGGGCCCGGACCGGGGCCGGCGGCGCGGGCGCCCACATCGCGTGGTCGGTGCGGACCGCGGTGTGCAGCACTTCCTGCATGCGGGTCGCGGCGTGCTCGGCGGCCTGGGGGTGGACCGGGTACGGGGAGCACTGCTGGATGGCGTGGGCGAGTTCACCGACGGTGGCCGGCCGCAGCTGCGGGGCGTCGGCGGGGGCGAGGGCCTCGTCCCACTGGAAGTCACATTCCCCGCAGGAGCGTTCCAGCCGCTCGGGCAGCGGCCCTCTGGAGATGGTCTCTCCGTTGTACTCCTCGCGGATCCGCCGGGTGGCGGGGCGGAACTTCGTGAAGGCCTCCGGGTAGGAGCACTTCACGCAGGTCGTCGCGCGGCCGGAGTACGGCGGCAGCGGCTCCGAGGTCAGCTCGGTCTGGACTGCGGGGATGTCGGTCAGGGTCATGGTGGGCCTTCCGGATGGGCGGATGGGGCGTGGTGCCACCGCACGGGAGCGGTCGCTGCGCGTGCGGTGACGGGGGATGGTAGGGGGTTCAGCGGACCGGGTTCCGTGCCTGCCGGACCCGTTCGATGGCGGTTTCGAGCCGCTGGGGGCTGACGCCCCGCTCGCCACCAGGTAGGAGGACCCGGGCGAACATGTCGTCCTGGTCCAGTTCGACCGGGTGGGTGATGGGCGATCCGGGGGACTCCTCGGCGGCCTGGCCGTTGAGGACGCGCCACTGGCCGACGACCTTGCCGGTCCCCTCGTCGGCGAGGAGTTGGGCGGTCAGGTCGAGGTACGGGAACTCGGCGGCGATCCGCTGCCACTCTTCGAGGAGGGTTTCGCGGTCGGGCCACTTCCCGATGTTGTAGTTCGCGCAGCCGATCGTGCCGTCCCAGTCGCACCAGCCGTGCGGGCCGCCGATCCAGGACGACGCGATCCGGGAGGTGTAGAGCGTCGGCAGGCCGAGCAGGCCGAGTTCCTCGGCGACCGCCAGGATGCTGTCCATGGTGGCGTTGCCGTACCGGCCGGGCTCGAGGCGGAACGCGGCGTGCACCGTCGCGGTCCACTCCTTGTCGTTGACGTCGAGGAGGTACGGGTTCGCGGTCCGTACGAGGATCTCGTCGGCCTGCTCGGGGGTGACGGGCTGGCCGGTGACCAGGAGGCGGGGCCACTTCGTCAGGTCGTCCATCAGGGCTTCTTTCTCTCGGTGCTGGGGTCTACAGGGGGGTTTCGCCGTGCCGGGTGCCGTCGAGGAGGGCGCGGAGGCTGTTGGCGACGGGGTCTGTGGCGGCGAGCCGGCCGGTGGTGCGCTGGGCTTCCTCGTCGAGGCGGCTGATGAAGGCACGGACGCGGGTGATGGCCGCGGCGTGGTGGTCGGGCCCGTCGGGGTGCTCGGAGGCCATGAACGCCTCGCGGGCGAGGTCCTGCAGCCGGTCGTGGGCGGCGGTCCACGCGTCGTCGTGGTCGGGGCCGCCCCAGCCGAAGGCGTCGCAGCGGACGGCGTGGGCGGCTTCGCGGAGGATCGCCGCGCGGCCGCGGCTGCCCCGGCGCGGGCGGCCGTCGCCGGGCCGGACGTCGAGGGGGACGGCGGCCAGGGCGTCGCCGGTGGCCGGTTCGACGAGCGGGAGCAGGCCGACGGCGACGGCCGCGCGTAGCCAGTTCCGGGCGTGGGTGCGCCAGACGTGCTGCTCGTGCCAGTCGAGTTCGTGCCAGGCGCGGCCGTCGTCGGGGTCGGCGGCGTGCGCGGTGCTCGCCAGGGCGGCGATGCGCGGGTCGGTGAAGTGGCACCGGGCGGCGGCCTCGGGGCCGGTCGCCCGGATCGGGTCGGTGATCACGGAACTCCTGTCAGGGAAGGGCTCGGCCGGTGGCCAGGACGCGCAGGATCTGCGCGGCGATCTGCGCCGGGTCGTCGGGCGGGGCGAGGAGGGGCGCCAGGTGCCCGCCGACGGGCGCGTTGGGGTGCGCGGTCCCCCACACCCATTCGGGCCTGGGCAGGCCCCACAGGACGTACAGGTGCTCTCCACGGCCGAGGGCGTGCTTGAGGCCCAGGGCCCAGTCGTCGAGGGGCACGACGATGCTGTGCTCGGTGGCGTGGGCGGCGGTCCAGCCCTGGCTGGCGAGGACGGCCACGACCGCGGCGGTGAGCGGGGCGGGTACCTCCTCCCAGGCGAGGGGATCGCCGTAGGGGCGGCCGGTCATCGCCGGGCCGCCGTCGTGTCGGCGGGGAGCGGCTCGGTCCAGCCGAACGGGTTCTCCTCGCGGTCCTGTTCGCAGACGACGGCCAGGAGCCGTAGGAGCCGCGCGAGGCGCGCGTCCTGCACGGGGTCGGGCGGCTGCGGGGCGGGATGGAAGTTCACGGCATGTCCTTCCTGATCAGGGCCTTGCACTGCGGGGCGTGGTGGTGGCCGAGGCTGGTCCACCACTCCTCGCAGCAGTCGGGCTCGGTGGCCGGGGGCTGGCCGGCCGTGAGTTCTGCGGCGGCGCCTTGGAACTCGCGGGCTATCGCGGCGAGGAGCATGACCGAGGCGGCGAACAGTCCGCCGGTGGAGAGGCCTTGGCCGACGTCGTAGGCTTGGGCGGCGCAGTACACGGTCCCCGTGTACGCGGTGGCGTACACGACGACCATGCCGACGCGGACGGACGTCACCGGTCCAGGCCGCTCGCCTGGCGGGCGGCGCGGACCTCGGCGACGATCTCGCGGGCGCTCGCGACTGCCAGCCAGTACACGGCGCCCACCGACTCCGGCAGGGCATGTGTTCCGTCGTCGTTCACCGACTCTGCGACCGCCCAGAACAGGGCGTACGCCATCTCCATGTCCCGGTTGGCCCACGCGCTGATGAACTGGGCGCCGAACCTCAGGCTGGGCGGCAGGACGTCAACGCTCGCCGTGCCCAGGCCGGCGGGTCCGTCGACCTCGATCCCGAACACGGCTCCGGGCGGCGCGGCGTCCCGCGCCCGCTTGGACGCGGTCTCGGCCAGGGAGCAGAGCATCGCGAACGCCTCGGCCGGGCCGTCGTCCACGATGGGCTGGAGTATGGCCAGGCCGGTCACGGTGTCGCCGGTGACGCCGGTGGCCAGCGCTTGCAGGATCACGTTCGGGTCGGGGCAGGGCATTGGCGGTTCCTTGTCTCGGGTACGGTTCCGGGGCGGCCCGCCCACCACACATGGGCGGGCCGTCCGGCGGTCAGAAGCAGAGGGCACAGGTGCAGTGCGCGCGGAACAGCCGCTCGACGCCTTCCTCGTCGCGGCGGAAGCTGCTGTTGCAGACCGCCGTCGGCCAGTGGTCGACAGGGGTCCCGGTCTGGCAGGGCAGGCAGTCGGCGGGGCGCGGGTCGTGCGCCCGCTGCTCGGCGACTTCGGCGCGGGTCATGTCGGGCGGCGAGTAGCTGCTCACGGGGTGATCTCCAGTTCTTCGAGGGGGCGTTCGCTGTCGATGTGGGCGTGGAGCTCGCGGAGCCGGGCGAGGGCCTTGCCGTCGCGCCGGTTCAGGGCGCGGCGGGCCTTCTCGGGGATGGCGGCCCAGCAGCGGCTGCACAGGTACCAGCGGACCGGCTTCGGGTAGCGGCAGACCCGGCACGGGCTGGCCGTGTACGCGCCGCGCGGCAGGGACTGGCCGGTCACGACTCGCACCTGCGCAGGTACGCGACGGCCTTCTGGAGGCGCTGCGTGTCGTCGCTGAACTGACCCAGTCCCGTGTTGCACGGGCCGCACAGAAAGCCGCGGAGCTTGCCGCTGTCGTGGCAGTGGTCGAGGGACAGCCGGCTGAACCTGCCGCTCGGGGCCGCTTCTTCCGGGGTACGTCCGCAGAGGTCGCACCGGTTGTCCGCCGGGTACCGCTCGACGACTTCGGACCAGGGGATTCCGAGCTCCTTGGCGTACCTACGGAGGGTGAGGTACGGGACCGTGAGGCGCTCCTTCGAGCGGTCACGGTGTGCGTTGCCCGCGCGCAACCGGGTGTTGGTCGCCTCGCACTTCCGGCAGGTCGACCTCCACTTCGCGGCGCCCTGGCCGTTCTTCCGGACACCGAACGCGTCCATCGGCTGGGTGCGCTCGCACTGGCGGCAGATCTTCTCCGTGGGCATGGTCGCGGCGACGGCGGCACGGTGGCACGGCATGCACACGCCGCTGGTCTTCTGCATTACGCCGCCGCAAGCAGGGCATTCGCTGCGCCGCAGCCCGCTGGCGTAGTGGGGCGCGCAGAGGCCGCGCGACCTACGGGGGCGGTCGCAGCCGTCTGCGAGGCAGGGTCCGATGCGGGGAATCCTGGTTCGGGCGTCCATGGCGACGCCCGCTAGGTGGCGCTGGTAGTGGAGCTGGCAAAGCTCCTTGCACCGGATCATCTCCGCGCAGCCTTCAACGGTGCAGATGCGCGAGTGGAAGGCCGTCATCAGGCACCCGCCTCGTTCTCGGCCTGCTCACGCTCGGCGAGGTGCTCGGCGTGGGCGCGTCCGACGAGCGGCGTCATGTAGCGGGCGAGGGTCGCCGCGGGGATCCCCGCGCGGCACTCAGGGCCGATTCCCACCGAGCGTGACAGGGCGTCGCGGAGTTTCCGTGAGCAGCGGCAGCAGGCGACGCGGAGCTCGGCGAACCGGCGGCCGGCCGTGATCGGGTCGGCGGCGATCGCGGCGGCGACCTGCGCGATGTAGGCGCGGCGGGACGTCGACCAGGCGGTGACGAACGCGTCCCGCTGGGCCGGGTCCTCGGGGACCTCGGAGCGGCGGGGCATCGGCGGCCCGTACCAGGCCTTCGCGGGCCACGCCTTGAGGGCGTTGCGCTTGTCGTCGCGGATCCGCCGCCAGTAGATCATCGTGTCCGGGTCGGCGGGGTCGGGGATCGCGTAGTAGCCCGCCGGGACGCCGTCCAGCTCCGGCCAGGACGTGAAGGCAGCCATCAGGCACCCGGCGCGACGTAGGGGAGCTCACCGATGCCGGGGCAGGGCTGCCCGGTGGAGAACCCCGACAGGGTCATCCCGAAGTGCCGGTTCAGTCGCCCGGACCGGCTCAGGGAGTAGTGCTGGGTGCACACCGGGCACTCGCCGCGCTTCATCGGCCGCCCGGCTCGGGGCTTGGGGATCTCCCGCACCTTGTGGATCTTGAGTCCCATCAGTTCGTCTCCTTGCTGTCGTTGGTGAGGGCGCGGCGGCAGCCGCCGCACAGGGGCAGGCCGGACGCGCGGTCGGCGTCCAGCGGCTCAGTGGTCTCGAAACCGGAAGGGCACAGGGTCCGGCCGCCTTCGTGGGCGTGCTTGGTGCGCCGGTTCAGCGAGTGCCGGTTGAAGGCGTACGTCCTCGAGGGCCCGCAGAACACGCACACGTCGACGCCCGGGTCGCTGGTCGGCACGAGGTGGTGCTCGCCGCGCGCCGCTTTGTCGCCCACGAGGTTCTGCGGGCACAGCCGCGGGTCCAGCTCGGTGGCGGCCGGGTCGTGGAGCGTCCACGTCCGCAGCCCGTCCGCGTACCGGGCCCGGGCGCGCTCGGCGGCGGCGTCGGCCTTGCGGACCTTCTCCCGCAGCGCGGCCAGCGGCGGCGCGTGCTCGGTGAACTGGTCGGTCACCCAGTCCGGCAAGATCCGCGCCAGCGTCTCGAAGCTGCGCTCCTCCCGGCCGTACCCGGGCTTGAGACACCGCCGCAGGAAGTCACGGACTCCCTGCTCCGAGTCCAGCGTCATCGCGTCTCTCCGTCATCGTCGTGCGCCCCGGCCGGCGGCTGGGGCTGCTGGGTGGAGGGGTGACGGGCGCGCAGCGCCAGGGCCTTGGCGACCGCCTGGGCGCCGAACTCCTGGGCGGCCGCCTCCTGGCCGTGCTCGGCGAGGAACCGCAGCACCTCGCCGGGAGCGAAGTCGGCGGGCACGGCGCGGGCCGGCCGCCGCCGCTCGTTGCCGCAGAACAGGCATCCGTTGGCGGCGTCCGGGTCGACCGGCGAACCGGGGTGCTTGAGGCACCGGTTCGTCCGCTGGCGGCTTCGGGCTATCGCCACCAGCGACCGGGCCTCATCCAGCTCGGCGGCGATCTCGGCGAGCATCGGATTGGTGACCTCGTACCGGTCCGGGTAGCCGCCCAGCTTCCGCAGGCACTCGGCGAGGAGGGGCAACGGGTCAGGGTTCATGCGCTGTTCACCGCTTCCGTGTCGAGTCGCTGCTGTTCAGCGGCGACTACGCAGTCAGGGCAGCGGTCGGAGTCACGCAGCCGGTGGGAGCGACCACAGCCGCAGACGCGGGGCGAGGCGGCCGGGTCCTCAGCGGGCCACTGAGGGCGCTCACGGCGAGGCTTCGGGAGGCCCTGGGCCCCACCGACCAGCGGCAGGAGGAAAGCGCCCTGAATCGGCTCCTGACCGGCTTCCTGCTCCTGCCGCCGAAGGCAGCCACCACACAGGTCCCGGTCCCGCCGCACGATCCGCTGGCCGCACGGGCAGCAGCGCTCCCGCTCGACCTCGAATCCGCCGGCCCGCGAAGCGGGCTCCGGCTCAACCTGCTGAGGAACTCCCCCTTCTTCAACGCGCCCGCCCACGCGCGTCGGTGGCTGATCTACAAGCCCAACCAGTTCTTTGTCGGTGAGGGGGTCCCTACCGCAGGTAGGGAAGGCATTTGTACCCCCCGCCACGGACGCAGTCCGGAATCCGTCCGTGGACGCAGTCCGACCCCGTCCATGGATGGTGTCCACTTCCTCCCGAAGCCCCTCGGAATCCCCGCCACGGACGGAGTCCGGAATACAGCCGTGGACGGAGTCCGGGTCGATCCGAGCTGCTTCGCCGCCCTCCCGGACACCGTCCATGGACGCGGTCCGGGAGTCGTCCCCGTCCGCCCGGACACCGTCCATGGACGCGGTCCGGGACCGCTCCGCAGCGCCCTCCGCCTTCTTCTTCGCGTGGGCCTTCCGCTGCCGCGTCTCGGTCAGGTGGTGGATGTGGTCCTCCCACGGCAGGCCTCCAGGGAGGAACGCGGTGGGCAGGAGCTGGTACATCGACGAGGAGTTCGGGCGCCGCTTCATCGCGATGACGCCAACGCCCTTCAGGACCTTGACGATCAGCGACACGGTCTCCACGGAGCAGCCCATGAGGCACGCCAACGTCTCCTGGCTGGGGAAGGCATTCGAGCCATCGGCGTCCGCGTACGAGGCGATCCAGACGGCGAGCGTGCCGCACCTGGACACCTCGGGGACCGCCTTACCCACGCGCAGGACCTCGGCTCGCATCGCGTTCACGAACGCGGTACGGGGGGCCTGCCGGTTCTCGGTCGTGCTCATCGCGCCTCTCAGGTTCGTGCGGGGCAGTCGAGTCAGGACGGGAGCCGGTACAGCCCGCTGGGGGGCGGGTAGTTCAGCCGGCGGTAGATGGCCGCCAAGTGCGCCATCTGCTCCGCGATCACCTCGTCCGCACGCTTGAAGGCCTCGACGCCCGGCTGCCCGAAGGCCGCCAGGTGGTACGCCCTCGCCTGGTGGGCGTAGGGCAGCGAGGCGGGGCCCCACGGGGACCTCCCGTCATGCCGCTGCATAACCGAGTTGCACCGGTCGCACAGGAGGCCACGCACGAACCGGACGCGTCGGCCGCCCTCAAAGTGGTCGATCACCAACTCACCTCGCGGCGTGTCCCGGTCCAGCCGCCCGCAGAGCTCGCAGCGGTCCGCAGAGCGGTCCCGCATCGCCTCGTACTCGTCGCACGTCAGCCCGTAGAAGAAGGCATGCGTGCACGCCACCTTGGGGCGCTTCTGGTGGCCGTAGTCCGTGCGGAGGAAGCGAGGGGCCAGGCCTGTTTGGGCAGGGCTCTGCATTCCCAACGGAAGGTCGTTGATCATGCCTGAATTGTACAACCCGACGCATGCCCATTTGCGACGGACTTTTACACTCGTCTGGGCGTCATGTACGCTTCCCCTATGAGTCAGTCGCTTGAAGTCCGTCTCGGCGTCTCGGACGCCCGCGCGAACCTGACCGAGGTCATTGCCAAGGTCCGTCTGCTGGGTCAGCGGGTCGTGTTCACGCGGCGGGACAAGCCGCAGGCCGTCCTCGTGTCGTACGAGTTCTACGAGCGCGCCCTTGTCTCCATGGGCGAGACCGCGGGACCTGCTGGCGAACAACAGCAGACCGGCTGACCCCCGCATCACCGCAGGCCGCCCTCGTCGAGAGCGGCTGCTTCGGCCTGAGCAAGGAGCAAGCCAGTGACCGCAGCTACGCACCTCACCGAGTGGGACGAACTCGTCGCCGACGTGATGGCCCGCGCGATGTTCTCCAGCGGGTGGAGCCGCGCGCTGCCGCCCGCAGGCGTCACGCTGCTGATGGGCACGGCGTGCCGGCTGCGGCTCGTGCACGTCGACGAGTTCAGCGGCCCGCTCGGCGCCACGGACGGCCAGGACGTATGGCGCCTGCCGTGCTGGCCCGTGCCGGAGACGTTCGGTGGCGACTTCCTGGCCGATCTGCGGGAGAACTACTCGCCCGAGGATGCCGAGAAGGCGCTCGCGATGAACGCCGCCATCGAGGCGACGCACGCCGCCGAGATCGCGGTGCTGGACGGCTACGCCGCGCACCTGGGCCTCGGGCCGGTGCGGACCAACGGGGACCTGCTCGAGCTCCTGGTGACGGCGGGCGCCCTGCACCGGGACGGGGATCTGGTCGGGCCCGTCCACCCCATGCCGCAGATCGACGACGTGTTTCCCGTGGCGGCTGCGGAGCGGGCCGTCCTCGCTGACCTGCGCGCGCTGGACATGTAGTCCACTCCTCGAACGCATCACTGGAGGCCGCCCTCGGCGAGGGCGGCCTTCTCTGCCTTCGCGGCCAGGGCGGCCCGGGTGGCGGCGACGTTCTGGAGCCCGCCCCAGCGGCGGTAGAGCCGGCGGCGCTCGGGCATCGTGAGCTGCACCGCGCGGGCGTAGACCGAGAGGACGCGGGCGGCCGGGGCGGACCAGGTCGGGAAGTAGTCCTCAGTGGAGGGTTCGACGTCGTCGGCGGGCTCGGGCGCGACGACGTACAGGTCGCCGAACCAGGCCATGGACGCGTAGAAGCGTCCGTACTCGCGGTCCGCGGTGATATAGACCCGGTCGGGCCGGCCGGTGGGCGGGTCGATGCTGCCGAGGCCCGGCACGACGTGGTGCTCGCCGCGCGCGCGGGCGGCGCAGGTGGGGCAGCCGTCGACGGTGCGGGTGTGGCCGGGCTTGATCAGGTCGCCGACGTTGAGGCCGGGGGCGCCGCCGTGGAAGAGGCGCGGCAGGGCGGCGACTTCGGCCGCGGTGAGGATGGTCATCAGGTGCTCCGGGTCATGAGGGGAACGACCTAAGGCCCGGGGCCGGTTGGCCCCGGGCCGTGGGCCGGGTGGACGGTCAGTCGAGAACGGCGTCGACGATCAGCTCGCCGAACCAGATGAGGACGGCGACGATCAGGCCGACCGCCCACCACCACGGCGGCGCGGTGGTGATGGCGTACGTGACGGCGGCCGCGAGGGAGCCGGCGGCCAGGCCGAGGAGGAAACGCTCCACGGGTGGGGTCCTTTCGATCAGTCGCAGAAGTCGATGTCGATGTCGTGGTCGCGGTGGCCGGTCTTCTTGCTCGGCTTCGCGGTCGGGGTCTTGGCCGGGGTGGGGGCGGCCCAGGCCGGGGCGGCCGGGGTGAGGGAAGGCGCCTGCAGCGCGGTCGGCCTGGCCGTCGTGGCCGGTCCGGCCGGGCGTGCCGGGGCGGCGGGCGCGGGGCGGGCCGGGGCCGGGCGGGCGGGTTCCGGCTTGCGGGTCGCGGCGACGGCGGCGGCCGGGGTGACGTCGACACAGTCGTCGTCACCGTCGTCGTCGCTCACGCCGACGCAGCCGGCGAGGACGGCCAGGAGCAGCACGATGACCCCGCCGACGCCGATGGCTACGGTCAGGCAGTCGGGCTTGGGCCGGTTCACTGGGCGGCCTTCGGGCTCCGGCGGCGGACGCGGTCGCGGAACACGACGTCGGCCTCGACGAGCAGCAGCCTGGTCATCCCGTACGACAGGTCGTTCTCGTCGGCCAGGGAGCGGATCGAGGCCGTCTCGTCCTCGCGGTAGCGGGCGGCCAGCTTGGCCCGGAGGTCGTTCCTCGCGTCGCCCTTGATGCGGGGGCGGCGCTGCTGCGGCTCTGCGGGGACTCCGCGCCGTACGGGTTCGTGGTGGTCAGTCATCGGGGGTGGTTCCTTCCTGGTCCAGCCTGTGCTGTACGGCTCGGGCCTCGAGCTCGGCCGCGTAGGAGATCAGCGACTGAAGCGACTCAGTGCGCTCGGTGGGTGAGGCACTCGCCGCCGCGGCGACGAGGGCGGTGACGGTGTCGTGGTCGCGGTTGGTGTAGGCGGTGATCAGGCGGCCCGCGAACACGTCCGCCGGGCTGTCGTCCTCCTCGGCCGGGTCCAGGACCCACGCCTCGCCGTCGACCAGCGGCCCGTGCACGGCGATGAGGGCGCGCATCGCGGCGTCGGCGACGACCCGGCACACGGCGATCAGGTCCATGACGTCGCCGCGGTCGGCGATCCGGCCCGCGAGCTCGTCGGCGTCGAACCGGTCTCCGGCGCGGGCGGCCGCGAGGGCCTCCCGCGTCCAGACGGTCAGCAGTCCAGGGCTCAGCACGTCACAACTCCTGCTGTGCGTGGGCCTGGAGAACCGCGACGACTTCGGCGAGCGCCGCCTCGGCGCACACCTTGCAGGACGGCCTGCGCTTGTCGTCGCGGAGCTGCGTCGGGGCGCCGCAGTGGCGGCACGGGCGCACCTGCGTGGACCAGTGGTCGTGGGACCAGTCCAGGAGGCTGCCCGGGGCGGGGAGTTCCGGCTCACGTCTACGCTGCCGCGGTGGCATCGGCCTGCTTCTCCGTTTCCCGCTGCTCCGACTCCTGCCGTTCCTTCTCCTCCCGGGCGCGCGCCCGTTCGCGTTCCAGGCGGCGCTGCCGCTCGGCGGAGCGGCGGACGTCGCGGAGGATCTGGCCTCGCTCGTCCTCGTCGAGGCCGCCCCACACGCCGTAGTCCTCGCGGAACGTCAGCGCGTGGGTGAGGCACTCGTGGCGCACCGGGCAGGGGCCGCAGACACTCTTCGCGTGCGCGATGTCGGCCTGGGAGAGGCTGAAAAACGCGGCGAAGTCCATGCCCGTGCAGGCCGCTTCGTCGCGCCACGTCGGCGGGTGGGGCAGGGTGTCGGGTGCGTAGCGGCTGGGGCGAGGCATGAGACGGCTCCCTTTCTTCGGCGGATGGAACGGGGACCGTCCGGACAGCTCGCGAGGAGCGGTCCGGACGGTGTCCGAGCAGGTCAGAGGGCTAGCTGGTGGCGGGGTCCCTTATGTCCGAGGGGTTGTCCGCGTCGTGTCCGCCGGTGTCCGGACGGTCCGTTCGGCGGGGCCGGCGGCGCGGTGACCGGCGCACGCCCGCCCCGATCGCGACCAGCGCGGCGGCGATCGGCGCCCAGACGGGGGCCGTCGAGATGACCTTGTCGACGGTCTGCACGTACGCGACGAAGAGGTTCAGCCAGAACACGGCTGCACCCCCTTCTCGTCGCGCAGCTTCTCGACCTTCCGCTCGTAGGTCCCGAGCCGGAGGCTGATGGCCTTCAGGGACATGCCGTTCTCGGTCATGAGCTGGACGGCGGACCGCATCTCGTCGTCGGTCAGCTCGGGGCAGGGGCCCGGGTCAGTCGCGGCCCGCCGCACGGCGACCATGTCGACGCCGTTGTCCCAGTTGTCGCCGTACATCACGACCGGCCACCGCCCTTGCGGCGAGGCGCCCGGCGCGGGCCGGAGTCGCTACGGTCCAGCGTCGACAGATGCCGGGCGACGACCAGGACCGTCCGGGGGTGGTCGGCGTCGAGCTCGACCGTCCCGTACACGGCGGTGATCTGCTGGTCGTCCGACCAGGCCACACCGTTCCCGGCGTCACATACGTGCTTGATCAGGTTGTCGACGTCGACGCGCTGCCGGTCCGGCCGGAAGAACACCGCGCCGATCGCGAGGTTCCCCGTCCACGGGCGCGGGAACGACCGCCGCAGCATGAACCCCGTCCGCTGCTCCGCGTCCGCGTCCTTCTGCGACTGGTACGTCCGGCCTTCCTTCGTGACCCGGTGCCGGGCCTTCACCGGCGGCGGCCCGGCCAGCACGATCACCTTCCGGTCCTTGCAGCCGGGGGCGATCGCCTCGGCCAGCAGCAGGGCCCGCTCCTGGTCCCGTTCCGGCCCCCCGACGGGCAGAAGACGCCCCCCGGAGCGCACAGCCGGCCCGTCCGGCCCGGCAGCCCCGACACCCCACTGCTCGGGGATCTTCGGGGCCACCGTGAGGCCGGGCCATTCCAGGCGCTCGCCTGTCGTGTCGTCGTTCGAGGGGACCGCGTCGAGGTCGAGGTCGGCGATGAACTGGCGGCCGGCCAGCTCCTCCGCCGGAACGGCGGCGGCGTCCGCGAAAGGGCTGGCGCCGGTCAGGAACGCCCGGCGCGGCGACCACGCCGCCACCCGCACCCACACGTGCGCGGTGTCCTCGTCCCCGCAGTCGAGCTGCTGGCCCCGGGACACGGCCAGCACCCGGACCACCGTGGCGCTCACGCCTGCTCACCCCCGGCCGGCTCCAGGCAGACCTCGGGCTGCTTCTCGGCGACCGTGATGTCCGTGAGGACCAGGTCGTCAGCCGACTTCGCCCGGCAGTTCGCGTGCGCGGCCAAGGCCTTCCCCGGCAGCTCGTCGCCGGACAGGAGCGTGGCGCTGATCAGCTGGTCCAGGAGCACCGTCACCGGCGTCTCCAGGTCCCAGCCGACGACGACGACCTGCGCGGTGCGGGTGCTCGAGTCGACCGACAGCACATCGACCGGCGTCGGGAACCGCGGTTCCTCGCGGGCCGCCAGGTACCGCAGGCCGAGCGGCGTAATCCCCGCGCAGCCGTGGACCTCCACCGCCAGCTTGTAGGCCATCAGCTGCGGGAACAGCCCGTCGGGGTCCTCGCACACCGGGTTCTTCACGAGGTCCCGCAGCAGCCCCTCCACCTCGGGCAGCAGCGGCTTCTGCGTCGCCAGCTTCACGACGCTGATCTGCGCCGCCCGCCACGCCGCGGTGCGCTTCGTCGTCTCCGCCGAGCACGGGCACGCCCGAACGCTCTCCCGGCTCGCCTCGTCCGCGTGCGCCGCACAGCCCATCAGGCTGTTCTGGCCCTTCGCGCACAGCGGCCCGGTGCAGCAGTCGCAGCGCGGGCACTCCTTCTGCGCGGGGCGCAGGTACTCGGGTCCGAACGGCTCATCCATGGGTCGTCTCCTCTGTCGTGGACGTGGAGGTCTTGCAGGACAGGCAGCGGCGGCCGCCGGCGTCGACCAGGTGCGGCGTCTGCCGCTCCTCGGCCGGGCACCACGTCCACAGCGGCCCCACGCGGAACCCGGCCTGCGGGCCGCGCCGAGGGCGGCGCGGGAAGACCCGCGCCGCCGCGAGCAGTAGTCCGTCCACGGCGACAGCCGCCGCGACACCGGACATAAGGCGACTGGTCACCGGGCCCACCCCGATCGCGCCGCCGGGATGACCGGCCAGTCCGTGCGCACCGTGGCGACACGGGACTGCTTGCCGGGCGTCTCCGAGAAGTGAGCTCGCAGACTCCCCTGCAGATCGGCCGCCCACCGGACTTGCTGCTCGTGCAGCTCTCCCAGCGGCATGCCGGCCAGCCACGAGTACCTGCGCAGGATCGCCGCGGTGACCGCGCACGCGGCGACCGCGTCGGCCGCCGCATCGTGCGCACCCTGGTGGACCACGCCGTACGTACGGCACAGATCCACCAGGCGGCGCTGGCCCTTGCGGTACCGGTCCTCGTGCTTGTCCAGGATTCGCGGATCCAGCACGAGCGGCGCCGACGCCGAGAACAGGGAACGCACGCCGTGCCGTTCGGCCTCCCGCTCCAGCAGCGTCAAGTCGAACGGCGCGTTCATGACGACGATCGGCCAGCCCGCCTCAGCGGCTTCCACCAGCGCCGCGACGACCTCGGCGATCACCAGGGCCGCCGGTCGGCCTTCCCGCTGCACGAACTCGGTGGTCATGCCGTGCACGGCCGTCGCACCCGCCTGGACCGGCACGCCCCCGGCGTCCGACAGCCAGGTCCGCGTACCGACGGCCCGGCCGTCGTGGTACTTCACGACGGCGGCCGTCACGACCCGGTCCGTCTCCGGATTCACGCCCGTGGTCTCCGTATCTACGGCCACCCACGGCGCGGACGTCCAACTCCTCATCACGATCCTTTGCTCGAACCGCCCGGCCCCGGGGGACGGCCACGGCCAAGCGGCCGTGACACGCCCCCGGGGCAGGGCTGGGGTAGGGGAATCACCTGCGGTGCTTGGCGGCCTTCTGCGCGGCCTTCTTGCGGCCCTCACGGGTCGTTCGGACCGGCTGCGGCCGACGCGGCAGCGACTTCTTCCGCAGCAGCGGACGGGCCCCGGGCCGCGTCTCCTCGACGCCCTGGCCGTCCTCGACCCGCTCGTGGGCCTCCTCGGCCTCCGCGACCAACCCGGCCGTCTCCCCCTCGGGGGCGTGGATCACCTGGACTTCGCCCGCGTCGCCCGCGTCGTCCGCCTTGGCGAGAGCGACCAGCTCGGCCGACATCGGGACGACCTTGTGCAGGCGACGCAGCGCCGACTTGGCCCACATCTTGTTGAAGTCCGTGTGCCAGAACGAGTCGGCCGCCCCGGACTCCTTCGCCCGCCGGTACGCCGAGCTGTACTCGTCGCGGATCTCCTCGGCGTCCTCCCGCGACAGGAGGATCACCTGGGAGCGGGCGCCTGACGTCATCCAGCAGAAGGCGTAGGCGAGGATCACCGGGCCGCGGTCCTTCTTGGACCGCTCCACCGCCGGCCGGTGGGTGAAGTCAAGCGGCGCCGGGGCGGTGGGCTCGAAGTTCCACTCGTCGTTCTCGTGGATCAGGCCGACGTGGACCGAACCGACCCGGCCCGAGCGGTACATGAGCTCGACGTAGCCCTGGGCCATCGGCACGAACACCGCCGTGGTGCCCTCGCGCTTGATGACCGCATGCCGACCGTCCGGCACGAGACCGAACCGGGCGCACGTCAGCAGTGCCTGCCGCAGCGAGGCCGGGGTGCAGTGCACCAGGCCCGGCAGGGCGGCCCGTACGGCCGCCAGGAACGCCTTCACGTCGATGTGCGACGGCAGGGCCCGGGTGAAGTCGTTGCCGTACTGCTCCAGCCAGGTCATGGCCGTGTCGGCGACATCGTCGCCCTCGGCCTGCGCCGACTTCCGCAGCTGCGCTGAGACCGGCGTCGTGGCGTCCTCGGCCAAGCTCTGCACCGTCGCGTCGAGGGCCGGCGGCTCGGTCGTCGCCGCACGCACGCGGTCCTTGAGAGTGGAAAGGGGCATGGTCAGATTCCCTTCGCGGGGACGATGAGGCGGCGAGCGCGGAACTCGGCGTACTTCTCGGGCTGCTCTTCCTTGAGCCGGTCGACGTCGAGAGC
This sequence comes from Actinobacteria bacterium OV450, assembly GCA_001298555.1. Lineage (GTDB taxonomy): Bacteria > Actinomycetota > Actinomycetes > Streptomycetales > Streptomycetaceae > Streptomyces. The sequence goes on from LJCW01000033.1 coordinate 123,395, forward strand.
AGGCACCAGGTGCGTGTACTCGGCGGCCAGTTCGGGGTGTGCCGTGGCGAACTGCTTGTGCGCGAAGTTGCCGTTGGCCTTCCAGGTCCACGCAGGCTTGCCGCCGGACTTGGCGATCTCGTTCTCGCCGGTCAGGAGCTTCATCTCGGTCTCGACGAGCCGCAGCTCTTCCGCGACGGCCTTCTCGCGGGCCTTGATCTCGGCGTGCCGGGCCCGCAGCTCCTTGGCCTTGTCGACGCCGATCTCGGCGATCGTCTCGGCCTTCACGCTCCAGAGCTTGGCCAGCAGGTCAGACGTGGCCTCCAGGCCGTCGGCCGGGGGCTCGATGCCCTCAACCACGTGCTGCTGGAACCAGCGCCCGCAGTAGTCGACGAGGTACTCGATCATTTCCTCGTCGCGCTCCAGGCGGACCCAGCGGAACTTGTTGCCGCCGACCAGCGCGGCCACGAATCCGTGGTCCCAGCCGCCGACGGCCATACCCCAGTGGCACTGAATCGCGGGGGCGTCCGGGACGGCCCCGTCCTCCCACTGATCCGCCTGGTACTCGCTGCGGCTCTTGAGCTCCAGCACGCCCGAGGCCGGACCCAGCCGGCCGAAGGTGAGCCGGTCGACGTTGACGCGCATCCAGTCGTGATCGACGTGCACGAGCGTCCCGGGCGCCTCAGCGGTCCGGATCCCGGTGCGCTTGGTGAAGAGGTGCGCGAGGAACGGCTCGATTTCCGTGCCGATCTCGGCCGCTTCGTTGCCCTTGAACGTGGACCGGCCGTGCTTCTCCTCGAAGACGTGGCGCGGGCTGGTCCACTTCCCGCCGAGACCGAGGATCCCGGCGACGTCGGCACCGCCGATGCCGAGCCGGCGGGTGGCCTCCCAGTCCGCGCGGGACGCGGTCGAGGGCAGCAGCAGCCGCGCGGTGGGCGCGTCCGGCAGGACCGGGGACGGCTCGCCGAGGTCGAACAGGGTGGGCAGGTCGTAGGCGGTGGTCATCGCTGCCCTCCCTGGTGCTGGGCGCGGCGGCGTAGCCCGGCCAGTGCCTCGATCTCGGCGGCGAGCTTGAGCGGGTCCGTCATGTCGATCGCCGCGGTGGCCAGGTCCTCGCCGTCCTTGTGCGCCTTGAGGGCGTCGGACAGGATGCGCTGGAAGCGGGAGGGGCGGGTGCTCTGGGCGATCCGGGCCTGGGCGACGACGCCGATGGGCCGGAGGTCTCGCTGCCCGGGCAGCTTCCGGGTCTTCTTCGGCTGGATGTCCACCGGCACGATCGGCGCCGGGGCGGGCCGGCTGCTGTCGGACTCGGCCGCGAGGCGGGCGCCGAGCTCGGCCAGGTGCACGGCGGCCTTCCGGCCGGACCAGCGCTGACCGGGCCTGCGCTTCAGCTCCTCCTCGACCAGGCGGGCCGCCTCGGCCTGGCCGTTCTGAGCGAGGTACAGGGCGGCCTGGCGGGCGGAGTAGCCGCACTCTTCAGCCGATGCCGCGTTCAGCAGCAGCACCGCACCCGTGAACGGGCCGGCGGCCACCGGCCCGGACCGCAGCGCGCGGGCGGCTTCCTTCTGCTCCTCGACCTCCAGGGCGACCTGGTGGCGCCGGTGCTCCGCGAGGACGTTCTCGTACAGGTCGGCGTGCCCGCAGGCGTTGGACCAGCGGTCGACCGTGTACCACTCGCCGTCCTCGGGGAAGCGGAACGGGGCGGGCTCATCGCGGGGGCCGCCGCACTCCTGGCACTCGGCGGCGATCGTGACCGTGACGACCCGCACGCCGCTGTACCCGGGGCCGGAACCCCGGTCGCAGATCCGGTACGTCATCGACTCCGGGCGCGGCTTGAGGTCGGGCACGAACGCCACGTACCGCGTCCACACGCTCCAGCCCGAGGCGGCGATGGCGTGGTACGCCTCGAAGGTGCCGCCCGGCTGGTAGGCGGCGAGCTGACGGCCGCCACGGACGTGGTTCGCGATGGCGGCAGCGCTCTGCGCCGACGGGTAGTTCCCGACGAACTTCCAGACGCCCGGCTCGGCCTTGGCTGCTGCCGCGCTCGCCGCGTGGTTCACGAGGGAGTTCGTCATCAGCTGGCACCGCCGTTCTTGCGGCCGATGACGCTGTCCGGCGCGGTGCGCGGCTTCGTCAGGGCGGCCAGCGCACGGCGGGTCTTCAGGTGTGCCGGGTGACGCAGCGGGCGGCACAGCGCGCACTTGCGCGGGTCGTGCTTCTGGCTACGATTCGTGCTCACAGTTCCTCGATTTCGATCGTGGTTGAGGTGCTGGCGGCACCGGGGCGGCGATCAAGGCCGGGCATGGCCCGTCGTCCCCGGGGTTGCCGTCTAGCGGGAAGCGGTCTTGCGGCGTGGCTGCGCCGGGCGGATCAGCGCCAGAGGGCTCGTCCGCTCGGGGATCGCCGTGGGCTTCCCGGCCTCGCCGGGCTCCAGCTCGGCGGTCGCGGTCGCGATGTACTCGGCGACCGGCTCGGGCAGGATCGTGAACATGTCCCTGATGAGCGCGAGTTCGCACTCGCAGAACACGGGGTTTGCTCCGTACTTCTGGCGCGGCAGCCGGCTGATGTTGTCCTCCAGCCAGCGGCGGGCGCAGCCCAGCTTCTTGGCCGCCTGGTCGTATCCGTAGTTCCGGACTCGCGTGCAGCGGCAGTACGCCCGGCGGTTCATGCGACGGCCTCGGTGCGCGGTGCCGGGATGGTCCTCAGTACGCCGGCGTTCTGGTCCGCGGGGCTGTCCGCGATGGCCAGGTCCGCGAGTTGCGGGATGTCGTAGGTGAGGGAGAGGGCCAGCAAGGTGTCGACGGTCGGGCCGGTCGTCCCCGCGAACAGCCTGTTCAGCGTGGAGACCGTGACCCCGGAGGCCTCGGAGATCGCCTTGGTGTTCTCGTGCCCCTTCTCCAGGGCCCGAGCCTTCACGACGTCGAGTCGAAGGCGTGCCACGGTGCACCCCCTTTCGGGTGTGTGATCGTGCGCACTCAGTTGCGCACGCATGCACAACCTAGTGCGCACGCATGCGCACACACAAGTGCAACACCGGAATCACTCGGCCGGACCGCACGCCACGAATGCGCCCCCGGCGCATGCTCCGCGACCTGGGGATACGCGAAAATGGCCCCCTGACCTGCGAATGCGCACGCATGCGCAACCCAATAAAGTGCGCACGCAAGCGCTACCTTGAGGGGCATGAGATCTAAAGAGGACACTCGAAAGGCGGCACTCGCCTTCGGAGCGCTCGCCACCGAGCTGGCCCTTAAGGCCGGTTACGACCTTGCGCCGTACCGGGATGGGCGAGTACGGCTGGCCGCCGATTCCGGCATGAGCAGGTCAGCAGTCGACCGTATGCTCAAGGGCGAAACCCTGCCAGATCCGGACACTTATGAAGAATTGGCCCAAGCTCTCGCGGTCGACGTCGACCTTTTGTTCGTAACTGCGGGAGTACTTAAAGCCAGTTCGCGGCGCACACGGGCAAACCGGGCGCTAGTGTCGTCGGACGAATTGACCCCCGAGGATGCCGCGGATCACTGGAACATCACCGATCCCACGATTCGCAGCATGCTTCTGATGAACATCAGGCACGCGATGGAACTGCAATCCGCAGCCACGGGCGGGCGGGAAGGGTCAGCATCTGGGGGTTGATATGGAGTACCTGGCCGGAGCCGCCCTCGTGGGTGCCGCTACCGGAATCGTCCTGGCCAACAGCGACCCCACCATCGGCGACTCGATCACCGACGCAATTGCCCTCGGCATCGCCGCAGCCAGTCTCGTCGCACTGCGGGTCGCCCGCAGATGGAACGAAGGCCCCGCACAGCCGCCCCCCTCCACGGCCAGCAGTCAGGGTGCATGCGCGTGCGGCTCAGCCGACCGGGCCTCCCAAGCCGAGGAGGCGCTGGCGGCCGAACGCGAGGCCCACGCCGGCACCCAGGGCAGCTACGTCGCCCTGGCCGAGGAGTACAACCTCCTGGTGCAGAAGATCCTCCAGGAGCGCGCCGACCGAGCAGTGCCACGGCCCGTTCCCCAGGGGCGACCTCACCTCACCGTCTCCAACTCTGGCTTGCCCACACCTCGTGACGCTCTGAGGCGGGATACTCCCTCTCGGTAATCGAGCGTGGCGGGGAGATGGGCCCCGGAGGGCAGACACGGGGCCCTTCCTTATGCCCGCCGAGCGGGCCCGACGGGCCTAGGCCTCTGTGTCGGCCGCCGCCGGCTCCACGGCGCAGAGACGCAGGGCATCCGTACGAGCCTCCGCGAACGCCGCGAGGACACACTGCTCGTCCCGCCCCCAGGCCCGAACCAGCGTCCTGGTCTCCGGATCCGCCCACTGCTCCACCGCGAACCGGGCCGCCTCCGCCGTGAACCCGTCCTCGAAGTCGTACTTCCAGGCCCCCCGGGCCTCAGCCGCCCCCGGCCGCGCGTCCACCTCCGAGCCGTCGGCCGCGTACACGACCGGGCCGATCTCCCACACCCACGCCCGGCCCGGCGCCAGGGCGCGCACCTCCTCGCCGGTCCACGCCTCGCTCGTCGAGGTCTCGACGTGCACCGAGCCGCCGCGCTCCCGCACCCAGCGCTCTGCCGTTCGCTCGGCGTCCTCCACGCCCCAGAACGGCACCTCGTGAACGCCCATGTGCGCCACGTACACGACCCTCCCGCCGGCGGGCGTGGCTCCGAGACCGTCGTCCGTCAAGCGGGCAGGCGTGCTGCGGTCCCCGCCGTCATCTCCCCCACGAGGGCCAGGGACCGCGGCACGGTCCGCGGCTCCACCGTCGGCCTCAGGCGCTTCAGGTGCAGCCGCGCGGTCAGCGGCCCCGCCGGCGACAGGCAGCGGCGCCCCCATGACCCGCTCCAGCGTGTCCAGGGCGGCCTTACTCGCGGTGTCCAGCAGATGGCCGTACCGATCGCTGGTCGTCGTGATCGTCTCGTGTCCCAGGCGCCGCTGGACGTACGTCAGGCTGTGCCGTTCGGAGAGCAGGACAGCGACGTGGCTGTGCCGCAGATCGTGGAACGTCGGCATCCGCCACGCGGGCAAGAGCTTGAGCTTCTTCGCCTTCTTGACGGCGTTGTTCCACCGCTCCCAGAACGTCCCGTAGATGATCCGAGTGCCGTCCGGGCCACGGAAGATCAGCGACTTCATGTCGAGCTCGGCGACGCCGAAGTCCTGAAGCTCCTGCCAGAGCGTCTTGGTGATCTCGACAGTCCGGACGCCGGCCTCACTCTTCGGCGGTCCCAGCCGCCAGTCGATGGACCGAAGGCCCTCCCCGCTCCCCGGCGCGGAGGCCTCGGCCTCGCTCTTGGGCGAGTACCGCTTCCACGCCTGCGCCACCTGTACCTCGTACTCCCCGGGCCCGGGGTCGCGCAGGTGCCGCCCCTCCAAGGCGGTGATCTCGCCCCACCGCAGGCCCGTCCCGTAGGCCGTGCGTACGAGCATCCGGTCCGAGGCTCGCGAGAAGCACGAGATGATGCCGGCGATCTCCTCGGGCCGCATGAACTCCATGAGGTCGCCGCTGCCGCTGTCGTCGGACGTGCTGTGCCCGTTGCCCAGCCTGATCAGGCGGCATGGGTTGCGAGCCCGCAGCGGCGGGTCAGCCATCGTCGCTTCTTCGAGAACCGAGGACAGCAGCTTGAGCAGCCCCCGCAGTGTCCCGTTGGACATTGGCTTGGGCTCGCCGCCGCCCTGGCGGACCATCGTGGCGCGCATCTGGTTGACCCAGACACCGAGCGTGGCCTTGCTGAAGTGCTCGGTCGACCGGATGTCGCAGTTCGCGAAGGTCGGGAGGAGGTACATCTCCATGGCCCGGATGCGCTGCCGCTTGTAGTACGACCCGGCCGTGCGGTTCGCGATGGAGTTGCGGGCGTACGTCTCGAATCGGTAGTCCGACTCTTCGCAGCCTTCCGCCGCGACGTACCCCTTGCCCTTGACCCACCCCAGGGGCCACTGCTGGCCGGCCGCGTCGACTTCCTTCTTGAAGATCGCAGCAGCCTCGGCTGCCACCTCCAGGTCGTCGCCCGCGAACCGCTCGGTCTGCCAGTCCGCATCGGCCTTGCCACCCAGCCGCCACTTCACCTGGTAGCTGGAGACGTTCCCGTGCTTGTCCTTGCGCTCTACGACGCTCGCCATGGCCGGGAGAGTAGCGCCGATGTTCCCGTCATGTTCCCGCAACCCGCAAAGGATCTTGGAGAGAGGGGGTCTTTCCGCAGGTCACAGAGGGTGGAAAGGGGGACGGCCGGAGCCCCCGCACAGTAGGCTCCGGCCGTCGGCTTTTTGGCCGTAGGGAAATCAGATGTCGAGGCCGGTCAGGACCAGGACTCGCTCGTACGTGTAGTCGTCCATCGCATAGCGGACACCCTCTCGGCCGACACCCGACTGCTTGACGCCGCCGTACGGCATCTGGTCGGCGCGGTAGGACGGCGCGTCGCCGACGATCACACCGCCGACCTCGAGCTCGCGGTGGGCGCGGAACGCGGTCTGGATGTTCCGGGTGAAGACGCCGGTCTGCAGACCGAACTTCGAGTCGTTGACGGCGGCGAAGGCCTCGTCGGTGTTCTCGGCCTTGTGCAGGGTGAGGACCGGTCCGAAGACCTCCTCGACGGCGAGGGTGACGCCCTCGGGCAGGTCCGCGAGGACGGTCGGCTCGTACGAGGCGCCCTCGCGCTTGCCGCCGGTGAGCAGCTTGGCACCGGCGGAGACGGCCTCGTCGACCCAGGACTCGACCCGCTTGGCGGCGTCCTCGGAGACGAGCGGGCCGACGTCGGTGGCGTCGTCGTTCGGGTCGCCGGTGACCTGGGCCTGGACCTTCGCGACGACCTTCTCGACGAGGCGGTCGTAGACGGAGGCGTCGGCGATCACGCGCTGCACGGAGATGCAGGACTGGCCGGCCTGGTAGTTCGAGAAGGTCGCGATACGGGTCGCGGCCCAGTCGAGGTCGGCCTCGGAGGACCAGTCGTCCAGGACCACGGCCGCGGCGTTGCCGCCGAGCTCCAGGGTGCAGTGCTTGTGGGGCACCGACTGCTGGATGGCGTAGCCGACCTTGTCGGAGCCGGTGAAGGAGATGACGGGCAGGCGCTCGTCCTTCACCAGGGCCGGCATCTTGTCGTTGGCGACCGGCAGGACGGACCAGGAACCGGCCGGGAGGTCGGTCTCGGCGAGCAGCTCACCGAGGATCAGGCCGGAGAGCGGGGTGGCCGGGGCCGGCTTCAGGATGATCGGCGCGCCGACGGCGATGGCGGGGGCCACCTTGTGGGCGCACAGGTTCAGCGGGAAGTTGAACGGCGCGATGCCGAGGACCGGGCCCTTGACGAAGCGGCGGGTCAGGGCGAGACGGCCGACGCCACCGGCGTCGGTGTCGAGGCGCTGGGCGTCTCCGCCGTTGAAGCGGCGGGCCTCCTCGGCGGCGAAACGGAACACGGACACCGCACGGCCGACCTCACCGCGGGCCCACTTGATGGGCTTGCCGTTCTCGGCGGAGATCAGCTGGGCGATCTCCTCGGTGCGCTCGGCGAGCCGCTTGGACACGTGGTCCAGGGCGGCGGCACGCACGTGGGCGGGAGTCGCGGAGAACTCGGCCGTCACGGCGTACGCCGCGGCCACGGCCTCTTCGACCTGGGCGTCGGTGGGCACGCTGACGGTGCCGACCAGTCGGCCGTCCCACGGGGAGTGGACGTCGAAGCTGTCCTCGCCGGTGGCCTGGCGGCCGGCGAGCCAGAAGGCGTGGGTGGAAGTCATGCGAATCCCGGCCCTTCGGATGTGTGCGGGGTCCTTGTCCCCTCCACCGTAGGTCTCCGTCCCGGTTTCGGCGTTTGTCCGGGGTGGAGCATGCCGGGCGCCGGGCGCGCCGCTTTGTCAGTGTCGCGGCCTCGCCGCTATGCCGCGGGGGGACTGGCCTTCAGGGCGAGCCACAGCTCCATGCGCACGTCCGGGTCGTCCAGGGAGCGGCCCAGGATCTCCTCCACCCGGCGCATCCGGTAGCGCAGGGTGTGCCGGTGGACGCCCAGGTCGGCCGCCGCCGCGTCCCACTGCCCGTGCCGCGACAGCCAGGCCTGCAGGGAGGCCACCAGATCGCCGCGGCCCTTCTCGTCGTGCTCGCGCAGCGCCCGCAGCGTGCCGTCCGCGAAGGCCCGTACCGCATCGTCCGCGAGCAGCGGGAGCACCGACCCGGCCGCCAGGTCCTCGTGCTCCACCATCGGCCGGCCCCGCCGGCGGGCCACCGCCAGCGCCTGGTCGGCCTGCTTGAACGCCGCCGCCACCGCCGAGGGCGCCGCCGGAGCGGACAGGCCGACGACCAGTTCGTCCGGCTCCGGGCCCGTCGAGTCCCGCCCGCGCCGCGACTCCAGCGCCTCCGCGTGGTCCGCGCAGGCCTGCACCGCCGCGCCGCCGTCGGCCGCCAGCACCACCAGCCGGCCCGGCTCCGGCACCACCAGCAGCGCCTCCCCGGCCCGGGCGGCCGCCGACTCCACCGCATCGGCCAGCAGCGCCAGGCCTTCGGGCTGCGCCGTCCCCGGCAGCGCCGGCTCGGCCACGACCAGCCGGAACGGCGCCTCCAACAGCGCCCCGTACAGGTCCCCCGCCACCGCGCGGGCGTGCTCGGCCTCCCCGTCCAGCAGCATCCGGAGCACCGCCGCGCCCAGCCGGGACTCGGCGTCGTGGAGCGACCTCGACCGTTCCGTGGTCAGGGTCAGCAACGCCACCGCCGAGTGCACGGCGTACCGTTCGGCGGTGCCCAGCGGGGCCCCCGTGCCGACGGCGAGCGCACCGCGGGCCCGCCGGCCCGTCCCCAGCGACTGGAGCTCGACGCGGTCCTCCGAGCCGCCGACCACCGCGCTCGCCGGCGCCGGGCGCTCCCGCAGCCGCTCCACGTCGGGGGTCAGCCGGGCGGCCCGCCGCGCGGCCCATTCCGGGGCGGCCGCGACCACCGCGCCCGAGGTGTCGTACAGGGCCGCCCAGCCGTGCACGTGCGCCGCCAGCTTCGCCAGCAGCTCGGCGGGGCCGTCGGCGGACAGCGCGGCCCGGGTCAGCTCCCGCTGCGCCTCGAAGCCGGCGGTCACCGCGCGGTACTGGTCCGCGGCCAGCGCCGCCGAGACGGCCTTGCTGATCGCGAGGAACGGGGTGCGGCGGGGCACCTCCAGCAGCGGCAGGTCCTCGGCCCGCGCGGCGTCCACCAGTGCCTGCGGAACCGCCTCGTAGTTCACGCCGACCGCGAAGCCGATGCCGACGACCCCGGCCGCGGCGAGGCGGCGCACGTAGCGGCGCATCTCCTGCGGGTCCTCGGCGTCCACCTTCATGGCGGTGATCAGGAGCAGCTCCCCGCCCTCCATATAGGGGACGGGGTCGGCGAGCTCGCTGACGTGGGCCCAGCGCACGGGCGTGTCGAGGCGGCCCTCCCCCGCCCGGACGCTGAGTTTGAGCGCCGAGTGCTGGACGAGCGAGGCGAGGGTGAGCGGCATCGGGTTCCAGGGGCCTTAAAGAGGAAAGAGGAGGGGACGCGGGAGGAGGAGACGCAGGAGGAGCGGAGCGACGCGGCGGGGAATTTCGCCTTGTCGTATGAACGGCTCCCCTCGATTCTGCCACCCCGTACGGGTCGGCTCAGCCCGCCGCGGCCAGCCGGACCAGCAGCGGAGCCGCTCGCTCCCCCTTGACCGAGGTCAGCGAGAGCACCGCGTACCCGGGCGGCACGGCGTGTGCCAGTTCGGAGGCCGACCAGCGCTCCCGCTCCACCTGCCGCACGGTCACCGCGTCCGTGGTCACGGCCTTGCCGGTGACGAGCTTGCGGAAGGCGTGGATGGCCCGGGTGAGGGGCTGGTCGGCGAAGACGGTGCGGTGGGTGACGTCCCGCGTCTCGACCCACTCGGTGCCCCAGGCCTCGGCGAATCGCTTGCCGTCCCAGGTCGTGACCCCGGAGAAGGCCATGCGGCAGCCGACCGCCCCGAGCAGCGGGGTGCGCAGCGCCTCCGGTACGTCGTCCAGCGTGCGCAGCGTCAGCAGGACGCCCGCGTTGGCCGAGCGCAGTCGCTGCAGGCCCCGCACCGTCTGCGGGGTCAGGGTGTGCGAGGCGTCGTCGAAGGCGAGGAACGCGAACAGGGAGCGGTCGGCGCGGGCCGCGGCGGAGGCGTTGAACTGCGCGAGCAGCAGCCGGGCCAGGATGCGCGAGGCGTCGGCGTGGCCGCGCTCGGGCAGGTCGATGCGCACGCGCAGCGGATGCTCCAGGGCCCGCAGCGAGAAGGGCCGCCCCTGCCCGGTGGTGTCGAAGAAGCCGGCGAACGCCGGGCGGTCGAGCAGGGCCACCCGGTCGGCGAGGGCCGGTCCCGGATCACCGGGGGCGCCGTACTGGCGCGTCCGGGCGTCGAGTTCGCGGAGCATGACGTGCTGCCCGGCGCCTTCGAGGTCGGTGCGCAGCGCGCCGAGCGCCTCGGGCACCTGGTCGAGCAGTTCGCGCAGCTCGGGCACCGCGGGGAAGCGGCCGTACGCCGTCCGGAAGGGGCCGAGGAGCTGGGCGAGGGCGGTCGCGGCGCGGCGTACCTCCAGGCCGGGGACGTCGCCGACGAAGGCTTCGGCGAGCAGGGTGGCCGCCTCGTCGGCGTCGGTGGTGCCGCCGTAGAGGTCGAGGTCGTAGACGGACTCGGGGTCGCCGACGCGGACCACGACGTCGTAGGCGGTGTCCGGCCCGAGTTGGCTGCCGGCCGAGGCGACGGCGATGACGGCGGCCTGTCCGGCCAGCGCCTGGAGGGCGAGCGATTCGACGACGGGGCGGACCAGGTGCCGGGTCTTGCCCGCGCCGGAGGGGCCGACGGCGAGCAGGGAGGTGCCGAGCACGCCCGGGTCGAGGGCGAGGCGGGTGCCGCGCCGGCCGTACGGGTTGCGTTCGCCGTCCTCGACGGTGCCGAGCAGCACCTGCCGGGCGAGCAGGTCGTGCCGCGCGGCCCGCACGGGCAGGTCCCGGGCCCCGGAGGGGTGCACGCAGGCGCCCGCGCCCTTGTCGCGCACGGAGTCGGCGAAGGCGGCGGCGCGGGAGGGCTCGGCCCGTACGGACTCCCAGGCGCGCCGGATCCGCGCGTAGTCCACGTCGTTCATCCGCCCGGCCGCGGCTTCCGCCTCCAGCCGGTCGGCGACCTCCCCGAGCCCGGCCCCCCGCACCTGCGGCCAGCCCACGGGGTCATCGGGCCCGCCCTCCTCGGGGCGGGCCGGCACGGCGGCCTGGACGGCCTGCACGGCGCGGCTGCCCAGCATCCGGCGGGCCAGTTCGGGCCAGCGGCCCAGTCGCCCGAATCCGACCACCAGGGTGGCGATGACCACGCCGTACCAGATGTACGAGGCCACCACCGAGGGCAGCTTCCCGGCCCACGAGTCGGGCGTGAACATGTAGAGGGGCCAGAGCCAGAAGCCGCCCAGGTAGCCGTTCCACAGCAGGGACCACAGCAGCAGCCCGGCCAGCAGGGCGATCAGCGCTCCGCTGATCAGCTGCCGGGTCGGGGTCCGCTCGGGCTCCTCGGCGGCGCGGGGGACGTGGCCGTACGTCCATACGCCCGGGCCGTCGGAGGCGCGCGGGGTGCGCAGCCAGTCGGCGAGGGAGGGGCCGGGCCCGGCGGGGGCGTGGGCGGGCTTCGGCGGGAGGCACGCGGGCGCCGGCCACCGGTGCCACGGCGGGCCGGGGCGGCTCGGCCGGCGGCGCCGGCTTCGCCGGGGCCGGAAGCGCCGTC
>LJCW01000023.1 GCA_001298555.1 Actinobacteria bacterium OV450
GGCACCGCCCGTGGCGCCCCCGCCCGGAGCCGTCCGCGCAACGGCTCCGGGCGGGGGCGCCACGGGCGGTGCCCCCGCGGACGGGAGCGCACCGGTCGCCGCACCGGGCGGGGCGGACGCGGGCCGGGGTTCCGGCGGGGCGGGGGCCCGGTCCGGGCTGCGGCCCTCGGCAACGGCGCGGAGCATCTCGCGCGCCCGGCCGGCCGAGGGCCGGCTCTCCGGATCCTTCTCCATGAGCGCGTGCAGGACGGGGGCGAGGGCGCCGGCCCGCCGCGGCTGCGGCAGCGGCTCGGAGACGATCGCCGACAGTGTCGACCAGGCGGCCGTACGGCGGAACGGCGACGTGCCCTCCACCGCGGCGTAGAGCGTCATGCCGAGCGACCAGATGTCCGAGGCGGGGCCCGGTTCCCTGCCCTGGGCCCGCTCCGGCGGGAGGTAGTCGAGGGAGCCGATGATGTCGCCGCTGCGGGTCAGTTTGGCCATGTCCTCGTCACCCGACGACTCCAGGGTGGCGATGCCGAAGTCGGTGAGCACGACCCGGCCGTCGCGCTCCAGCAGCACGTTCGCCGGCTTGACGTCGCGGTGCAGGACCCCGGCGCGGTGGGCGGCGTCGAGGGCGTCCATCAGCTTGGCGCCGATCGCGGCCGCCTCGCGCGGCTCGATCGGGCCCCGCTCCTCCAGCACGTCGTCGAGGGAGGGCCCGTCGACGAGTTCCATCACGATGACCGGGAGGCCCTCCTCCTGCGTCACGTCGTGCACGGTGACCACACCGCCGTGCCGGATGCGGGCGGCGGCCTGCGCCTCGCGCTGCATACGGGTGCGCAGGTCGGCCAGTTCGGCCGCGGAGGCGTCGGTGTAGGCCCGCATGACCTTCACGGCGACTTCCCGGCCGAGCAGTTCGTCGACGGCCCGGCCGACCACTCCCATGCCGCCGCGTCCGATCACCGCGGTCACCCGGTACCGTCCGCCGAGCACCCTGCCGACCAGTTCGGCGCCGTTCCCGTCCCCCGCCGTCACCACACGCTCCATCCGCAGCCGTTCGCCCCCCCCGGGCGTACCGAGAAGCCCCCAGCGTATGGCACGTGCACGCGGACAAGCGCCCGTCCGGGACGGCGCGTTGCCGCGGAGGGGTCGGATCGACGGATGCACAACGGCCCCGGGAGGTGCGCACGCCGTCGTCGTGTCGAACCGCCCGGGGCCGTGGCCCACCGGTCAGTCGGTGCCGAACTCCATCGCGGCGCGGTCCAGCAGCTCGTCGTCGCCGGAGACCTCGCCGCGGGAGGCGATGGCCTCGGCGCCGCCCTCCGGCATCGCGCCGATCAGGCCGGTCGCCGCCGCCTGGGCGGCGCCGATCAGCTCGGGGTGGGCGGTGCCGACGATGCCGAGGCCCGCGTACTGTTCGAGGCGGGCGCGCGAGTCGGCGATGTCGAGGTTGCGCATGGTGAGCTGGCCGATCCGGTCGACCGGGCCGAACGCGGAGTCCTCGGTGCGCTCCATCGACAGCTTGTCCGGGTGGTAGCTGAAGGCCGGGCCGGTGGTGTTGAGGATCGAGTAGTCCTCGCCGCGCCGCAGCCGCAGGGTGACCTCGCCGGTGACCGCCGAGCCGACCCAGCGCTGGAGGGACTCGCGGACCATCAGGGCCTGCGGGTCCAGCCAGCGGCCCTCGTACATCAGCCGGCCGAGGCGCCGTCCCTCGTTGTGGTAGTGCGCGAGGGTGTCCTCGTTGTGGATCGCGTTGACGAGGCGCTCGTACGCGGCGTGCAGCAGCGCCATGCCGGGCGCCTCGTAGATGCCGCGGCTCTTCGCCTCGATGATCCGGTTCTCGATCTGGTCGGACATGCCCATGCCGTGGCGGCCGCCGATGGCGTTCGCCTCCATCACGAGGTCGACGGCGGAGTGGAACTCCTTGCCGTTGATCGTCACGGGGCGGCCCTGGTCGAAGCCGATCGTGACGTCCTCGGTGGCGATCTCGACGGACGGGTCCCAGAACCGCACGCCCATGATCGGCTCCACGGTCTCCACGCCGGTGTCGAGGTGCTCCAGCGTCTTGGCCTCGTGGGTGGCGCCCCAGATGTTGGCGTCGGTGGAGTACGCCTTCTCGGTGCTGTCCCGGTAGGGCAGGCCGTGGGCGACCAGCCACTCGGACATCTCCTTGCGCCCGCCCAGCTCGGTGACGAAGTCGGCGTCGAGCCACGGCTTGTAGATGCGCAGGTGGGGGTTGGCGAGCAGGCCGTAGCGGTAGAACCGCTCGATGTCGTTGCCCTTGAAGGTCGAGCCGTCGCCCCAGATCTGTACGTCGTCCTCCAGCATCGCCCGGACCAGCAGGGTGCCGGTGACGGCGCGGCCGAGCGGGGTGGTGTTGAAGTACGCACGGCCGCCCGAGCGGATGTGGAACGCGCCGCAGGCGAGTGCGGCCAGGCCCTCCTCGACCAGCGCCGCCCGGCAGTCGACCAGGCGCGCGATCTCGGCACCGTAGGCCTGGGCACGGCCGGGCACCGACGCGATGTCGGGCTCGTCGTACTGGCCGATGTCGGCGGTGTAGGTGCAGGGGACGGCACCCTTGTCGCGCATCCACGCGACCGCGACGGAGGTGTCGAGGCCGCCCGAGAAGGCGATGCCGACGCGCTCGCCGGCGGGAAGGGAGGTGAGAACCTTAGACATGGGAAGAGTATGCACTTAAACGCATGGCTATGCAAACGCGAGCCCGTGCCGTGCGCTGGACGCGCGAGCGATCACCTCGCGACGCGGGCGATCACACCGCCAAGGATCCGGAACCGGTCGGTCCATGGCTGGATCACGGCGGGTCCGCGTGCTGGTCCGGTGAATGCCCCTGAGCCGCGGTGACCGACCGGTACGGTTTGGCCATGGATGTTTCCGCAAGGGCCACCGATGAGAACGCCGCACGAGCGGCAGCCGTCAAGGCGACCGCCCGCCGACTGCTCGGGGAACTCGGCGCCGCAGGGCTGTCCCTGGAAGCCGTCGCCGAAGCCGGCGCTCTCGCCGTCGCCGACGTGGAGGGCGTCTTCCCGCACCGCGACGACCTGTTGACCGCGCTCGTCATCGACGCCTACGACGACTCCGCCGCCGCGATGGAGCGGGCCGATCAGGCCGTCGGCGCCGCCGGCGGGTCGGCCGGGGAGCGGCTCCTCGCGGTGACGCGCGCCCTGCGGGAGTGGTCCTTCGCCAACTCCCCCGAGTTCACACTGATCTACGGCTCCCCCGTGCCCGGCTACCACGCCCCGCAGGACACGGTCCCGGCCGCCGCCCGCACACCCGCGGTGCTGGCCGGCATCGTGCGCTCCGCACTGGCGGACGGCGAACTCACCCCGCCCCGGCGGGCGGTGCCCGGACCGCCGCTGCTCCTGCCGGAGGCGGTGGCGCTCTTCGGCGGTACGCCCGAGGCCCCGTTCTCGGACCTCATCGAGCGCGGCATCGCGTTGTGGAGCAGCCTGATCGGCCTGCTGGTGTTCCAGGTCTTCAGCCGGACCCACGACAGCGTCCGGGACGAGTCCGCCTACTTCGACTTCGCCATCGCGGTGGCGGCCGAGGGCATCGGACTGACGGTTCCGCTGGACGAGAAGCCCCGCAACGAGCCGTGATCCTCACCAGAACCCTCTGCTTCGCCATCGCGGCGCTCTCGTCGTACGCCGCACTCGCCTACCGGCTCTGCCAGGTGGGGCGCAGCTGGCGTGACAGCGCCTACCGCGCCCTCGTCGTCACCCTGCTGCTCCAGTGCCTCACCTTCACCATGGGCGCCTTCGCCATGGGGGGCGGGAGCCTCCTGGGCGTCGGGAACCTCGCCATCCTGGTGATGCACGTGTCGGCGGTCGCGTTCTGCGTCAGCGCGCAGATCATCCTGCTGCGCTGGGCGACGGACACCGGGGAAGTGGTGCGCAGGGTCCGCTCCTGGCTGGTGACGGGTGCGGTCCTCGGCGTGCTCCTGATCGCGCTCTTCTTCATCGCCGACGGGCCGGGCCGGCCGGCGTCGGACTTCAACACGGGCAGCGGCCGGCCCCTGGTCCTCACGTACCTCCTGGTCTTCATCGTGTCCCAGGCGGTTCCGTGCGTGACGATCTTCCGGCAGTGCGGTCCCTACGCCCGGATGACGGACAAGGCCTCGCTGCGGCAGGCCCTGCGCCTGCTGTCGGTCTCGGCGGTGATCCTGTTCCTGTACTGCGCGTGCCGGACGGTGAACATCCTCACCGCCGCGTGGGGGATCGACATCGGCGTCTGGCAGGTCGCCGCGTCCGTGTTCAGCGCGGCGGGCATCGTCGTGCTGTCGCTGAGCCTGACCATCTCCTCCTGGGAGGCGTCGGCGGCCAAACTGCTGGAGTGGGTGCGCAGTTACCGGTCCTACCGGGCGCTCTACCCGCTCTGGCGGGACCTGTACGAGGCCTCCCCGGACATCGTCCTGGAGCCTTCGGGGTCGGCCGCGGTCTCCGACCTGCACTACCGCCTGCACCGGCGGGTGATCGAGATACGGGACGGCTGGCGGGACCTGCGCCCGTACATCGACCGCTCCGCCGCTCCCGCCCCCGCGCCCGGGACCGAGGAACCCGGGACGAGCAGCGAGTACCGGCAGGCGTACGCCGAGGCGACGCAGATCAGACAGGCCCTGCACGCGAAGCGCACCGGGACGGTCCCCGTCCACAGCAAGGACGCCGGCGATTTCGACGACCGCGACCCTGACGACTTCACCGCGGAGGTCGCCTGGCTCGCCCAGGTCGCTTCCGTCTACCGGAAGATCGGTTGAGCGGGGGCCGGCCCCCATCCCCGAGGGCCGGCCCGCCCGCCGACACGACTGACGCCCCACTCGGCTACCCCCGTGAGCAAAGTTAGCTGTCAGCTATCGACAGGCTCCACCGTGGCGGACTCACGGCGGATTGTCAACTGACCGCTAATCTGCAAAACTGGAAAATAGCTGAGAGCAATTCCGGGGAGGTGACGGGAGGGAGATGCGCAGTGTCCGAGAGTGACGACCGGCCCGTGCTGGCAGTGCGCCTGGACAACCTCTTCAAGACGGTCCGCCCCAAGGGCAGGCACTGGACCAACGCCGAGGTGGCCGAGGAACTCAAGCGGGCCAACCCCGACCTCAAGGTCGGCGGCGTGTACCTGTCGCAGCTGCGGACCGGCAAGCGCTCCAACCCCTCACCGGACCTGCTGGCCGCCCTCGCCCGTTTCTTCGGCGTGTCGGTCGCCTACTTCTTCGACGACAAGGTCGCCGAGTCGGTGCTCGGCGAGGTCGCCGCCATCGAGGCCCTGCGGCAGGCGGGCGTCCGCTCCGTGGCGATGCGCGCGGCCGGCATGAAGAAGGAGAACCTCCAGGCCATCACGGCCATCATGGACCAGTACCGGCAGCTGCAGGGCCTTCCTCCCGTCACAGACCCCGCAGACCCCGTGGACCCCTCGGACCCGGAGTGAGGGTCCCCGGCCTGGGACGGCCGGCCGGCCGGGACCGCCGCAGCCGGCTCAAGAAGCTCCGCAAGGACGGCGCACGGCGGCTCGCCGCCCTGGACCTGCCGGAGGGAGCCGATGTGGCCGAGCTCTGCCGCTTCCTCGGCGAGGTCCGCGACCGGCCGATCACGCTGGTTCCCATGCCGATGCCCGCGTCACA
Source organism: Actinobacteria bacterium OV450 (assembly GCA_001298555.1). Taxonomy (GTDB): domain Bacteria; phylum Actinomycetota; class Actinomycetes; order Streptomycetales; family Streptomycetaceae; genus Streptomyces. Next base: position 5,615 of record LJCW01000023.1, read on the forward strand.
GCCGTGCGGCATGTGGGTCGCCGCACGCGACGAAGACCTGATCTTCTACGACGCCAACACCACCAGCGCGCATCAGGAGCACATCATCTTGCACGAGCTGGGACACATCATCTGCTGCCACCGCGGGGCCGGCCTCCTCGACGAGGCGAGCTCCCGCATCCTCTTCCCCAACCTCGACCCCGACCTCGTACGCGACATGCTCCTGCGCGCCACGTACGACGACGTGCAGGAGCAGGAGGCGGAGGTCATCGCCTATCTGCTCGCCCAGCGGCTGCGCGGCGGCGGCGCGGAACGCCCCGCGCCGCCCGCGGCGGCCGGCGACGGGAACGCGCCTGCCGCCACGGCTGCGGGCGAAGAGGCCTCCGGCACGTCCGCCGCGCTCGACCGCATAGAGCGCACCCTGTTCTGAGTCACCCCTCGGTGGCCGCCACCTCCTCGGCCAGGACCGCCACGGCGCGGCGGACGTCGCGCTCGGTGTGCTCGCTCGTGAGGAAGAACCGCAGCCGCGCGAGCCCCTCCTCCACCGCGGGGTGGAAGATCGGGTCGGCGATGATCCCGCGGTCGAACAGCCGGTCCGCGACGCGCAGGGTCCGCGCGGAGCCCCCCAGCAGGCACGGCACGATCGGCGTACGGGCACTGGAGCCCGTCGCCAGACCGGCCGAGGCGGCCAGCCCGAGGAACAGGTCCGCGTTCCGCCGGAGCGTACGCACCCGCTGTGGTTCCGCGGCGATCAGCTCGGCGGCGGCCAGCGCCGCGGCCGCGTTGGCGGGGGTCAGGCCGACGCTGTACACGAAGCCGGGCAGCGTGTGCCGCAGCCACCGCACCGTCCGCGCCGAGCCGGCCAGGTAACCGCCGCAACTGGCGAAGGCCTTGGAGAGGGTTCCCATCCACAGGTCCACGGCGGGGCGGTCGATGCCGTAGAACTCCCCCACTCCGCGGCCATGTTCGCCCACCGTGCCGATGCTGTGCGCCTCATCGACCAGCAGCAGGGCGCCGTAACGCTTCTTCAACTCGACGACCGCGGGTAGGTCGACCAGGTCGCCGTCCATGCTGTACGCGCCCTCGACGGCGATCAGCACCCGCCTGAACCGGGACCGGTTGACCCTCAGCATGTGCTCCAGCCGGCCCATGTCGTTGTGGGCGAACGGCCTCCGGGCCGCGCCGGACAGGGCACATCCCTGAAGGATGCTGTCGTGGGCGAGCGCGTCGTGGAGGACGAGGTCGCCCGCGCCGACGAGGTGCCCGATGGCCGTGACGTTGGTGGCGTGGCCGCTGACCAGGGCCAGGCAGTCCTCGACCCCGAGGAACCCGGCGAGCACCCGCTCCAGCCGTACGGTCAGGTCCCGTTCGCCGGACAGCATCCGGCTCGCGGAGACCGAGGTCCCGTAGCGGTCCACGGCGACGTGGACCGCCTCGTTGACCGCCGGGTGGCCGGAGAGTCCCAGGTAGTTGTAGCTGCCGAAGGAGAGGTAGGACCGGCCGCCGACGCGTGTCGTGTCGCGGACGGTGCCCTCGTGGACCCGGAAGTACGGGAAGTCCGTGCCGGCTGCCGTGATCGAGCGCAGGCGCTCCTCGAACTCCAGCACTTCCGGGAAGTCCTCGACGCACGTGCCGGCGGTGTCCCGGTCGGCGGCGTCCGGCTGCGGGGGCGGCGGTCCACCGGGCGCCGGTGCGCCGGTGAGGTGCGGGGCGACCAGCGTGATCAGCCGCTCGATGGTGAGCCCGGGCGCGTACGTCTCGTCGGAGGAGAAGCCGGGCACCCGCCGGCCTAGGACGACTTCCAGCTCCTGCAGCATCAGGGAGTCGAAGCCCAGGTCGGTCGTCAGCGTCATCCGCGCGTCGAGGTCGGACAGGGGGAAGACGCCGGTCCGCGAGACCGCTTCGAGGACGATCGAATCCGCGGACGCGCCGGCGGCGTCGGCGCCCCGTGCCGCCCCGGTCGCCGGTCCGAGTGGCCGCCCCGGGTCGGGCGGGTCCGCCGGCGCGCGGGCCGCGTCGTCCACCACCCAGTGGCGCCGTGGGGCGAGCGGGCTCGGCGGCAGGGTGCACGGGGGTGTCCGCACGCTCGTGTCCGGAGCGGCCGGGCGGGCCGGGCCGGACGCCTGTTCCGGTGCGCCGCCGGCGGTGCGGCCCGCCTCCTCGTCCTGCGCAGCCGCAGTCAGCTGTGCGACGGCGTCGGCGGTGTCCCGCACCACCAGGGCCAGCCGCCGGCCGAGGGGAGCCCGGCGGGCCAGGGTTGCGGCCACCCGGTCCGGCGGCAGCCGGTCGACGGTGAGCGTGTGTGCCAGGTCCCGGGCGTAGCGCGCCAGCCCGGGCCGGTCCCGGGCGCTGAGCACCAGGAGCTGCGGTCCCCGGTCCGGCGCCGGTCGGGCGGGCTCCCGGCCGCCCTCCTCCACCACCAGGTGGACCCCCGTGCCGCCGAACCCGAAGGCACTCACCCCTGCCCGGCGCGGCCGCCCCGGTTCCGGCCACGGGGTCGCCCGCGTCGGGATGGTGAGCCGGGCCGCATCGAGTCCGGCCGGGTCGGCCGGCTCGAACTCCGGCTGCGGCGGTATCACCCCGCGCTGCACCGCCAGTACGGTCTTGATGAGTCCGGCGATCCCGGCGGCGTTCAGCGAGTGCCCCACCACCGCCTTCACCGCGCCGAGGAAGGCGGGCGCACCCCGGTCACCGCGCAGTTCGCGCAGCACCCCGACCTCGACCGGATCGCCGACCCTGGTCCCGGTGCCGTGCGCCTCCAGGTAGCCCACCGAGTCCGGGGCCAGGCCCGCATCGCGGTAGGCCCGGCGCAGCGCCCGCAGCTGGCCCGCCGCCTCGGGGTGCATGCCGCCCTGCACGGTTCCGTCGTTGGCCGTGCCCACGCCCCGGATCACCGCGTAGACCCGGTCGCCCGCGGCCCGCGCGTCGGCCAGGGGGCGCAGGACGAGGAGGCCCGCGCCCTCTCCGAGGACGAAGCCGTCCGCCCGCGCACCGAACGGCAGGCACCGGCCGCTGCGCGAGAGGGCGCCGATGCGGCTCAGCCCCACCAGGAGGTCGGGGGCGAGGATCAACTGGGCGCCGCCGGCGAGTGCGATGCGGCAGCGTCCCGCGCGCAGGGCGAATACGGCGTTGGCCACCGCCATGAGGCCGCCGGAACACGCCGAGTCCAGTGCGTAGCTCTCGCCGTGCAGGTCGAAGACCGAACTGATGCTGTTGGGGCCCATGTTGAGGAGGAGCCCGGCCACGGACGTGCCGTGCAGCCCGTCCACGGCGCGGACCGTCTCCGCCCACCGGGGGTCGTCCGCCCGCGCCCCGAACTCGCCGCCGGCCAACTGGCGCATGCGTATCCGCATGGTGCTCAGTTCGCGGTAGCCGCTCTCGGTGAGCGAGGTGATCACCGAGGTCTCCTCGCGGTCGAAGCCCCCGGTCTCCCAGCCCGCGTCCTGGATGGCCTCCCGCGCGAGGTCGATCAGCAGCCGGTGCTGGGGGTCCATCGACCGGGCCCGCCGGGGTGGGATGCCGTAGTGCGCCGCGTCGAAGTGGCCCACGTCCGGCAGCAGGGCCATGGTGTCCGTGTACGTGGAGGACGCGTCGCGCGGGTCGTCGGCGAGGAACGCGGCGGAGCGCCACCGCTCCTCGGGGACGCTGGAGAACTGCGGCCGCGGGGCGTTGAGGAGCTGCCAGTACCGGTTGAGGTCGGGCGCCCCCGGGAACCGGCAGGCCATGCCCACGATCGCGATGTCGTCGCGGCGTGCTCCGGCGGCCGGGTCCTCCGTGTCACCGTCCTCCGCCCGGGGCGTCACCGGGGTGTGGCCAGTCGTTCGCGCCACCAGTCCACCGTCGCCTTGACCTGTTCGTCGACGGGGGTGGCGCGGACGGCGAACTCGGCCTCGTACGCGCTCGAATCGACGACGAAGGGACGGTCGAACTGGTAGCGGACCTCCTTCAGTTCACGGAGCAGCGGGGAGAAGAGCGAGGCCGCGCCGAGCAGCGCGGGCGGCAGCCTGCGGACCGTGGCCGGCGCCGTTCCCGCCTGCGCGGCGAGGAGGCCCGCCATCTCCCGTACGGACAGCGCGGGTCCGGTCGGAACGTGCCAGGCCCGGCCCCAGGCCCGCTCCTCGCCCGCGACCTCGGCCAGGGCCCTGGCCACGTCGGGGAGGTAGGTCCAGCTGTGCGGGGCGTCGGGGTCCCCGAGGGTGGAGACCGGCTTGCCGCGCAGCAGTGGCGGCACGACCCGCCCGGCCAGGTGTCCGCCGTCGGTCACGCCGGGTCCGAAGAAGTCCGAGGCCCGTACCTCGACGGCCTTGATGCGGCCCTCGCGGTGCAGCCTGCGCGCCGTCTCCCAGCCGGCGGCGCGGACGCGTCCCTTGGTCCCGGTCGCCGCCAGGGGCATCGCCTCGGTGAGGGGGCCCTCCACGGGTCCGTACGCGTAGAGGTTGCCCAGGAGCACCAGGACGGCGCCGGTCTCCTCCGCCACCGCGCAGACGGACGAGACCAGCGGCGGCCACTCGTCCGCCCAGCGGTGGTAGGGCGGGGCGGCGCACTGGTGGATGGCGGTGGCCCCCCGGGCGGCCTCGGCGAGCCGTCTGCTGTCGGTGGCGTCGAGCGCGACGTGCTCGACACCGGGCTCGGCGCTGCGTCCCGATCTGGTCACCACCCGTACGGTATGGCCCTGTTCGGCCAGAAGCCGGGCGGTGGCGGCCCCTGCGGGCCCGAATCCGATGACGACATGAAGGCTCACGGGCGAACACTAGCGCGAGCGGCCGTCCCCCCAACGGGCTTTGACCCCACCAGCCCCACGGGGCCTTGGCCCGGCGGCCCCATGGGGCTTTGATCCCGGCGGTACCACGGGACTCCCCCGGGCGCGGCTCAGCGGGGTGCGGGCTGCGTCAGGACGAGCAGGGTGTCGACCAGGTCCTCCGCGGGCGATCCCGTGGCGAGCCGGCGCAGCTGCTGCCCGAAGACGAGGGCAACCGCGGTGCTCGCCAGCCGTTCGGCGTCGGGCAGGCCGAGACCGCGGAGGATGCGGGTGGCGAGCCGGTCGTACGCCGCGAAGCATTCGGCGGCCGCCGCCCGCAGGCGTTCGTCGCGGCCCGCCTGGATGTACAGCTCGAAGGGGGCGATGCGCCGGCTGTCGAACTCGGTACCGCCGGCCACCAGCCCCACGGCGTCCGCGGCGCCCTGGAGGTCGAGGCGGTCGCCCGTGCAGGCATCGGCCATCTCGGTGAAGCGCCTGGTCTCCTCGCCCACGAAGTACAGCAGGCTCTCGCGCAGCAGTTCGTGCTGGGTGGCGAAGTGGTAGGTGACCGAACCCAGGGAGACCCGGGCCTCCCTCGCGATCCGCCGGTTGCTCACCGCGGCGATCCCGTCCTGCCCGATGATGCGCAGCACGGCGTCGATGATGCTCTGGCGGGTGTCGGCGGCCTTCTCCATGCCCGCCATTCTCACATCCGCCCGGACGGTCACTGGGCATGGACACGACACTCACCTCGTGACTACTGTTCGTTCGAACGAACAACAGGGAGGGTACTGGGATGCGCATCACCGGATCAACCGTTCTCCTCACCGGTGTCACCGGGGGCATCGGCCTCACACTGGCCCGCACACTCGCCGCCAAGGGCGCGAAACTGGTGGTCACCGGACGCCGCGAGGACGCCCTGAAGGCCGTGGCCGACGAGCTCGGGGCGCGGGCCGTCCTCGCCGACCTGGCGGACGCGTCCGATGTCGCCCGGCTGGCCGAGGAGTGCCCCGAGACGGACATCCTGATCGCGAACGCCGCGCTCCCGTCGAGCGGCGACGTGCTCGACTACACCCCCGAGCAGATCGACCGGTCCCTCGCCGTGAACCTTCGTGCGCCGATCATGCTGGCACGCCTGCTGGCACCCCGGATGGTGGACGTGGGCCAGGGGCACATCGCGCTGATCGGCTCGATCTCCGGCAAGGCCGCCACCAAGTCGTCCTCCCTGTACAACGCGACGAAGTTCGGGCTGCGCGGCTTCGCGCTGGCGTTCCGTCAGGACCTGCACGGCACGGGCGTGGGGGTCTCGCTCGTCCAGCCCGGATACGTCCGGGACGCCGGCATGTTCGCCGCGACCGGCGCGAAGACCCCCGCCGGCGCCCGGACGGTGTCGCCCGGGCAGGTGGCGCGCGGCGTGGTCCGCGCCGTCGAGCGGAACCTGTGCGAAGTCAACGTCGCACCGGCCGAGTTGAAGGCGCTGGTGGCGATCGCCGGGCAGTTCCCCGCCTTTTCGGAGCGGGTGCAGAGCCGCGCCGGGGTGGACGGCACGGTACGCAGCATCGTCGAGGCCCAGCGCAAGAGCCGGTGAACGCCGGGCGGGGCCCGGCCGCCCCGCCCGGCACCGCGCGGTCACGTCCGGGCGGGCAGGGCCAGGTCCTTGGCCTCGCTGTGCACGGTCACGGCGCCGTCGTCGACGGAGACCGACGACGGGGCCAGGCCGAGCGGCAGCTCCGGAATCTTGCGTTCCACCGCATTGAGCGCGGCCACGATCCGCGGGTTGGCCGGGTCGAGAGCGCGGCCGGCCAGCGACGCCGCGGTCGGTTCGAGCGTGACGGTGTCACCGGTCAGCTTGAGTGCGGCGGTCACGACGAGCGGCATCCCCATGATCGTCCGGGTGATCTGCAGCTTCCCGTCACGCCCGGTCAGCCGGACGTCGGAGCCGCGCTTGGCCGCGAGCGCGTCGAGCGGAACGCTGAACGCGGCCCGCGCCGCGGAGGCCGAGTACCCTCCCCGCCTCCTCGACACGTCGTGCAGGTCGAAGGCGGCGGTGACGGGCAGCCCGTCCTGTGTCTCGGCCCGGCCCTCGACCTCCACCTGCGGGTAGCTGCCGGCCGCGGCGTGCCACAGGAACGGGAATCCGTCGATGGAGACGTCCGGCGCCGCCACCAGGGCGCTCTGCCGGGCGGCCATCCGGTCGGCCATGCGGCCCTCGGTGACACCGGCGGCGACGCGGTCGGTCAGTACGAGTCCGGCGATCAGCGCGCACGCGCCGGCCAGGACCAGGCGCCGGGTGCGTCGGGGACGCCTCGCGCCGGTGCCGTGTCCGACGGCGCGCGCGGGCGCTTCGGACGGAGCGGTGTGGTTCATGCGTTCCTCACGGGTTCGGGTACGGAGGTCTCCGGGCCGCCTTCGATGTGCATCTGCGGCAGCAGGCGGTCGAGCCGACGGGGGATCCACCAGTTGGCCTTGCCGAGCAGGACCATCGTGGTGGGGACGAGGAGCCCGCGGACGACGGTGGCGTCGATCGCGACCGCGGTAGCGAGGCCGACTCCGAACATCTTGACGACGGGGTCGTCCCACAGGAGGTAGGCGAGGAAGACGCACACCATGATGAGCGCGGCGGAGGTGATGATCCTGCCCGTCCTGCCGAGGCCTGCGATCACCGAGCCCCGGTTGTCGCCGGTGGCCAGCCATGCCTCGCGGACGGCGCTGAGCAGGAAGACCTCGTAGTCCATGGAGAGCCCGAACAGGACCGCGAACATCAGCAGCGGTACGTATCCGGGGACCGGGACGGGTCCCGGAAGGCCGAGCGGCGCCGCTCCCCAGCCCCACTGGAACAGCGCGGTGAGCACGCCGTAGGCGGCGGCCACCGAGAGGAGGTTCAGCACGGCCGCCTTGGCGGCGACGAGCGGTGAGCGGAAGGCCAGCAGCAGGAGCAGCGCGGCGATGGCGAGGACGACCCCGATGACGGCGGGCAGTCGCTGCGCGAGCCGGTCGTTGAGGTCCAGCTGGGTCGCGGGGATGCCGCCTACATGGGCTTCGTGGCCGGTGCCGGCCGTGGCCGCCGGGAGGCTGCGCTCGCGCAGGCGGCGGACGAGACCGGCGGTGCCCGGATCACCCGGCGCGGTGGTGGGCGTGACCTGCCAGCGAACGGTCCTGCCGTCGCGGCTCAGTTGCGCCGGTCCGACGGCGGCGACGCCGCTGGTGTCCCTCAGTGCCCGGCCGACGCCGGTGACGGCGGGATCCGCGGGTCCGGACGCCGGCTTCGGCAACGTGTCGGTGACCTGGAGCGGGCCGTTGACGCCGGGGCCGAACGCGGCTTCGAGCCGGTCGTAGGCCGTACGTCCCGCCGTACCCGCGGACTTGTCGCCGCCGTCGAGCTGGCCGAAGGACAGCTGGGCCGCGGCGAGCGCCGGCAGGACGAAGAAGGCCAGGCCCGCCAGCAGGTACCGCCACGGCCGGTCGGCGACGTGCCGGGCGATGCGCGCCCAGCCGCGCTCGGGCGCCCGGGCGGCTTCCGGCAGGTCATCGGCGTCGGGGGCGCCCGGAGCGGGGGCGGCGTCGGGGGCGGGGGCCAGGCGCCGTCCCAGCAGGGCGAGCAGCGCGGGGAGCAGGGTGAGGGTGGCCGCCATGGCGGCCAGGACGGCGATGCCGGGCGCGAGGGCCAGCGCCTGGAGCAGGGGCAGGCCGCCGAGGGCCAGGCTGGCGAGTGCCGCGATGACCGCGGTGCCGGCGAAGGCCACGGCCTTGCCCGAGGCGCCGGTCGTCAGGGCGGCGGCGTCCTCGACCTCCGTCCCGTCGGCGAGCAGCTCACGGAACCGGGTCAGACAGAAGAGGCTGTAGTCGATGCCCACGCCGAGCCCGATCATCGCCGCGATGGTGGCGCCGGAGGACGGCATGTCCATCAGGTGGCCGGTCAGGCCGATCACCGCGAGCGAGATGCCGAGGCCCACGACGGCGACCGCCCCCGCCCCGGCGGCGGCGACCGGCCTGCGGAAGCCGAGGAAGAGAACGGCGAAAGCGGCGACGAGCCCGATGACCTCGCTTCGCCTGGTGGACTTCTTGTCGGCCGCGGAGGCGAGGTTCCCGCCGGGCGTGACCTCGATCCCGGCGGCACGGGCCGGTTCGGCGGCGTCCACGAGGTCATGGGCGATGTCCGCGGTGATGTCGCGGCCCGCCACGTCCAGTTCGACGGAGAGGTAGGCGGTGTGCCCGTCGGGGGCGAGGGCCGCGGCGCCGGCCGGTTCGTACGGGGTGGTCACCGCGACCACGTGGTCGCGCGCGGTGAGGGCGCGGGCCGCCGCCTCGACGGCGTCGCGGGCGCCGGCCGAGGTGAGGGGCGCGGCGTCCGCGGCGGTGTGCAGGACGAGGGGCTGGCGGCCCGAGGCGGGGTCGGCGAAGACGCGGGCGGCGTCCTGGGCGGCCTGGCTGTCGCTGCCGGGTATGGAGACCGTCTCGGTGGTGGCGCTGCCGAGGACCCCCACCGCGGCGGCCAGGCCGACCAGCAACAGGAGCCAGGCGGCGGCGACCCGCTTCGGCCGGCGGGCGCACCAGCGCCCCAGGGTGACGAACATGCGCGCATCATTGCACTCGCGATGCAATTTATTCAACGCCGGTGATGCCGGGCGGGCACCGCGCCCCGGTTTGCGACAATGGCGGAGAGTGAGGCCGGGAGGGGTCAACGTGCAGCAGTCGGCTCAGCAGCCAGAGGAACGACTCGCGGACGGCCGCGCCGAGCGCAGCCGCCAGTCCCGGGTGAAGATCGCGGACGCCGTGCTGTCCCTGCTCGACGAAGGCGAGTCCCACTTCCCCGCGGACCGCGTCGCCGAACGCGCCGGAGTCTCCCGCCGCCTGGTCTTCCACCACTACGCCGACATGTCCCAGCTCGTGGAGACCGCCATCACCCGGCGCCTGGAGCAGCTGATCGAACAGATCAAACCCCTGCCGACGGAAGGCCCCAGGGAGGTCCGTGTCGCGGCCCTCACCGAACAGCGCTCCCGGATCCTGGAATGGATCACACCCGCGCAGCTGACCCTCCTGCGCATCGAAAAGCCCGGCGACCGGATCAGCGAGGTCACCCGCCAGGTCCTCGACTTCGCCCGCGCACGGCTCGCCGACATCTTCGCCGAAGAGCTCGGCCGACTGCCCGCCGAACGCAGGACCGAAGTACTCCACGGACTGGACGCCGTCACCACCTGGGGCGCCTGGTACCACTGGCGCAACAGCGGCCTCACCACCGAAGCGGCCACCCGCACCATGGAAACAGCCGTACACGCCCTCCTCGCGGCCACGGACACGACCACGGACACGAACAGCGCCTAAGCGGAGTCCGGCCGGTCCCGGTCGCCGCCGGCGCCGACCCCGGGTCCGGCTTCCACCCCGGCTCCGACCCCGATCTCGACCTCGGGCCCGGCCTCGGCCCCGGCCTCGGGCGGAAACCGGACACCCACCGGCGGAGCGGGTCGCCGGCCCTCGCGACGGCCCTCCCCGTCGCGCGCGAGCCACCGGTGCAGGGAGGGGCCGCCGAACGCGATGATCAGGCACAGCAGGGCCGCCGTGATCAGGCTCGGCTCGGAGACCCACAGGCCGAGCAGGCCGTCGAGGGCCAGGGCCACGACGACGAGCAGCACCTTGCCCAGCAGCAGGCCCGAGTGCAGCCGCCGGTCCACGGGCCGTCCGAGGCGGGCCCGGCGCCGGTGGAGCAGGGCCATCGCCACTCCGGCGGCCGTGACCAGGGCGAGGAGCCGCAGGGCGTGGTCCCGGGGACTGGTGTCCGAGCCCATGATCCAGACCGCGCCCATGGCGATTCCCGCGAGGGCGTAGGTTCGGCGCTCCGCCATGACTGCCTCCTGACCCCCCTGGGACATGCGGCACGGACATGCGGCATCCAAGATGTTGCACTTTGAGTGTCATTACATTGGCCGCCGTCTGTCAAGTCCACGACCTCGGGCGCCCGCTTTCGGGGCGGGAGCGGGCTTCGACTAGGGTCAGCAGCGCAGCGACCACGAACCACCATCGACCACGAGGAGCAGCCGTGAGCCGGCCGGCGTCCACCGTTGTGCAGCAGGAGATCGCCCGGGAACTCCAGGTGTCGGAGTCCTTCGACGCGCACCGGGAGATCGAGCGCCGGGTGGCCTTCCTCGCGGAGGCGCTCACCTCGACGGGCCTGCGCTCCCTGGTGCTCGGCATCAGCGGCGGAGTGGACTCCACCACGGCCGGCCGGCTCTGCCAGCTCGCGGTGGAGCGGGCCCGCGCGGCCGGGCACGAGGCGACGTTCTACGCGATGCGGCTGCCGTACGGCGTCCAGGCCGACGAGAAGGACGCCCAGCTCGCGCTCGGCTTCATCCGGGCCGACCGGGTGCTGACGGTGGACGTCAGGCCGGCCAGCGACGCCGCACTGGAGGCCGCCCTCGCGGGCGGAACCGTCTTCCGGGACGCCCACCACCAGGACTTCGTGCAGGGCAACATCAAGGCCCGCCAGCGCATGATCGCCCAGTACGCGGTGGCCGGCGCCCACGACGGCCTGGTCGTCGGCACGGACCACGCGGCGGAGGCGGTCTCCGGCTTCTTCACCAAGTTCGGCGACGGCGCGGCGGACCTGGTCCCGCTGACCGGCCTGACCAAGCGCAGGGTCCGCGCCGTGGCCGACGTCCTGGGCGCCCCCGCCGAGCTGGTCTGGAAGACCCCCACGGCGGACCTGGAGACCCTGGACCCGGGCAAGGCCGACGAGGATGCGCTGGGCGTCACGTACGACGACATCGACGACTTCCTGGAGGGCAAGCCGGTCGACGAGCGCGCCTTCGACACGATCGTCCGCCGCTACCGCCTCACGGAACACAAGCGTCAACTCCCCATCGCCCCGGGCCACTGACCCCGGGGGCCGGCCTGGAATGACTCCGGGGCAGGCAGGACCTGGTCCGCTGACAGCCGGCCGAGATCGCGCAGGCAGTCGTGGAGGGCGTCCCGGTTCCAGCCCGGGTGGTCGGGCAGCCGCAGGCCGTCGCGGAACTGCCGGAAGAGGGCGTCGACCGCCGGCGGGCCGTCAGGGGAACCGCGGTGCGCCTGCGCGGCCGGCGGGTTCGCGGCGGTCACCGGCGGCGCCGTCGAGGGGGTCGCGGCGGAAGCGTGGGGCTTTTAGGATGGGTTGAGCACCTTGGGGGCTCGGGGACCGTCGTGCCGTCGACCCTGAGCAGAGGTGACCGATCATGGGCCGGTACCGCCCGTTCCCCGTGCACCGCCCCCGCCGTGCGGCCGTGCCCGCCGTCGCGGTCCTGCTGCTCGCCGCCCTGTGCGCGGGCACCGGCCCCGACCGGCCGGCCGCCGCGTCCGCATGGGAGAACTTCGATCCCGCGACCGTACAGAAACTGGACGCGGCCATCACCAGGATCATGAAGGAGGCCGGCATCCCCGGCGTGAACGTCGGCCTCTGGATGCCCGGCCGCGGCACGTACGAGAAGTCCTTCGGCGTCGCGGACCGGCAGACCGGCGCGCCCATGAAGGCCGGCCTCGCCACCCGCATCGGCAGCGTCACCAAGACCTTCACCGTCACCGGCGTCCTCCAGCTGGTCGACCAGGGCAAGGTCGGGCTCGACGACCCCATCTCCCGGTACGTCTCCGGCGTCCCCGGCGGCGACGCCGTCACGCTGCGCCAGCTGGCCGAGATGCGCAGCGGCCTCTTCGACTACACGACGGACCAGCGATGGCTGGCGGGGCTGCGCGCCGATCCGCACCGCACCTACACCCCGCGCCGGCTCCTCGACGTCGCCTTCCGTCATCCCCCCAACTTCAAGCCCGGCGCCAAATGGCAGTACAGCAACACCAACACCGTCCTGCTCGGGATGCTGGTCGAGAAGGTCAGCGGCCGGCCCCTGGGCGACTACCTCCGCGACCACGTGTTCACACCGCTGAAGCTGGGCGACACCTCGCTGCCCTCCGACAGCGCCATGCCCGACCCGCACGCCCACGGCTACACGGACTTCACCCCGAAGGGCACCGTCGCCGACGCCACCGAGTGGAACCCCTCCTGGGCCTGGGCCGCCGGCGGGATCATCTCCGACCTGGACGACATGCACGCCTGGGCCCCGGCGCTCGCGGACGGACGGCTGCTGTCCGCGAAGACGCAGGCGGAGCGGCTCCGTACGCTCCCGATCGGGGTCGTCCCGGGGGCTTCGTACGGGCTCGGGATCCTCGACTTCAACGGCTGGCTCGGGCACAACGGCGAGCTGCCGGGCTACGAGACCATCACCGCCCAGCTGCCCGCCGAGAAGGCCACCATGGTCGTGTCCGTCAACAGCGACATGGACCACGAGGGCAAGAACCTGTCCGGTCTCATCGGGAACGCGGTCACCTCCGTCGTCACCCCCGACCACCTCTGGCCCGCGCCGGTGGCCGCCCCGCCGAAGTAGTCGCCGGGCGGCCCCCTCCGATCGCGGGGGCCGCACGCGAGAGGGGGACACGGCCCGTGTGACCATGGCCCCTCCGGCACATCCGCACCTCATGGGGGGACCATGCGCACCCGTACCACCGCCCTCTCCGCCGTACTCGCCGCCGCGCTGCTCGTGCTGACCGGCTGCACCTCGTCCGGTGGCAGCCCGCAGGAGAGGGGCGGCGGCAGCGCGACCGCCCCCGCTCCGGCCGCGCCGGGCGGCGGCTCCGGGTACGAGGGCCCCCGGCCGCAGGACCAGAACCTCCTCGCCTGGACCGGCGACCCGGGCGACGCGGGCCACGTCACCGCCCAGTCCGCGGCCGGGGTCGGGGGACGGGTCACGCTGGTGCGGATCGTGCTGCGCGAGCAGATCACCTGGTCCAACATCTGGATCGGGCTGGCCGGCATCGACCCCAACGCCCAGCTCTCGCAGTGCTACCTCGGTGTCTACGACGCGAGCGGCACCCTGCGCGCGTCCACCGCGGACATCTCGCCCCAGCTGATGACCGACGCGATCGCCAAGCCGCTGCCGCTCACCAAGCCCTTCACCGCAGCCCCCGGCACCTACTTCGTCGCCCTCCTCCTCAACGGCACCTGGGCCACCAACGGGCTCACCCTCAAGGCCACGGGCGCCGGGATCTCGGTCAACGCCGGCCTGACCCCGCCGAACCTCCGCTACAGCACGGTGCTGACCGGCCAGACCTCCCTGCCCGCCACCGTGAACCTCGCCGAGCAGTCCACCAGCACCATCAACACCGGCTGGGCCAGCCAGTGGTACGCCGTCTCCTGAACCGGTTCCGCCGGGGCCACTGCCCCGGCCCCGGCGCTGCGGGTGCGGGGTGCGCCCGGATGGGGGAAGCTTGGCCTGGAGCCATGAGGGCGGGACCCGAGCCGCGAGGAGGGCTTCGTGGACGCTTCAGGAGAAGGCGGGCTCGCGCCCGCACCCAGAAGAGCCAGGATGCGCACGGCCACCCTGCTGTGCGCGGCCGCCGCCCTGGTGGCAGGTGTCGTACCGGCCTCCGCACAGAGCCGCACCGCCCCCATGGACCCGGCTCCGGTCGTGGTCGTCGACTGCTTCTCGCAGGCCCGCGTACGGCCCGAGGAGTACCTGCTGGCCTGCGGTGACGGCAACAACCGCCTCGTGGGGCTGCGCTGGGACACCTGGGGGCAGCGGACCGCGACGGCCACCGGCACCGACATGGTGAACGACTGCACCCCGTACTGTGCGGCGGGCCGGTTCCGCCCGTACCCGGTCACGGTGACGCTGAGCCACCCGCGGCCGTGGCCGGACCACCCCGACGTCCAGCAGTACACCAGGGTCCGGCTCCTCTACACCGACACGTCACCGCACCCGATCCCCAAGGACGTGACGTACAAGCTCGTCTACTGACGGGATCCGACTCCGCGTCAGCCGCCGAGGCGGGCCCGGATGAGGTAGTCGGCCTCCTCCAGCAGCCGTGCCCGCCGCTCGTCCTCCCGGGCCCGTTCGACCTCTCCCCGCAATGCGAGCTCGGTGCGCAGAACGGTCGTCCGCGGCACGGGGATCCGCTGGCCGGGCTTCTCGGTGAAGGGCCGCAGCTCCGCCGCCGAGACCCGGGCGTCCTGCGACGAGCCGCGGCGGAGCGAGAGGAACACCCGGACCAGCCAGTCCGCCGGGATCCGGACCATGAGATCAGTCATATCCGGGAAACGACGGGCCGTCCGCACCGTGACTGCCCCTCCCCCGGCCGGCTCACCGGACGGCCGGCTCATCGGACGGCCGGCCGGGAGCGCAGTCCGTCGCCGGCGGTACGGAGCCAGGTCCGGGTCCCGGCCGGACTCGACCCGGCCGCCGCCCGCCCCGGGACGCGGGCCCGGGGCGAACCGGCCCGCTCAGCTCTTCTTGAGCTCGTCGATGCAGAGCACGAACCGCTTGCCCGAGCTGCGCCGGGAGCCCCGCATCTGCTCCTGGTAGCCGATGTCCGACGTGCCCTGGCACTTGCTGGTGTCGAGGGTGTCGGGGATCACCTTGACCACCTTGTACGTCGCGTTGGTGGCACCGCACTTCACCACCTGGAGGTCGGGGCTCACGGTGGTGCCCTGGTTGGTCAGGCAGTCCCCGACCTCAGCCTTGTCGGCATCGTCCTGGCTCGCGAAGTAGCCCACCACACAGACGATGACGGCGACCACGCCGGCGATGATCTTCAGGATCTTCATGACGCCCAGCCCCCCGCTCCGGGCGGGCGGCGGGGGCGGCGCGAACTGCTGCTGCGGGAAGGGGTACTGCTGCTGCGGCTGCCCGTATCCGGGCTGGGGCTGGTGTCCGGGGCCCGGCTGCTGCGGGTACCCGTATCCCGGCTGGGGCGGGTATCCCTGCGGCAGCTGCTGGGCGTACGGGCCGGGCTGGCCGTACGGGCCGGGGCCGCCGGGGCCTGGCTGTGGCGGATAGGTCATGCGGGAATTCCCCCGTGAGCGTGTGCAATGAGGTGTTTGACGTGCGCACGCTATATCAACCCACCGTCACCGGCCGCATCGCCGGTACCGGCCGGGCCGGTGTCAGGAGCCGGCCGCGCGGAAGGCGGTGCTGCGGACCGTGTTGCCGCAGAGCGCGAACTCGCTGCCGTCCGTGGGCGCGATCTGGTAGCGGCCGCCCGCGACACCCACCACCATCGTCGGCGCGACGAAGGGTTCCCCGCCGGCGGCACAGTAGCCTTCCCCCTCGCCCAGCACGGGCACGAAGGAGAGCTGTGCCGAGGCCCGGGCGCCGGGAGCCAACTTCACCGGCGCCGACCGCCCCTGACGGAACACGCGCAGGGGCTTGTTCTTGTCCGGCGAGCCCTGGCCCGCGAGCGCCACGCTGGGAAAGCCGTTCAGTACGCACGTCTTCGGGCCCCTGTTGGTCACCG
This sequence comes from Actinobacteria bacterium OV450, assembly GCA_001298555.1. GTDB lineage: Bacteria > Actinomycetota > Actinomycetes > Streptomycetales > Streptomycetaceae > Streptomyces. The sequence goes on from LJCW01000023.1 coordinate 21,642, forward strand.
TGACCACCGCCCCGGACCCGGTCGTCCGGACATCGGTGGCGGCGACCTGTGTACTCGTGCACGCGGGGGCCGGGGCCCGCAGGGCGTCCCCGGTGGCCGCGGCCCCGGAACCGGCGCCCGCCGCCAGGCCCGCGGCCACGAAGCCCGCCACGAGCAGTGCGGACGAGGCCTTCATGGCGCCACTTCGCCTTGCGCATGTCATGGGTTGTCCTCCACGGTGTGCGGCGCGGATCCGCGCGGCCCGCGGTGCGCGGCCGTGCGCGAGCGCCGGAGCGCTGCCCCGGGAGCGCCACGGGGGGGGCGACACCTCGGCGCTCGGGGCCTGCCTCCTCCCAGCGTCCCACCAACCCGCACGATCGGCCCGGCGCGGCCGGGCCCTCACGCCCCGGTGTGGTGGTGGGCCGCCCACAGGAGGGGGGCCCGTCTGCGGTCATGGCCGTACGGCAGGTCGTCGCCGTCCCGGACCTGCCGTACGGCCGCGTGCAGGGCGCGGGCGGCCCAATCGGGGTCGACGGCCGCAGACTCCGTGCGGAGGCCGTCGTAGAAGGCCCGGGCGATGCGGACGGCGGTCCGGTCGTCGGTCTCCCACAGGGTGCCCACGACGTGGGGGAGCCGGCGAGCTGGAGCGCGGAGGCGAGGGGGGACGGCCTCGTCGAGCGGACCGGCGGTGTCGGTCACCGTGGTACGGCAGGCGGACAGGTAGGCCAGTCTGGCGTGGTCGAGGGCGACGGGGGCGAGGCTCTGCACGGTGAGCGGGTCCTCCGCGTGGTCGTGCAGCAGCAGCCGGCTCCGTGAGGGGTCCGCGGGATCGCTGGTGCCGTGGCAGGCGAAATGTGCGATCGCGCAGTGGGGGCAGCTGCGCCAGGACGTCGGCCTTCGTCGGGGCGGCGGCCGGGGTTCGTGTGTGCGGACGCGGAGGGGCGGTGCGGCCGGTGTCGGCGCCGTCCTG
>LJCW01000024.1 GCA_001298555.1 Actinobacteria bacterium OV450
CGGGGGCGGCGGCCGCGGCCGCGGACGCGCCCGCCCCCCCCCCCTTCGCGTACGCGGACCCCGGCAGCTTGTCCCCGTACGCCCGCACCACCCGCGCCCGGTACGCGGCGAGGCTGGTGCCCCCCGCGCCCACGGCCCGCTCGGCGTCCTCGTCCAGCGGCAGCACCCGGCTGCCCGCGGCCACGTACCAGGCGTCGATCTGCGGTTCCCGGAACACCGTCCCGCCGGGCAGTTTCGCGGCGCCGAGCTGCGCGTAGCGGAATTCGTCGTCGCCGGTGGCGATGTTCACCACCTGCCATCCCGCCTCGGTCCTGGCCGTCCACAGCGCGGCCCGCTGCCCGTCCGAGGCGACCGCCTCGCTGGCGAGGAACTCCAGCCGGGCCACGGGCGCGCCGGCCCTGCCGGCCACGAAGTCCGGGGAGAGGTAGCTGACGGGTATCGGCTCGCCCTCGATCCGCGGCCGTACCGCATCCGGCGCGATCTTGCCCTCGCGGGCGAAGAAGCGGGAGAGCGTGGCGAGGGTGTCGGGCGCGGCGGCGGCCCGCCCGGCCGCGGCCCGCGTCTCGGCGGTGACGGACCGGGGCTGCGGCACGGGGGCCGCCGAGGCCTGCGGGGCCGGAAGGGCGACGAGGACGGCGGCGGTCGCGGCGAGGACCGCGGCGGCGGCGCGCTGGGTCATGGCGGTCACGCTCCGATCCGGTAGAGCGAGTGGGTCCAGGAGAAGGTGCTGTTGTCGACGTACCAGGCGTGGGAGGCCCAGTTGTAGCGGTCGCTGGACGGCCACGGGTCGCCCCAGTAGACCCAGCTGTCGGCGGTGTCGTAGCCGTAGATGACGTGCATGTGGCCGCCACCGTTGGACCACTGGATCCGGGTCTCGACGGGCCGGTTGGCGTCGATCTCGCTCTGCACGGTGGTGTAGCGCAGCCAACCGCTCACGTACGAGCCGGGGTTGATCCCGGCCCAGTCCAGGGCGGTCTGGACGTTGCCGAGGGTGGCTTGGTTGTTGGGGCAGTCGTAGCCCTGCTGGCGGTTGAAGGCGGCGTTGCAGAACTGGTTCTGGGTGTAGGTGCGGCCGAACCAGCCGGCGATGGTGTTGCCGCTCGCGGCCCAGCACCAGTTGCTCTTCTGCTGGGCCTGCATGGTGATGTTCAGGCGCTTGTACGCCTGGGCGGAACCGGCGGCGGAGCCGGTGCCGGCGGCAGCGGCGGTGACGGAGGCGGCGACAGGGGCAGGGGCGGGGGCCGTGGTACCGGCGGCGGTGGCGGTACCGGTGGGCAGGACGAAGAGCACGGCGGTGAGGGCGGCGGCCAGGGAAAGCCGCCGGTTTCGGTTGCGCATCGCGTTCCTCCCGTGTGGGGATCCCCCCGGTGGGGCCGGGGAGGTGGGGATGGAGGAGCGCGTCCGGACGCTGGTGAGGAGCATCAGGGTGTTGTCGCGACCAGGTCAACAGGCTTCAATACGCCGTGACATTGCAGTGTGAACGGCGGGACCGAAGTGTGAATGACTGCCGTCCTTTCACCTGGACCTCCGGCGCCACCGCCAGCCCTCCCGCCCCACCGCGCGTGAACGTTCACAGGAGGAGCCGTCATGCGGTCGACCGGACAGAACGCGCAGGGCAGCGGCCGGACCGGCGCACAGGCGGACGCCCGGGAGCTCGGGCACCTGCTCCGCGCCGGTCCCTTCCACCTCGCGTTACGCGCCGCCCTCACCGCCCGCGGCCTCCCCCTGCACCGGGTCCAGCAGCGGCTCGCGGCCCGCGGCATCAAGCTCGGCGTGACCAGCCTCAGCTACTGGCAGCAGGGCGCGCGGCGGCCGCGCCGCCCCGAGTCCCTGAAGGCCGTACGGGCCCTGGAGCAGATCCTGGAACTGCCCGGGGGGACCCTGCTGCGGCTGCTGGCCGCCCCGCAGGACGCCGGGTCCGGGGCCGTCCGCCCGCCGTCCCGCTCGTACCGGGCCCTGGTCAGCGTCGGCGCGGCCGTCGAGGGCCTGCTGGCCGGCATGGAACTGCCCGCCGACGGCGGCCTGCACACCGTCGGCCACCACGAGCGGGTGCGGATCGGCGCGGGCGGCGAACTGCTGGGCCGCGAGTCGCAGCACGTCGTACGGGCCCACCGTGACGGCGTGGACCGGTACCTCGCCGTCCATCACGGCGATCCCGGCTGCGACCCGGCCCGGGTCCGCGTGCGGGCGGACGAGAACTGCCGGACCGGCCGCGTCCGCTGGCACCGGGAGGCCGAGGTGCTGGTCGCCGAGCTCCTCTTCGACACCCGGCTGCGCACCGGGGAGACGTACGTCTTCGGCTACGGCTTCGAGGACGGGACCGGCGGCCGCTGCACCGAGTACGTGCGCGGGTTCAGCTACAGCGGCGGGCAGTACGTGCTCCAGGTCCGCTTCGACGAGGCCGCCCTGCCGGTGCGCTGCCGGCGGTTCGGCCGGTCGGGGCCCGGGGCGCCGCGCAGCGGACTCGCGGATCTGACGCCGAGCGGGCGCCACCGCGTCGTGCACCTGGTGGAGCCGGAGGTGCGGCGCGGCCTGCTGGGCATCGACTGGGACTGGGCGTAGGGCCGCCCTCCCGCGCGCCGGATCAGCCCGCGATGAGCTTGCCGCCCTCGGCCCTGACGGGGACGGCGGGCAGCGGCTCGGCGGCCGGCCCGCGCAGCACCTTGCCGGTCGTCACGTCGAAGCGGCTGCCGTGGCAGGGGCAGTTGCCCTCGCCGTCGTCGATCTTGTCCAGGACGCAGCCGGCGTGCGTGCACTGCGCGCTGAACGCCTTGTACTGGCCCGCGGCCGGGCAGCTGACGACCAGCTTCTGCTCCCGGAACAGCTTGGCCCCGCCGACCGGGACCTCGGACGCGGCGCCGAGCTCCACCGGGGCGGCCGGGACCGCCGGGGAGCCGGAGCCGCCGGTGCCCTCGGTGGAACAGGCCGCGAGCGCCGCCCCGCCTCCCACGGCCCCCGCGATCGCGGCGGCGCCCTTGAGCACGGTACGGCGGGCGGCGGACTGCGACGGGGACATGCGGTTCTCCTGGCCTGGGATTCTGCTGGTGCGGGTGGGGCTGCGGGTACGGGTGGAGCTGCGGGTACGGGTGGAACTGCTCGGACTGCCGGCCGCAGGGGTGCGGCCGGTGCCGCCGGGCACCCCGACGATACCGCCGCCCTGTTCCGCCGCCCGATGGGATACCTTCCCCCGCGTGATCGTCGTCGGTGGAGAAGCCCTGATCGACCTCGTGCCCGTGGCGCAGCCGCCGGGCGCGCTCGTGCCGCGGCCGGGCGGGGGGCCGTACAACACCGCGCTGGCGCTGGGCCGGCTCGGTGCGGAGGCCGCCTTCTGCTCGCGGGTCTCGACGGACGGCTTCGGCGAGAGCCTGCTCGCCGGGCTGCGCGCCGCCGGGGTGGACCTCTCGCTGGTCCAGCGCGGTCCGGAGCCCACCACCCTCGCCGTGCCCTCGCTGGCACCGGACGGCTCGGCCGCATACGAGTTCTACGTGGAGGGCACGGCCGACCGGCTGTTCGCCCTGCCCGAGGCGCTCCCCGCGGGCACCCGCGCCCTGGCGCTCGGCACCTGCTCCCTGGCCCTGGAGCCGGGTGCGAGCGCGTACGAGGCCCTGCTGCGCCGGGAGTCCGGGCGCGGGCTGCTGACGCTGCTGGACCCCAACATCCGCCCGGCGCTGATCGCGGATCCGGCGGCGTACCGGTCCCGATTCCTGGGCTGGCTGCCGTACGTGTCCGTCCTCAAGCTGTCGGAGGAGGACGCCCGGTGGCTGGGCGGCCGGGTCTCGGACTGGCTGGCTGCGGGGCCTTCGGCGGTGGTGCTCACCCGGGGCGCGCAGGGCCTGGTGGTCCGGACCCGGGAAGGCGACGAGTACACGGCGGCGGCCCGGCAGGTCGTGGTGGCGGACACGATCGGCGCGGGCGACACCGTCAACGCCGCCCTGCTGCACCGCCTGTCGGGTCCGGCGGGTCCGGCCGGCGGCCCGGTGGACTGGCCGGGGGTCCTGGCGTACGCGGCCCACGCGGCGGCGCTGACCTGCACCCGGGCGGGCGCGGAGCCGCCGTACGCGGCGGAGCTCAGCGGATAGCTGCCCACAGGGTCCGGGCCACGGCGGGGGCGAACTCCTCGACCGGCGGGACCACCTCGGGGCCGGAGAAGTGCAGGAAGAACGCCCGCTGGAAGCAGGCGCCGAGCAGCAGCGCCGCGGCGGCCTCCGGATCGGCGTCGGGGCGCAGCCTCCCCCGTTCGAGCTCGCGGCGCAGCCGGCCCGTCAGCGCGTCGCGCACGACGTGGGGGCCGGTGCCGATCTCCTGGACGCCCTCGCGGTGGCGGGTCAGCAGGGCGGGCTCGGCGAAGAGCGAGGCGGCCATGGGCATGGCGTCGGCGTAGAAGAGCGAGGCGTGCCGGGCGATGGCGGTGAGCCCCTCCTCCACGGACCGCTCGGCGTGGTCGCGGGCGAGCTCTCCCATGAGGGGGCCGGCATTGGGGGTGCGCTCCATGAGGACGCGCACGAACAGCTCCTCCTTGTTCGCGTAGTGCTTGTAGAGCGCGGCTTCGGAGCAGCCGGCCTCGCGCGCGATCGCCTTCGTGGTGGTGTTGGCGAGGCCGATGGTGCGCATGAGCGTCTCGGCGGCGTCGAGGAGCCGCTCGGGAGTGGGCCGGCTTGACTTCGGGGTGAGCATTCACTCACCCTAGCGGAAGAAGGGGTGAGTAAATACTCACCCACCCCTCCCCACCCCTCGAATGGGAGCCGGCGATGAAACTGACGGTGTTCGGAGCCACGGGCGGTGTCGGCCGCGAGGTCGTACGACAGGCCCTCGACGCGGGTCACGAGGTGACGGCGGTGGTCCGCGACCCCGCCCGGCTGGGCGTACCTGCGCACGGACGCCTCCACGTGGCCGTGGTGCGCGATCTCACGGACGAGGAGGCGCTGGTCCCCGTCCTGACGGGACGGACGGCGGTGATCTCCGCACTCGGCGCGGCGAGCAACAAGCAGGCCCGGCTCGCCCCGGTCACCGGCCCGTCGGTGCGGGCCATCGTGTCGGCGATGGACCGGGCGGGTGTGAGGCGTCTCGCGGCGGTGAGCGCCGCCCCCGTCGGACCGGACGTGGAGACCGACGGGGTCATCGCCCGGAAGGTCTTCCTCCCGGTGCTGCGGTGGGCCCTGCGCGACCTGTACGCGGACCTGGAGGTCATGGAGGCGGCGATCCGGGCGAGCGGCACCCAGTGGACGGTGGTCCGCCCGCCGCGGCTGCTGGACAAGCCGCGCACCGGGAACTACCGCCGGGTCATCGGCGCCAACGTCCCGGACGCCCGGACCATCTCGCGCGCGGACGTCGCGGACGCCCTGCTGGCCTCCCTGACGGACCCGGCCACGGCGGGCCACGCGGTGGGCGTGGCCGCCTGACGGACGGCCGGGCCCCGGCCGGCGGGCCCCACGGGGGTGGGACCGCCGGCCGGCGTCGGGCGTCAGGCCTTGGGGGCCCGGGCCGTGGCCTTCTTCGCGGGGGCCGCCTTCTTCGCCGCCGCGGTCTTCTTGGCCGCCGGGGCCTTCTTCGCGGGGGCGGCCTTCCTGGCGGCCGCCTTCCTCGCCGGGGCGGCGTCCAGTGCCGCGTCCGAGACCCGCTCCGCGCCGAGGATGTCCCGCAGGAACTTGCCGGTGTGGCTCGCACCCACCGAGGCGATCTGCTCCGGCGTGCCCTCGGCGACCACCAGGCCGCCTCCGTACCCGCCCTCGGGGCCCATGTCGATGACCCAGTCCGCGGTCTTGACGACGTCCAGGTTGTGCTCGATGACGATCACCGAGTTCCCCTTGTCCACCAGCCCCGACAGCACCTTGATCAGCTTCGAGATGTCTTCGAAGTGCAGACCCGTCGTCGGCTCGTCCAGGACGTACACCGTCCGGCCCGTCGACCGCTTCTGCAGCTCCGACGCCAGTTTCACGCGCTGCGCCTCGCCGCCCGACAGCGTCGGCGCCGACTGGCCGAGCCGGACGTACCCGAGCCCCACCTCGTTCAGCGTCTTCAGGTGCCGCGCGATCGTCGGCACGGCCTCGAAGAAGTCCAGCGCCTCCTCGATCGGCATGTTCAGGACTTCGGCGATGGACTTGCCCTTGTAGTGGACCTCCAGCGTCTCCCGGTTGTACCGGTCGCCGTGGCAGACCTCGCACGGGACGTACACGTCCGGCAGGAAGTTCATCTCGATCTTGATCGTGCCGTCGCCCGAGCAGTTCTCGCACCGGCCGCCCTTGACGTTGAAGGAGAAGCGGCCCGGCAGGTAGCCGCGCACCTTCGCCTCCATCGTCTCGGCGAACAGCTTGCGCACGTGGTCGAAGACGCCCGTGTACGTCGCCGGGTTGGACCTCGGGGTCCGGCCGATCGGCGACTGGTCGACGTGGACGACCTTGTCGACGAGGTCGTCCCCGTCCACCCGCGTGTGCCGTCCCGGCACCGACCGGGCGCCGTTGAGCTCGCGCGCCAGGTGTGTGTACAGGATGTCGTTGACCAGCGTCGACTTGCCCGAGCCCGAGACGCCCGTCACCGCCGTGAGCACGCCCAGCGGGAAGGACACGTCGATGTCCCGCAGGTTGTTCTCCTTGGCGCCATGGACGGTCAGCTTCCGCTCCCCGTTCACGGGCCGGCGGATGTCCGGCACCGGGATGGACCGCTTCCCGGACAGGTACTGCCCGGTCATCGAGTCGCCGTTCTTCAGCAGCTCCTTCAGCGAGCCGCTGTGCACGACCTTGCCGCCGTGCTCGCCGGCGCCCGGGCCGATGTCCACGACCCAGTCGGCCACCTTGATGGTGTCCTCGTCGTGCTCGACGACGATCAGGGTGTTGCCCATGTCCCGCAGCCGCACCAGCGTCTCGATCAGCCGGTGGTTGTCCCGCTGGTGCAGGCCGATGGACGGCTCGTCGAGCACGTACAGCACGCCGACCAGGCCGGAGCCGATCTGCGTGGCGAGGCGGATGCGCTGGGCCTCGCCGCCCGAGAGGGTGCCCGCGGCCCGGTTGAGCGACAGGTAGTCCAGCCCGACGTCGACGAGGAAGCGGAGCCGCTCGTTGACCTCCTTCAGGACCCGCTCGGCGATCTTCTTGTCGCGGGCGTCGAGCCGCATCCGCCCCAGGAAGTCCGCGCACTCGCTGATCGACATCGCGGCGACCTCGGCGATGGACTTGTCCATCACCGTCACCGCGAGCACGATCGGCTTGAGGCGGGTGCCCTCACAGGTCGGGCAGGGCACCTCGCGCATGTAGCCCTCGAAGCGCTCGCGGCTGGCGTCGCTCTCGGACTCCGCGTGCCGGCGCTTGACGAACGGGACGGCGCCCTCGAAGGCCGTCGTGTAGGCGCGCTCGCGCCCGTACCGGTTGCGGTAGCGGACCTCGATCTGCGTCTTGTGCCCGTACAGCAGGGCTTTCTTCGCCCGCTGCGGCAGCCCGGCCCACGGGATGTCCGTACGGAAGCCCAGCTCCCCTGCGAGCGCGCCGACCAGCCGCTGGAAGTAGTCCCTGGTGTGGCCGAGGGACCACGGGGAGACCGCGCCCTCGTCCAGGGACTTGTCCTCGTCGGGGACGATCAGCTCCGGGTCCACCTCCATGCGCGTACCGATGCCGGTGCACCCGGGGCAGGCGCCGAAGGGCGAGTTGAAGGAGAAGGAGCGCGGCTCCAGCTCCTCGAAGGACAGGTCGTCGTACGGGCAGTAGAGGTGCTCGGAGAACATCCGCTCACGCTCGGGGTCGTCCTCGGCGAGGTCGACGAAGTCCAGGATCACCATGCCGCCGGAGAGCCCGAGGGCGGTCTCCACGGAGTCGGTGAGCCGGCGCTTGGCGCTCTCCTTGACGGTGAGGCGGTCGATGACCACCTCGATGGTGTGCTTCTCCTGCTTCTTCAGCGTGGGCGGCTCGGAGAGCTGGATGGTCTCCCCGTCCACCCGCGCCCGGCTGTAGCCCTTCGTCTGCAGGTCGGAGAACAGGTCGACGAACTCGCCCTTGCGCTCGCGCACCAGCGGCGACAGCACCTGGAAGCGGCTGCCCTCGGGGAGGGCGAGGACCTTGTCGACGATCGCCTGCGGCGACTGGCGCGAGATGGGGCGGCGGCACTCGGGGCAGTGGGGCTTGCCGATGCGCGCGAAGAGCAGGCGCAGGTAGTCGTAGACCTCGGTGATGGTGCCGACCGTCGAACGCGGATTGCGCGAGGTCGACTTCTGGTCGATCGAGACGGCCGGGGAGAGTCCCTCGATGAAGTCCACGTCGGGCTTGTCCATCTGCCCGAGGAACTGGCGGGCGTACGACGAGAGCGACTCGACGTAGCGGCGCTGGCCCTCGGCGAAGATCGTGTCGAAGGCCAGGGAGGACTTGCCCGACCCGGAGAGTCCGGTGAAGACGATGAGTGAGTCGCGGGGCAGGTCGAGCGAGACGTTCTTGAGGTTGTGCTCGCGAGCGCCACGAACGATGAGACGGTCGGTCACGCCGGTCCGCACCTTTCTTGAGAGAAGCGGGGGCACGAGCCCCGGACTGTCCAGGGTATGGGGGGCGCCTCTGCGATGGAGAAGAGCTAGGACTTCGAGCGTATAGCACGCGCATTCGATTTACGGCACTCCGCAGACGGGTTCACCCGTTCGTGTGGCCGGGGTCCCACGGCACTAGGCTCGGACCCATGACTGATCATGTGCACGACCTGCAATCTGTACGTGAAGCCACGGACCGACTGCTGACCGCGGTCGCGAAACTGGACAACGCCGCCCTCGCCGGGGAGTCACACCTTCCCGGCTGGACCCGCGGCCATGTGCTGGCCCACCTGGCACGCAACGCCGACGCCCTCGTCAACGTCCTCGCGGGCCGCCCGATGTACGAGAGCGCCGAGGCCCGCGACTCCGACATCGAGCGCGACGCCCCGCGCGCCCTGGACGTCCAGCTCGCCGACCTGCGCGAGACCCATGCCGGCTTCCTGGCGCAGACCGAACGGGACCAGGACTGGTCGCGCACCGTCGAGCTGCGCAACGGCGTCACGGACCTCGCCTCGAACGTCCCCTTCCGCCGCCTCGTCGAGGTCGAGCTGCACCACGTCGACCTGAACATCGGCTACGAGCTCTCCGACCTTCCGGAGGAGTTCACCGCCCGGGAGATCGCCTTCCTCGCCGACCGCTGGTCCGGAAGGCCCGAGCTCCCCCCGGTCACCCTCCAGGAGGAGGGCGACGGCAACGGCTCCACGTGGCACACCGGCGGCAGCGAGGGCGGCCCGGTCACCCTGGTCGGCACCGGGGCCGAGCTGCTCGGCTGGCTCGCCGGGCGCTCGGACAAGGGCGCGCACCTCACGGTCGTCGGCGGCCTCCTCCCCGCCCTTCCCCCGCTCTAGGATCAGCACATGACGTACAGCGGAGCAGTCAAGGTCGGCGGTCCGGCCGACGTGCACGAACTCCCGGACCTGATGATTTCCAAGGTCGCGGTGGGCCCCATGGACAACAACGCGTACCTGCTGCGCTGCCGGGCCACCGACGAGCAGCTGCTGATCGACGCGGCCGCCGAGCCGGAGACCCTGCTGCACCTGATCGGCGGCGACGGCATCGCGTCCGTCGTCACCACCCACCGGCACGGTGACCACTGGGGTGCGCTCCAGGCCGTGGTCGAGGCGACCGGGGCGCGCACGTACGCGGGCGCCGACGACGTCGAGGGCATCCCGGTGGCGACCGACGTGCCCGTGGCGGACGGGGACGTGATCCGGGTCGGCCGGGTCTCCCTGACCGCCCGCCACCTGGTCGGACACACCCCGGGCTCGATCGCGCTGATCTATGACGACCCGCACGGGCACCCGCACGTGTTCACCGGCGACTGCCTCTTCCCGGGCGGCGTCGGCAACACCAACAACGACCCGAAGGCCTTCGCCAGCCTCATCGACGACGTGCAGCACAAGCTCTTCGAGCAGCTGCCGGACGAGACCTGGGTCTACCCGGGGCACGGCAACGACACCACGCTCGGCGCGGAGCGGCCGCACCTGGCCGAATGGCGCGAGCGCGGCTGGTAGCACGCGCCCGGTCCCGGTCAACACCATGACAGGAAGCACTCCTTCCGGTCGAAGATGACCGAACGCACGTCCTGGGGGTGTGGGGCGGGGTAGTTGCTGCACCATGCAACAGGACCCCTCCCCCGCCCTCCCCCGGCCGACGGTGCCCCGCCCGCCCTCGATGCTGCGCCTGGCCTGGGCCTCGCTCGCCGGCACCGCCATCGAGTTCTACGACTTCTTCGTCTACGGCACGGCCGCGGCCCTCGTGCTCGGCCCGCTCTTCTTCCCGTCCTTCTCCCCGCTGGCCGGCACCCTCGCCGCCTTCGGCACCTTCGGCATCGGCTTCCTCGCCCGTCCGCTGGGTTCCGTGGTCTTCGGGCACATCGGCGACCGCTACGGCCGGCGCCCGGTGCTGCTCGGCTCCCTGCTGCTGACCGGACTCGCCACGGTGGCGGTCGGCTGCGTGCCGACGTACGCGACCATCGGCGCGGCGGCGCCCCTGATACTGCTCGCGCTGCGCTTCATGCAGGGTCTGGGCCTGGGCGGCGAGTGGGGCGGGGCGGTCCTGCTGACCGCCGAGCACGCTCCCGAGCAGCGGCGCGGGCTGTGGGCGAGCTTCCCGCAGGCCGGTCCCGCGGTGGGATTCCTGCTGGCCAACGGCATGACCCTCACCCTGTCCGCGACCCTCTCCGACGGACAGTTCGCCGCCTGGGGCTGGCGCGTGCCGTTCTGGGCGGCGGGCGTACTGGCCCTCGCCGGGCTGTGGCTGCGCCGCTCGGTGGAGGAGACCCCGCAGTTCCGGGCCCTCGCCGACACGGGCCGGCGGTCCGACGCCCCGCTGTCCGAGGTGGTGCGCGGGCACTGGCGGCTGCTCCTGCTGACCGGCGGGGCGCTGTCCCTCGGGTACGCGGTGTTCTACGCGGTCACCACCTGGTCCCTCGCGTACGCCACCGAGCACCTGCGGGTGGACCGCACGGTGATGCTGGCCTGCGTGATGACGGCCGTCGCGCTCAAGGGGCTGATGACCCCGGTGGTGGCGGTGCTCGGCGACCGGCACGGTCGCAGGCCGCTGTGTCTGGTGGGCAGTGCGATGTGCCTGGTGTGGATGTTCCCGTTCGTCGCGCTGCTGCGGACGGCGGACCCGCTGCTGATGACGCTGGGCTGCCTGGGCGGGCTGCTGGGCATGGTGACGATGTTCGCCGTGGTGGGCGCGTACCTGCCGGAGCTGTACGCCCCGCGGATCCGCTGTACGGGCGCGGCCGTGGGCTACAACCTGGGCGGTGTGCTGGGCGGGGCGCTGACCCCGCTCGTGGCGACGGCGCTGGCGGACGGCTCCGGTCCGCCGTGGGGCGTGGCCGTGTACCTGAGTGCGGTCGCCCTGCTCAGCCTGGTCTGCTTCGCGCTGCTGCCGGAGACGAACCCGACGCTGGTCCGGTCGCGTACGGGCGTCGGCAAGAAGTCGGGTCCGGACGCGGGTGCGGGAACGGGGGCGGCCGAAGCGGCCGCCCCCGCATAGCCCGCGGCGACGGGCGTCAGGCGTCGATGCTCTCCGGGCGGGCGGCGGCTTCGGCGGCCGCCTGCTTCTTCGAGGCGATCAGGCTGGTGACGGTGGTGATCACCAGGACACCGCAGATGACGCCCAGGGAGACCGGGATGGAGATCTGGGGGACGTGCACCCCGGACTCGTGCAGGGCGTGCAGCACCAGCTTGATGCCGATGAAGCCGAGGATGACGGACAGGCCGTAGCTGAGGTGGACCAGCTTCTTGAGCAGGCCGCCGATGAGGAAGTACAGCTGGCGCAGACCCATCAGCGCGAAGGCGTTGGCCGTGAAGACGATGTACGGGTCCTGGGTGAGGCCGAAGATCGCGGGGATCGAGTCCAGGGCGAACAGCACGTCGGTGGTGCCGATGGCCAGCATGACGACCATCAGCGGGGTCAGGACGCGCTTGCCGTTCTCGCGGATGAAGAGCTTGGTGCCGTGGTAGCGGTCGGCGACGCCGAACTTGTGCTCGATCGACTTGAGGAGGCGGTTCTCCTCGAACTCCTCTTCCCCCTCGTCCTTGCGGGCCTCCTGGATCAGCTTCCAGGCGGTGTAGATCAGGAACGCGCCGAAGATGTAGAAGACCCACGAGAAGGAGGTGATGATCGCGGCGCCGGCGGCGATGAAGACGGCGCGCAGGACCAGGGCGATCAGGACGCCCACGAGCAGGACGCGCTGCTGGAGGTGGGAGGGCACGGAGAACTTCGCCATGATCAGGACGAAGACGAACAGGTTGTCCACGCTGAGGGACTTCTCGGTGATGAAGCCCGCGAAGAACTCCTGGGACGCCTGGCCGTTGCCGAAGAAGAGCAGGCCGAGCCCGAAGAGCGCGGCGAGGACGATCCAGACGACCGTCCAGATGCCCGCTTCCTTGATCGATACGTCGTGCGGTTTGCGGCCGATGAAGAAATCGGCGCCGATGAGGATGCCCAGACCGAGAATGGTCAGCACCCAGAGGGTCAACGAAACATCCACTGTTTATTCGCCTCCGGCAGATGGCTCAGCACACATGTCAGCGTCATCGCTGCCGGAGGTCTCTTCCACCCGGGCGGCCTGGAGGCCGTGGGCCGGCGCCCCGGGGCCGACTGCGCGCACGCGGCCGCAGTGGTCCGTATTGACGGGGACGCCGTAGCAGGAAAGCAGGAATACTCCCCTCCGCGGGCTCCAGGTTACCCGTCAGACCCCCGAAAGGTAAAGAGAACACCAAGGGAGGGTCATGGGCGGGCATTGCGCCGGGTGGCGGCGATCCTCTCCAGGGTCTGCTCCAGGACCCGGCTGTCCCGCGGCGGCAGGTCCGGTTCGAACGTCCAGGCGTGGCCGACCCACGGGTCGGCGAGGTGGTTGTCCGGGACCGGCGACAGCCGCATCAGCGAGCGCCACAGCGGGTCCAGCAGCGGCCCGTAGGCCGACGCCTCGTCGCGGTCCGCCACCATCAGCAGGTGGACGCCGACCGCCGGTCCCTCGTCGGCCAGGTACCGCAGCCGGGTGACGGCCCGGTCGTCGAATCCGTGCGGGAAGTCGTGCACGATCAGCAGCTGGTCGGCGACGTCCACGTCGGGCGGCAGGTCCTCGGGGGCCCCGGCCCGCACGGCCATCTGCACGAGGTCCACCCGCCGGGTCAGCTCCTCCAGGGTCCGGGTGACCCCGGCGGCCCCGGTGGCGGGCGGGCCGGACAGCACCCCGGACGCGACCAGCGGAGCCAGGGAGGCGGCGCCGGCCCCGGCCGCGTCGACGACGTGCACGGAGAGCCGGTCGCCGGGGTGGACCGCGAGCAGCCGGACCGCGTGGGCGACGGCCATGTCCATGGCGGCCCGGCGCAACCGGTCGGTGTCCATCGTCATCGCGGCCTCGGAGCCCGTGCGGCCGTTGTCGATCCACAGCCCGCGCTCCAGCGGGACCCGCACCAGCATGGGGATGCGCAGGTCGGGCCGCTCGGGCAGGTGCAGGTCGCCCAGGCGCAGGGCCATCGGCGCCTCCTCGGGCACCTCCTGGCCGTGCCAGACGGGGTTGGCCCAGCGGGCGTACGCGGCCGGCAGCGCGGGCTCGACCACCTCGGACTCGGCGATCAGCTGGACGAGGTCCCGGTCGAGCACGGCCTTGGCCTGGGCGACGAGCTCGTCGTGGCGGGCGCGGGCCTCGTCGCGGGCGGCGTTGCCGGAGCCCGCGAGGCGGTGACGGGGGTCGGACAGCGCCCCGTCGAGCTCGCGGTCCATCCGCGACTCGGCGAAGTCGCAGGCGCTGCGGTAGGCGGCCACGGAGCGGGCCAGGTCCTCGAACATGCCCCAGACCTGGTTGTAGAGCCGCTCCTCCATGGACCAGCCGGAGGCGTCGCCGGCGACCGGGACGGGGGGCCGGTCCGCCTCCGGGGAGGGGACGGAGCGCGGGCCGGGCTCGGGGGGCTCGGTGCTCGTGCGGCGGCGGCGCGGGTGGGCGTAGTCGATGGTGGGCGGCCCGCCGATGGTGTCGGCGGCGCCGGAACCGGGCGCGACCGCGGGGGTGCCCGGATACGGGACGCCGGTGACGGGGAGCGGCTCCGGGGCCGGCGGGGTCGGGGTGGGGGCGGCCTCGGCAGCGGCGTCCTGCGGGCCCCGCAGGCCGTGCGGAACGGTCGGCGGGGCCGCCGTCGGCAGGGCGGCCAGGGTGATGTCGCCGGACGGCACCAGCCCGGTGGCCACGTCGGCCAGGGCGGCGGCGGCCGGGCCGCCCAGCCCTGCGTCGGCCAGCAGCGCACCGAGTCCGTCGGCGTACCCCTGGCCCACGGCGCGTACCTTCCATGCCCCTTGGCGCCGGTACAGCTCCAGGGCCACGACGGCCTTCTCGGAATCCAGCCCCGCCAGGGTGAACCCGGCGAGGTCTGCGCCCTCCGGCTCGGCCACGGCCACGTACGGGGCCGGGACCGCGCCGAACCGCACGGGACCGCCGGGCGGCAGGACCAGGACCACCCCGAGCCGGTGGACGGCCGGTTCGACGGCGTCGAGGTCGACGGTGAAGCGGTGTTCGCCCGCCACGGCCTCCGGCACCCTCAGTCCGGGCAGGTCCCGGGCACCGGGGTGGGCCAGCGCACCGGGGCCGGCCAGCCGGCCCGCGTCATCGCAGGCCGAGGCCAGGGCGAGCACGGGCGTGCCCGCCGAGACCCTGATCTCCACCCGCGTCCCGGGCAGGGGGTGGTTCTGCCCCCGGACCAGCTCGGCCGTCATCGTGCAGCCCCTCCCCCGTGCCTTTGCGCGCGTTCTCTTCTTGCCCGGTCGGGTCCGGTCCCGCGGACCGGTTCCCGGCTTACAGGTGCGGCAGGATCGCCGGCATCAGGTCCTGGAAGGTCCGGCCGTTGGCCGGGTTGCCGAGGGCCGTCATCTGCCAGCCGCCGCCCACGCGCGACACCTTCGCCATGATCTGCGCGGTGTACTGGCCGCCGCCGTCCAGCGTGTAGCGGGCCAGCTCCTGGCCGTTGGTCTCGTCGACGATGCGGCAGAACGCGTTCTGCACCTCCTGGAACGTCTGGCCGGTGAACGAGTTCACCGTGAAGACGATCTGGTCGATGTGCACCGGCACGCGCTGGAGGTCGACGAGGATCGACTCGTCGTCCCCGCCCTGGCCGCCGCCGCCGACGAGGTTGTCACCGGTGTGCCGGACCGAGCCGTCGTCGCTCTGCAGGTGGCGGAAGAACACCACGTCCACCGGCTGCTTCTCGGCGAAGAGCACCGCCGACGCGTCCAGGTCGATCTCCCGGGTCCGGGACCCGAACAGTCCGCGGCGCTTGGCCGCCTGCCAGCCGAGGCCCATGCGGACCGCGGTCAGCGTGCCCCCGTCCTGCTTCTGCAGACTGATGGCCTGACCCTTGGTCATGTTGACCGTCACGCGCTGTCCCCTCTCCCTAGCCCGCCCCCACATGGGTGCGCAGCTTGTACCTGCGGCTGCCGCCAACCCTACTGACCGGCTCCGGGTCAGGCGAGGCCCGCTTCCCTCATCTGTCGCAGCTCCTTCTTCAGCTCGCCCACCTCGTCGCGGATCCGGGCCGCGACCTCGAACTGGAGCTCGGCGGCCGCGCCGCGCATCCGCTCGGTCATCTGCTCGATGAGCGCCGCCAGTTCCTCGGCGGGACGGTCCGTCAGCACCGCGGCGTCCTTGGCCGCCTTGGCCGCCTTGGCGCCCTTGACCTGCTTGCCGCCCACGGTGACCTGGCCCGCCTTGACCACGCCGAGCGACGGCACGGGAGCCTTGGCGGCCTTGCCGTCCTTCCCCTGGCGGTACCCGGTGCCGAGCAGCTGTTCGGTGTCCAGCTCCTCCCGGGCGATGGTGGCGACGATGTCGTTGATCTTCTTGCGCAGCGGCTGCGGGTCGATGCCGTTCGCCGTGTTGTACGCGATCTGCTTCTCCCGGCGCCGGTTGGTCTCCTCGATGGCCTTCTCCATCGCCGGGGTCATCTTGTCCGCGTACATGTGGACCTGGCCGGAGACGTTGCGCGCGGCACGGCCGATGGTCTGGATCAGGGAGGTCCCGGACCGCAGGAAGCCCTCCTTGTCGGCGTCGAGGATCGCCACCAGCGACACCTCGGGCAGGTCGAGGCCCTCGCGCAGCAGGTTGATGCCGACCAGGACGTCGTACTCGCCCGCCCGCAGCTCGCGCAGCAGCTCGATCCGGCGCAGCGTGTCGACGTCGCTGTGCAGGTACCGGACCTGGATGCCCAGCTCCAGGAAGTAGTCCGTGAGGTCCTCGGCCATCTTCTTGGTGAGGGTCGTGACCAGGACCCGCTCGTCCTTCTCCACCCGCTGCCGGATCTCGTGGACCAGGTCGTCGATCTGCCCCTCGGTGGGCTTGACGACGACCTCGGGGTCGACGAGGCCGGTGGGGCGGATGATCTGCTCGACGAAGCCGTCGCCGCGGGAGAGCTCGTACTTGCCCGGGGTGGCGGACAGGTAGACCGTCTGGCCGATCCGCTCCTGGAACTCCTCCCACTTCAGCGGCCGGTTGTCGAGGGCGGACGGCAGCCGGAAGCCGTGGTCGACCAGGGTGCGCTTGCGCGAGGCGTCGCCCTCGTACATCGCGCCGATCTGCGGGACGGTGACGTGCGACTCGTCGATGACGAGGAGGAAGTCCTCGGGGAAGTAGTCGATCAGGGTGTTGGGCGCGGAGCCGGGCTCCCGGTCGTCCATGTGCAGCGAGTAGTTCTCGATGCCGGAGCAGGACCCGATCTGCCGCATCATCTCCAGGTCGTACGTGGTGCGCATGCGCAGCCGCTGCGCCTCCAGCATCTTGCCCTGCTTCTCCAGCTCGGCGAGGCGCTCGGCCAGCTCCGCCTCGATGCCGCGGACCGCCTTCTCCATGCGCTCGGGGCCGGCGACGTAGTGGCTGGCGGGGAAGACGTACAGCTCGCGGTCCTCGCTGATGACCTCGCCGGTCAGCGGGTGCAGGGTGGACAGGGCCTCGATCTCGTCGCCGAACATCTCGATGCGGACGGCCAGTTCCTCGTAGACCGGGAAGATCTCGATGGTGTCGCCGCGCACCCGGAAGGTGCCGCGGGTGAAGGCCACGTCGTTGCGCGTGTACTGGATGTCGACGAAGCGGCGCAGCAGCTGGTCCCGGTCGATCTCCTCGCCGACCTTGAGGGGGACCATCCGGTCGACGTACTCCTGCGGCGTGCCGAGGCCGTAGATGCAGGACACGGAGGCGACGACGATCACGTCCCGCCGGGTGAGGAGCGAGTTGGTCGCGGAGTGGCGCAGCCGCTCCACCTCCTCGTTGATCGAGGAGTCCTTCTCGATGTAGGTGTCCGACTGCGGTACGTAGGCCTCGGGCTGGTAGTAGTCGTAGTACGAGACGAAGTACTCGACGGCGTTGTTCGGCAGGAGCTCACGGAACTCGTTCGCCAGCTGGGCGGCGAGCGTCTTGTTCGGCGCCATCACCAGGGTCGGCCGCTGGAGCTTCTCGATCATCCAGGCCGTGGTGGCCGACTTGCCGGTGCCGGTCGCACCCAGCAGGACGACATCCTTCTCACCTGCACGGATGCGCTTCTCCAGCTCGGCGATGGCCGCCGGCTGGTCGCCGCTGGGCTGGTAGGGGCTGACGACCTCGAAGGGCGCCACCGTGCGTTCGATCTTGGATACAGGCCGCATGAGTCCACCGTACGACCCCCCACTGACACTCACGCGGCCGCGCCGGGCCGCGGCGGCCCCGGGCAGGCCGGGCGGACGGGGTGGAAGTCCTCCTTTCTGGTCCGTTTGTCGTAGTTCGGTGGCGGCCCGGTGATCTTCAACCGCATGATCGCCGTAGAGGTCCCCCGTGTAGTGCAACGCCGCAACGCCTGTCAGTCCGCACGCGTCTGACGCGGGAACAGGGCTCCCGAAACGAGGAGAACGCACATGTACGTCCGACCCGCCGCCGCGGCCGCCGCCGCATTCCTGGGCTTCACCCTGACCCTGCTGGGCGGGACGGCCTCGTCCGCCGCCACCGGCCCCGCCGGCCCCTCCTCCCCCACCGGTTCCACCGGCCCCGCAGGCAACGCGGGCTCCCCGGGGCTGCTGGGCCCCGTCGTCTACGCCCACCGGGGGGCCTCGGCCTACGCCCCGGAGAACACGCTCCCGGCGATCGACCTCGCGAGGCGGCTGGGGTTCGACTGGGTCGAGAACGACGTCCAGCGCACCAAGGACGGCGAGCTGGTCGTGGTCCACGACGACACCCTCGCCCGCACCACCGACGTCGAGCAGGCGTTCCCGGACCGCAAGCCCTGGCGGGTCAAGGACTTCACCGCCGCGGAGATCGCCACGCTCGACGCGGGCAGCTGGTTCGGCGAGCAGTACGCCGGTGCCCGGGTGCCCACCCTGCGCGAGTACCTCGCCCGGGTGCAGCGCAACCGCCAGCGGCTGCTGCTGGAGATCAAGAAGCCCGAGCTCTACCCCGGGATCGAACAGCAGACGCTCCAGGTGCTGGACGAGGCCGGCTGGCTCGACGAGGACCACGTGCAGCGCCGCCTGGTCGTACAGAGCTTTAGCGCGGACTCCGTACGCATCGTGCACGACATGCGCCCCGACGTCGTGACGGCCTTCCTGGGCACCCCGACCGTCGCCGACCTGCCGACGTACGCCCGCTTCACGGACCGGATCAACCCCTGGCACACCACCATCTCGGCCGACTGGGTCACGGCCGTGCACGGCCTGCTGGGCGCCCACGGCAAGGCGATGGAGGTGGACACCTGGATCGTCGACGACCCGGCGACGACGCGGAAGGTCCAGGGCATGGGCGTGGACGGGATCATCACCAACGCCCCGGACGTCGTACGGAACACGGTGCTCGGGGGCTTCGCGCAGTGAGCCGCCCGCGGCGGCCCGCCCGGGCTGTCGCACCCGCCCCGTACGGTGGAGGGGTGGACAGCACCGAGCGGCCCCGCGGGCCGCACCTCGAATGGACCGTCGTCGGCAGCGACATCGGGCCCCTGCTCCTGGCCGCCACCCCGGAGGGTCTGGTCCGGGTCGAGTTCCATGCCGGGCCGGACCGCGTCGACCGGATGATCGGCTCCCTCGTCTCCCGGCTGGGCGCCGACGCCCGGCGTCCGGAACCGGGCCGGGAGGTGCTGCTGGCCGAGCCGATACGCCAGCTGAACGCGTACTTCGCGGGCTCGCTCAAGCGCTTCGGGCTGCCGCTGGACTGGCGGCTCAGCTCCGGCTTCAACCGCCAGGTGCTCCAGGAGCTCGACCGCTCGGTGCCGTACGGCGCGGTCGTCGGGTACGGGGAGCTCGCGGCCCGCGTCGGCCAGCCGGGCGCGGCCCAGGCCGTGGGCAACGCCATGGGGTCGAACCCGTTGCCGCTGGTGGTGGCCTGCCACCGCGTCGTGGAGAACGACGGGGGGATCGGCGGCTTCGGCGGCGGGGTGGAGACCAAGCGGACCCTGCTGGCCCTGGAGGGCGTCCTGCCGCAGCCCCTGTTCTGAGGGGAGTGCCCTCGACGGCGCACGAGGCGGCTCGGGAGACCGGGCGGGGACGCCGGGCCGGGACCGGGCGGGGGCCGGGCCGGGGCCGGGGGGAGAGGCCGGGCCGGGAGGCCGGGGCCGGGGGGGGAGAGGCCGGGCCAGGGCCGGGCGGAGAGGCCGGGCCGGAAGGGCAGGTCCGGGAGACCGGGGCCGGGCCGGGAGGCCGGGCCAGGAAGCCGGGTCGGGGGTGTGGCGGGGCGGATATCCCGTTCCGTCGGGCGGGAAGGGGTGGGAAACTGCCGCGGTGACTACTGCCACCGCCTCGGGCGGCACCGCGCCCGTACACCGCCCCGTGCCGCTGCGACAGGGGTGTCCGGCGTGAGCGCCATACCCGGCACCGACCGGCCCGCCCCGCCCGCCGGCCCCGCGGACCTGCCCCGCCTCCAGCGCCGCATCTCCGGAGTGCTGATCGCGAGCCAGATGCTGGGCGGCCTCGGCGTGCCCATCAGCATCGCCCTGGCCCCGGTCCTCGCGACGCAGGTCAGCGGCACCGAGTCGCTGTCCGGCTTCGCCTCCACCGCCGCCGTGATCGGCACCGCGGCGGTCTCGCTGCCGCTCGCCGCCCTGATGACCGCACGCGGCCGCCGGCCGGGGCTGGTCCTCGGGTACGGGATCGGCGCCGCCGGTGCGGGGCTGGTGGTCCTCGCCGCCGTCATCAAGAGCTTCCCGCTGCTGATGCTCGGCATGGCCGCCTTCGGAGCGGCCTCCTCCGCCAACCTCCAGGCCCGGTTCGCGGCCGCCGACCTCGCCGCCCCGGACCGCCGGGCCCGGGCCGTCGCCGTCGTCGTCTGGGCCTCGACCCTCGGCGCGGTGCTCGGCCCCAACCTGTCCGCCCCGGCCGGCCGCAGCTTCGCCGGGACCTCCATACCCGAGACGGCGGGCCCCTTCGTCTGGGCCGGCGCCGTCTTCGTCCTCACCGGCACACTGATCGGCCTGTTCCTGCGGCCGGACCCGCTGCTGACGGCCCGGGCCCTGGCCGCGCCCGCCGAGCAGGGGCCCGGCGCCCGCTCGCTGCGCGCCGGGGTCGCCGCCGTCAAGGCCTCGCCGCGGGCGCGCCTCGCCCTGGTCACCGTCGCCGTCTCGCACACCGCCATGGTTTCGATCATGGTGATGACCCCGGTCGACCTGGGCCACCACGGCGCCACCCTGGAGCTCGTCGGCCTCGTGATCAGCGGTCACATCGCCGGCATGTTCGCCTTCTCGCCGGTCATGGGCTGGCTCGCGGACCGGGTCGGCCGGCTGGCGGTCATCGGCCTGGCGGCCGGTCTGCTGTCGCTGGCGGCGCTGCTCGCCGGCACCGCCGGGCCGAGCCACGCACAGAGCGCGCTCGGCCTGTTCCTGCTCGGCCTCGGCTGGTCCGCCGGCATGGTCTCCGGCTCGGCCCTGCTCACCGACTCGGTGCCGCAGGCCGCGCGGGCCGCCGTACAGGGCCTGAGCGACCTGACGATGAACACCTGCGCGGGGGTGGGCGGCGCGGCCGCCGGCCTGGTCATGTCCCACGCCGGCTACGGCTGGCTGAACGCGATCGGCGCGGGCCTGCTGCTGCCGATGGCGGCGCTGGCCCTGTTCACCGCGCGCCGCCACCCGGCCGCCGCCGCGGAGGCTAGTAGCTGATGTGGTAGGCCTTGCGCAGCGTCTCGTGGACGGTCCAGGTGGTCTTGTCGCCCTCCCGGAGCACACAGGCGGAGCCGGGGCCCACCTCCAGGGTCCGGCCGCCCTCGACCTCGATGGTGGCGCGGCCGCTGACCACGACGAACAGCTCGTTGGCCTCGGTGTCGGTGACCACGCCCGGGGTGATCTGCCAGATGCCGCGCAGCTGCTTGCCGTCGGGGGACTCCCACAGCACCTTGCCCGTCACGACGGGCTCGCCCGAGAGGATCTGGCCGGGGTCGAGGTCCTCGGCCTCCAGCGCGGCGTCCGGTACGGATACGGCGAACGAGGCGGGTCCGTGCTCACTGGTGCTCATGCCGAGTCACCCTAATCCGGCCGTCCGGCGCGGCGGGGTGACCAGAACGTCCAGGTTCGGCCCGCCGGACCGGGCAACCTGTCCAGACGGCGCCGCGCGCAGGCCGCCGGGGCGCGGCACCCGCAGGGTTTCGGACGGCGGCCCGGGAGCGCGTTTGGGGGCGCGCGTCCCGTGCCATGGATGGGACATGCACACATCACCCGAGGTCCCCGTCCTGTCCGAAGAGGTCCGTGAGGCGCTGGAGCGGGGCCTTCCCGTCGTGGCGCTGGAGTCGACGATCATCGCGCACGGCCTGCCCCGCCCGCGCAATCTCGCCGTGGGCGCGGAACTGGAGGCGCTGGTACGCGCCGAAGGTGCGGTTCCGGCCACGATCGCGGTCGTCGACGGCGTGGCGTACGCCGGTCTCGACAAGGCGCAGCTGGAGCGGATCGCCGGCGGCGAGGGCGTGCGCAAGCTCGGCCACCGGGATCTGGCGCCCGCGCTCGCGACGGGTGCGACCGGGGCCACGACGGTGTCCGCGACGGCGTTCCTGGCCGCCCGGGCGGGGCTGCGGGTCTTCGCCACGGGCGGGCTGGGCGGCGTGCACCGGGAGTACGCGCAGACGCAGGACGAGTCGGCGGACCTGGCGCTGCTGGCGCGGACGCGGATCACGGTGGTGTGCGCGGGGGTGAAGTCGATCCTGGACGTGCCGGCGACGCTGCAGCGGCTGGAGACGCTCGGGGTGGGGGTGCTGGGCTACGGGACGGAACGTTTCCCCGGGTTCTACCTCTCCAGTTCCGGTGAGCCCGTGGACTGGACCGTCCGCCGGCCGGAGGAGGTGGCGGCGGTGATGGCCGCCCAGGACGCCGTCGGCGGTCCGGAGTCGGCACTGCTCGTGGCGAATCCGGTGGCGGAGACGGAGCAGTTGGATCCGCAGGTGCACGACCGGGTCCTGGCCGAGGCCCTCGCGGAGTGCCGGGAGCGGGGGATCACGGGACAGGCCGTGACCCCGTTCCTGCTGGGGTTCCTGGTACGGGCCACGGGCGGGGCGTCGCTGGAGGCCAACCTGGCGGCGGTCCGCGGCAACGTGACGCTCGGGGCGAGGATCGCGGGGGCCTGGGCGGCGCGCGCGTGACGGCGTCCGGGGCGCTGCTGGTCATCGGGGACGTGGTGACGGACGTCGTCGCGGTCCATCCGGAGCCGCTGGCTCCGGCCACGGACACGGCCGCCCGGATCCGGACCCTGGCGGGCGGCGCCGGAGCCAACGCGGCCTGCTGGGCGGCCCACGCCGGGGCGCCGGAGGTACGCCTCCTCGCGCGGGTCGGCACCGAATCGGCCCGGTGGCACGAGCAGTTGTTGCGTGACGCGGGGGTGCGGCCACGGCTGGTGGTCGATCCGGCCGAGCCGACCGGGACGGTGGTGGTGCTGGTCGGCAAGGACGCCGAGCGGACCTTCCTCACCGACAGCGGCGCCGCGCTGCGGCTCTCCCCGCAGGACTGGGCTCCGGCGCTGCTGGACGGGGTGGCGCACCTGCACCTGTCCGGCTACCTCTTCTTCGCCGAGACGAGCCGTGAGCTGGCCCTGCTCGCGCTGCGGGCGGCGCGGGCCCGGGGGGTGCCGGTGAGCGTGGACCCGGCTTCGGCGGGGTTCCTGGTCGCGCTGGGTCCGCAGCGCTTCCTCGATGACGTTGCGGGGATCGGCGTACTGCTGCCCAACGAGGACGAGGCGCGACTGCTGGCCGGGCTGCCGGAGCCGGCCGGTGCGGCCCGTGCGGCGGCGGAGCTGAGCCGGCACGTGCCGCTCGTCGTGGTCACCCGGGGTGCGGCCGGGGCGCTGGTGGCGGAGGGGGGCCGGGTGACCGCCGAGGTGGCGGCGCAGACGGCCGAGGCACTCGACTCGACGGGCGCGGGGGACGCGTTCACCGGCGGGTTCCTGGCGGCCCGCCTCGCGGGCGCGGCCCCGGCGGTGGCGGCCGAGGCGGGGTGCCGTGCGGCCGCGCAGGCGGTCACCCGGCTGGGCGGGCGACCGTAGGCCCTGTCGTCAAACTCCCGTCGTCGCCCGGAGGGCGGCCCCGCGGCGTCTGGTGCGTGCTCTCGGCGTGCCGGGCGGAAGACCGCGTACTGGACGTACTTGGATTTCGCCCGGTGCGGCGAGAGCGCG
>LJCW01000025.1 GCA_001298555.1 Actinobacteria bacterium OV450
CCCCCCAGCCCCCCCCCCCCCCCCTGCCCCTGCCCCTGCCCCGATCCGAACGCCCCGGGGTTGCCCGCCCGGGCGAGGCGGACCGCCCTTCGCGCCACCGTCGGGCGCGGCCTGCCGGCCCGCCCCCGGGCAGCCTGGGACGAACCCTCCCGATCCGGACTCCGGGACGCCCCCGGACCCGGCCGCGGTGACAACGTGCGCACAGGTGGCTTCGGGCGGCTGCCGCCCGGGGCCTGGGGCCTCTCGTCAAACTCCCGTCGTCACCCGGAGGGCGGGAGTTTGACGACAGGCCCTAGCGAGGCGCGGATCCGTGGTGGGTGCGGAAGTACGTCCAGCTCGTCTCGTTCGGTTCGGTCCACTTCTCCGGGGCGTGGGCGTATTCCGGGTGGCGGTCCGCGACGTACGTGCGCAGGCGTTCCGGGACCTCCGCGTACGAGCCGAGCTTGCGGCCCCGGCAGTGGAAGGCGAGGCCGCCCGGACGCTGTCCCTGCTCCATCCACGGGAGCCACGGGGACATCCGCATCCAGGACATGGTGCACGCAACGCCGGGTTCGTCGGTGGTGAACACCGTGCCGGGTGCGAAGAACTGGAAGAGCTCCAGGGCCCGGTAGGTGTCGTCCGCGGAGTTCAGCGGGTACTCGGCGACCGGCAGCGGCGAGGGGTAGGCGATCGGGATCTCCAGGCTGAAGCAGACCTGGTCGCCGAGTTCGGTCACGGGGACCGGGAACGGCCGCAGCCGCAGGTTGGCCGGATCGTTCCAGATGTGGACCACCGGCTTGCCCTCCCAGGTGTCCAGGATCTCCCGGGTCCGCGGGTCCAGGTAGAACCCGGCCTCCCTGGTGAGCAGCTGGAAGCCGCCTCCCTCGGCGTCCTCCACGAGACGGGCGACGTTGAGGCCTTCGAAGCCGAAGACGTGCCGGTAGGGCTGTTCGGGGGCCCAGGAGTAGATGTCCCCGGTCCACCAGAAGGTCACCTCGGCACCGTCGAGCGAGGCGCGGGTGCGGGCGAACGCGTGCAGGAGCTCAGCGGGTGTCATGCCCGGTACTCTGCGCGGCCCCGCACCGGCTCGGCAACCCGCCGGGCGGGGTCCTGGCCGACATGCGGACTCGGAGTTGACGATGCGGCGCGCACCGACGACCGTGACCGGCATGGGGAACGAACGCCGTCTGCTCACGCTGCTCGTCTGCCTGGTGCTCGGCATCGGGCTGACGGCCGCCGTGCTGGGCGCCACCCGGTTGGCGGGCCCCGACGGGATGCCGCATTCCGGGATGAACTCCCGTGACTACGTGGACATACGGGACGTACCCTCCGGCCCGGGTGAGCCGCCGGCCGGCCCCGACGCCTCGACGGGCACCGTGACGGTGGACTGCGGGCGCAACGAGGAGCGCCACTACAACGAGGACAACCTGGTGGTGTCGCCCGGGCTGCGCTCGGGCGCCCACCACACCCACGCGTACGTCGGGAACCTGTCCACGGACGCGATGTCCACCGACGCCTCCCTGGCCGCGGCGGCGACCAGCTGCCGCGGCGGCGACCGCTCGACGTACTACTGGCCGGTCCTGCGCCGGCCGGACCGGGCGGGCGGTCATCCGCAGGAGGGCTCCGCCGGGCACGGCAACGTGGGCCAGATCCTGCCCGAGGCGGCGGTGTCCGTGGAGTTCCGCGGCAGCCCGGTGGGCAAGGTCGTGCCGATGCCGCGTTTCCTGCGCGCGATGACCGGGGACGCGGTCGCCCGCACCGCGGCGAGCGACGCCGACGTCCGGGCCCGCTGGGGCTGTTCCGGCACGCCCGACCGGTCCACCACCCGTTACCCGCGCTGCCCCGCCGGGGAACGCCTCACCCGTACGCTCGTCTTCCCCAGCTGCTGGAACGGGCTGGACACCGAGAGCCCGGGCCACCGCTCGCACCTCCTCTTCCCCGCGTCCAACGGCGTCTGCCCGCAGGGCACCTTCGCGGTGCCGCAGCTGCGCATCTCCCTCGCGTACGAGGTGCCGCCGGGGGCGCCGGTCGCCGTCGACTCCTTCCCCGAGCAGCAGCACAGCCCGAAGACGGACCACGCGATGTTCGTGGACGCCATGACGGACGCCCAGATGGCCGCCGTCGTCGGCTGCCTGAACGAGGGGCGCACCTGCCGCACCTGAGCGCCACACCGCCCGTGTGACACGGGTCACATGAACCGCTCGTTCCGCAGACGCGTGTTCTGTCCGCACCAGATGGGCGAGGAAGACGGAGAGGGTGAGATGGCCGGACCACTGTGGCCCCGCACGCGGCGGGGCTCGACCGATGAGGCACTGATCAGGTCGGTGTACGAGGAGCACGGCCACGCCCTGCTCGCCTACGCCACCCGGCTGACCGGGGACCGGGCCACCGCCGAGGACGTCGTCCAGGAGACGCTCATCCGCGCCTGGCGGCATTCCGAGGTGCTGGTCAACGGGAAGGGATCGGTGCGCGGCTGGCTGCTGACGGTGGCCCGCAACATCATCACCGACCGCTACCGGGCCAAGGCCGCGCGCCCCGCGGAGGTCTCGGGGGCCGCCGCCGCTCCGCCGGTCGAACTGGACCACGCCGACTCCATCGTGGACACGATGACCGTGCTGGGCGCCCTGGACCAGCTCTCCCCGGAGCACCGGGACGTGCTGAAGGAGTTGTACTACCGCCAGCTGAGCGTGGCCGAGGCGGCCGACAGCCTCGGCATCCCGGCGGGAACGGTGAAATCCCGCGCGCACTACGCGCTCAAGGCGTTGCGCGAGGTGTTCCGACAAGGAAGTACCAAGGAGGGCAATCGAATGGGCAGGCCGCCCCAGCGGCCCGCCGGACTGCGTGAGGTGGTGGCATGAACCGGCAGCGGCACGAGGAGGAACTGCTCGGCCCGTACGTTCTCGGCGTTCTGGAGGCGGAGGACGTCCGCCGGGTCGAGGAGCACATGA
Source organism: Actinobacteria bacterium OV450 (assembly GCA_001298555.1). Lineage (GTDB taxonomy): Bacteria > Actinomycetota > Actinomycetes > Streptomycetales > Streptomycetaceae > Streptomyces. The sequence continues at coordinate 2,928 of LJCW01000025.1, forward strand.
GCGGCTGCGTGCAATGCCGGGAGGAGGTGGCCGCGTTGCGCGAGATGGAGGCGGCATTGGGCGAGGTGCCTGCGGAGGCCTTCCTCGACGGGCCGCCGCAAGGTGGTGACCTGCTGCTCCAGCGCACGCTGAGGCAGGTGCGCAATGAGGCGGCCGGGGACCGGCGCCGGCGCTGGGGCGTCGCGGGACTGGCCGCGGCGGCCTCGCTGGCCGCCGTGTTCTGGGCCGGGGCCCAGCTGGGCTCGGCGGACGCCGGGCCGGTCGCCCTGCCGCCGCAGCCCACGCCGACGCTGACGGCGGCCCCGTCGCCCCCGGTCGCCGGCACGAAGGTGGCCGCGGCGACCGACGCGAGCACCGGGGCGCGGATGACCGTCCAGGTCACGCCCGCCGCCAAGTGGGTCCGGGTGCACGCGGCCGTGGCGGGTATTGCGCCGGGCGAGCGCTGCATGCTGATCGTGGTCGGGCGGGACGGGAAGCGGACGCCGGCCGGCAGCTGGGTCGTCGGCAGCCAGAACGGCGAGGGCAAGGGCGCCTCGCTGGACGGCTCGGCGGCCGTGGACCCGGCCAACGTCAAGGAGGTCGTGGTCGAGAACGACGCGGGCAAGCGGTTCGTGTCCGTGCCGATGCCGGTGTAGCCGGCGTGACCTCCGGGGAGCCCGGGCAGCCGGTGACGGCCGCCCGGGCTCTTCGCCGTCAGCGCTGGTGCGACCGCTCGTCGGCGAACCGGCCCCGGCCACGACAGCGCACGGCGCTGCCGGCGGCGTGCCGTGGATCTGCGCGCGGAGCCTGCGGTCCTGCGGGCGGCCCTGGACGACCTCGTGGCCGCCCGCGAGCGCCGCCCGGTCTCGCGGCCTCGACGGCGAACGCCCTGCGCGACGGGAACCTGCACGGCGACCGGGCAGGGATCCGGAGGTGGCCCTGGAGGCCGTACGCGCCCTCGCGCAGGACGGGGCCCGGGTGGCGGGCCTGTTCGCGGTCGGGCTCACCACGGCCGTGGGGCGGCGTCCCGGACGGCCGCCGGAGTGGCGGGAGCTGCTGAGGGGGCTGAGGGGGCTGAGGAGGCACGCGGAGACGGAGGTACGGGACGCGGCACTCGTGGCGGTCACGCACCATGAGTGACGGCCCTCCTGCGGCTCGGGGCCCCGCACCCCATCCGGACCGATCATCACATTGCGGTCCATGACATCCTGTGACGTCACAACTCGCCGGACGGGATCGGCGGACGTCCGGGAAATATGGGGAAGGTCGATGAGGCTCTGCTTCCTGGTGGAGGAGCACTACCGCCACGACGGCATGCCGAACGAGGTGATCCGGCAACTGACGGCGTGGGGGCACCGCGTGGACGTCGTGCGGCCGGGCGGTTCGCTGCTGCGGATGAATGAGGCCGTGGCCTCGGGCACGCACGACGCCTGGGTGCTCAAGACGGTGTCGGGCGGTCCGGGGCTGACGCTGCTCGAAGCCGCTGCCGCGGCCGGTATGACGACGGTCAACGACGCCCGCTCGATCCGGGGTGTCCGGGACAAGGCGCTGGCCGCGGCCATCGGGCGGACCCGGGGGCTCCCGATGCCGCCGACGTACGCCGCGGCGCAGCCGGAACTGCTGCGGGAGATACCGGCGGCGGAGTACCCGCTCGTCGTCAAGCCCGCGGACGGCAGCTCGGGGCGGGCCGTGCACCTGGTGTCGTCGCCCGCGGAGCTCGAAGCGGTGCTGCCGGCGCTCGCGGGCGAGCACATGCTCATCGCGCAGCCGTACGTGGCCAACTCGGGCACCGACATCAAGGTGTACGCGGTCGGCGGGGAGCTGTTCGCCACCGAGCGCTGTTCGCCGCTGCACCCCGATCCGGCGGTGCGGGAGCGGCGGGTTCCGTTGTCGGCCGAGGTTGCGGCGATCGCCGCGCAGGTGGGTGCGGTGTACGGGCTCGACCTGTACGGCGTGGACGTGCTGCTGGGCCCCGACGGGCCGGTCGTGGTGGACGTGAACGACTTCCCGAGCTTCCGTCAGGTCCCGGACGCGGCGGCTCGGGTGGCACGGGCCGTCCTGGGGCTGGCGAGCGCGGGCAGCGCGACGGCAGCCGCCGGCCACCCCCGGGCCCAGGGCCTGCCGGTGTCGATCCCGGCGCAGGGGGCCGCGGCCGCGCGGACCGGGGAGGTGGCGCTGTGAGGGTCTGCCTGGTCACCCCGGAGCCCGGCCATCCGCTGCTGGCCGCCGCGACGGCGCTGCTGGAGGCCGCCGGGCACCGGGTGGAGTCGCTGGACCCGGGCGCGGCGGACGGTGCCCCCGCGGCCCCGGCCGACGTGTACCTGCTCAAGGCGCGGACACCGCGCGCCCTGGACCTCGCGCGGGAACTGGAGCGCCGCGGGGCCCCGGTGCTGAACTCCGCGGCGGCGACGACGCTCTGCCAGGACCGCACCGCGATGGCGGAGCTCGCCCTGTCCGCCGGTCTGCCGTTCGCCGGCACCCGTACGTACGGCTCCCTCGCCGCCTGGGCGGCCGCGGAGCCGCTCCCCGGTCCGCCCCTCGTGGTCAAGAGCCGGCACAGCCGCCGGCACGACCTCGTCGCCCTCGTCGACGACGGGGCCCGGCTGCGCGAGCTCGCCGAGCACTGGCCGCAGGAGCCGGTCGTGGTCCAGGAGTTCGCGCCGAACAGCGGCTGGGACCACAAGCTGTGGGCCGTCGGGGACCGCGTCTTCGCCGCCCTGCGCCGCTCCGAGCTCGCACCCGGGGTACGGGGTCCGGCGCGGCCGCTGTCCGTCGCCGAACTGCCGCCCGGCTGGGCCGACCTGGTCCGCCGGACCGGTGAGGTGTTCGCGCTCGACGTGTACGGGGTGGACCTCGTCGACACCGGCGACGGCACCCCGCTGATCGTCGACGTCAACGCCTTCCCCGGCATCCGGGGCCAGACCGGCGCGCCGGAGGCCCTGGCGGCCCTCGCCCTCGACCGGGCCGCCCGCCCCCGCTGATCCCGCCTGCCGGCCCCGCCCGGCGGGAGGCCCGCCCGGCACCGGTCGCGCCCGGCGGGGGCCCGGACGTGCGGTATCGGCGCCGCGGGGCGTGTCGGCGGGCCGCGCCCGCGGCGGACGCCGTGAGGATCGGCGGATGGGCTTCGTGCTGCCGGTCCTCTTCGCGCTGTTCGCGGCGCTCAGCAATGCGCTGGCCACCGTGCTCCAGCGGCGGGCCGCGCTCACCGTGCCGCAGAGCAAGGGATTCCGCTTCGGTCTCGTCCTCGACCTGCTGCGGCGCCCCGTGTGGATCGCCGGGATCCTGGCCGTGATCGCGGCCGGGGTGGGGCAGGCCGCGGCGCTGGCCACCGGCGCGCTGGTCCTCGTACAGCCCTTGTTCGTCCTGGAGCTGCCGCTCGCGCTGCTGATCGCCTCACTGCTGACCCGGCGGCGGCTGCCGGGGGCGCTGTGGCTGGCCGTGGCGGGGGTGGTGGCCGGGCTCGGTGTGGCGCTGGCCGCGGCCGCACCCGCCGGGAACCGGACGCACGTGCCGATCGACCGGTGGGTCCCGGCGCTCGCCGTGTGCGCGGCCGTGGTCGCGGGCCTGGCGGTGGCCGGGCTGCGCCGCCCGCCGGGCCGCGCCCGGGCCGGCTGCCTGGGCGCGGCCACCGCCGTCTGCTACGCGCTCACGGCCGCCCTGATGAAGCATTCCGTGTACGTGCTGACCGAGAACGGCGTCGTCGGGTTCCTGACGGCATGGCAGACGTACGCCTTCGGCGCGACCGGTATCTGCGCCCTGCTGCTCCTCGAACACGCCATGCAGGGCGGACCGCTGGTCGCCTCGCAGCCCGCGCTGACACTGGGCGATGCGAGCGTCAGCATCGCGCTGGGCGTGGCCCTGTACGAGGAGCACCTGCGGGCGGGCTGGTGGCTGCTGCCGCAGCTGCTGGGCGTGGCGCTGATCTGCGCGGGCGTCGTGGCCCTCGCCCGCGCCGGCACGGGCGCCCCCTGACCGGCCGGGAGCCGCAGCTCCTGGGCCGCCGCGGCGGGGCGGACCACGCGTGCCGGCAGATGCCGCAGCCGTACGGCCCGGGAGCGCTGCTGCCCCCGCCCGGCCGGCCGGGCGCCCCCAGGCCGTCACCACGACGGGCACGGCCCCGGGTGCGGGGGCTTCGTCCCTCCCGGGGGCCGGCCCGCAGGGCTCGGCTACGATCACGGCGCATTGACCAGATCATCGTTCCAGGAGGTGGCCGGTGGGCGTCAGCCCCCACGGCAGAGTGCCGATGTCCGTGACCGCGCTGCTGGCGGGGGCCGGGCTGCTCACCGGCTGTTCAGCCGGGGCGTCCCCGGCGCCGGGGCCGTCACACCCGCCGGCGCCGAGCCCGAGCCCGACGCCGCCGGGCTCACCGGCTCCCGGGGCCCCCACCCCGGCGCCCCCGTCGACGCCGCCCGCCGCCTCCACGGAGCCGGAGGAGACCCCGGACCCGGGGGCCACGCCCGGCGCCCGTCCGAAGTCCCCGTCCCCGGCGGGTGCTTCGAGGGTCCCCCAGAACCCGAACCGCGGTCCCAACCCGCCGCCGGCGCCGACGCACGTCCCGACGCCGAACTGGACGCCGTGGAAGCCCGACCTCAAGGACCCCTCGATCCCCACCTACACGATCGCGCCGCTGCCGTAGGGCTTCGGGGCCGCCGGGTCAGCGGATTCCGGTGTCCGGATGTGCGGTGTCCCATGCGCGGCGCGCCCGCGCGATGGCGTCGCGGTGCTGCGCCGACCAGTCGGCGAGGGCCTTCACCAGATGCGTCAGGCTGTGGCCCGTCGGGGTGAGTTCGTACTCGACCTGTGGGGGCACCGTCGGGTGCACGGTCCGGGTGATCAGCCCGTCGCGCTCCAGCCGCCGCACGGTGAGCGTGAGCATCCGCTGCGAGATGCCGGGCACGGCGCGTTGCAGCTGCCGGAAACGGCGTACGCCCTGGGCCAGTTCGACGACGACCAGGACCGACCACTTGTCGCCGATCCGGTCGAGCACGTCACGGATCCCACAGTCCTCGTGCTCGTCGCCGCAGCTGACGACGGGTGGGGTGGTTACCGCTGTGTGCCCTGCTGACATGCAAGTGCCTCCTTGCGCCCCCTGGCGCGACCCCGCAGGATGAACCCGGTTACCGAAGAGAACCTACCGGAACGGGAGATCCTCATGATCCTGGTCACCGGCGCCACCGGCGCCCTAGGCTCGCTGATCGCCGAACGGCTGTCCGGCCGCGACGACACCGTCCTCGGGACGCGCGATCCCCGGCGGGTCCGGGCTTCGCTGCCGGTCCGCCGCATCGATTTCGACGACCCCGCCACTCTCACCGAGGGCTTCGCGGGCGTGGACGTGCTAGTGCTGGTCTCCGCGGGCTACGGCGAGGACGACACCGTCATCGCCCGGCACGGCGCCGCCGTCGACGCCGCCGAGAAGGCCGGTGTCCGGCAGGTCGTCTACACGAGCCTCGCCTCCGGCGGCGATCACCTCCCCTACGCCCTGCCGCACCGCTGGACCGAGCGCCGGCTCCGGGAGGGCGCCGTGCGCTGGACGGTCCTGCGCAACGGTCTCTACGCGGAGTTGCTCGGCGCGATCGCGGCGCCGTCGCCGGACGGCCGGATCACGGCACCGCTCGGCGGGGGCCGACTGGCGGCCGTCGCACGCGCGGACCTGGCGGACGTCGCGGCACGTGTGGCGGTGGAGGCGCCCGCCCATGCGGGGCGCGTCTACGAACTCGTCGGCGAGCAGGCCGTCGGAGGCGCCGATCTGGCCCGCGCACACGGGCCCCACGTCACGTACGAGCCCGGGACGCTCGCCGCGGCCCGGTCGCACATCGCCGCTTCCGGCGCAGAGCTCTTCCAGGTGCCGATGCTGGTGGGCACGTACTCCGCCATCGCCGCCGGATTCCTGTCCGGCACCACCGGTGACCTGCGCCGCCTGCTGGGACGCGCTCCCCGCTCCCCGCTCGCGGCGGCCCTCGCCTAGTCAGGTCCCGTCCGTGTCCTCCGTCAGGCCGGTGATCTCCTGGACGTGTTGGAGGCTGGGGGCCCGGAGGATCGTGTGGAGTTGCTGGAAGAGCCGGCGGGCCTCCACCGCGTTCCAGTCGGGCGGCAGGAGTTCGGTCGGCAGGCCCGGGTCGAGGTACGGGAGGCGGCGCCACTGCGTCAGCAGCGGCACGTAGTGGCGGAACGCGTCAGCCGGGCCGGGTCCGCCCTGCGCGGCGAGGCGTTCGCGGACGGGGCCGTAGGTGTCGGTGAAGGCCGCGTACTGGGTCTGGATCGCCGGGAAGTCCCACCAGTCGCCCACCGCCTGGGCCAGGTCGCTGAATGCGGCGTAGTCGGCGGCGAACAGGTGCACGTACTCGCTGAGGCCCAGCCGTACGAGCATCCCGCGGGCGTCGTCCAGGAGCCGTCCCGGGGCCAGCCACACGCCGGGGGCGATGTTGCCGAAGCCGAGCCAGGTCAGCCGGGAGCGCAGCTGGTAGCGGCGGGAGCGCTCGGACTCCGGTACGGAGAACACCGCCATGGCCCAGCCGTCGGCCAGGTCGGCGGGTTCGAGGCTGGCGAAGATGCGGCGGTCGCCCTCCTCGAAGACGGGGCGCGCGGCCTCGCTGAGCCGGTAGCCGCTGGCACCCCGGCGCTCCGGTTCGAGGACACCGCGCTTCTTGAGCCGCGAGATCGCCGACCGCACCGCCGGTCCGTCGACGTCCAGCTCACCCATCAGCGTGATCAGGTCGGCGATGGAGATCCAGCCGCCGAGGCGGCGCAGGAACGCTCCGTAGACCGTGGTGATCAGCGAGCTGGGCCTGAGCGGGCTGTCCGACATGATCGCCTTCCGTTGTGCGCGGCCGCGATCATATCGAGCCCCTCCCCCGCAGCCCTTCCCCCGCCGCCCCGCGCTACCGCGGCGTCGGAAGCGGCGACTGCGCGCACGCGCCGGAGAGCTTGGCCGTCGGCCCCGACGGGCCCGGAACGCGCCGTGATCAGGGTGACTCGGGCATCAACCCGGTTGCCGAGGCGGCGCGGTCCCGTCGATCCTGTGTGCTCGGCACACGGAACAGGAAGAACACATGGGGCTGATCCTCTATCCGGGCGACGGGGACAACAGCAGTCCGGACGCCACCTGGTCCTGCGTACGCTTCCACTCGTTCCGCAGGCGCCTGGCCCGATCCGAGGGGTTCGACCTCGATGGGATGTGGGGCTTCGGCGGCGATCGGCCGTGGAGCGGGGTGTCCACCGTGCTGGAGCCACTGCTCGATCACCCTGATGTGTGCGGTGACGACCTGTCACCCGACGACTGTGCGGTGATGCTGCCCCGGCTGGAGGCGATCACCCATGCGTGGGCGCAGGACGACGACGGCCCGCTGCTCCACCAGCACATCGAGGACGCCCGCCGCCTGGCCGACGTTCTGCGCTTCTGCGTCGAGAGGCAGGTGCCGTTGCTCTTCGGCTGAGACGCGCGCCGCGCGGCGGGGGTCATGCGGCGGGCTCGGGTCCCGGCCGCATCCGGGCACGGGACGAGCGCGGGGGACGCGGTTCAGTCGTCGGCGCGGCCCTCTCCCGCCATGAAGCGCCAGACCAGGGCGTGCGCCAGGACGATCAGTCCGACCAGCATCAGGGCCTCGGCCTGGATGGGGCGCAGGCCGATGTGGCCGGCGAGTTCGGGGAAGGCGCCGACGACGGCGATGAGGGCGTAGAGGAGTGCGGCGCCGGCCTGCTGCCAGGTGACGAAGCGGTCGCCCCGCGTGCGGGCCAGCAGCCGCAGGGTGCACGCACAGCCGACCACGGCGAGGGCGATGAAGGCCGCACGCCAGATCTGCGGCTGCTGGGTGCCGCCGACCTGGGCGAAGAGGCCCATCAGGGCGGGCAGCAGGAAGGACAGGTAGATACCGCCGACGAGACGCCGCAGTGCGGGGTCCCGCATCCAGTCCGCGTGGTTCTGGACGACGTTCCACCACAGGCCGACCAGCGTGAAGCACGTGGCGGAGAAGAGCGCGTAGAAGGTTCTGACGTCCATGGACCCGAGGGTGGCAGTGAGAGCGGACGCGGCGGGCGTTACACGCCCTGATGCCGGCGCGCCCCGCCGGGACGGCTCACACGACCGCGCTTGCCCCCCGGTCGCGTCGGCGCCGCTCCGCCCGGTGCCGGCCCTGCACCCGGCGGCGATCCGGGCGGGGACGGCCTTCGGGGCGGACCACCAGTGCGCGTTCCGGCGGATCCTGTCGCCCCGGCCGCCGCTGTGACCGGCTGAGCGCGGTCCCGGCCCCGGTCCCGGTCCGGGCCCGGACCCCCGGCCCGGTCCCGGGGGGGCCGGGCCGGGACCGTTCAGCCGGAGTGCGTACGCGATGTCCGGCGGCGGCGGGTGAACACGGCCGCCGCGAGGGCGACGAGGACGGCCGCGAGCGTCAGCAGCCAGGCGGGGACGCCGCCGACGGTGAGCAGTTCGCCGTGGTAGATGACCTTCCGGTACGGCGTGTCGGCGGCCGTGGCGCGCAGTTCGTGGTCGCCGTCGATGCGGCCGGGCTCCGGGAACTCCTGGTCGATCGCCGTCAGGAAGGCGGGCTTGCCGCCGGTGAGCGTGGCGAGGGCGCCCTCGGGGGTGACCTCGCCGGCGAAGGTGACCTTCGGCTCGGCGCCGCCGATCCGGGAGGCGGGTTCCATCCGGTGGTCGGCGAGGACGTACAGGCCGAGCGACTGGGGGGTCTTGGCCAGCCGGGACAGCCGCATCGGGTAGACCAGCCGGTCGCTCTCGAAGCGGATCTTCAGCGGGTCGAGGGTGCCGGTCAGGGTCTTGCCCGGCTCGCGGGGCGCCAGGCGTACGGCGACGTACTCCCATTTCCGGTCGACGTACGGCTTCAGCTCGGCGGCGAGGCCGTCGGGCAGTGTGAAGCCGTTCGTCTCCAGCCAGTTGCGCAGCGCGTCAGGGTCGGTCGCGGTGAGGCGCGCGACGTCGAAGTCACCGAGCTGTTGGCGGCCGACGACGCCGACGGCAGGTGCGCCCGCCCGGGGCGCCGCGTCGCCCGCGGAGTCGGACGTACCCCAGGAAAAGGGCCAGTCCCGGTCACGGGGCCAGAAGTAGCCGCGGGTCTTGAACTCGGGCCGGGTGAGCCGGGTCAGCTGCCGGAACACGTCCCCGTCGCCCAGTTCCACCGTCGCCCGTCCGGGTACCGGCATGATCCAGGCCGCACGCGGGGCGTCCCCGCGGACGACGAACCCCATCACGATCTGCTCCGTACGCCCGTCGAACCGCACGACGGAGGTCTCCCGTTCGACGCCGATGCGGGCGTAGCCCGCGGGGATCATGGCGCCGCAGCCGCACGCGTACGCCGGGCTGATCAGCGATCCCAGCTGCGTCGCGAGCAGGGCCAGCAGGAGGGCGGCGATTCTTCGTTTCATCCACACGGGGTCTCAGACGAGGGCCCCCGTGATCCGGTTCCGGCCACCGTCGTCGCCCCCTGGTCACAGGGCCGTTCCGACTCGCGGAACCCCCTGGTCAGGGCAGTTGCCGATGCCCATACTGCTCGCATGAGAGGGACGGACAAGCCGCGCAGCAGCCCGCTGGTGCCGGACGCGGTGGGGGCGGAGATCGGCCGGCACGACTGGGAGACCGTGACGTGCGGCTGCGGCCGCAGCGCGGGGCATCTGGTGGACACCCTGTGGGCTGCGGCCGAGGGCCATCCGGCGGCCTTCCGGGCGTTGGAGGGCCACGCCTTCCTCTCCGGGCGCCTGCATCCGCCGGCCCCCGCGGTGTGCGGGGTGCTGATGGCCGTCTGGGCGGCGGGCCCGCCGCGGCTGGCCACCCGCGAGGCGCTGCTGTGGACCGTGCTGTCCCTGCTGGGCAGCGAGGACGACGGGTCCGCCTACGAGGCCGGGCTGTACGGGCAGTGCGCGGCGTTCGTCCGTTCCTGTCTGCCCTCGCTGCACCGCGCGGCGGACGCCGCTCCGGGCAGCCCGACGGCCGCCTACGTGGACGGTGTCGTGGAGCTGCTCGGCCTTGCCTCCTGACGGCCTTGCCCCGGGGCGGCGGCCGCCTCGATGCAGCGTCGCAGCAGCCCCGGGGTGACGTCCTCCAGGGAGGGCGCGAAGGTGCGTACGGGCGAGGCGGGCACCTCCAGCAGTGACGGGACCACCAGCACCGCGCATCCGGCGGCCTCGGCGGAGGCCGCGCCGTCGGGCGAGTCCTCCACCGCGACGCAGTCCCGTACCGCGGCGCCGATCCGCTCGGCGGCCGTCCGGTAGGGGTCCGGGTGCGGCTTGGTCCGGTCGGTGTCGTCGGCGGACAGGGTGAACGCGAACGGGACGTGGGCCAGCGAGCCGCCGACCACGGAGTCAACGACGAGCCGCGGCGAGGCGCTGACCAGGGCGAAGGGGATGCCCTCCGTCTCCAGCGCGGTCAGCAGCCGCTGGGCGCCGGGCCGCATCGGCGCTCCGGCCTCCACCCGGCGGAAGAAGTCCTCGGTCAGGGCGCGCGCCACCTCGTACGGGTCTCCCCCTCCGGAGACCCGTACGAGGTGGGCGGCCGTGTCCTCGACGGCGCGGCCGACGACCTCGGGGGCGTCCGCGCCGTTGAGCTCGTGGCCGAGGCCCTGCGCGATCCGCTCGGCGGTCCGCCACCACAGCACCTCGGTGTCGACGAGGGTGCCGTCCATGTCGAACAGGACGGCGGCGGGGGCGCTCACGCGGACCGGGCCACGACGAGGACCGGGCGCTCGGCCAGGCCGACGGCGGCGCGCGCACCGGGCGTCAGTTCGCCGGTGTCCCGCGAGGGCAGGTCCGCCTTGACGGTGGTGCCGCCGGGCATTTCGAGGTGGAGCCGGGTGACCGCGCCGAAGAAGGACGCGGAGACCACGGTGGCCGTGCCCGCCGCGTCCGCGGTCGCGGTGACGTTCTCGGGCCGGACCAGCACCTCCACCTCCCTCGTCCCCGTGGGCGCCGGGCCGTCGACGGGCAGCCGGACGCCGGCCACCTCCACCAGGCCGGCGTCGGTGAGCTGTCCGGGCAGCCGGTTCATGGTGCCGACGAACTCGGCGACGAAGGGCGTCGCGGGGCGCTCGTGCAGCTCGGCGGGGGCGGCGCACTGTTCGAGGCGCCCGGCGTTCAGGACGGCGACCCGGTCGGCCATCGACAGCGCCTCCTCCTGGTCGTGCGTGACGAACACGGTGGTGAGGCCGAGGGAGAGCTGGAGCCGGCGGATCTCGTCGCGCAGGCCGGCCCGGACCTTGGCGTCGAGCGCCGACAGCGGTTCGTCGAGCAGCAGGACGCGGGGGCGCAGTGCGAGGGCGCGGGCCAGGGCGACGCGCTGCTGCTGGCCGCCGGACATCTGGTGCGGGTACCGGTCGCCGTGGTCGGGCAGGCCGACCAGGTCGAGGAGTTCGGCGGCGCGCTCGCGGCGCTCGGCGGCCCCGGCCTTGCGCACGCGCAGGCCGAAGGCCACGTTGTCGCGGGCACTGAGGTTGGGGAACAGGCTGTACGACTGGAAGACCATCCCGGCGTCGCGCCGGTTGGCCGGTACACGGGTGATGTCCTCGCCGTCGACCAGGACCTCACCGGAGTCGGGCTGCTCGAAACCCGCGACCACGCGCAGCGCGGTGGTCTTTCCGCAGCCCGACGGGCCGAGCAGGGCGACGAGTTCGCCCGGCTCGATGGTCAGGTCGAGCCCGTCGAGGGCGACGGTCGAGCCGAACGCCCGCCGCAGGCCGCGGAATTCGACGCGCGCGCCCGTGGGGGACGCGGACTCCTCGGGCTTCCTGGCCGCGGGAAGGGTGGTGGACATGTGGGTCAGGACTCCTTGCGGGAGGTGGAGGACGTGCGGGGGGCGGAGGACACCGTGGCGGGGTCGGTCCCGGCCCGCGAGAGGACGAGCAGCAGCAGCCACGTGATGAGGAGGCTGAGGACGGAGACGGCCACCGACATCCGGGCGTGGGCTCCGGAGATCGTGACGATCCACACGGCGAAGGGCCTGAAGCCCAGCAGGGAGGCGATGGTGAACTCGCCGAGGACCAGGGCCAGGGTGAGGAAGGCTGCGCCGGCGAGGGAGGTCCGCAGGTTGGGCAGCAGCACGCGCAGGACCACGTACGGCCAGCTCGCGCCGCAGCTGCGGGCGGCCTCGACCAGCGTCGGCGCGTCGATGGCGCGCAGGCCGGCGTCGAGCGAGCGGTAGACGAAGGGCAGGGCCAGCACCGTGTACGCGAGGACCAGGACGACGGGGAACTGCTCGTTCTGGACGGCCAGGAAGGTCTGGTACAGCGGGGTCCGCGACAGGTGCTCGGGGCCCCAGCGCAGCACGGTGGTGATACCGGTGACCAGCGCGATCGGCGGGACCACCAGCGGCAGCATGCACATCACCTCCACGACCGGCCGCAGCCGCGGCGAGCCGAGCCGTACGGCGACCAGCGCGGGCACGGCGAGCAGCAGCGACGCCGCGATGGTGGCGGCTGCCAGCCCGAGGGAGAGCAGCAGGCTCTCGGTGAACCCGTCGGCGGAGAGCAGCTGCGTGTACGCCTCGAAGCTGATGCCCTGACCGGGCACGTGCACGGTGAAGACGAAGGAGGCGACGAGCGGGACGAGGAAGTAGGCGCCCGCGAGCAGGAGTACCGCTGCGCGCCAGACCCGGGGACGGGGGCGGCGGCGCGCCGGGGCCGCCGGGGCCGCCGGGGCGGTGCCGGACGCGGCCGTCCCGGTCTCCGGGGCGGTGCCGGACGCGGCCGTCCCGGTCTCCGGGGCGGTCGGTGCGGGCGTCCCGGTCTCCGGGGCGGTCGGTGCGGGCGTCGGGGTCATCGCAGCCATCGGGCGCTCCGTCGCTGGAGGGGCAGGTAGACCGCCATGACCAGGCCGGCGATCAGGATCATGTCGAGGCCGAGGGCGAGCGCCACGTTCTCCTGTCCGGTCAGCACGTTGCCGGACAGCGCGTCGGCGATCTTGAGCGTGACCAGCGGTACGGAGCCGCCGACGAGGGCCGCGGCCGTGGCGTGCGCGGCGAAGGCGGTGCCGAAGAGCAGTACGAACCCGCCGAGCAGCGAGGGGGTCAGGACCGGCAGGCCGACGTGGCGCCAGAACTGCCATCCGGTGGCCCCGTTGTTCTGGGCGGCTTCGCGCCATTGTGGACGCAGTCCGTCCAGCGCGGGGGCGATCACGAGGACCATCAGCGGGATCAGGAAGTACAGGTAGACCACGGTGAGGCCGGTGAAGGAGTACAGGTTCCAGCCGAGGCCCGTGAGATCGGCGAGGCGGGTGACGACCCCGGAGATGCCGAGGGTGGCGATGAACGCGAACGCGAGCGGGACGCCGCCGAAGTTGGCGAGGACGCCGGAGGCGGTCAGCGTGGCACTGCGCAGGGCCCGGGACCGGGAGGTGACGACGGCCTGGGCGATCAGGACCCCGAGCACGCCGCCCACGGTCGCGGTGAGGGCGGAGAGCTGGACGCTGCCGATGAGCGAGCCGAGGTAGGGGCCCTGGAGCGAGCGCGCGAGGTGCTCGCCGGTCAGCCGGGTGGCGCCGGTCGCCGGGTCGGTCTGCGTGACGGCGCCGAAGGCGATGGCGCCCAGCGGGACGCCGAAGCAGAGCCCGGTGAAGGCGAGGAGCGGGAGGGCGGCGAGCCAGGTGCGCGGGCCGCGCCGCCGGCGGCGGCCGGTGCTGCCGCCGGCGGTCCCCTCAGGGTGGGAGGCGGGGGTGGAGGGGGACATCAGGAGAGGGCCTTGTCCCACTTCTCGGCGAGGGTGGCCTTGGCCTTGTCCAGCTCCGGGGAGGCGGGGAAGGCCGGGGTGCCCTGGGTCTGCGGGAGCTTGGCGGCTGCGTCCTTGTCGGCGGTGCCGTCCTGGGTCATGACGGGGAGCAGGACCGGGCGGGCGTGCCCCTTGAGCCACAGGTTCTGGCCCTCGGTGCTGTACAGGAACTCCATCCACAGGCGGGCGGCGGCCGGGGTCGGGGCCTCCTTGTTGATGGCCTGCGAGTAGTACTGGGCGTAGACGCCGTCGGTGGGGACGGCGACCTTCCAGTCGACGCCCTTGTCCTTGAACTGCTCGGCGTAGCCGGCGTTCAGGTAGTCCCAGTCGATGGAGATGGGCGTCTCGCCCTTCTCGACGGTGGCCGGGGTGGACTCGACGGGGATGAAGTTGCCGCTCTTGCGCAGCTGTCCGAAGAAGTCGATGCCGGGCTGGATGTCCGCGAAGGAGCCCTTGTTGGCGAGGGCGGCCGCGTAGACGCCGCCGAAGGCGGAGCCGGACTTGGTCGGGTTGCCGTTGAGGGCGACCTTGCCCTGGTACTCGGGCTTCAGCAGGTCCGCGAAGGTGGCGGGGCAGTTGGGGATCTTGGCGGCGTCGCAGCCGATGGAGACGTAGCCGCCGTAGTCGTTGTACCAGCGGCCGTCGGCGTCCTTCTGGCCGGCGGGGATCTTGTCCCAGGCGGCGACCCTGTACGGGGCGAAGAGGTTCTCGTCGGCTCCGCTGCGTGCGAAGGCGATGCCGAGGTCCATGACGTCGGGGGCGCGCTTCTGGCCCTTGCGGGACTTCACGGCGGCGATCTCGTCGGAGCTGGAGGCGTCCGGGTTCTCGCTGCTCACCTTGATCTTGTACTTGGCCTCGAACGCCTTGATGATCTCGCCGTAGTTCGCCCAGTCCGGCGGCAGCGCGATGACGTTCAGCCGGCCTTCCTTCTGGGCGGCCGCGACGAGGGCGTCCATGCCGCCGAGATCGGCGACCGAGGTGGCGGCGCCGGGCTGCTTCTTGGACTTGCCGTCGGCGGCGGTGCCGCCGGCCTGGTCCGGAGCGGCGCCACACGCGCTGAGCGTGGTGAGGACGGCGGCGCTGAGGAGTACGGCCGCACCACGGCGGGCGGAGGAACTGAGCACGGTCTCTCCCGGAGACGGGTTCCTGACGGGGGTCGACTTGTCTGAACAAGTTGGCTCCAGTTCGCCCGGCCCCGCTGTACGGCCGGTGAACGGGGGCTGGACCGCGGGGCACGGCTCGACGAAGAGACGAGAATGACCGAAAGCAGTCGTGACAAGACCGGTGCAATGATCTTCAGCGCCTAGGGTGAGGACACACGAGCAGCCCTGACGGCTGCACCACTGCGACGGCTGCGACGGCTGCGACGGCTGCGACGGCAAGGGGGCGGCACGGCATGGGCACGGTCCGGTATCTGGAGATCGCCGAGGCACTGCGCACGGCAATCCTCTCCGGTGAGTACGCCGTGGGCGCCCAGCTGCCCTCGGAGAGCGATCTGGCCGCGCGCTGGTCCGCCTCGCGGGGAACCGTCCGGCAGGCCGTGGCCACGCTCGCCGCCGAGGGCCTGATCGGGTCACGGCAGGGCGCCCGCAGGATCGTCCTGCGCCACGAGCGCCGGCACAGCTTCGGGGAGCTGAACAGCTTCGCCCAGTGGGCCGAGCGGCTCGGCCAGGAGGTCACCAGCCGTTTCCTGGCCCGCACCCGCCGGCCGGCCACGGCCGAGGAGGCGGACCGGCTCGCGCTCGCGCCGGGCACCGAGATCCTGGCCGTCCTGCGGCTGCGGCTCCTGGACGGGGAGCCGACCATGGTGGAGCGGACCGCGTACGCGGACTGGGCCGCGGCCGCGGTCGAGGCCATGCCGGAGGACGTGCGGTCCGTGATGGACAGCCTCGCGAACGAGTCCGGGATCGTCGCCCACTACGGCGAGCACCTCATCGACGCCCTCGCGGCCGGGAGCGAGGACGCCCGGCTGCTGGAGGTCCGGCGCGGAAGCCCCCTGCTGCGTCAGCGGCACGTCTCGGCCACCTCCACCGGCCGCCCGATCGAGTGGAGCGACGACCGCTACCGTGCCGGCAGCGTCACGTTCAGTGTGAGCAACTCGGCGGTGGCCACCCCGTTGGAGCGCCGCACCGGCGACGGGTGAGGGCTGGGGCGCGCGGCTGTATCGTCCCGGGCAGGACCGATCACCTGCTGAACGGGTATGAAGGAAAACCGATGATCGATGTGCAGCGGCTGCGCATTCTGCGGGCCGTCGCCGAGCACGGCAGCTTCAACCGGGCGGCGCGGGCCCTGCTGCTGACCCCCTCGGCCGTCTCGCAGCACATCGCCTCGCTGGAGCGGAGCCTCGGCCACCCGGTGGCGGTGCGCAGCACCCGCGGGGTCACCCTGACCGAGCCGGGGCGGCTGCTGGTGGAGGCGGCGGAGACGATCTCCGCCGAGCTGGACCAGGTCCGCCGCGCCATCGACCGGCTGACGGCGGAGCGGCCCCGGCTCACGGTCGCCACGTTCACCAGCGGCGGCCGCCGCCTGCTGCCGCCGGCGCTGGCCCGGTTCGTGGCCGCACACCCCGACGTCGAGCTGACCGTACGGGAGGCCGAACCGGAGGAGGCCGTGCCGATGGTGCGCGACGGCCATGCCGACCTCGCCCTGACCTACCACTTCGACGGGCCGCTGCCCCTGCGGGCCGGGCTCGACTGGACGCCGCTGACCGACGATCCGCTGTGGCTGGTCCTGCCGGGCGGGCACCGGCTGGCCGGGCGCGCCTCGCTCGGCCTCGCCGAACTGGCCGAGGAACGCTGGGTGCTCGGCTGCCTCAAGACGGAGGCCTTCCTCCACCGGTACGCGGGGCTCGCCGGCTTCGACCTGCGGGTGGCGGCCTCCACCACCGACTACTTCTTCGCCCAGACCCTGGTCGCCGCGGGGGTCGGCGTCTCACTGGTCCCGGACGTGTCGCTGGCCCCGGAGGCATCGCTGGCAGTCGTACGGATCGAACCTCCGCGCCCCGCCCGGCACATCGGGGTGGTCACCCCGCGCCTGCGCCGCCCGCACCCGTACGCCGGTGCCCTGACCGCGGCGCTGACCGGGACGGTGCGACAGTGACCGGCCCGCTGCGGTCCGGCCTCGCCGCCAACCCCGCGCTGCCCGTCGGCGTGATGACGGGACTGGTCACGGGGTGACGAGGGGCTCACCGGGCGGGGGCGCGTCCGGTGCCTCGGCGTGGATGCGGCCGTCGCGCAACTCCACCACCCGGTCCGCGAGTTCGATCAGGGCGGGGTCGTGGGTGGCCACCAGGACGGTGACCCCCTCGCTGCGGACCACCGCACGCAGGAGCTGCATGATCGAGTGGCCCGTCTCGGAGTCGAGCTGGCCGGTGGGCTCGTCGGCGATGATCAGGGCCGGCTCGTTGGCCAGTGCGCGGGCCACGGCGACCCGCTGCTGCTGGCCGCCGGAGAGCTCGCCGGGGCGCTGCTCGGCGTGTTCGGCCAGGCCGACCAGGGCGAGGAGGGTGCGGGCGCGTTCCTCCCGCTGCTTCGCCGGGATCCCCCGCATCCGCATCGGGACGCCGACGTTCTCGACCGCGGTGAGGACGGGGAGCAGGCCGAAGGACTGGAAGACGAAACCGATCCGGTCGCGGCGCAGCGCGAGCAGTCCCTGCTCGTCCAGCCCGGCGAGATCGGTGCCGTCGAGCACGACGGTGCCGTCACTGGGGGTGTCCAGGCCGCCGACCAGGTTGAGCAGGGTGGTCTTGCCCGAGCCGGACCGGCCCTTGAGAGCGGTGAGCACTCCTCTTTCCACCTCGAACGACACTCCGCGCAGGGCGTGTACGGCGCGCCTGCCGCTGCCGAAACTGCGGTGGAGGTCTTCCACCACCACCATGGGCGTCGCCGCCGTGGCGTCCTGATCCTGCGTCATGGTGTGGCTCCCCCTGGAATCGGCCGACGACCACCGCTGCGGTCGCTCGCACGCGCCGCCCTCACCCCGGTCGTCTCCATCGCTTCGTTTCGATTCTGCTCATCCGTCCCGCCCTTCGCGCAAGCCCCTTCCGTGGCGCGTTCGAATCTGTCAGCATTGTCCGCTATCCGGTACCAGCGGTCCGGATGGGGGAGGAACACGGCACATGCTCGGCTTCGTCGTGCGCCGGCTGCGCGGGCGAGTGCCGCTCGCCGCCGCCGTACTGCTGACCGTACTGATCACCACGACGGTGCTGACCGCGCTGTCCGCGTTCACCCGCGACGTGGGCGAGGCGGGGCTGCGTCAGGCGCTCCAGGGCCCCGACCGGATCCGGACGACCGTCCTCGTCACCGGCGAGCACGCCGCGCCCGACCGCCGCACGGACGACGAGGCCGTACGCGCCTTCGCCGACGGGCTGTTCGGCCGGCTGCCCGTCGCCGTCGAGAGCGTGGCGCGCAGCCGTTCGTTCGGGCTGCCGGGGGCACACGCCCCGGGCAAGGACGCCGACCTGACCCTGCTCGCCGCCTTCGACCGGCAGCACGTACGGCTGCTCGCCGGGCAGTGGCCGCAGCCGGTGGGCGCGCCCGGCGGCCGGCTGCCGGTGGCCGTGCCGCGGGCGGCGCTGGCCCGGCTCGGACTGAGCGCGCAGGCCCTGCCCGCCGAGGTCCGGCTCGACGACCGCTACGGCGGCGCCCCGCTGACCGTGCTGGTCACCGGCGTGTACCGGGCGGCCGATCCCGACGCGCCCTACTGGCGGCTCGACCCGCTCGGCGGCCGGGAGCTCCAGGTCGGCAGTTTCACCACGTACGGCCCGCTGCTCGTGGACGACACGGCCTTCACCGCGGGCGGCCTGGTGCAGAACAACCGCGGCTCGCTCCTCACCCCGGACTTCTCCGGCGCCCACGGCTCCGACACGGACGCCGTCCGCGAGCGTACGCCCGCGGCCGCCGAGTCGCTGAAGCGCACCAAGTCCCTCCAGGCCAGGACCGAACTGCCGGAGTTCCTCGGCGAACTGGCGTCCGCGCAGCTGGTCGCCCGGTCGACCCTGCTCATCGGCGCGCTGCAGCTCGCCGTGCTGGCCGCGGCCGCCCTGCTGCTCGTGGCCCACCTCCTGACGGAACGCCAGGAGGGCGAGCGCGTCCTGCTCACCGCCCGCGGCGCCTCCCGCCGCCGCCTCGGCGTGCTGAGCGCGGCCGAGTCGCTGCTGCTCGCCCTGCCCGCAGCCGTCCTGGCTCCCCTGCTCACCCCGCCGCTGCTGCGCCTGCTCGGCGGGTTCGGGCCGCTCGCCCGGGTCCCGCTGGGCACCACCGGGACCTGGCTGCTGTGGCCGGTCGCCGCCGGCTGCGCCCTGGCCTGCGTGCTGCT
>LJCW01000026.1 GCA_001298555.1 Actinobacteria bacterium OV450
CCGCCCCCGCGCCCCCCCCCCCCCCGCCCGCCCCGGCCGCAGCGCCGCTCACCCCGCTGCCCGCCGCGGAGCCGGTACGGGTACGGGTCCCCTCGGCCGGGGTGGACACGGCCCCGCTGCTGAGGCTGGGGCCGGCCGCCGACGGCACCGTCGAGGTGCCCTCCGTGGCGGACGGGGACCGGATCGGCTGGTACACCAAGGGCGTCACCCCGGGCGGAGGGGCCCCGCCGTGCTCATCGGGCACTTCGACACCGTGCGCGGCCCGGCCGTCCTGCGCGACGTCTCGAAGATCCACACCGGGGACGAGATCACCGTCACCCGTGCGGACGGCCGCGACGCCGTCTTCCGGGTGCGCGCGCTGGAGCAGGTCGGCAAGAAGGCCTTCCCGACCGCCAAGGTGTACGGGAACTCCGACCACCCCGAGCTGCGGGTGATCACCTGCGGGGGCGAGCTCACGGACGGCCACCGCCCCGACGACATCATCGTGTACGCCGATCTCGTGGGCTGGTCCGCCGCTGCGGCGCAGTGAGGCAGAATCGGGCGCATGAGCAGCCAGCAGCCCACTGACGAGCCGGTGTACGACGACCGGGTCTACCGCTCCTCCATGGCCGTCGTCACCGGAGTCATGCTGCTCGCGCTCGTCGCGTGGCTGTGCGGTGACGCCCTCGTGCGGGGTCCGGGGAGCTCCCGGTGGTTCGCGGCGGCGGTCGCCCTGCTGGCCGTACCGCTGATCGTCGCGTTCACGATCCGCCCGGCCGTCTTCGCCAACGCCGACCGGCTGCGCGTACGGAACCCCTTCCGGGTCATCGAGCTGCCCTGGGGCGCCGTGGACGCGGTGCGCGCCGGATATTCGGCGGAGGTGCTGGCCGAGGGTTCGAAGTACCAGCTGTGGTCCGTCCCGGTCTCGCTGCGCGAGCGGAAGAAGGCGAACCGGCAGCTCGGCCGCAGCGGTGCGGTCAACGGCAAGGTCCCGGGTGCGCCCGGGCGGGCCGAGGCGGGTGCCGCCACCGGGCCGCAGCCGGCCCAGGCGGACCGGGTGGTGCACGAGCTGCGCGAGCTGGCCGAGCGCGGTGCCTCGCGGGAGGGCGCCCAGGGCAGCGTGCGCGTGCGGTGGTCCTACGAGATCATCGCGCCCGCCGTCGTGGGCGCCGTGCTCCTGATCGTGCTGTTCGCCGTCCGCTGACCCCGGTGCCCTGAGGGCCGTCCCGGGATCACCTGCGGCCACGGGGCACGGGGCCGGCCCTCAGTTCCTGGGGACGCCCAGGCCGGCGAGGGCCGCGGTCAGGGCCCTCGCGCAGGCCCCCGCGACGATCGTGCGCAACGGCCGTCGTGCGCCGGCCCCTCTGGTTCTGCTGCGCGGTGCGCTGCGTACTGCCGGCATGGCTGTTCTCCCTCGGTCGTCCCGGGTGGGCCGCGCCCACTGTGCGCCTCGGCGGGGGCGGGCGGGGCGGGCCGGGAGCCGACCCGCCGCACTTTCATCCGATCGGATCGTCACATGCCGTCCGCTCACCGGATCCGGCCGGAACCGCGGCCACCGGGGGCTGCGTCCTCGCATGTGTGCAGCGCAACGAGGTCGGCCGCAGTGCCGCCACCGCCATTCACTTCCGGCTCCGGCTCCTGGGCGGGGGTTTGCTGGTCGCGCACCTCCTCCTCGTCGGCTGGCTCACTCTGCGGCCCCTGGACGTGCCCTGGGCGGCTGCGGCCAATCTGAGCCCGCTGGAGGGGATCCGGGCGGACCTCGGGTACGGGCCGCTGGAGGCGGCGCGGCGGATCGGGGAGGGGCTGGCGCTGCTGGCCCCGCTCGGGGTGCTGCTGCCGCTCGTCAACGGGAGCCTGGCGCCGTCGCCGCTGGCCGCGTGGTCCTCGCTGGGCCGGACCGCCGCCGCGGGCGTGCTGGTCTCGCTCAGCATCGAGATGCTGCAGAGCGCCGTCCCCGGGCGGGTGGTCGACGTGGACTCGGTGCTGCTGAACGCCTTGGGCGTGGTGCTCGCGCACGTGGCCGTCGTACCTGCGCTGCGGGCGCGGATGCGGCGTTCCCGGCGGTCGCAGCCGGCTTCTCAGGGGTCCACCCCGAGAATTACCAGGGTCGGGCTAGGCCCCTGGACCGAGGTTTTGTCGGCGGTGCCGCGGGAGTATTGAGGCATCGGGGAAAACCCCCGCCGGATGCCACAGAGGAGAACCCATGAGCGCCATTGCCCGCCCCCGTGACGGCCGCTGGATCGGCGGCGTCTGCGCCGGACTGGCGCGCCGCTTCGGAATTTCCGCGAACACGATGCGCCTGATATTCGTCGTCTCGTGCCTGCTGCCCGGCCCGCAGTTCCTGATCTACCTGGCGCTGTGGGTGCTCCTGCCGAACGAGAAGTCCCCGTCCGGCGCCTGGTAAGGGCTGTCCCGTAATCCCCGGTGGATCAGCGCGCGGCGTCGGATGCGGTGCATCGCAAGGCGGAGGGACGCCCGCATACTGGGCGTATCCGGGCGTTCCGACAACGCAGCGAGGTGCCGTAGCCGGCGTCGCGCGCCCGCCCGGGTTACGGGACAGCCCTTGGACGGCTCAGCCCGCGCCGCGGACCTTCTCCAGCTGCTTGTCGGTCACCTCGTGCGGGACCAGGACCTTCTGCCGGGCTCCCGCGACGTTGAGCGCCATCAGCCGTACGACGGTGTCGCCCTGGCGTACGACGACCACGTGGACCTGCGCCGAGACGCCCTGGGCGGCCGCGGTGGTGGTCCAGCTGACGGTCTCGTCGCCGGAGGTCCGGTACTCGGCGGGCCGCACTTCGCGGTAGGTGCCGCTCTGCTTCTCGACGGTGGCGGTGAAGCCCGTGGCGCAGGCGGCGACCGCGGACCGGAGACGGGCCACAAGCGCCTTGGCGTCGCTCTCGGCGTAGGAGCTGACGGAGGCGGAGACGGCCAGGCCGACCTGCTTCTGGGAGCCGATCCCGCGGTTGACGGTCTCGCGGGCGGCCGGGTCGGGCTTGTCGCCCATGATGTCGGCCAGGGGCTGGCACGCCTTGCGGTCGGCCTGTGGCTGCCCGTCGGGGGCGTTCGGGTTCTTGCCCTGTGCGGAGACCTGGTAGTCGGCCAGATCACCCTGTTCGAGTGCGGACCGCTCCAGTTTGCTCGCGGCGGCCTTCGGAGCGGCCGGACCGCTCGGGGCGCCGCCGGGGGGCGCGGTGGGAGAGCCCGCGGGGGCGGAGCCCTTGGGGTCGGGGGTCCTGCCGGGCGCGGGGGCGTCCTTGCTGCTGCACCCGGTGACCCCCAGGAGGAGGGCGGGGAGCAGGGCGGCCGTGGCCGCTCCGACCGTGACTCGTGCCTTCAAGCGCATGACCGGAACCTCACACCCCTGTGGGTCGGCGGGCAGTTGGTGGTGATCGTGGCACACGGCACGACGTGGCACACACCCGATCGAACCGGTGTGCGCCACGTGCGCGCGCGTACGGATCCGCGGGCGGATCCGGCGGGGTCAGCTTCCGCCGAGGGCGCCGCCGATGGGCAGGCCGCCGAGGGTCGGGCCGACGGCGTTGGTGAGGTCGTTGAGCGGGGCGGTCGGGTCGCTGGACTGCCGGCCGTCCTCGGCGTTGACGTGCTGCTGGCTCGTGAGTCCCTGGGCGGCGCCGGTCACGGTACCCAGCGCGTCGGAGAGGCCGATCGCGGGCACGGCGGCCGAGGCGGAGCCGGCGGCGGCGGCGACGAAGGCGGCGCCGATCGCAGCGGCACCGAGGGTCTTGGCAGCTGACTTCTTCATGAAGATGAGTCCTTGCGACGGGGAAATGAGCGGCTCCGCAAACTAGTCACTTCAAACCGCCGCCCGCAAACATACGTAAATACGAGAAGGCGCCCGGGAATTGTTCTTCCCGGGCGCCTCCCCTTTGTCATGCCCTCGCCTAGGCCGACACGGAACCGCTGGTCGAAGCGGTCTGCTGGAACAGCCATTCCGACTTCAGCTCCGCATAACCTGGCTTGATGACCTCATTGATCATGGCCAGTCGTTCATCGAAAGGAATGAACGCGGACTTCATCGCATTGACGGTGAACCACTGCATGTCGTCGAGCGTGTAGCCGAAGGCGTCGACCAGGTGCTCGAACTCGCGGCTCATGCTGGTGCCGCTCATCAGGCGGTTGTCGGTGTTGACCGTCAGCCTGAAGTGCAGCTTGCGCAGCAGACCGATCGGGTGCTCGGCGTACGAGGCGGCCGCGGCGGTCTGCAGGTTCGAGGTGGGGCACATCTCCAGGGGGATGCGCTTGTCCCGGACGTACGAGGCCAGCCGGCCCAGCTTCACCGAACCGTCGGCGGCGACCTCGATGTCGTCGATGATCTTCACGCCGTGGCCCAGGCGGTCGGCGCCGCACCACTGCAGGGCCTGCCAGATCGACGGCAGGCCGAAGGCCTCGCCCGCGTGGATGGTGAAGTGGTTGTTCTCGCGCTTGAGGTACTCGAACGCGTCCAGGTGGCGGGTGGGGGGGAACCCGGCCTCGGCACCGGCGATGTCGAAGCCGACCACGCCGTTGTCCCGGTAGCGGTTGGCCAGCTCGGCGATCTCCAGCGCACGGGCGGCGTGGCGCATCGCGGTGAGCAGGGCGCCGACGCGGATGCGGTGGCCGTTGGCCCTGGCACGGCGCTCGCCCTCGCGGAAGCCCTCGTTCACTGCCTCGACGACCTCTTCGAGGGTCAGACCGGCTTCCAGGTGCTGCTCGGGGGCGTAGCGGATCTCGGCGTACACGACGCCGTCCTCGGCCAGGTCCTCGGCGCACTCGGCGGCGACCCGGAACAGGGCCGCCTTCGTCTGCATGACGGCGCACGTGTGCGCGAACGTCTCCAGGTAGCGCGGCAGGGAGCCGGAGTCGGCGGCTTCCAGGAACCAGATCCCGAGCTTGTCCGCGTCGGTCTCGGGGAGGTTCTCGTAACCGACCTCGCGGGCCAGCTCGATGATGGTCCCGGGCCGCAGGCCGCCGTCGAGGTGGTCGTGGAGCAGCACCTTCGGGGAGCGGCGGATCTGGTCCGGGGTCGGCAGGTTGGGAGTCTCGCTCGTCATCCGGGCACTCTACTCCTACGCGCGTAGAGCCGCGCGGTGACGACGGGCGTCGATACGTAACAGAGACCGTACGGACGGGTCGCGTACACCTGTCAGTCTGAGACTGTTCCGCCATGGCACAGCATGCGCCGCCGGCGCGCGGGACCCGCCTGGGGCGGGCGGCCGGCGCGAACGGCTCTCAGTCGACGGGCAGCACGGTCACGGTCAACGGAGTGGTCCTCCTGCTTCCCGGGGGGTCCAGATGGTCCCCCGGTCCGGTGCGCCCGCTCGCGCGGGCACTGGTCCGGGAGGGCGGGGCGGACGGCCTGGTGGCGCACACGGTGCGGCACGGCAGGGGGGCCTGCCGCGAGGACGACGCCCGGTGGGCCGCCGACGAGGTGCTGCGCAGGTACGGGGACGTGCCGGTGTGCCTCGCCGGGTACGACGCGGGCGGCCGGGCCGCGCTGCGGGCGGCGGGCCACGACGCCGTCAACTCGGTTCTGGCCCTCGCCCCTTCCTTAGGCGAGGTGACCGCGACGGACTCCCCGGAACCGGTGAAACAGCTGTCGGGGCGGCAGGTGCTGATCGTGCACGGGACGAACGACGCGAGCAGCGATCCGGAAGCATCGTTTCGGCTGGCGGCGCGGGCGAAGAAGGCGAACCGTTCCACGTGCAGGTTCGAGGTGCACTCGGACGGGCACCGGCTGCGCGGGTTCCAGGCGGAAGTCGTGGCGCTGTCCGTGGACTTCGTCCTGGGGTCGATGTTCTCGGGCCGGTACTCGCGGCCGGTGACGGACGCGTTGGCGGCGCCGCCGCCGCTGGGGCTGCGGATGCCGCTCGCCTCCGGCTTCGGGCGTTCGCTGCGGGGTTGAGCGGCAGGTCCCGCAGTGCTGTCACGGGCTCTGCGCGGGGATGATGGCCGGTGCGCCCGAGCGTAGAGTGAGGAGTGCACTCGGGGCCCTTTCTCCGCGGGAGGCGATGCGGGATGGCCGGGATCGTGCGCAAGAGCTTCGACCAGGCGGACGAGACCCGTCCGTTCCAGGACGGCAAGGGCAGGCTCGACGTCATCGAGACCGGGGGCGGCGCAGTGGGCCGCGCGGTCTTCGAACCGGGCTGGCGCTGGTCGGAGCACATCAAGCCGCTGGCCGGCACGGACAGCTGCCAGGCAGCGCACACGGGATACGTGGTGAGCGGCCGCATCAAGGTCGTCATGGACGACGGGGCCAGCGAGGAGTACGGCCCCGGTGACTTCATGCAGATCGATCCCGGGCACGACGCCTGGGTCGTGGGCGACGAGCCGTGCGTCGCCCTCGACTGGACCGGCTACGGCACGTACGCGAAGCCGGCCTCCTGAGCCCCTCGCCCTTCCCCCTCCCCCCTCCCCGCCGACTCAGCCGGTGGGCAGCCACACCGGGTTCGTGAAGGCCGCCAGGGCGCCCGGGAGCGGCGGGGACGTGGCGGGGTGGCGGACCTCGGCCCGGACGTAGGCCGAGCGGGCGGGCGTGGTGTGCCACTCCAGAGTGGCACCGGCCGGCGCCGTGACGGCCGGTCCCTGGTCGGTGATCAGCCGCAGTTCCGCGTCCGGGGCGCCCGTGACGGTGAGCCGGACCAGCACGTCCTCATCGGGGGCGGCCCGCAGGCACTCGCCGATGCCGGCGTGTTCCCCGCGGCCGCCGACCGCCTCGAAGGCGACCGTGACCCGTGCGGATTCCGCCCCGTAGGCCCGGCCGGCGCGTATCCCGGCGAGGACGGCCCGGCGGGTGAGGTCCTCGGCGAGGACCACGGTCTGGGGGCCGCCGATGCGGTCCGGGTCCCGGTGGAAGTCGCTGTTCGCCACGGCCGGCAGCCAGCGCTCGCCGTCCGCGCCGCTCAGGGTGGCGTCCCAGGAGGCCAGGGAGACCTCGTCGTCCGGGGTCCAGGGGCCGTTCCACACCTCCACGGCGTCGGCCTCGCCGAAGCCGGACTTCCAGGCGCAGCCGGTGCAGGAGGCGTGCGGGTGAGCGGGTACGACGAGGCCGCCCGCGCTGCGGATCGTACGCGCGAACCGACTGAAGCGGCCCTCGCGCGCCCGGTAGCGCCGGTCGACGAAGGTGCCCGGGTCGGTGCCGACGGCCAGGACGTGCCCGGTGCGGGTGGTGATCTCCTCGCCGGTCAGGACCAGCAGGTCCGGCGGGACCGCGCCGGCCCAGGCGGCGTGCGCGCTGTGGGTGTTGTGCTCGGAGGAGTTGATGAAGTCCAGGCCTGCCTCGCGGGCCAGGACCGCGATCTCGGCCGGGGTGCGCCGCCCGTCGGAGTGGGCGGAGTGGATGTGGCAGTCGCCTCGGTACCAGGCCCGGCCGCGGCCCCGGGCCCGCTCGGGCGGGTACGCGGGGCGGGGTGCCGGGGCCGGCGTCCCGAAGGTGAAGCGTGCGGTGATCTCGTAGGGGAGTCCCTGCGGGGCCACGGTGTAGGGGCCCAGAAGCAGGTGCCAGCGGCCGGCGCCGATCGGGCCGGGCAGGTAGCCGGGGGTGGCGTCGTCGGAGCGCAGGAAGAACTCGCTGCGGGCGCCACCGGACCAGCCGCGGAAGCCGCGGCCGCCGAGGGCGGTGCCGTGCTGGTCGAAGATGCCGATGTCGAGGGCGTTGCCCGGGGTGCCGGGCGGTACGGGCGGTTTCCCGTACGTGTAGGACACCCGTAACTCGCGGACGCCGGACGGCACGTCGAGCGGTACCTCGACGAAGTCCGGGGCGCCCGGCGGGATGGTGCCGCGCAGGACGCGGGTGTCCGGGGTGGGGGCGCTGACGTGCGGGGCGGTGGCTGCGGCGGCGGTGCTCGCACCGCTCGCCAGGAGTTCACGTCGTGTGAGGGCCATCCCCCCACGGTGGCCTCGGTACGTGAATCCCGCGTGAATCGGGGGTGAGGGGTCCTGCTCGCCCGAGCAGTGCCGCGGCCCGGTCCAAGGCGCGGGCCAGGGAGGCGGCCGTCGGGGCGGTGGCGAGGACGTGGGCGTGGTGCAGCGAACCGGTCGGGGTCCGGCGCACCGTCGTGCCCGGCGGGACGTCCAGCCGCACCCGGACCACGCCGGGCACGGCGCGGGCGGCGGCCGGCCCCGGGTGGGCCCGCTCGATGCGGGTGCCGGGCGCGAAGTCCACGTACCGCAGCCCGGCGTGGGCGGTGCGCGGGTGGTGCACCGGTTCGGGCAGGCCGAGCCCGGCGGCGAGGGTGAGGGCGAGGACGTCGGTGCCGTGGGCGAGGCGGAGCAGCTGGACGAGTTCCTCGGCCCCGGGGTGCGCGTGGGCCTCGATGAGGCGGGGGCCGTTCGGGGTGAGGACGACCTCGGTGTGGGAGGGGCCGTCGCGGTGGCCGGCGAGGTCGAGGACGCCGCGTACGAGGGCGCGTACGGCCCCGGCGGTGCCCGCGGGCAGCGCGACGGGCAGGGCGTGTCCGGCGGCGGTGGTGGCGGCCGTCCCCGGTGCGGGGATCCGGCGGGTCCAGCCGAGGATGCGGTGACGGCCCTCCCGGGAGAGGGCTTCGACGGCGAGTTCGGGGCCTTCGAGGTACTCCTCGACGAGGAGGTCGGTGACCTCGGGGTAGTCGCGGACGGCGGCCTGCGCGTCGGCCGGGCCGGCTAACAGGCGCACGCCCTCGCCGAGGGTGCCCGCGCGGGGTTTGACCACGCAGGGGAAGCCGATCAGGCCGGCGAGGAAGGGGAGCAGCGGGGCGCGGCCGCAGCGGACGAACGAGACGGGCCGCGCGGGGTGCAGGGCGTTGGAGCGGGCGCGCAGGGCGGCCTTGTCCATGAGCGCGGTGACGGCCGCTGCGGGGGTGCCGGGCAGGCCGAGGGCCTCGTTGGCGCGGGCGGCGGCGAGTGCGGCGGCGGGGTCGCAGCCGAAGACGCGGGCGTGCCCGCGCCGGACCGCGTCCAGCCGGCCGAGGGCCTCGACCAGGCGGCGGTGGTCGCGCCAGTCCGCCGGTACCCGCCGCTCCGCCCCCTCACGGTCGGACGGCACCGGCGGACGTCCCCAGGCCACGGCCGGGGGTTCCCCCGGCGCGACCACCACGGTGTGGGCGCCGGCCCGTCGGGCGGCGGCCACGATGGCGGGGCGCGGGCTCAGCAGGACCGCCGTGGGCCCCCGCCCGGTCCCGCTCGCCCGCTCCCGCTCCCCCGTCACCGCGTCTCCCCCTTCACCCGGTGTGGCCACTGTGCCGGTTCGGCATATGCCTGAGGGGCCCTTTCGGGCGTCGTCTTGCCGCCTTGCGGGAACACGAGGGGTTTATAAACATCAGCAATCCGGGACGAATACGCATATGCCAGCCGACGAAGCCGAACCGCCGTCCGGGGGCGACCTGAGCCGCGCCGCCCGGCGGCTGTACGCGTACGCCGTCGAGCGGCACTCGTTCGCCGAGGCCGAGGCGACCGGGGCCCTCGGGGCGCGGGCGGCCGCGGCGATCACCGAGCTGGCCGCCGCGCACCTGCTCCAGCGGGCCCCCGGCGGCGGCCCGGACCGGTGGAGCGCCGTCGCGCCCCGGGCGGCGGCGGCCCGGGCGCTGGCCCCGCTGGCGCTGCTCGTACGGGAGACCCACGACGAGATGGACCGGCTGCGCGGGCGGCTGGAGACGCTGGTGCCGGCGTACGAGGCGGGGGCGGCGCACCTGGAGCGGAACGGGTCGGGGCGGGCGGAGCTGGAGCTGGTCACCGACCTGGGGGCGGGGCGCGCGCTGATCGCGGAGCTCGTCGCGGCGTGCGAGGAGGAGCTGCTGACCTCGCAGCCGGGCGGGGGACGGCCTCTGGAGACGCTGGAGGAGGCGATCGGCCGGGACGAGTCGCTGCTGGCGCGCGGGGTGCGGATGCGCACGATCTACCAGCACACGGCGCGCTACTCGCGGCCGACCGCGGCGTACGTGGAGCGGGTGACGGCGCTGGGCGCGCAGGTGCGGACGCTGGGCGACGGGCTGATGCGGATGCTGGTCTTCGACGGGCACACGGGGCTGATGTCGGTGCCGGACCGCAGTGGTGCGGCGCTCGTGGTGCGGGAGCCGGCGGTGGTGCACTTCATGACGTCGGCGTTCGAAAGGTCGTGGGTGGCGGCGGAGCCGTTCCCGACGACGGTGGGCCCGGACGCGGCGCGCTCGCTCTCGGACGAGCTGCGGCAGACGATCGTCCGGCTGCTGTCCGAGGGGCTGGAGGACAAGGTGATCGCGCGCCGGCTGGGCATGTCGGAGCGGACCTGCCAGCGCCACATCGCGGAGATCATGCGGGCGGTGGGGGCCAAGTCCCGTTTCCAGGCGGGCTACTTGCTCTCCCCGGGGGCGCCTCCCCGCGCCTCGGCCGTGCCCGGTGACGCCGCCGGGGCGGGCGGCGGCGCATCCTGAGCCGGCTGTGCGGGGCCGCCGTGCAGCTCCGGGATGAGCCGGCCGCGCCGGGACAGCAGGAACCGCTTGAACTCGGCGACCGGCGGGGTGTCGGGGTGGCCGTCGAGCCAGGCGACGCCGATCTCGCGGACCGCGCGCGGGGCCGTCACCGTCAGCTCGACCACGCCGGGGCGGGCCACCGCCGGTGGCGGCAGCAGGGCCACGCCGAGTCCCGCCGCGACCAGGCCGCGCAGGGTCTCGGCCTCCTCGCCCTCGAAGGCCACCCGGGGGGTGAACCCGGCCTCCGCACAGAGGTCGTCGGTGATGCGGCGCAGCCCGTAGCCGGCCTCCAGGGTCACGAAGGTCTCCTCGGCGGCTTCGGCGAGGCGGATCCGCTTGCGGCCGGCCAGCCGGTGGTCGTCGGGGACGACGAGCCGCAGCCGCTGCTCGTCGAGGCGGCGGGCGACCAGGTCGGGGGCGTCGGGGAGCGGTGAGGTCAGGCAGAGGTCGAGTTCGCCGGCCCGCAGCTTCTCCAGCATGGCCTCGCCGTAGTTCTGCACGAGGGAGAAGCGCACGCGGGGGTGGTCGGCGCGGAAGGCGCGGATCAGGCCGGGTACGGTCTCGGGGCCGAGGGTGTGCAGGAAGCCGAACGCCACCTTCCCGAAGGCCGGGTCGGCGTCCTGCTGCACCGACTCGGCGGCGCGGGCGATTTCGGCGAGGGCGCGCTCGGCCGAGGCGTGGAAGGTCCGCCCGGCCGTGGTGAGGGCGACGGTGCGGCCCTTGCGGGCGAACAGCGTGACGCCGAGGTCCTGTTCGAGGCGGACCATGGCCCGGGACAGGGTGGACTGCGGGACGCCCAGCTCGTGCGCGGCGCGGGTGACGTGCTCGTGCCGGGCGACGGCGGCGAAGTACGCCAGCCTCGGGGCGAGCAACCCTGTCACTTCCGTGTCTTCTATGTAACGGTTCATCGACAGGCACCCTTCTGAGCTGTGCTGATGCGCCAGTGGATCGATTATCGCGATTCTGTGCATTGGACGCATGAAACGGGGCGGGTCTACGGTCGCTGCATGCCTTCCGTTCATACCGGGGCGCCCGTCCTCACGGGTGCCTCCACCCCGTCGTCCCCCGCCGCACCGGAACCGCCCTCCCCCGGCCGCCCCGGCTACCGCCGCATGAGCCTTGCGCTCTTCGCCGCCGGACTCGCGACGTTCGCCCTCCTCTACTCCACCCAGGCGCTGCTGCCCGCGATCTCCGACGGCTTCGGGGTGACGGCGGGTCAGGCCAGCTGGACGGTGTCCGCGGCCACCGGCGCCCTCGCCCTGTTCGTCCTGCCGCTCAGCGCGCTCTCCGAGCGCTTCGGGCGGACCCGGATGATGACGGTCTCCATGCTGGTCGCGGTCGGCGTCGGGCTGCTCGTGCCGTTCGCGCCGAACCTGGAGTGGCTGGTGGCGCTGCGCGCCGTGCAGGGTGCGGCGATCGCCGGCATCCCGGCCTCCGCGATGGCGTACCTGGCGGAGGAGGTCAAGCCGAGGGCGCTGGTGGGTGCGATCGGCCTGTTCGTGGCGGGCAATTCCATCGGCGGCATGAGCGGCCGCCTCGTCACCGGCTGGGCGGCGCAGGCCTGGGGCTGGCGCGGCGGGCTGCTGGCGGTCGGCGTCATGGCGCTGGCCTGCGCGGGCGCCTTCCTGGTCATGCTCCCCCGGGCCCGGTTCTTCCGGCCGGCCTCGCTGAACCCGCGAGCGGTCGGCCGTACCGTCGCCGGCCACCTGCGCGATCCGCTGCTGCTGCGGCTGTACGGGATCGGCGCGCTGTTCATGACCGTGTTCGGCGCCGTGTACACCGTCATCGGCTACCGGCTCGCCGAGAAGCCGTTCTCCCTGGGCCAGGGCGTGATCGGGTCGGTCTTCCTGGTCTACCTGGTCGGTACGGTCTCCTCGGCCGCCGCCGGGCAGCTGGTGGCCCGCGCCGGGAGGCGCGGGGCGCTGTACCTGGCGGTGACCACGACCGCGCTCGGGCTGCTGCTGTCCCTGTCGGACTCGCTCGCGGCGATCCTGGCCGGGCTGGTCCTGATCACCGCCGGCTTTTTCGCGGGCCACGCCGTGGCGTCCGCGGCGGTGAGCCGGACGGCGACGTCGGGGCGCGCGCAGGCCTCGGCGCTGTACCAGTCGGCGTACTACCTGGGGTCGAGCGCGGGCGGCACGCTCGGCGCGCTCGCCTACCACTCGGCGGGCTGGACGGCCACGGTGGGCATCGCACTGCTGGCGGTGCTCGGCGTCGTGTCGATCACCCTGTACGGCTCGCACGCGGCGCGGGCGCGGCGGCGCCCGGGTGTGCTGGCAGCCGCCCGCTGAAGCGGTCCGGTACGCCGCTCGCGGATCCGTCCGTACGGCATCGGTACGAGGTGATTTACGGAGCCCGGAGGCGCAAGCCGCCCCGGGCTCCGGCGCGTTGGCCCTCTCCGCCGGGCAGGAATGGCGGGAGTGGGAGGGAGTACGGCATGCGGATGCCTACAGGGCGACGTGCGGCGGCGGTGTGCGGGGCGGTGGCGCTCGCGGCTTCACTGGTGGCCGGCGGGGGCGGGACGGCGCAGGCCGCCGGCTCGTGCAACATGACCACGGGGCCGTACCAGCGGCAGGTGGAGCAGTTCCTGGGGCGGCCGGTGGACGGGGCGCAGTCCGCGGCCGACTGCCAGGCGATCAGGGCGTTCCAGGCGCAGCACGGCATCACCCCGACCGCGGGGTACGCCGGGCCGCTGACCTGGCAGGCGATGAGCGTCATGCTGGCGCAGCGGGCGGCGGGCAGCACGCCGAACCGGGACGGGAAGTGCCCGGTGGACCTGGGCCGGATCGCGTGCGTCGACCTGACGCGCCAGCTCAGCTGGGTCCAGGACGGCGCCGTGCTGAAGTACGGGCCGGTCCCGGTCCGCACCGGGAAGGACGGCACCGAGACCCGGACCGGCCTGAAGCGGATCTACTACCGCAGCATCGACCACTGGTCGACGATCTACGACGTGCCGATGCCGTACGCGCAGTTCTTCGACGGCGGGATCGCCTTCCACTCCGTCGACAAGAGCATGTGGAACCCGCCGGGGTCGGGGGGCTGCGTGAACATGCGGCTCGCGGACGCGAGGGCGTACTGGAACCTGCTGGCCAAGGGCGACGACGTGTTCGTCTACGGCCGCAAGCCCGGCACGTAGCACGTCGTGCGGGAACGGCTTCCGGCTGCTGCGGGAACGGCTTCCGGCTGCCGTTGTCGGACCCCTCCGGTAGCTTGCGGAGTATCGGATCTACTGGGGGACGACAGCCATGAGTGACCTCGCGACCGGCACCGCGACCGCCCCGGAGTCCGACCTGGATGCGGCGATGGACCGCTACCGGGTCGAGCTCACCGGCTACTGCTACCGCATGCTCGGCTCCTCCTTCGACGCCGAGGACGCGGTGCAGGACACGTACGTCCGCGCCTGGCGCAGCCACGCGAAGTTCGAGGGCCGCTCCTCGCTGCGGTCCTGGCTGTACCGGATCGCCACGAACGTCTGCCTGGACCAGCTGAGCGCGGGCAACAGGCGGGCCCGCCCGATGGACCTCGGCGCCCCGCAGCACCAGGCCTCCGCGATCCTGAACGAGCGGCCCGAGGTGACCTGGCTGGAGCCGGTTCCGGACGGGCGTGTGCTGCCGCAGACCACGGACCCGGCGGAGATGGCGCTGGCGAGGGAGTCCGTGCGGCTGGCGTTCGTGGCGGCGCTCCAGCACCTGCCGGCCAAGCAGCGGGCGGTGCTGATCCTGCGCGAGGTGCTGGCGTGGAGGGCGGACGAGGTCGCGGCGCTGCTGGAGACGACGGTGGCGTCGGTGAACAGCGCCCTCCAGCGGGCCCGGGCGACGATGTCGGCGACGCGCGTGCGCGAGAGCGATGCGGCGGACCCGCTGGACGCGGAGCAGGTGAAGCTGCTGGAGCAGTACCTGTCGGCCTTCGAGGCGTACGACATCTCCCGGCTGACCACCCTGCTGCACGACGACGCGGTGCTGTCGATGCCGCCGTTCGACCTGTGGCTGCGGGGCCGGGCGGACATCGCGGCCTGGCACCTGAACCAGGGCATCGGCTGCAAGGGCTCCCGCCTGGTCCCGACCACGGCCAACGGCCTGCCGGCGTTCGGCCAGTACCGGCCGCGGGCGGACGGGGGGCCGGGGCACGTGCCGTGGGCGCTCCAGGTCCTGGAGATCTCAGACGGCAAGATCGTCGGGCTCAACGCCTTCCTGGACACCGGCCGCTGGTTCCCGCTCTTCGGGCTCCCCGAGGAGCTCGGCGAGTCCGACGAGGCCGAGCAGGGCGCGTAGGGCGGGCGGGGCGCCGTCCACCCGCAGCGGCCGTCCCCGGGCGGTCAGCCGCAGCCGGGCCAGGGCCTCGACGGTGCCCAGGTCCGGCGCGGTGACGGCTACGGCGTCGCACACCACCGCCTGCGCGCCGTCCTCGTACAGCCGGGCCAGGCGCGTGCACAGCAGTACGGCGTCGCGTGCGGTCGGGCTGGGTCCGGGCAGCACGAGTCGGGTGATCTCCATGAGGGGATGACCGGACCGCGGTGCGGAACTCATCGGTGCCCGCCGGCGCCGGCCCGCCCGGCACGACGAAGCCCTCCCCCGCCTCCGGCGCCGTGGGCGCGGGAGGCGGGGAAGGGCTCGGCGGACGGTCCTACGCGATGCGGTCCAGGACGATCGGCGTGGCGGTGAACGCCGTGCCGGCCGGGGCGATGTCGTAGGTGCCCTCCAGGGAGGCCAGCGCGTAGTCGAACTTCTCCGGGGTGTCCGTGTGCAGCGTCATCAGCGGCTGTCCGGCCACGACGGTGTCGCCCGGCTTGGCGTGGAGCTCGATGCCCGCGCCCGCCTGCACCGGGTCCTCCTTGCGCGCGCGGCCGGCGCCCAGGCGCCAGGCGCCGACGCCCACGCCGTAGGCGTCCAGGCGGGTCAGGACGCCGGACTCGGGGGCGGTGACCACGTGCTGCTCGCGGGCGACGGGCAGGGCCGCGTCCGGGTCGCCGCCCTGGGCCGCGATCATCCGGCGCCAGACGTCCATGGCGGAGCCGTCGGCCAGGGCCTTGGCCGGGTCCGCGTCCTTGATGCCCGCCGCGTCCAGCATCTCCTTGGCGAGCGCGATGGTCAGCTCGACCACGTCGGAGGGGCCGCCGCCGGCGAGGACCTCAACGGACTCGCGGATCTCCAGGGCGTTGCCGGCGGTCAGGCCGAGCGGGGTGGACATGTCGGTGAGCAGGGCGATCGTCTTGACGCCGCTGTCGGTGCCGAGGGCGACCATCGTGGAGGCGAGCTCGCGCGCGTCCTCGATGTTCTTCATGAACGCGCCGGTGCCGACCTTCACGTCGAGGACGAGCGAGCCCGTGCCCTCGGCGATCTTCTTCGACATGATCGAGGAGGCGATCAGCGGGATGGCCTCGACCGTGCCCGTCACGTCGCGCAGGGCGTACAGCTTCTTGTCGGCGGGGGCCAGGCCGTCGCCCGCCGCGCAGATGACCGCGCCGGTGGTGTCCAGGACGTGCAGCATCTCCTCGTTGGAGAGCAGCGCGCGCCAGCCGGGGATGGACTCGAGCTTGTCCAGGGTGCCGCCGGTGTGGCCGAGGCCGCGGCCCGACAGCTGCGGCACGGCCGCGCCGCAGGCGGCGACGAGCGGGGCCAGCGGGAGGGTGATCTTGTCGCCGACGCCGCCCGTGGAGTGCTTGTCGGCGGTCGGGCGGGAAAGGGAATCGAAGTTCATCCGCTCGCCCGACGCGATCATCGCAGCGGTCCAGCGCTTGATCTCGGCCCGGTTCATGCCGTTCAGCAGGATGGCCATCGCCAGCGCCGACATCTGCTCGTCCGCGACGACACCGCGCGTGTACGCGTCGATGACCCAGTCGATCTGCTCGGGGCTCAGCTCGCCGCGGTCCCGCTTCGTACGGATGACGGAGATGACGTCCATGTGGTGCTTCCTTCTACGCGCATAGAGAGGGGTGAGGAGAGGGGTCCGCAGAAGTGCGACGGCCCTTCGCCCGGCAGGGCGAAGGGCCGTCGGCACGGCTATCTCAGGTGGTCCGGCCCGAAGGCCTGCGGCAGCATCTCGGCCAGCGGAAGGATCCCGTTCGGGGTCTCCACCAGCAGTTCCGGTCCGCCGAACTCGAAGAGCAGCTGGCGGCAGCGGCCGCACGGGACGAGGATCTCGCCCTTGCCGTCGACGCAGGTGAAGTGCGTCAGGCGGCCGCCGCCCGTGGCCTGGAGGGAGGAGACCAGCCCGCACTCGGCGCACAGGCCGAGCCCGTAGCTGGCGTTCTCCACGTTGCAGCCGACCACGGTGCGGCCGTCGTCGACCCGGGCGGCGACACCGACCGGGAAGCCCGAGTACGGGGCGTACGCGCGGGACATGGCGTCCCGGGCGGCCGCGCGCAGGGCTTCCCAGTCCACGTCGGTCACTTGCCCTGGCCCTTGCGGTACGGCAGGCCGTCGGCCTTGGGCATCCGCAGTCGCTGCGAGGACAGCGCGAGCACGAGGAGCGTGGTGACGTACGGGGCGGCGTCGACGAACTGGCTCGGGACGGAGTCGGTCAGCGTGTACCAGACGAACAGACCGGCGGCGCACGCAGCGGCGATGGCGGCCTGGAAGTGCTTGCGCTTGTACAGCTGCCAGACGACGACCG
Source organism: Actinobacteria bacterium OV450 (assembly GCA_001298555.1). Classification (GTDB taxonomy): domain Bacteria; phylum Actinomycetota; class Actinomycetes; order Streptomycetales; family Streptomycetaceae; genus Streptomyces. The sequence goes on from LJCW01000026.1 coordinate 17,013, forward strand.
CGACGAGCAGGATCGCGAGGAGCAGCAGCATCGCGTGGACGTTCTCGGCGCCACCGCGCAGCCGGAGGCTGTAGGTGAAGCCGAAGAGGCCCGAACCCAGCGCCATGCCGCCCGGCATCCAGTTGCCGAAGATCATGGCGGCGAGACCGATGTAGCCGCGGCCGCCGGTCTGGCCCTCCTGGTAGATGCCGGTGGAGACGATCGCGAGGAACGCGCCGCCGAGGCCGGCCATCCCGCCGGAGACGATCACGGCGATGTACTTGTACTTGTAGACGTTGACGCCGAGGGACTCGGCGGCGACGGGGTTCTCACCGCAGGAGCGCAGGCGCAGACCGAAGGCCGTGCGCCACAGCACCCACCAGGTGGCGGGGATCAGCAGGATCGCGACGACGGTCAGCAGGGACAGGTTGGTGACCAGACCGCCGATCACACCGGCGACGTCCGAGATCAGGAACCAGTGCTTGGCCTGGAGCGTGGCCATCCAGTCCGACAACCCCGGCACGGTGATCTCCGTGATCGGGTCGATGCGCGGGGACTGCTTGGAGGAACCGCCCGGGACCTTGTCGAAGGTGAAGTTCGACAGGTACTGGGTGAAGCCGACGGCCAGGATGTTGACCGCCACACCGGAGACGATGTGGTTGACGTTGAACGTCACCGTGATGATCGCGTGGAGCAGGCCGCCGAGGGCGCCGCCGATGATGCCCACGAGGACACCGGTCCAGGGGCCCCACTGGTAGCCGGCCCAGGCGCCGAACCAGGTGCCGAGGATCATCATGCCTTCGAGGCCGATGTTGACCACGCCCGCACGCTCGGCCCACAGGCCGCCGAGGCCCGCGAGGGCGATCGGCACGGCGAGCTGGATCGTGCCCGAGATCTGACCGACGGAGGTCAGGTCCTGGGCGCCGGAGATGACGCGGACCAGCGAGATCAGGGCGAGTCCGCCCGCGCTGATCAACAGGATCCAGGGCAGGGTGAGCTTGCGGCGGCCGCCGCCCTTCTTGGGCGCGGCGCTCGTCGCGGAAACGGTGCTGGTGCTCACGCCGCGACCTCCTTGTTGTCGGTCTTGAGGGCGTGCCCGGCGGCCAGCTCCTGGCCGACCTTCTGCTGCTGGCGGCGGATGCCGTAGCGGCGGACGAGCTCGTAGCTGACGACGACCGCGATCACGATCAGGCCCTGCATGATCACGCCGATTTCCTGGGCGTAGCCGTTCTGGTCGAGCCCGGCGGACGTCTGCTTGATGAAGGCGAGCAGGAACGCGGAGAAGAGGATGCCGATCGGGTTGTTGCGGCCGAGCAGCGCGACGGTGATGCCGGTGAAGCCGATGCCCAGGGGGAAGGACAGGTTGTACGTGTGGGACTCGCCGAGCAGCAGCGGCATGCCGGTCAGGCCGGCGACCGCGCCCGAGATGAGCATCGCGGTCATGATCATCTTCTTGGCGTCCACGCCGGAGGCCTGCGCGGCGGACTCGCTGGCGCCGGTGGCCCGCAGGTCGAAGCCGAAGCGGGTCCGGTTGAGCACGAACCAGTAGACGATGCCGAGGGCGAAGGCCACGAAGGTGAAGCCGTAGATGTCGCCGCCGGGCAGGGAGAGGGCCGGGAACCAGCCCGACTCCGGGATGTCGCCGGTCGTCAGGTCGTTGGAGCCCGCGGGCTGGACACCGAGGTTCTTCGGCAGGATCAGCCAGGCGATCAGGGAGGTCGCGATGGCGTTGAGCATGATCGTGGAGACGACCTCGCTCACGCCGCGCTTGGCCTTGAGGATGCCCGCGATGCCGGCCCAGAAGGCGCCGGTGACCATGGCGACGAGCACGATCAGCAGGATGTGCAGCGGCCCGGGCAGCGAGACCGAGGCGCCGACCACGGCGGAGATCACCGCCGCGAGACGGTACTGGCCGTCCACGCCGATGTTGAAGAGGTTCATCCGGAAGCCGATGGCCACGGCCAGGGCTGCCAGGAAGTAGATGCCGGCCTGGTTGACGATCAGGACCTGGATGTCCTCGTAGCCGGCCTGTTCGACCATGATGCGCAGCGGTTCGATCGGGTCGACGCCCGAGGCCGCCAGCACGATCATGGTCAGTACGAAGGCGCTGATCAGTGCGAGCGCCGGGCCGGCGGCCGCCAGGAGCAGCCGGTCCTTGTCGAATTTCTTCATCGGGCCTCGTCCTCCGTCGTGTCACCGTCGGCAGCGGCGGAAGGGTTGTCGGTGGCTTCCAGGTGGCCGCGGGCGGCACCCGTCATGGCGGTGCCGAGTTCCTCGGGCGTGACGGTGGCCGGGTCGGCGTCCGCGACCAGGCGGCCGCGGTAGATGACGCGCAGGGTGTCGGACAGGCCGATCAGCTCGTCGAGGTCGGCCGAGATCAGGAGCACGGCCAGGCCCTCGCGACGGGCCTCGCGGATCGCGTCCCAGATCTGCGCCTGCGCACCGACGTCCACACCGCGGGTGGGGTGGGCGGCGATGAGGAACTTCGGGGCGTGGCTCATCTCGCGGCCGACGATCAGCTTCTGCTGGTTGCCGCCGGAAAGGGAGGCCGCGGTGACGTCGATGCCCGGGGTGCGGACGTCGTACTCGCGCACGATCCGCTCGGTGTCCTTGCGGGCGGCCTTGGGGTCGAGGATGCCGCGCTTGGAGTTGGGCGCCTCGGTGACGTGGCCGAGGATGCGGTTCTCCCAGAGCGGGGACTCCAGCAGCAGGGCGTGGCGGTGGCGGTCCTCGGGGATGTAGCCGATGCCCCCCTCGCGGCGCTTGCGCGTCGGCGCGCCGGAGATGTCCTTGCCGTCGAGGGTGATGACCCCGCCGTCGGGCAGGCTCATGCCCATGAGGGCCTCGATGAGCTCCGTCTGGCCGTTGCCCTCGACACCGGCGATGCCGAGGACCTCGCCCTTGTGGATGGTGAAGTCGATGCCGGCGAGGACCTCGCGGACGACGCCGTCGGGGTCGGTGTCGGTCAGGCGCAGGTCCTGGACCTTGAGCATCGCCACGTCGGTGACCGTCGACTCGCGGGTCTCGGGCGTGGGCAGCTCGCTGCCGACCATCAGCTCGGCGAGCTGCTTGGTGGTGGCGGTCTTGGGGTCGGCGGTGCCGACCGTGGTGCCGCGGCGGATGACGGTGATGTCGTCCGCGACCTTCAGCACCTCACCGAGCTTGTGCGAGATGAAGATGACGGTCAGGCCCTCGGCCTTGAGCTCGCGCAGGTTGTCGAAGAGCGCGTCCACTTCCTGCGGCACGAGCACCGCGGTGGGCTCGTCGAGGATGAGGGTGCGCGCACCGCGGTAGAGGACCTTGAGGATCTCCACGCGCTGCCGGTCGGCGACGCCGAGGTCCTCGACCAGCGCGTCGGGGCGCACGCCGAGGCCGTAGGCGTCCGAGATCTCCATGATCTTCTTGCGGGCCTTGGCGCCGATGCCGTACAGCTTCTCGCCGCCGAGAACCACGTTCTCCAGGACGGTGAGGTTGTCGGCGAGCATGAAGTGCTGGTGCACCATGCCGATGCCGCGGGCGATGGCCTCGCCGGGGTTGTTGAAGGAGACCTGTTCCCCGTCGATGGCGATGGTGCCCTCGTCCGGCTTCTGCATGCCGTAAAGGATCTTCATCAGGGTCGACTTGCCGGCACCGTTCTCACCGATGAGGGCGTGGACCGTGCCCTTGCGGACGGTGATGGCGATGTCCTTGTTGGCGACGACGCCTGGGAAGCGCTTGGTGATGCCGTTGAGTTCTACGGCGGGGGGGCTGGACGCGTTGATGACGCACTCTCCTTGGCGCGAAAGGAGCTTTTAAAAGCCTTGTGGCAGGGGGACAGGGCGGGGAGAGAAGGTATCGCGTCCACGATGTCTCTACGCGCGTAGCACTGTCGAAAGTGAAAACTTGTGACCATGCAGGTCACAAGCGTCACGGACGCGGTTCGGGGCCCGGGAGCGGTTGAGACCGCGTTCCCGGACCCCGAGACCGTTACTTCACGTCAGGGACGGCCTTACGGGGCGGTCTTGACGTTGATCTTCTTGGCGATGATGTCGGCCTTGGCCTTCTCCACCGCGGCGATGACGTCGGCCATCTTCTTGTACTCGGGGTTGGAGTCGGCCAGGCCGACACCGCCCTTGTCCAGGCCGTAACGGATCTCACCGGTCGCCGGGGTGCCGTCCTGGACCGACTTGATCTCGTTGTAGACCGCGTCGGAGACGTCCTTGGTGACCGAGGTCAGGATGTGGTCCTTGTACTTCGACAGACCGGCCTGGTTGTACTGGTCCGAGTCGACGCCGATGGCCCACTTGCCCGCGTTGGCGGTGGCCTCGATCGCACCCGAACCGGCGAGACCGGCGGCGGCGTAGATCACGTCGGCGCCGCTGTCGAGCTGGCCCTTGGCGGTGGCCTTGCCGAGGTCGGGCTTGGCGAAACCGGTGAAGTCCGGCGGCTGGGTCAGGTAGGCCGACAGCACCTTGGCGTTCGGGTTGGTGTCCTTGACGCCCTGGGTGAAGCCCGCCTCGAACTTCTTGATCAGCGGAACCTCGACACCGCCGATGAAGCCGACCGTGCCGGTCTTCGAGGCCTTGGCGGCGGCGACGCCGGCCAGGTAGGAGCCCTGCTCCTCGTTGAAGACCAGGTTCGCGATGTTCGGGCCGGTCACCGAGGTGTCGTCGATGAGGCCGAAGGTCGTCTTCGGGAACTTCTCGGCGACCTTCTTGATGGCCGGGGCGTAGGCGAAGCCGACGCCGATGACCGGGTTGTTGCCCTTGCGCGCGAGCTCGGTGAGGCGCTGGACCTTGTCGGCCTCGCTCTCGCCCTCGGTGGGCTCGGCCTCCGCGGTCTTGACCTTCAGTTCCTTCGATGCCTTCTCGAGACCCGCGTACGCGGCGTCGTTGAAGGACTGGTCACCACGGCCGCCGATGTCGTAGGCGAGGGCAACGGACTTGGCACCGCCCGACTCCGAGGGGGAGGAGGAGGTGTCCGACGACTTCTTTCCGCCACAGGCGGTGGCCGAGAGGGCCAGCGCCGCGGACGCGAGGCCCACGGTGGCGATCCTGGTGATCCGGCGCAAGGGGAGGCTCCTTCAAAACCTGACCGAAGCGCCACGACCGGCGCTGGTTTCGCGGCGATCGTAACGCGCGTAGATGTCAGTTAAAGGCCCGTTCATGAGTCGTTATCGGATCGTCGTGAATCGGACAGTGACCGAACGGTGACTCTCCACCTGTCCGGCCCTTGTGTACCAAGGGCCGGACAGGTGTGATCGCAGGCGCTCAGATGTTGTAAGAATCTTTACCCGATCGGGCGGGATCGACGTCCGTCGAGCAGGGCGGCGGCCGTGAAGAACTCCACGCCGACGCCGATCGCGGACTCGTCCACGTCGAAGTCGCCCCGGTGCAGGTCCCGCTTGGCGCTCGCGCCCGGGGCGTGCACACCGAGCCTGGCCATGGCTCCGGGCACGTGTTCCAGGTACCAGGAGAAGTCCTCGCCGCCGAGGCTCTGCTCGGTGTCCTCGATCGACTCCTTGCCGAGCCGGGCCGCCATCGACTCCCGCAGCAGCTCCGTGATCACCGGGTCGTTGACGACGGGCGGGACCCCGCGCACGTAGGTGATCTCCGACTTGGCGCGGTGCATTGCGGCGATCTCGTCGATCGCGGCGTGGATCTGGTCGGGTGCCTCGTGCCAGGCGTTGATGTCGAGGCAGCGAATCGTTCCGGACAGCTCGGCGTGCATCGGGATCACGTTGCAGGCGTGCCCGGCCTCGATCCGGCCCCAGGTGACCGACATGCCCGAGCGGGCGTCCATCCGGCGGGACAGGACGGCCGGCAGATCGACGGCGACCCGTGCGGCGGCGGTCACGAGATCGGTGGTCAGGTGCGGCCGGGCGGTGTGCCCGCCGGGACCGGCGAGCGCGATCTCCAGCCTGTCGCAGGCGGACGTAATGGGTCCGGTCCGCAGTCCGATCTTCCCGGCGTCGACCCGCGGGTCGCAGTGCACCGCGATGATGCGGCCCACGCCGTCCAGGACGCCCGCCGCGATGGCGTCGGTGGCCCCGCCGGGCAGCACCTCCTCGGCGGGCTGGAACAGCAGCCGGACCGGGCGGGGCAGCAGGCCCTGCCGGTCGAGGTCGGCGAGGACGAGTCCGGCCCCGAGGACGACGGCGGTGTGCACGTCGTGGCCGCAGGCGTGGGCGCGGTCGGGGAAGGTCGAGCGGTACGCGACGTGCGTCTTGGTGTCCGGAATGGGCAGGGCGTCGATGTCCGCGCGCAGGGCCAGCATCGGCCGGCCCCCGTCCCACGTGCCCACGTCACAGATGAGGCCGGTTCCGGACTTGAGTACGCGTGGGCGCAGGCCCGCTTTCTCCAGCCGGGCCTTGATCGCCGCCGTGGTGCGGAACTCCTGGTGTCCTAGCTCGGGGTGCATGTGCAAGTCCCGGCGGAAGGCGATCAGTTCGGCGCGCAGGTGGTCCGGAAGCTTGCCGGGCAGCTCGGGCCGGTCGGGCGTGCCGGGCAGGGCGGTCTGGGACTCGCGGGACATCAACTGGTTCACCCGTTGAAGGGTAGGCGCACGGATGGCTCAACTGGCCGGAGATCACCAAAAGTTCATGCCGTTAGGGGAAAAAAACCAGACCTCTGGACGCATGACCGGATGCACCCGGGGGTAAACTCGCGCGCTCATCCGGCCGCAGAGGCCGTCTGGGCAGGGAGTCTGTGCACATCACGGGCGGTCTCCGTGACCCCGGCGAGGAAGGTGCGGGCCCGCGGCGAGGCGGAGCCCGTGAGCCAGGCGGGGTCGACATCGCATACGGCGACGGTCACACCGGTACCGGTCAGCGCGTACGGCAGGGTGTGGACGACCGTGGACGGAAAGCTGACGATCGTTCGGCCGACCGGTCCGCGCCGGGCGATCAGCTCCAGCGGCAGGTCCGGCCGGACGATCTCCAGCCCGGTCGCCTCGCTGAGCAGCCGGAGTTTCTCCGGGGACTCCCGGCGGTGCGCGAAGTAGCGGGTGGCTCCGTGCTCCAGGGTCAGGGCGCGTACGGCGTCCAGATAGCGGGCCGGGTCGACCACACCGGTCTCCACGAGGGAGGTGCCGACGAGGTCGGTGCCCTTGGTCAGGCGCGGCGGGCCGAACCGGGACCGGGTCCAGGCGAACTCGTTGACGCGCAGCGTCATCGCGCCGTGGACGGTGACGGGCATCGAGCTGAACACCTCGACGCGCCGTCCCGTACCCGCGGGCGGGGTGAAACGGCGCCGGGCGTGGGCCGAGACCGGCGCGTACGCGAGCTCGCGGACGCGGCCGGGCAGGCCTCCGCCGCCGACCCGGTGCCAGCGGACGAGGCGTTCGCCGCGGGCGGTCTGGGCGACGAACTCCATGGTGGCGGTGCCGTCGTCGACCACCACGAGCTCCTCGGCCCGTACGAGGGTGAGCAGCAGCTGCACGTAGCGGGAGAAGGGGTCCCCGACCACGACCCGGCGGGCCGCGCGCACGTCCCGGGCGAGTGCGGCCAGCGCCCTGAACGGGGCGAGGTGGCCGCCGCGGGCCTCCTGCCAGCGCACCTCGTACCCCTCGTCCCGCGCCAGAGCGGCCATCCGGCGCAGCTGCCCGCGGGACATCGGGTCGGTGGGGGGCAGGACGACGATCCGCAGCCGGGCCGCCGCAGCGGCCGGACGCTCCGAGGCGACGGCCGTCCAGCCGGCGGCC
>LJCW01000027.1 GCA_001298555.1 Actinobacteria bacterium OV450
GGGCCGCGACGGGCGGCGCCGGGCCCCGCCCCGGGTGGTGCACGGTCGGCCGGCCGGCGCCGGGCACGAGGACCCGCACGGGAGGCCGGACCGCGGGGGGCACGGCTGCGGGCGGCGGCACGGCGGGGGGCGGCAGAGGCCGCCCGGGCGGAACGCACGCATCGATCCGGGCACCGTCGCCCCGGCCGTTCCCGTTCCCGTTCCCGTTCCTGTGACCGTGCCCGTGCCCGTGCCCGTAAGCCTGCCGGGCTCCGGCCTCCACACCGGCGACGCCCGAAAGGCCCGCGACCGCGCCCGCACTGGCACTCGCACTCGCCTCCGCGCCGCCGGTGCCGTCGTCCGCGGCCGCCACCTGGCACTGCAGCGGGCAGAGCGCCGCCACCAGGCCGGCTCCGGCGAAGTACTGCCAAGCGGTCACCGCGCGTCCTCCCGGTTGTGAGGGTCTCGGCTGAAGAAACGATCACGGCGGCGCTTCGATACGCCGCAGACGCGTCAAGACCACCGGTCGAGGGGCGAGTTCAGGCCAGCCGTTCACCCGCCCGGCTCAGTCCCGTACGGCATCCCGGTCTGTAGCGATCTGCGGCTTCCCGGTACCGGGCGCCGCGATGTGACGCCCCGGCAGCACCCGCACGACAGGGCCCAGGCCCTGTCGTCAAACTCCCGTCTGCCCCCGGGCGACGACGGGAGTTTGACGACAGCGCCTAGGCTGGAGCGCATGTCGGAGCCCGGTTCCCTCCCCGTCCCCCCGGTGGCCGTGTGGGCGGTGATGCGGCGGCCGTGGCGGTTCCTCGGGTCGTGGTGGCCGTGGCGGTGCTGGGCGTACCTGGGCAGCGGGTTCCCCCTCGGGTACGCGGTGCTGATGGCGCTGGTCCTGCTCGTGAGCCTCGGGGTGCTGCTGGCGGTCGCGGGGGTAGGGCTCCTGCTGCTGCTCGCCGCCGTGGCCGGCGCCGTGCCGCTCGGCGAGCTGGAGCGGCGCAGGCTGCGGTGGGCCGAACCGGTGCCGGTCGCCGATCCGCACGCCTCGCTCGCCGGAGCCGGTGCCGCCGCCTGGCTGCGCACCCGGCTGCGGGAGCGCGCCACCTGGCGGGAGTTCGGGTACGCCGCCCTGCTCGGGACGGTGTTCGCGGCGGCCGGGTTCGGGGTGCTGGCGCTCCTGGTGTTCTCGCTGCTCCTGGTGGTGTCCCCGGTCGTCGTCTGGGCGCTGGCCCCCGAGCCGGTGATGCTGATACCCGGCCGGGCCGTCGCGGGCCCCCTGGAGGCACTGGGCGGGACCGCCGTGGGGCTGGTGGGGCTGGTGCTGGCCGCGTACGCGGGTGCACTGATCGCCGGGGCGCAGGTGAAGACGGCCCGGCTGCTGCTCGGCCCGCGCGAGGAGGACGGCCGGGTACTGGAGCTGACCCGGTCGCGGATCCGGCTCGTGGAGGCCTTCGAGGCGGAACGCAGGCGTATAGAAAGGGACCTGCACGACGGAGCCCAGCAGCAGCTGGTGGCCCTGAGCATGACCCTGGGCCTCGCGGAGCTGCGGCTGCGCCGGATCCCGGAGGCCGCCGAGGCCGCGGCGCTGGTCGGGCGCGGGCGCGCGGAGGCGAAGCTGGCCCTGGAGCAACTGCGGGACCTCGTGCGCGGCATCCATCCCCAGGTGCTGACCGACCACGGGCTGGCGGCGGCCGTCGCCGAGGTGGCACTGCGCCATCCGGTGCCGGTCACGGTGGACCTCGGGCACCTTCCCCGGCTTCCCGAACCGGTGGAGACCACCGCCTACTTCACGGTCACGGAGGCGCTGGCGAACGCCGCCAAGCACAGCGGGGCCTCGCACGTCGGCGTCGCCGGTAGGGTCGAGGGAGACCGGCTCACTCTCACCGTCACGGACGACGGCCGCGGCGGGGCAGAGCCCGGGGCGGGAGCGGGCCTGGCGGGTCTCGCGGACAGGGTGGCGATGTTGCAGGGCAGGCTGACGGTGTCCAGTCCGGTGGGCGGGCCGACGGAACTGCGCGTGGAGGTCCCGTGCTCCGGGTGATCCTCGCCGAGGACTCCGTGCTGCTGCGCGCGGGGCTGACCGAGCTCCTGACCCTCGGCGGCCACCGGGTGGTCGCCGCCGTCGGTGACGCGGCCGCCCTGCTGGAGGCGGTGGCCGCCGAGCGGCCCGACGTGGTCGTCACGGACGTGCGGATGCCGCCCGGACTGCGCGACGAGGGACTGCGCGCCGCCCTCGAACTGCGCTCCCGTGATCCCTCGTTGCCGGTCCTGGTGCTCTCCCAGTACGTGGCCACGGCGTACGCGACCCGGCTGTTCACCGATGGTTCGGCGGCCGGGCTGGGCTACCTGCTCAAGGACCGGGTCGGCGAGGTGACCGAGTTCCTCGACGCCCTGGAACGGGTACACGCGGGCCAGACGGTCATCGACCCGGACGTGGTGCGCGTGCTGCTCGCGCCGCCGACGGCGGCCGACCGGCCGCTGGCCCGCCTGACGCCCCGCGAGCGGGAGGTGCTCGCCCTGATGGCGGAGGGCCTCAACAACCAGGCCGTCGCGGCCCGGCTGTTCATCACCGAGGCGTCCGTCGTGAAGCACTCCGGCAGCATCTTCACAAAGCTGGACCTCGACCCGGCGGAGGGCAACCGCCGTGTCCTGGCGGTGCTGGCCCATCTGCGGGGGCGGGACGGCGCCTGAGCCACCGGACACCGGGCCCGCCGCCCGGCCGGCTCAGTCGAAGGGGTCGATCTCGACGTGGCCGGGGGACGCCGAACAGACCTGCCACACCCCGCCCGTACGGACCAGGTCGAGGGAGTAGGCGACGGCGGGGCCGCGACCGGGGCCGGGGCCGTGCGTGAGGTCGACGTTGACCGTTGCCTGCCCGCCGCCCTCGATGGAGGAGACGATCCGGTGGCCGAAACGGGCGCCGGGGCGGCGCAGTAGCGCCGCCGGGTCGGTGGTGCCCGCGCAGGCCGCTGCCGGCGCGCTGCCGCCCGTACCGACCGTCTCCAGATAGGCGTCCACGGCGCGGTGCAGGGGACTGCGCCCGGGATCGCCCGCCCGGACCAGCTCCGTCACGCCGAAGGCGACCGCCGAGAGCATCAGCAGCGCACCCGCGACGACCACCGCCCTGCCGGTACGGACCGGCCGTCCTGCGTACACGATGCCTCCACCTGCTCCGGGAAAACCCCCTGTCACGAGGGGGACGTCGCGCGGCCCGCCGCCGTTCCCGGACGGGCGGTGCCGTCGTGGTGTCCGCCGGCCACGACCCGCGAGGGGGCGGTGGACGGCGGCGGGGTCACGCAGCGGGCCCACACCACCAGCAGGACCGGCAGCATCAGGTAGCCGAAGCGGCCCGCCGGAGCCAGCAGGAAGGCCAGGGTCAGACCCGCGGCCAGCCGGTCGGCGGCGGCGACGAGCGTGCGCGGCGGACGCGCCCACAGCGAGAGCGCCACCACCAGCGCGCCCAGGACCAGCAGGGCCACAGTCAAGTACCATCCCCACGGCCCGAGTTCGGCCACCAGGTGCCCCGGCAGCGGGCTGCCCGCCGGGGTCGGCACCGGTGCCCGGCCCGTCGGGAAGGCGAACACCTGCCGCCACAGCTCGGCCGGCTGGAGCAGCGCCCCCGGCAGCACCAGCAGGGCCGTGACCGGCGCGGCCACCGCCGCGCAGCGGAGCGCCGCGCGCCCGCCACGGCAGGTCCGGAGCAGCACGAGGACCACCGCCACCGCGGGCAGCGCGGTCCACTTCATGGCGCACGCCGCCGCGAGCGCCGCCCCGGCCGCCTCCGCCCGGCCGGAGGCGGCCGCCGCGAGGGCCAGGCAGCACAGGCCCGACAGCGGCATGTCCACCCCGCTCACCGTCAGCTGGAGGGCCATCACCGGAGAGGCCACCAGGACCGGCAGCAGCGGCGATGCGGGGCCGCCGAACATCCGGCGTCCCGCCCACAGGGCGGCGAACAGGACGGCCGCACACCAGATCCGGGCGTCGCCGAGCAGGCGGACCGCCCAGCCGTCACCGCCGCCCAGCAGGGCGCGGGGAAGGCCCAGGAGGGCCATGGCGGGCAGGTAGGGGGTGTACTCCCCGACCGCGGCGGGGCGCTCCACGTAGAGGCGTCCGGACTCCAGCAGGAGCCGCCCTGACCGTTCGATCACCGCGACCTCGGACTGGCCCTGCCCGGTCAGGACCAGGAGCAGCAGGGGCAGTACGACGGCTCCGGTCAGGGCCGCGGCCGTCGCCGAGCGGGGGCGACCCAGCGTGGTGGCCCCGGCGGCGACCAGGTATCCGGCGGCTGCGCAGCATCCCCACAGCCGGTGCGGGCCGATCGGGGAGAGCAGCGGGAACGACAGCGCCCAGGCGGCCGCGAGCAGCCAGCCGGCGGTCCACCGGGCGGTGGGCGAGACGGGCAGGAGACGGGAGACCGCGGACGGGAGCGGGCGGGTGGAGGGGGTCATGGACCCATTCCAGCCGCGGGGTCCCCTCGGGTCTGCACGCCCAGGCGGAGCCTTCGTGGTCGGGTTTCCCCTACCACGCGCTCCCGCGGGCCGAGGCCCGCGCCCACCGCGAAGGGCTGTGGCTGCCCCCACCGCGAAGGGCTGTCGCTGCACTCACCGCGAAGAGCCGTGGTCTGCGCTCACGCCGAAAGGCCGTGGGTCTCCGCTCACGCCGAAAGGCCGTGGGTCTCCGCTCACGCCGAAGGGGCGCGACCCCGGAGGGTCGCGCCCCTTCGCCGAGCGGAGGTCAGCCTGCCTCGGAGCCGCCGAAGCGCTCGCGGTAGGACTCCAGGTCCTCCTCGGTGATCCTCGCGAAGAGGACCGGCGGCACGGTGAACGGCGTTCCCGCCGGGACCGCGTCGAGCGACTTGGCCTGCTCCGGGGTGATCCACGTCGCCGTGTCGTCGGCGAGCGCGAACGCGGAGCGCATGGTGCGCGCCGAGGCCGGGATGAGCGGCTCGGAGACCACCGAGTAGAGGTGGATCAGGTTCATGGCGGTGCGCAGGGTGAGCGCGGCGCCGTCCAGGTCGGTCTTGACCTCCAGCCAGGGGGCCTTCTCGTCGAGGTACGCGTTGCCGGCCGACCACAGGGCGCGCAGCGCGGCCGCGGCCTTGCGGTACTGGAGGGACTCCATGTGGCCCTCGTACTCGGCCAGCAGCTCGGCGATCTGCTCGCCCAGCTTGGCCTCGGCGTCGCCCGCGGGGCGGCCGGCCGGGACCTCGTCGCCGAACTTCTTGCGGGAGAAGGTCAGCACCCGGTTGACGAAGTTGCCGAGGGTGCCGCCGAGGTCCTTGTTGACCGTGGCGGCGAAGTGCTCCCACGTGAACGACGAGTCGTCGGACTCGGGCGCGTTCGCGATGAGGAAGTAGCGCCAGAAGTCGGCCGGGAGGGTCTCCAGCGCCTGGTCGGTGAAGACGCCGCGCTTCTGCGAGGTGGAGAACTTGCCGCCGTAGTACGTCAGCCAGTTGAAGGCCTTGACGTAGTCGACCTTCTTCCACGGCTCGCGGGTGCCCAGCTCGGTGGCCGGGAACATCACCGTGTGGAACGGGACGTTGTCCTTGGCCATGAACTGCGTGTAGCGCACGTCGGCGGCCTCGTACCACCAGGACTTGTAGTCACGGCCGGCCGGGTCGGCGTCCGCCCACTCCTTGGTGGAGGCGATGTACTCGATCGGCGCGTCGAACCATACGTAGAAGACCTTGCCCTCGGCGGCCAGTTCGGGCCAGGTGTCGGCCGGTACCGGCACGCCCCAGTCCAGGTCGCGGGTGATGGCGCGGTCGTGCAGGCCCTCGGTCAGCCACTTGCGGGCGATGGAGGACGCCAGCTGCGGCCACTCCTCCTCGTGCTCGGCGACCCAGGCCTCGACCTCGTGCTGGAGCTTGGACTGGAGGAGGAAGAGGTGCTTGGTCTCGCGGACCTCCAGCTCGGTGGAGCCGGAGATCGCCGAACGGGGCTCGATCAGGTCCGTGGGGTCCAGGACGCGGGTGCAGTTCTCGCACTGGTCGCCGCGGGCCTTGTCGTAGCCGCAGTGGGGGCAGGTGCCCTCGACGTAGCGGTCCGGCAGGAAGCGGCCGTCGACCGGCGAGTAGACCTGCCGGATCGCGCGCTCCTCGATGAAGCCGTTTTCCTGGAGCCGGCGCGCGAAGTGCTGGGTGATCTCGGCGTTCTGCTGCGAGGAGCTGCGGCCGAAGTAGTCGAAGGACAGCTCGAAGCCGTCGTAGACCGCCTTCTGGGCGTCGTGGGCCTGCGCGCAGAACTCGGCGACCGAGAGGCCGGCCTCCTTCGCGGCGAGCTCGGCGGGGGTGCCGTGCTCGTCGGTGGCGCAGATGTACAGGACGTCGTGGCCGCGCTGGCGGAGGTACCGGGAGTACACATCCGCCGGAAGCATCGACCCGACCATGTTGCCCAGGTGCTTGATCCCGTTGATGTAGGGAAGCGCGCTGGTGATCAGGTGTCGAGCCATCCTCGGATGCTCCATTTCGTCTTTGCGGTGACAACGTGCCGTGACGGACTGTGATGCGGTTCATCGTATCGAACCGCCGAAAGGCCACGCGCCGCATTTCTCTGGGGTGGACGTAACGCAAAAGCGAGGGACGTGACCTCTCCGTCACGGCCCTCGCAAGGGCCCCATGCTACAGCCGGGGCGGATCAGCGCGGACCGGTGTCCGCGGTTCGGTCGGACGGGCCCGCGGGGTCTGTCATCCTGGCCGGTCCACCCGGGGTACGCCGGTGCACGTCCGGCCGGCACGGCCCCGGCATATGCGTACGCGCGGACTGGACCCACGCGTGATCGAAGTCGGTCGCCGGCCGGTCATCGCCGAACGTAATCCTCCGACGTCTCTCTTCTGCGCCCCCCGGGTACGCCCGCACTGCCAGGCTGGCCGCGCACAGGGGACGAGGTGAGGTGGAGCGGTGAGCGATGGCGGACCAGAGGAGTCCGGTGGGGCCGTGGGACTGCCCAGCCGACGGCGGCGGCCGACGCCCATGAGCCAGTGGGACCCGACCGCACGCCTGTCGTACTGGGCCTTCCACGCCAACCGGCGGCCCTCCTACATGCGTTTCGCGTACCTGCAGCTCGGCTCCGACGCGGCTGCCGAGGACGCGGTGGACGCCACCTTCGACTCGATCATGAACGAGTGGTTACGCATGCTCCACATGGACCGGCTCGACGCCTACGCCTGGACAATCCTCAAGCAGCGGCTGGTCGACCGGCAGCAGTGGTACGGCACCTGGCCCGAACCCATGGAGACCAGCGCCTTCGAGGCCGCCCTCAAGGAGGCCCACGCCGACCGGTACGAGGTGCTGACCGACACCATCCGCTTCTACTCCGCCGTCTCCCGGCTCGCCGAACGCCAGCGCGACGCCGTGCTGCTGCGCTACGGGCTCCAGTGCACCCCCGGCGAGGCCGCCTCGGTGATGGGCGTCGACGAGGCCACCGTCCGCTCGCAGCTCGGCCAGGCCCACCGGCGGCTCGCCCGCATGCTCGACACCTCCGCCGAATCATGAGGCGCCGCGAGGGCATGGAGGAACGCGGCGGCGACGCCATCCGGCGCTCCCTGGCCGAGTTCCTGACCCGGGCCGGCGTCCGCGACCGCTACCCGCACTACGACCTGGGCGCCGCCGAGGCCCGGCTGCTGCGCCCCTCCCGGGGCCGGGCCGCCGCGGCACCCTCCCGGCGCCGCGCCGCGTACGGGTGGAGCGACCCCGCGCGGGACTGCCCGCTCGACTCCGAACGAGCCCGGCGCGACCTCAAGGCCGTCTGCCTGGCCGCCGTGTGCACCCCGAAGGCCGAGGCGCAGCTCAGCGCCTTCATCGAGAGCGGGCACACCGAGCTGGCCGGAGCCGTGGTCTTCGGCTGCCTGCTGCACCTGGCCGGGCTGCGCGAAGGCGCCCGCTTCTGGTGGCAGTTCGCCGCCGGTTCCGGACGGGCGCGGACCGCATCGGCCGCGTACTGCCTGTTCCTGGACCACTCCCGGCGCGGGGAACACCACGACGCCCGGTTCTGGGCGCGCGAGCTGGGCCGTCGCGGCTACCGGCCCGGCGGGCGGCGGGACCTGCGCGAGGTGCGGCTCTGCGCGCAGGCGACCGTCCTGCGCCACGTCGAGCAGCTCGACGATCCCGATCTGGGCCCGGTGCCGCTGCCGAGGCCCGGACTGCCGTCGGTGCTGGACGCGTTCCGGCCGCCGCCCCCGGTGGTGGCGCAGCCGGTGGAACCGGCCGGGCCGCAGCGCCGAGCGGCGCCACCGGCCCGGGCCCCCCGCCAGGGGGCGGTCCGGCCGCCCGGGACGAGCGAGGCCCTGGCGCAGGCGCGGCGCGCGCTGGCCGTCGTACGGGTCCTCGAGAAGCATCCGCTGGGGGTGCGCGCCGCGCAGCTGGGGCGGGAGTCCGGCCTGGCCGAGGCGGAACTGCGTCCGCTGCTGGTCATGCTGTGCGAGGAGGAGTACGCGTACCGGCCGGGCGCCGGCGTGTACGCGCGCGGGCCCGCCCTCGACCGGCTCGCCGCCCCCGGCGGCGCGGGCCTCGCGGGCCAGCTCCAGCGCACGCTGGCCCTGGCCCGGGACAGCGCGGGCGCGGCGGTGTACCTGAGCCGGTACGCCGAGGGGGAGGTCCGGCTCACCCAGATGGCCGACGGGCCGGCGGCGCCGCCGGTGCGGGAGTGGGTGGACTTCCGGGCCGCCGCGCACGCCAGCGCCGTCGGCAAGTGCCTGCTGGCCCAGCTGGACCACGACCGGCGCCGCGACCACGTGGCCCGGTACCGGCCGGCCCGGCTCACCCCACGGACGATCACCGACAGCCGGGTCCTGTTCTCCGCACTGGACGGCCTCGCACCGGGAGCGCCGGTGTACGACCTGCGCGAGTACTCACCGGGCGTGGTCTGCTCGGCGGTGCCGATCGCGACCGGCGACTCGGCCGGGAGCCTCGCGCTGTCGCTGCCCGCGACGCACGCCCACCGGCTGCCCGAAGCGACGCTGGCCCTGCGCCGCAAGGCCGTTCCGGTGCTCCTGGCGCTGCTGCTGTCGGGGGCGATCCCCCCGGACGCCGCGCCGGGGGGCCCGGCGCCCGACCCCTCGCGGACCACGCCGGAAACCCTGCGCCACCTCCGCATGCTCTTCCGCACCCCGCTGACCCGCGGGGCGGCGTCTCCCGCCGACCCCCACCTGGTCAGCGACACCGCCGCGGAGGCCGCGTACTTCTTCGCCCCCCTGCCGGAATCCGATCCGCCCCGCCTGTCCCTCCCCCGGACCTTCGCCCCCCTCACCCCGGGCAGCCTCCCCACGGCCGACCGCCTCCTGGTCCTGAGCACGTAGCCCCACCCGCACGGCCTCTGCCCCCACCCCGCGCCGGCCTCCGACCCCCCGGGGCGCGACCGGCAAGGGCGGGCCGCCGGGTGCCCCGGCGGGCGGTGCGGGTCACGCCCGGCCGGCCAGGGCCGAGCCGGGCCACCGCACGCCCTCCGAGGCCGAGCCGGGCCACCGCCACGACCGCCAACGGCCGGACCGCTCCACACCTCCCGGAGGCCTGTCCGGGTCCTCGCCGCGACAGGCGGGGACGGGCCACCGCGCGACCGGAGGCTACGCCGGGCGGGTCAGGCGGTCCGCACCGGAGAGGATCGCGGCCGCCAGGGCCTCCGCCGCCGGCGAGCCCCGCTCGCCCCGCAGCAGCGCGAACTCCACCGCCCCGAGGTCCGGCAGCCCCGGCACGCGGACCAGCCCCGGCGGGATCAGCCCCCGGGTGTGGGCCATCACGCCGAGCCCGGCCCGGGCCGCCGCGACCAGCCCGCTGAGGCTGCCGCTGGTGCAGGCGATCCGCCACGCCCGCCCCTCCCGTTCCAGCACCTCCAGTGCCCGGGCCCGGGTGATGCCCGGCGGCGGGAAGACGATCAGCGGCACGGCCCGCTCCGGATCCACCCGCAGCCCCTCCGCCCCGATCCACACCATCCGGTCCCGCCACACCAGCCGGCCCCGTTCGTCGCCCGGTCCACGCCGTTTCGCCAGGACGAGGTCGAGCCGGCCCGCGTCGAGCCGTTCGTGCAGGGTCCCGGACAACTCGACCGACAGCTCCAGCTCCACTTCGGGGTGCTCGTGCCGGAAGCCCTCCAGGATCTCCGGCAGCCGGGTCAGCACGAAGTCCTCCGACGCCCCGAACCGCAGCCGTCCCCGCAACCGGGTCCCGGTGAACCAGGCCGCGGCCCGCTCGTGCGCCTCCAGGATGGTCCGGGCGAAGCCGAGCAGCGCCTCGCCGTCCTCGGTGAGCTGCACGCTGTGGGTGTCCCGCAGGAAGAGCGGCCGCCCCGTCGCCTCCTCCAGCCTCCGTACGTGCTGGCTGACGGTGGACTGGCGGACCCCGAGCCGGCCGGCGGCCTGCGTGAAGCTGAGGGTCTGGGCCACCGTGAGGAACGTGCGCAGCTGGACGGGGTCGTACATGCCCCCATCCTTCCCGCGGTCATCACGAACAGCAATGGCAGTGAGCACGGTGTACGGGTTTCCCGATGACCGGGGCAGGCCCGACGATGGAGGGGCCCGCCCCGTGCCGCCGACCCGAGAGCCTCCCCGTACATGCGCCGCCCGTACCTCCCCGTCCGGTTTCCCGTGGACCCGTACGTCCTGGCCCTCCTCGGTACCGTCGGCCTCGCCGCCCTGCTGCCCGCCCGCGGCCCGGCCGCGTCCGTCGCCGAGGGCGCCTCCACCGGGGCGGTGGCCCTGCTGTTCTTCCTGTACGGAGCCCGGCTCTCCACCCGCGAGGCCCTCGACGGTCTGCGCCACTGGCGGCTCCACCTCACCGTGCTGGCCTGCACGTTCGTCCTGTTCCCCGTGCTCGGGCTGGCCGCCCGCGGCCTGGTCCCGGCGCTGTTGACGCCCCCGCTGTACAGCGGGCTGCTGTTCCTGTGCCTGGTCCCCTCGACGATCCAGTCCTCGATCGCCTTCACCTCGATCGCCCGCGGCAACGTCCCCGCCGCGATCTGCGCCGGTTCCTTCTCGTCCCGCGCCGGCATCGTCCTCACCCCGCTGCTCGCCGCCGGCCTGCTCGGCGGCGGTACGGGCGGGTTCTCCCCCGACTCCCTCCTCAAGATCGTCGTGCAGCTGCTGCTGCCGTTCCTGCTCGGCCAGGCCCTGCGCCGCTGGGTCGGCGGTTTCCTGGTCCGGAACAAGAGAGTGCTGGGTTACGTCGACCGCGGCTCGATCCTGCTCGTCGTCTACACCGCTTTCAGCGCCGGTATGGCCGCCGGGATCTGGCGCCAGGTCAGCGCCCCGCGCCTGGGCGCCCTGCTGGCGGTGGAGGCCGTACTGCTGGCCGTGATGCTTCTGGTCAGCTGGTACGGGGCGAAACGGCTCGGGTTCGGCCGGGCGGACCGGATCGCCATCCAGTTCGCGGGGTCGAAGAAGAGCCTCGCGGCCGGACTGCCCATGGCCAGCGTGCTGTTCGGGCCCCATGCGAGCCTCGCCGTGCTGCCGCTGATGCTGTTCCACCAGATGCAGCTGATGGTCTGCGCGGTGCTGGCACGCCACCGCGCCGCGGAGACGGAGCCCTCCGAGGCCGGAGTCGAGGCCGCAGCCGATGCCGCGACCGAGGCCGGAGCCGAGGCCGGGGCCAGGGCCGGGGCCGAACTGCCCGCCGGACATGTGGTGGAGGTCTCCCCCGGCGTCCAACACCCCGCACGGCGGGCCCGGTAACGTGCGGCGGTGACCTGGATACGCCCGCTCGCCGCCCACGCCGAACGCCCCTGCACCCTCGTGGTCTGCCGCGGCTGCTGCTGCGGGGACCCCCGTAAGAATCCCGGCTCCGACCACGCCGGGCAGCTGGCCCGGCTGCGCGAGGCCGCGGCGGCGTCGGGGGGCCGGCTGGCCGTCCGTACGAGCGAGTGCCTCGGGCCGTGCGCACAGGCCAATGTCATCGTCGTCCAGCCCACCAGCGAGGCGCGCCGCAGGGGTGCCCGTGCGGCCTGGTTCGGCTGGGCCCTGGACGACACCGCCACGGACGAGGTCATCGCCTGGGCGGAATCCGGCGGCCC
The DNA here is from genome assembly GCA_001298555.1 of Actinobacteria bacterium OV450. Classification (GTDB taxonomy): domain Bacteria; phylum Actinomycetota; class Actinomycetes; order Streptomycetales; family Streptomycetaceae; genus Streptomyces. Next base: position 11,974 of record LJCW01000027.1, read on the forward strand.
GGGTGTCACGCCGATCCCGGCGACGCTGGACCTGCACCGCATCGACGCACCGAAGCCCGGGCCGACGCCGGCGGCCAAGGCGGGACGGCGCACCCGCCGCGGGCGCTGAGATCGGCTGGGCGCCGAGATCCGCTGGGCGCCGAGATCGGCTCGCCGTTGAAATCCGCTGGGCACTGAGATCCGCGGGGCGCCGAGACCGTCGCCCTGGTACCCGGGGACCTCACCGGAACCTGGTGGGCCGACGACGGTTCGACCCCGGAGCTGCGCGGCGGCGGCACTGCGGCGGATCGCCGGCGCGGCGGCCTGACGGGACGCTCCGCCGCCCCGGCGGGCGAGCACGGCGCGTCCGCCCGCTACCGCCCGGGGCGGGCCGGCGAGGTCCCGGCGGAGCCGGCACTCACCAGGTGATCCGCTCCTCGCCGGCGTAGATGTTCATGTCCGGCCCGCGCAGGAATCCGACCAGGGTCAGCCCCGACTCCAGCGCCAGGTCCACGGCCAGCGAGGACGGCGCCGAGACGGCGGCGAGGACCGGGATGCCGGCCATGACCGCCTTCTGCGCCAGCTCGAAGGAGGCCCGGCTCGACACCAGCAGCACCGCGCCCGCCAGCGGGAGCAGGCCGGCCTGGAGGGCCCGGCCGACGATCTTGTCGACGGCGTTGTGCCGGCCGACGTCCTCCCGCAGGTCCAGCAGCTCGCCCTGCGGCGAGAACAGCCCGGCCGCGTGCAGACCGCCGGTGCGGTCGAACACCTTCTGCGCCGCGCGGAGCCGGTCCGGCAGCTCGCCGAGGAGCTCCACGGGGATGCGTACGGTGTCGTCGGCGCCGCGCCGGAGCGGGAAGCGGGTGGCCGTGCGCACCGCGTCCAGGCTGGCCTTTCCGCACAGGCCGCAGGAGGACGTGGTGTAGACGTTGCGTTCGAGGGTGATGTCGGGCACCGCGACCCCGGGCGCGAGCTGCACGTTGACGACGTTGTACGTGTTCGAGCCGTCCTCGGTCGCCCCCTCGCAGTAGGTCACGGCCCGGACGTCCGCTGCGGAGCCGAGTACGCCCTCGCTGACCAGGAAACCCACCGCCAGGGCGAAGTCGTCGCCGGGGGTGCGCATCGTGATGGCGAGCGGCTTGCCGTTCAGCCGTATCTCCAGCGGCTCCTCGGCCACCAGCGTGTCCGGGCGGATCGCGGTCGCCCCGTTCCGTACCCGTATGACACGACGGCGCTCGGTGACCCGTCCCATGTGATCCGCCCGCCCGTTCTGTCTTCGCCGCGCACTCCTTCGTGCTGCTGACGGGCCCATTCTCCCGGATCGCCGCCGTAGGGCGCTCCCGGCAGGAGGATCCTCCGGAATCTCCAAATTCAGGGGCGGTAATCCTGTCGGGTCACGTGCACCTGTACCGACCGGTAGCAGGTCAAGCTGGGTGATCCTGACTTCCGTACGAGGGGGGACCCCGCCCATGACCGGTTCACGCGTGGTGGCGCTAGGGCACTACCAGCCCGCGAAAGTGATCACCAACGAGGACCTCGCGGCCGTGGTCGACACCAACGACGAGTGGATCCGCTCCCGGGTCGGCATCAAGACCCGGCACATGGCGGGCGCCGACGAGCCGGTGGACGAGCTGGCCTTCCAGGCCGCGGGCAAGGCCCTCGCGGGGGCCGGGCTGTCCCCCGACGACATCGACCTCGTCCTGGTGGCCACCTCCACCGCGATCGACCGTTCGCCCAACATGGCCGCCCGCGTCGCCGCCAAGCTGGGCATGGGCGGCAGTCCGGCCGTCATGGACCTCAACGTGGTCTGCTCGGGGTTCACGCACGCCCTGGCCACCGCCGACCACGCGATCCGGGCCGGTTCGGCCACCCGCGCCCTGGTCATCGGCGCCGACAAGATGACCGAGATCACCGACTGGAGCGACCGCACCACCTGTGTGCTGACCGGCGACGGCGCGGGCGCCGCCGTGGTCGAGGCATGCGAGGAGCCCGGTATCGGCCCGGTCCTGTGGGGTTCGGTCCCGGAGATGGGCCACGCGGTCCGCATCGAGGGTTCCCCGCCGGTGTTCGCGCAGGAGGGCCAGTCCGTCTACCGCTGGACCACGAGCCAGCTCCCGCCGCTGGCGCGCAAGGTGTGCGAGAAGGCCGGGGTCGCCCCCGAGGAGCTGGCCGCCGTCGTCCTGCACCAGGCGAACCTGCGGATCATCGAGCCGCTCGCCGCGAAGATCGGCGCCGTGAACGCGGTCGTGGCCCGCGACGTCGTGGACTCCGGCAACACCTCTGCCGCGAGCATCCCGATGGCCCTGTCGAAGCTGGTGCAGCGCGGCGAGATCCCCACCGGCGCCCCGGTCCTCCTCTTCGGGTTCGGCGGCAACCTCTCGTACGCGGGCCAGGTCATCCACTGCCCGTAGGCCGTCCGGCCGCCGCGGTGCAGCCCGGGGTCCAGCGGACCTCGGCCCACAGCGCCGCCAGCAGTACGACCACCAGGGCGAGCAGCTGCCAGAGCCCGGCGGTGCCGGTGCCGACCGGAACCGTCGCCAGGACGAGCACCAGCGCCGCCGCCCGGAACCGGGCCGGGCCGATCCCGAGCACGGCCCGGAAGGCCAGGTCCCCGGCGAGGTACACGGCGACCCCGCCGGCCAGGGCGAGCGCAGGGCCGGTGTGCAGGTGCTCGCCCAGGTGCCCGATGGTCTTCTTCACGCCGGCCGCGAAGGCGGCGATCCCGAGCAGCATGGGCAGGAAGGCGTAGTAGTACGCGAGCATCGCCAGCTTGAACCGCTTCTCGGGGGCCGTCTCGGCGAAGACCTCCTCGGCCCGGCCCTCGTCGCGCACGAAGTACATCCACCACAGTGCCGACGCGACGGCGAGCGCGAGGAAGGCGCCGCCGGCGATCCCCACGGACAGGGGCAGCGAGCCGGTCCCGATGCCGATCGCGATCACGGACTCTCCGAAGACGATGATCAGCAGCAGTCCGTGCCGCTCCACGAGGTGCTCGGCGCTCATGCCGCCGAGCTGGTCGCTGACGGTCGTCACGGTCGTCGCCGAGGGCACGGCCTCTGCGGACTCCGCCCCGCTCGCCGCCACGCGCTGCACCAGCTGCGGCACGGCGAACTGGATCAGCAGGGCGAGCATCCACAGCCCCCAGGCCGGCGGCCCGTCGAAGAACCCGGCGGCCAGCACCGACAGCGCGCACAGCAGGTTGGGCAGCGCGAACCAGAGCACCCCGGAGCCGTGGGCCTGCGTGTAGAGCGCGCTGTGCACGAGGACGACGCACACGTACCCGAGGCCGAAGGCGATTCCGCCGGCCCCGAACGCGGTCGGCACCGCCAGCGCGCACACCAGGAACGCGCCCATGGCCAGGATCAGCAGCACCCTGCGCACGGTGCGGTCGGGCGGCACCTGGTTGGTCAGGTGCGCGTAGCCCCCGTACATCCAGAACAGCACGGTGAAGATCACCAGCACCTGGCCCGCGGCCCGGAAGCTGATGTCGTCCGCCAGCAGCACCGTCAGCTGCGTGATGGTGAAGACGAAGACGAGGTCGAAGAAGAGTTCCAACGTGCTGACGCGGTGCGGTGTTTCCATGCGTGGCTCCCCCTGGATGCAGACGTGCGGCGCTCATCCGACCGCCTCGGTGGCCGTGGTGTCCAGCGCGTATCGGCATCCGGGTTCGCTTCGGGACCGTACGACCTGAGATGTACGCGGATCCCGCCCGGCGGAGGGACGCGCCGCCCCCGGTCCGGGTCGGAGGATGGGGGCACGCCACCAGCCGCCGAGGGAAGCGAAAGCCGCATGATCCGCAGGTCCGTCATCCTGACCGTCGCCGCAGTCGTCTCGGTGGTGGGGCTCGCCACCGTCGTCGCCCTGCCGGCCGCGGCCGACTGGTACGACGGCCGCCACCAGGAGACGGACGCGTACGCGACGGGCGCCGAGGCCAAGGCGGCCCGGGCCTCGGTCCCGCGCTGGCTGGCGGACGGGGCGACGTCGGTGCGGTACGCGCTGCGGACGACCGGCGGCGACCGCCTGCTGACGGCGTCCCTGCCGGACGAGCGGCTCCCGACCGCCTGCACGACCGAGCCCCGGCCGAAGGCACAGGAGGTCCCCATGGCGGAGGACTGGTTCCCGGCGGACGCCCGGGGGAAGGCGACCGCGCGCTGCGGCCTGTACTACGCCTACATGGACGGCACCACCCTCTACGCGTGGCAGCACAACGACGACTGGCTGAGGGCCGAGCGCGCCGAGCCGGCCGGCTAGCCCGCGAGACGCAGGGTCTCGCGGACCCGTGCGGGACATGCATGCAGGTCAGCGAGCGGCCCGGCCCGAATACCTGGTCGGAGGCACGCCGATCCTTTGCTATTGTTGTCCTTGTCGCCGCGGGAAACCGGGGCCGACCACCGGTCCGGGTGGCGGAATGGCAGACGCGCTAGCTTGAGGTGCTAGTGCCCTTTATCGGGCGTGGGGGTTCAAGTCCCCCCTCGGACACAGAGCGAGAACCCCACTTCGGTGGGGTTTTTTGCGTTGTGCTCCGGGGGGCGCGGGGGTGGATCCCGTGGTGCGGCATCATGGGCGCACGGGGTCGGAGGGGAAGCAACGTGTCGCACGACGGGCCGGACGGCAGCAGGGTGATCGCCGGGCGCTACCGGCTGGAGAAGCGGCTGGGCAGAGGCGGCATGGGGACCGTCTGGCGGGCCTGCGACGAACTGCTCGGGCGGCCCGTGGCCGTCAAGGAGCTGCACGTCGAGGGGGGCACGGACACCAGGGGCGCCCTGCGGGAGGCCCGGACCGTCGCGCAGGTCAGGCATCCGCACGTCGTCGTGGTGCACGACGTGGTGGAGCACGACGGGCGGCCCCACATCGTCATGGAGCTCGTCGAGGGCGGTTCTCTGGCCGACCGGCTCGGCGGCGACGGGCCGCTGGACCCCGCCGAGACCGCGCGGATGGGCCTCGCCCTGCTCGGCGCCCTGACCGCGGCGCACGCGCGCGGGGTGCTCCACCGGGACGTCAAGCCCGCCAACGTCCTCATGGAGGCGGGCACCGGTCGGGTGGTGCTCACCGACTTCGGCATCGCACAGCTCGCCGGGGCCACCACGATCAGTGAGACCGGTGCGTTCGTCGGCTCGCCCGAGTACACCTCGCCCGAGCGGATGCAGGGGGCCTCCGCGGGTCCCGAGTCCGATCTGTGGTCGCTCGGGGTCCTGCTGTGCACGGCGCTGACGGGCAAGTCGCCGTTCCACCGCGATTCGATCGGCGGGGTGCTGCACGCCGTCGTGTACGACGAGATCCGGCCGCCGGCGCAGGCCGGGCCGCTGGCCCCGGTGATCCGCGGCCTGCTGGAGCGGCTCCCGGAGCGGCGGATGGCGGCGGCGGAGGCCGAACGGCTGCTGTCGGCCTACGTGAGCACCGGAACGGTCCCCGCCGTCGAGCGTGTCCTCGCCCCGGCCCCGGCGTCCGGCGCCTCCGCGGCGGTCGGCTACGCCCCGACCGAGCACGTCACGCGGCCGGCCGCCCCCTCCGCGGAGCAGGACCGGCAGGACCGGCAGTCGCGACAGGACCGGCGGGCCCGGCCGGCCGTGCGGGTGGGGCTGATCGCGGTGCTCCTCGTCATCGCGGTCGGCGGCGCGGTGCTGCTCAGCTCCCGCTTCGGCGACGGTGCGCGCGGGGCGACGGACTCCGCCGGTGCCGCTCCCCCTGCGCACTCCACCGCCCCGTCCACGCCGGGGACGCCGGGCACGCCCAAGCCGACGGCCACCGTGTCGGCGGCGGGCGCGGCCGCGAAGCCCGCGCCCGCCGGGTACCGGTCGGTGTCCGACGCGGAGGGCTTCAGCCTCGCCGTGCCCGCCGGCTTCGAGCGCACCACCGACGACCAGCGGGTCGTCTACGTCTCCCCGGACGGCGCATTCCGGATCGGCGTCAAGCTCCAGGCGGCGGCGCCCGCCGGGCCGGTCGGCGTGATGCGGCTCGCCCACGCGAACGGGCCGGCCACCAATCCCGGATACCGCGACGGCACGGTCGTCCCGACCACCCACAACGGACTGCCCGCCGCCCTGTGGGAGTTCACCTGGAACGGTTTCAGCGCCTCCGAGGGCGCCCGGCACACCTTCGACGTCTGCTGGGAGGACGACGGCCGCCTGTACGACGTGTGGGTGTCGGCACCCGTCGGCCGGCTCGCGGAAGCGCGGAGCCACTTCGACACCGCGCTGGACTCCTTTGTTCCGGGCGGACCCGGGGCCGCGAACCGCTGAGCGCGCCCGCCCGCCCCGGAACCGCGCACACGATCGGCGGGGCGTTCCGCGTTTCCGGACCCGCGCTGCGGGGAGTTTCCCTGGCGGCCCACCCTTCCCCACCTGCCCCTGGGGAGGTCTTGTGGAGGTCTTCGCCCGGTGATCAACCGTGCGGAGGTGTGGGGTAGCGTCGCCGCGCTGCGCGGAGAGGAGCGGGGCATGCGCGAGATCACCGTGCCACCAGTCGTGACGGCGGCGCCCGTCGGCGGGCTTGCCGACGCCGTCTTCCGGCACGCCCTGGAGGATCCCGGCCGGGTGGTGCTCGGGCGCAAGGAGGACGGGGTCTGGCAGGACGTGACCTCCGGGGAGCTGGCCGCGCAGGTGCTCGCGCTGGCGCGGGGGCTGCTCGCCCAGGGGGTCCGGTTCGGGGAGCGGGTCGCCGTGATGTCCCGCACCCGGTACGAGTGGACGCTGTTCGACTTCGCCCTGTGGGCGATCGGCGCGCAGCCCGTGCCCGTGTACCCGACCTCGTCCGTCGACCAGGTGCACTGGATCCTGCAGGACTCCGACTGCACCGCCTGCGTCGTCGAGGACGAGGACCAGGCCATGACCGTCGGGTCGGTCATCGAGCGGCTGCCGCACCTGCGGCGGCTGTGGCAGCTGGACGCCGGGGCGGTCGACGCGCTCGTCGCGGACGGCCGCGGGGTCGCGGAGGACCTGGTGCACCGCCACCGCGCCGCGGTCACGCCCGACGCCGTCGCCACGATCATCTACACCTCGGGGACCACCGGGCGCCCCAAGGGCTGTGTGCTGACGCACGGCAACTTCATGTACGAGGCCGACACGATGGTGGCCCGGTGGGAGTCGGTCTTCCGGGCGGGGCCCGGGGAGCAGCCCTCCACCCTGTTGTTCCTGCCGCTCGCGCACGTCTTCGGGCGGATGGTGGAGGTGGCGGCGGTCCGGGCGCGGGTGAAGCTGGGGCACCAGCCGGTGCTGGCGGCGGCCGAGCTGCTGCCGGACCTCGCCGCGTTCCGGCCGACGTTCGTGCTGGGGGTCCCGTACGTCTTCGAGAAGGTCTTCGCGGCGGCCCGCCGCAAGGCGGAGGCGGAGGGGCGTACGGGTCCCTTCGACCGGGCGGTCGAGACGGCCGTGCGGTACGCGGAGGCGCGTGAGCAGAAGGCGTTCGGGGTCGGGCCGGGGCCTTCGGCGGGGCTGCGCATGGAGCACCAGCTGTTCGAGAAGCTGGTGTACGGGAAGGTCCGCGAGGCGATGGGCGGCCGGGTGCGGCACGCGATGTCGGGCGGGTCGGCGATGTCGCGCCGCCTCGGGCTGTTCTTCGACGGGGCCGGGATCACGGTGTTCGAGGGCTACGGCCTGACCGAGTCGTGCGCGGCGGCGACCGCGAACCCGCCGGGGGCGACGAAGTACGGCACGGTGGGCCGGCCGATCCCGGGCAGTACGGTGCACATCGCGGACGACGGGGAGGTGTGGCTGCACGGGGAGCACGTCTTCTCCGGGTACCTGAACGACCCGCGCGCCACGGAGGAGGTGCTCCGCGACGGCTGGCTGGCGACCGGGGACCTGGGGCGGCTGGACGAGGACGGGTACCTGACGATCACCGGCCGCAAGAAGGAGATCCTGGTGACCTCCAACGGCAAGAGCGTCGCGCCGACCGCCCTGGAGGAGCGGGTGCGTTCGCATCCGCTGGTCGCGCAGTGCGTGCTGGTGGGCAACGACCGGCCGTACATAGCCGCCCTGCTCACGCTGGACATGGAAGGGGTCGCGCACTGGCTGTCGATGCGCGGGCGCCCGCAGCTGCCGGCGGCGCAGCTGGTCCACGACCCGGACCTGACGGCGGAGGTGCGGCGGGCGGTGGTGGCCGCGAACACGCTGGTCTCGCAGGCCGAGGCGATCCGCACCTTCCGGGTGCTGGCGGAGCAGTTCACGGAGGAGCGGGGCCTGCTGACACCTTCGTTGAAGCTGAAGCGCCGGGCGATCGAGAAGGCGTACGCGATGGAGGTGGCGGCCCTCTACCAGTCCTGAGGCACGCGCAAGCCCGCTCACGCCACAATTGACGGGAGGGAGCGGTCCTCGCCGAGGGGGCGCCCGCCGCGGTCCGGGCCGGTCCGCTGGTTCCGGCAGGCCTGTCCGGGTGTGTCCTGACGGTGCGTCCGGCCGCGGTCCGGTGCCGTCGCGCCCCGGCGGGACTAGGCTCGCCAGGGCTCCCGGCGCGCCGGCCGTGGCAGCGCCCCAGCCCGCCGACCCGAGGGAACAGCCAGACGTGAACCAGGTACCCGCCATCCGGCTCAACAACGGCACGCTGATGCCCCAGCTCGGCTTCGGCGTCTTCCAGATCCCCGACTCCGAGGCCGAGCAGGCCGTCGGGGCCGCGCTGGAGGCGGGGTACCGCAGCATCGACACGGCGGCCGCGTACGGGAACGAGAAGGGCACCGGCCGGGCCCTCGCCGCGTCCGGGGTGCCGCGCGAGGAGCTGTTCGTCACCACCAAACTGTGGAACGGCCGCTCCCGGACCTGGCACCGCGACGACGTGCTGCGCGCGTTCGACGACTCCCTCGCCAAGCTGGGCCTCGACCACGTCGACCTGTACCTGATCCACTGGCCGCGTCCGATGCGCGACGACTTCCTCACCATCTGGAAGACCTTCGAGGAGATCGCGCAGAGCGGCCGCGCCCACTGCGTCGGAGTGTCGAACTTCCGGCCGGCGGACCTGGAGCGGCTCGGCGCCGAGAGCACGCTGGTCCCGGCCGTGAACCAGATCGAGTTGCACCCGCTGTTCCCGCAGCCCGAGCTCCGCGCCGTGCACTCCCGCCTCGGGATCGCCACCGAGGCCTGGTCGCCGCTCGGCCAGGGCAAGGAGCTGCTGACCCTCCCGGCGGTCGCCGGGGCCGCCGCCAAGCACGGGCGTTCCCCCGCCCAGGTGGTGCTGCGCTGGCACCTGGACCTCGGGAACATCGTGATCCCGAAGTCGGTGACCCCGTCGCGGATCCGGGAGAACCTGGACGTCTTCGGCTTCGAGCTGGACGACGCGGACCGGGCCGCGCTGGACGCGCTGGGCACGGGCCCCTCAGCGGGGCGGATCGGGCCGGACCCGGCCGTCTTCGACGTCTGAGCCGCGGGTGCGCCCGCCCGCCGGGGTCCACCGGATCCGCAACGCCGCCAGCGGCCTGCTGCTGCAGCTGGAGGGCGGCACCCGGGTGGGGGTGGGGCCGGACGGCCCGCCCGGTCCGGCGGCGGCCCGGCTGTGGCGGATCTCGCCGGTCCACAGCGGCGGCGGGATCGTCCACATCGTCAGCGTGCACAACGACAAGCTGCTGGACGTCGCCAACGCGTCGACGGAGAGCGGCACCCGGGTCCAGGTGTGGCGGGCGAACGCGTTCGGTGCGCAGGAGTGGATCGTCGAGGAGCACCTCGACGATCCCGGCGTGGTGTCCCTGATCGCCTGCATCAGCGGCCTGCCGCTGGAGGCGGACGGGGAGGGCCGGGCCCGCGTGTCCGAGGACACCGACTCCCCCGCCCAGTGGTGGCACCTGGACCCCGCCGATCCGGACCCGACGGACTGAGGGGCGTCCGGTCCGACGCGGTGCGCCCGCGTCAGCTCGCGCCGTGAGCGGGGGCCAGGGCTTCGAGACGTTCGGCGAGCGCGAAGTCGGCGCCCGTGACGGCGTCGCCCGCGCTGTGCGTGTTCACCGCCACCCGGACCGTGTTGTAGCCGAGGGTCAGATCGGAGTGGTGGTTCAACTCGTCCTGGACCGAGGCGATGTGGGCCACCAGCGCGCTCGCCGCGAAGTGGGTGCCCAGCCGGTAGGTGCGGATGATCCGGTCGTCCTCGAAGGCCCAGCCGGGGAGTTCCCGCAACCGGTCCTCGATCTCCTTCTGCGAAAGCGGCTCGTCTGCCATCGGCATGCTCCTTCACCGTTCGGTCCGGACTCGTTCTGACGTGGGGTCAAGGTTCCCACAGCGCATGCCCGGGGGAGGGTTTCGCGCCATAGTGCGTGCGGGTTCTTCCGTGCCTTCCGGGTGCGCCGTGGCGGCCCTATGCTCCTGCGCCGGACGTGACGTTACCGCCGGTTACGTGCAGCTGGACGAACACATCCCGGACGAAGGGGTCCCTCATGGCGCGCACGGACAGCACGGATGGCACAGACAGCACGGACGGCACGGACGGCACGGACGGCACGGACAGCAGGAACGGCGCGGGCAGTTCGAGGCGCACGTTCATCGCGGGCGCGGGGGCGGCGGCCACCGCCGGGGCGCTGGGGGCCGCCGGGGCCCCCCCCCCCCCCCCCCAGGC
>LJCW01000028.1 GCA_001298555.1 Actinobacteria bacterium OV450
GTGGGCGCGGCGGGGGCGGCGGCGCCGGTCAGGGCGGCGAGGGCGGCGAGGGCGAGCGGACCGAGCAGGGCGGCGAGCGGGGCGCGGAGACGGCGGGCCACGGGGATGCTCCGGGGAAAACGGGCCCGGCGGGCCGCCGCAGAGGGCGGCCCGCCGGAGGCAGGAACGGGAGGCAGGAACGGGAGGGAGGCAGGAACGGGAGGGGGGCGGCCGGGAGGCCGGGTGGGTCAGCCCCTGCCGCGGGTGGCGCGGCGGGCGCGGGCCATCAGGGCCACCCCGACCCCGGCGAAGATCGCGACGAGACCGGCGCCGGCGGCCGCGGTGGTGCCGTTGCCGGTGTCCTCGGCGGCGAACTCCGCGCCGGCGTCGACCCCGCCCCGGGGCACGACCACGGTCTGCGCCCCGCCCTGCGGCTTCACGTCGGCGGCCGGCTGCACGGAGACGGCCGACTGCACGACGGCAGCGGGCTTGGCGGCGGGCTGGGCGGCGGGCTTGGCGGCGGCGGGCTCGGCCTCCGGCAGCAGGTAGAGGGCCGGGGCGCCCCCGCCCTGCGGCCGGACGGTCAGGCCGTAGCGGCCGTTGTCCGCCTTGGCGAGCTCGTACGCGGTGCCGTCGACGACCGCGCGGGGGCCGGACGGGTCCAGCGCGGCCAGCACGCGGCCCGCCCAGCCGTCGCCCGGCTTCCAGTCGTCGGAGACGGCGCGGATCCAGACCTCGGGGCCCTCGGCGGCGTTGCGCAGCACCGCGATGCGGCCCTTGCCGACGAGGACGACCTCACCGTCGTAGCGGCCCTCGTCGGCGGTGACCGGGGTCTTCGCGGCGGCGGGGGTCTTCGGGCCCTCCGGGGCGGGCTCGACCCGGACGTCCGGGGTCTTCGGGGACGACGCCTTCGGCAGCGCGAAGGACTTGGTGGCGCCCTCCTTGGTGACCGTCAGCACCGGTGCTGAGGTGTTCAGCCGGGTGAGCTTCAGGCTGAGCCCGTGGACCGTGTCACCGGAGTGCGAGCGGTCCAGCAGGGTCAGGACCCGGACCATGTAGGTGTCGCCCGGCTTCCACTGCTCGCCCACGGCGCGGATCCAGGCCTCCGGGCCCTCGGGCCCGTTGCGCAGCACCGCGACCAGACCCTCGCCGATGTAGACCGGCTCGCCCGCGTAGCGGTCGTCGTCCGAGACGGTTCCGTACCCCGAAGCCGTCGCACTCTGCACGGACGGCGCGGCGAACGCGGTCGTGGCCGCCGGCGCGAGCAGGGCCCCGGCGAGGGCGGCGGTGACGATCGAGGTGCGGAGGGCGGAACGCATAACGACTCCTGAAGCTGTTTCGAGGATAAGGGGGAGAGTCGCATGCCGCGTTTTCTCTGTCGGGCTTTCATCCGGTGAGGTCTGGCGGGCTGCTGAAGAGAAATTTACGGATCCTGTTCGACCGGACGATCGGGTTCCCGTCTTCGCCGTGTAACAGCAAAAGCGGAGGTCAGCGGTCCGCGCCTCCGGGCCCGGCCGCATGGCGGCCGTGCCCGGATGTGGCCGGTCCTGCACAGATGTGCACCCGCGGGGGGTGACAGGCCGCTACGCGCGTAGATATGCTCATCTGGTGACCATGCCCACCACCCTCTCCGCATTCGCTGACGTGACGACGTCCGACAGCGCGCTGCGCCGCTTCCTGCACGGGCTGCCCGGCGTAGACGCCGTCGGCCTGGAGGCCCGCGCGGCCGCGCTCGGTACCCGTTCGATCAAGACCACGGCCAAGGCGTACGCCATTGACCTGGCCATTTCCATGATCGACCTGACCACGCTTGAGGGTGCGGACACCCCGGGCAAGGTCCGAGCGCTCTCCGCCAAGGCCGTCAACCCCGACCCGACCGACCGTACGACCCCCATGACCGCCGCGGTCTGCGTCTATCCCGACATGGTGGCCACCGCCAAGGCCGCCCTGAACGGCGCCGACGTCAAGGTGGCCTCCGTCGCGACCGCCTTCCCGGCCGGCCGCGCCGCGCTGCCCGTCAAGCTCGCGGACACCCGTGACGCCGTCGCCGCCGGCGCCGACGAGATCGACATGGTCATCGACCGTGGCGCCTTCCTCGCCGGCCGCTACCTGGAGACGTACGAGCTGATCAAGGCCGTCAAGGAGGCGTGCGTACGCCCTGACGGCACCGCCGCCCGCCTCAAGGTCATCTTCGAGACCGGCGAGCTGTCGACGTACGACAACATCCGCCGGGCCTCCTGGATCGGCATGCTCGCGGGCGCCGACTTCATCAAGACCTCCACCGGCAAGGTCGGCGTCAACGCCACCCCCGCGAACACGCTCCTGATGCTCGAAGCCGTCCGCGACTTCAAGGCGCAGACTGGAATCCAGATCGGCGTGAAGCCGGCCGGCGGCATCCGGACCACGAAGGACGCCCTCAAGTTCCTGGTCCTGGTCAACGAGACGGTGGGCGAGGACTGGCTGTCCAACCACTGGTTCCGCTTCGGCGCCTCCAGCCTGCTCAACGACCTGCTGATGCAGCGCCAGAAGCTGAGCACCGGCCGTTACTCCGGTCCCGACTACGTGACGGTGGACTGATCACCATGGCATCCCTTTTCGAGTACGCACCGGCCCCCGAGTCGCGTTCCGTCGTCGACATCGCCCCCTCCTACGGGCTCTTCATCGACGGCGAGTTCACCGACGCCGCCGACGGCAAGGTCTTCAAGACCGTCTCGCCCTCCTCCGAGGAGGTCCTCTCCGAGGTGGCCCAGGCCGACGCCGCCGATGTCGACCGCGCCGTCCGGGCCGCCCGCAAGGCCTTCGCGACGTGGTCCGCGCTGCCGGGCTCCGAGCGCGCCAAGTACCTCTTCCGCATCGCCCGGATCATCCAGGAGCGCAGCCGTGAGCTCGCCGTCCTGGAGACCCTGGACAACGGCAAGCCGATCAAGGAGACCCGCGACGCGGACCTCCCCCTCGTCGCCGCGCACTTCTTCTACTACGCGGGCTGGGCCGACAAGCTCGACCACGCGGGTTACGGCCCGAACCCGCGCCCGCTCGGCGTCGCCGGCCAGGTCATCCCGTGGAACTTCCCGCTGCTGATGCTCGCGTGGAAGATCGCCCCGGCGCTCGCGGCCGGCAACACGGTCGTCCTCAAGCCCGCCGAGACCACCCCGCTCTCCGCGCTGTTCTTCGCGGACATCTGCCGCCAGGCGGGCCTGCCCAAGGGCGTCGTCAACATCCTCACGGGCTACGGCGACGCGGGCGCGGCCCTCGTCGAGCACCCGGACGTCAACAAGGTCGCCTTCACCGGCTCGACCGCGGTCGGCAAGGCCATCGCCCGCCAGATCGCCGGTACGGACAAGAAGGTCACCCTGGAGCTGGGCGGCAAGGGCGCCAACATCGTCTTCGACGACGCCCCGATCGACCAGGCCGTCGAGGGCATCGTCAACGGCATCTTCTTCAACCAGGGCCAGGTCTGCTGCGCCGGCTCGCGCCTGCTGGTCCAGGAGTCGATCCACGACGAGCTGCTGGACTCCCTCAAGCGCCGCCTGAGCACCCTGCGCCTGGGCGACCCGCTCGACAAGAACACCGACATCGGCGCGATCAACTCCGCCGAGCAGCTGGCCCGGATCACCGCGCTCGCCGAGACCGGCGAGGCCGAGGGCGCCGAGCGCTGGTCCCCGGCGTGCGAGCTGCCGTCCGCCGGCTACTGGTTCGCCCCGACGCTCTTCACGAACGTCACCCAGGCGCACACCGTCGCCCGCGACGAGATCTTCGGCCCGGTGCTCTCCGTGCTGACGTTCCGTACGCCCGACGAGGCCGTCGCCAAGGCCAACAACAGCCAGTACGGCCTGTCCGCCGGCATCTGGACGGAGAAGGGCAGCCGCATCCTCGCGGTGGCCAACAAGCTCCGCGCGGGTGTGGTGTGGGCCAACACGTTCAACAAGTTCGACCCGACCTCGCCCTTCGGCGGCTACAAGGAGTCGGGCTTCGGCCGCGAGGGCGGCCGCCACGGTCTGGAGGCCTACCTCGATGTCTGAGACCTCTCTGCGTCTGAACGTCTTCAAGACCTACAAGCTGTACGTCGGGGGCAAGTTCCCCCGCTCCGAGAGCGGCCGGGTGTACGAGGTGAGCGACTCGAAGGGCAAGTGGCTGGCCAACGCGCCCCTGTCCTCCCGCAAGGACGCCCGTGACGCGGTCGTCGCGGCCCGCAAGGCCTTCGGCGGCTGGTCCGGCGCGACCGCCTACAACCGTGGGCAGATCCTCTACCGCATCGCCGAGATGCTGGAGGGCCGCCGCGAGCAGTTCGTCCGCGAGGTCGGCGAGGCGGAGGGCCTGTCCAAGTCGAAGGCCGGCGCGGTCGTCGACGCGGCCATCGACCGCTGGGTCTGGTACGCGGGCTGGACCGACAAGATCGCCCAGATCGTGGGCGGGGCCAACCCCGTCGCCGGGCCGTTCTTCAACCTCTCCACCCCCGAGCCGACCGGCGTCGTCACCGTCATCGCCCCCCAGGAGTCCTCGTTCCTGGGCCTGGTCTCGGTGATCGCCCCGGTGATCGCGACCGGCAACACGGCGGTCGTGATCACGTCGGAGAGGGCGCCGCTCCCGGCCCTTTCCCTGGGCGAGGTGCTGGCCACCTCCGACCTGCCCGGCGGTGTCGTCAACATCCTGTCCGGCAAGGCCGCCGAGATGGGCCCGCACCTGGCGTCCCACCAGGACGTCAACGCGATCGACCTGGCGGGTGCCGACGCGGCGCTGGCCAAGGAGCTGGAGATCGCGGCGGCCGACAACCTCAAGCGCGTCCTTCGTCCACAGCCTGTGGACGACTGGAGCGCCGACCCGGGCACGTCGCGCATGACGGCGTTCCTGGAGACCAAGACGGTCTGGCACCCGACGGGTTCGCTCGGCTCGGGCGGATCCTCGTACTGACGGGTCACCCGCGCGCACCGGCCCCGGCAGCGTCTCTGCACGCCGCCGGGGCCTTCGCGTTCCCCGCCCCGCTACCTCGGCAGCAGCGGCCCGAGCAGCGAGGACGCCGCCGCCTCGGGCAGCTCCCCGACGGACGGGCCCTGCGTCAGGATCCCCGTGACCATGGTGGTCCCGACCGCCGGGAAGTCCGCGACCCTGGTGGCCACGCCGTTGTCGAGCGGGTCCACGCCGGTGTGGGCCAGCGGATTCACCTTGAGGTTCGCGATCGGGTCGGTGACGCCGGCGAGGGCCGCCGGAACGGAGAGCTCACCGGCCTGGGCACCACCCGCGGCCATGGCCAGGGCCGCACCGGCCATGGAGAGCGTGAGGCCTGCGGAGCGCAGCGTGGAGCTGCCGGGGGCTGCGTGACGTGCCATGGGGATCCCGCCTGAGGTCGTAGTCGCGTGCGCACGCAGCGTAGTTGAGGTGTGATCCTGGATACCAACCGGCCACCGGAGGCATCCCCTGCGCGGGGGAATGGTTCACACTGGTGTCCCGTGAGCTCCTCCTCTCCTCTGCCTACGCGCGTCGTCCTGTTGACCGGGCCCTCGGGTTCCGGGAAGTCCCGGCTGGCCGCCCGTTCCGGGCTGCCGGTGCTGCGCCTGGACGACTTCTACAAGGAGGCCGACGACCC
Organism: Actinobacteria bacterium OV450; assembly: GCA_001298555.1. GTDB lineage: Bacteria > Actinomycetota > Actinomycetes > Streptomycetales > Streptomycetaceae > Streptomyces. The sequence goes on from LJCW01000028.1 coordinate 5,561, forward strand.
GTCGCTCCCCCTGGTCGAAGGCAGCTCCGACATCGACTGGGACTCCCCGCTGTCCTGGGACGCGGACGCGGCGGTCGCCGCCATCGTGGAACTCTGCGCGGCGGGCCGCACCGAGGTGCCGGTGTACTCCATCGCCTCGTCCTCCCGTACGGGTACGGAGACGCTGGACATCGCGCGCACCCCGCTGTTCATCGCCGAGGGCATCTTCGCGGCCGACATCGTGGCCCGGTGCCAGGAGGCGGGACTGCTCGCGGACGCCATCTGCCTGCGCGGGCGCCCTTCGACGACGTTCCGGCGCCGGCTCGCCCGGGACCTGCGCGAGGGCCGCAAGTCGCTGCCGTTCCTGCTGCGCAGGGGCTGGCGGCTGATGCGGGCGGAGCGCGGCATCGTGGCCCGGCACACCGCCCTCGGCGCGCACGCCTGCGCCCGTGACGAGGCCCTCGGCCGCCTGGCCGCCTGCGCGGCCGGCCGCCACCGGACCGCGGCCCCGGCCCGGACATGAGGAAAGGCGGGACCACGCGGACCCCCGGCCGCTTGATCCCGCCTTCCCGTCCCCCCCATCGGCCTCCCGTCCCACCCCCGTAGGACGGGCCCCCTGGCCCATGGTCTGTGGTGTGCCGCGCTACGCGACGAGCTCCTCGAAGGACTCCGACTCGTCGCGGCCGAAGCTCAGCACCTCGTCGTCCCGCAGCCGCCGCAGCGACCGCCAGATGCTCGACTTCACGGTGCCGACGCTGATCCCCAGGATCTCGGCGATCTCCGGGTCCGTGCGGCCCTCGTAGTAGCGCAGCACCAGCATCGTGCGCTGCGGCTCCGGAATGCGGGCCAGCGCCTGCCACAGCACCGCGCGCAGTTCCGTGCCCCGCATCGCGTCCGTGTCGGAGGCCGTCTCCGGCAGCTCCTCCGTCGGGTACTCGTTCAGCTTCCGCCGGCGCCACGCGCTGATGTGCAGGTTCGTCATCGTGCGCCGCAGGTAGCCGCCGACGGCCGCCTTGTCGCTGATGCGGTCCCAGGCGCGGTACGTGGAGAACAGGGCGCTCTGGAGCAGGTCCTCGGCCTCGTAACGGTCACCGGTCAGGTGGAAGGCCGTCGCGTACAGGGCGGCCCGCCGTTCCCGGACGTACGCCGTGAACTCGGCCTCCGAGGTGGCGGACAGCTCGGGAACGGGCTGCGCCGGAACGGAGGACCGGTACGTGTTCGCGTCGATGGCCACCGTGTGCGCCGGCCGCGGACGGGCGACCGTCACCGAGCGGACACCTGCCCGGCGGTTCACATCGTGCAGCCGCGTGACAACCGCGCTGGTGCTGGTGCTGTGCAGCGTGTTCATCTCGCGCCCCCCGTCGTGGAGTCTGTCTGCTTCGGATCCCGCTCTGTTGCGTTGGTAGAAGACTGCCCGGCCGACTTAACCGGGGTGTCCGCCGACTGTCACAGGCCTGTCACAGCGGCCCCCGTGCGATCCCTGCGACCCGACGGTCGAACTCCCGACGGTCGATGGGACAGAATGAGCCCGTGCCTTTCCTGTTGCTGATCGAGGACGACGACGCCATCCGCACGGCCCTCGAACTCTCCCTGTCCCGCCAGGGCCACCGTGTGGCCACTGCGGCGACGGGCGAGGACGGCCTGAAACTGCTGCGCGAGCAGCGGCCGGACCTGATCGTGCTGGACGTCATGCTGCCCGGGATCGACGGCTTCGAGGTGTGCCGGCGGATCCGCCGCACCGACCAGCTGCCGATCATCCTGCTGACCGCCCGCAGCGACGACATCGATGTCGTCGTCGGCCTGGAGTCGGGCGCCGACGACTACGTCGTCAAGCCGGTCCAGGGCCGCGTGCTCGACGCCCGCATCCGGGCCGTCCTGCGCCGCGGGGAGCGGGAGGCCAGCGACTCGGCGGTCTTCGGGTCCCTGGTCATCGACCGGGCCGCGATGACGGTCACGAAGAACGGCGAGGACCTCCAGCTGACGCCGACCGAACTGCGGCTGCTGCTGGAACTCAGCCGCCGGCCCGGGCAGGCCCTGTCCCGCCAGCAGTTGCTGCGGCTGGTCTGGGAGCACGACTACCTCGGCGACTCCCGGCTCGTGGACGCCTGCGTACAGCGGCTGCGCGCCAAGGTCGAGGAGGTACCGTCCTCGCCCACCCTCATCCGCACCGTGCGGGGTGTCGGCTACCGGCTGGACTCGCCACAGTGATCAGAGCCCTGTTCGCGGGCCGGCGCTGGACCAGCCTGCGGCTGCGGCTCCTCATGGTGTTCTCGCTGGTCGCTCTGGTCGCCGCCGTCTCCGCCTCCGGCATCGCGTACTGGCTCAACCGCGAGGCCGTCCTCACCCGTACCCAGGACGCGGCGCTCGGCGACTTCCGCCAGGAGATGCAGAACCGGGCCGCGGCGCTGCCCGCCGACCCGACGCCCGAGGAGATGCAGCGCACCGCCGAGCTGATGGCGGGCAGCAGCCCCGGCTACAGCGTGCTGCTGGTCGACGAGCGCAAGGACGGCCGCAAGGTGTTCGGCGCGGCCGGTCCCGACGCCTTCGGGCTGGACGACGTACCGGGCTCGCTCCAGCGCGCGGTGAACGACCGGCAGAAGGCCACGACGGCCAACGACTCCGAGTACCACATGTACTGGCAGCGCACGAAGCCGCGCGGCAACCCGTACCTGGTCGGCGGGACGCGGATCGTGGGCGGCGGGCCGACCGGCTACATGTACAAGTCCCTGGCGCAGGAGCGCGACGACCTGAACGCGCTCGGCTGGTCGCTGACCATCGCCACGGGCCTCGCGCTGCTCGGGTCGGCGCTGCTGGCGCAGGCGGCGGCCCGGACGGTGCTCAAGCCCGTGCAGCGGCTGGGGGACGCGGCGCGGCGCCTGGGCGAGGGCGAGCTGGACCACCGGCTCGACGTGTCGGGGACCGACGAACTCGCCGACCTGTCGCACACGTTCAACAAGACGGCGGAAGCGCTGGAGAAGAAGGTCGCCGACATGAGCGCCCGCGAGGAGGCCAGCCGGCGCTTCGTCGCGGACATGTCGCACGAACTGCGCACGCCGCTGACGGCGCTGACGGCGGTCGCCGAGGTGCTGGAGGAGGAGGTCGAGGACCTCGATCCGATGATCGCACCGGCGGTCGGCCTGGTGGTCAGCGAGACGCGGCGGCTGAACATCCTGGTCGAGAACCTGATGGAGGTCACCCGCTTCGACGCGGGGACGGCGCGCCTGGTGCTGGACGACGTGGACGTCGCCGACCAGGTGACGGCGTGCATCGACGCGCGGGCCTGGCTCGACGCGGTCGAACTGGACGCCGAGCGGGGCATCGTGGCGCGCCTCGACCCGCGCCGGCTCGACGTCATCCTCGCCAACCTGATCGGCAACGCGCTCAAGCACGGCGGCTCGCCGGTGCGGGTGTCGGTGGTCGTCGAGGGCGACTGGCTGTCGATCGCGGTCCAGGACAACGGGCCGGGCATCCCGGAGGAAGTGCTGCCGCACGTCTTCGACCGGTTCTACAAGGCGAGCGCGTCGCGTCCGAAGTCGGACGGCAGCGGGCTCGGCCTGTCGATCGCGGTGGAGAACGCGCACATCCACGGCGGTGACATCACCGCGGCCAACGGGCCCGGGGGCGGCGCGCTGTTCACGCTGAGGCTGCCGGTGGACGTGGGGAAGGTGATTGCCGGTGACGCGGACGCGTAGGGCGCTGGTGCTGCTGGCCGTGGCGGGCCTGGTGTCCGGGTGCGGGATCAGGGCGACGACGGTCCCGGTGGACGTCGGTGCGGCGCCGTCACGGGTGTCGTGCGACACGCCGGTGCCGCAGACCGGGGTGCAGGGGTTCCGGGCCACGGTGGAACTGGTGTGCGGGTCGCAGCTGGTCGGTGTGGAGCGGGTGGTGCCGGTACCGGAGAAGAAGCCGGTGAAGGATCCCGTGGTGCTGGTCGCCGAGGCGCTGCTGGAGGCGCTGGAACGCAACCCGTCGGAGGAGGAGCGCGACGCGGGCTTCACGACCGGTGTCCCGGAAGGGCTGACGGTCGCCCCGGCGCGGACGAACGACCCCGTGGGGACGATACGCATCAGCCGCAAGCCGGAGGACCTGTCGCCGGTCGCGCTGGCGCAGGTGGTGTGCACGCTGGCGGGCAGCGAGGCCGTGTCGGCCGGGCCGGGCCCGGTGGTCCTGGGCGGGCCGGACGCGGACCCGCCGCGGGAGTGGGAGTGCACGGAGGCGGTCCGCAGCCGCCCCGAATCGGTCCCCACCCTCGGAGAACTGGTCCGCCCCTCGCCGTCCCCTTCCTGACCCCCCGCCCCGTCCCAGGCGGCCCGCACCTTCGCGCCGCGGCCCCCGGACCTTCGGCCTGATGGAACTCGCCGTGTGCGCCGCCCGGCGTCGACAGGGCTTCGCCCGCCGCCTGAGGCAGCGGCAGCGGGAACGGCAGCGGGAACGGCAGCGGCCCCCCGGGAGGATCCCGGGGGGCCGGAGTGGCCCCGGCCCCCGCCGGACGGGACGGGGGTCGGGGCGTGGTGCGCTGCACCCGACGGACGGCGTCGGCGCAGCGGCGTGGAGCCGGGGCTCTGGGGCCCCGGCGCGGGGTGGATCAGATGCCGGCGGCTGCGGAGAGGTCCTTCTTGATCGCGTCCAGGATCTCCTGGCCACGGGCCCGGGCCGGGACGAGGTCCGGGGCGTCGGCCACCGGGACCACGACCTCCAGGTAGCACTTCAGCTTCGGCTCCGTCCCCGAGGGCCGCACGATCACCCGGGCCTTGTAGTCGCCCTCCAGGTGGTAGCGCAGGCCGTCCGTGGGCGGCAGCGTCGCCGTGCCCTGCGTCAGGTCCTCCGCCGAGGAGACCCGCAGGCCCGCCAGCGACACCGGCGGGTGGGCGCGCAGCGCGGCCATCGCGTCGGTGATGACCGACAGGTCCGACACGCGGACCGACAACTGGTCCGTGTGGTGCAGGCCGTGCTCGATCGCCAGGTCGTCCAGCAGGTCGGTCAGCGTGCGGCCCTGCTCCTTGAGCTCCGAGGCCAGCTCCGCGACCAGCAGGGCGGCGGTGACGCCGTCCTTGTCCCGGACGCCCTCGGGGTCCACGCAGTAGCCGAGCGCCTCCTCGTAGCCGTAGCGCAGGCCCTCGACGCGGGCGATCCACTTGAAGCCCGTGAGGGTCTCCTCGTAGCCGACGCCCGCCGCCTCCGCGATCCGGCCCAGGAGGGACGAGGACACGATGGACTCGGCGAAGACACCGGTCGCGCCCTTGTGGACCAGGTGGGCCGCCAGCAGCGCGCCGACCTCGTCGCCGCGGAGCATGCGCCAGCCGTCGAGGGTGGGGACGGCGACCGCGCAGCGGTCCGCGTCCGGGTCGTTCGCGATCACGATGTCCGGGTTGACCTCCGCCGCCTTCGCGAAGGACAGGTCCATCGCGCCCGGCTCCTCCGGGTTGGGGAAGGCCACCGTCGGGAACGCCGGGTCCGGCTCCGCCTGCTCGGCGACGAGCACCGGCGCCGGGAAGCCGTGCCGGGCGAAGGCCGCCAGCACGACGTCCTTGCCGACGCCGTGCATGGCCGTGTAGACGGTCCGCACGCCCCGGGGCGATCCGGGGGTCAGAACGGCGTCGGTACGGGCCAGGTAGGCCTCCAGGACCTCGTCGCCGAGCTCCTCCCAGCCGGATTCCGGGCGGGGGACCGAGGCGAGGGTGTCCACGCGCCCGATCTCCGCCGCGATCTCCGTGTCCGCGGGGGACACGATCTGCGAGCCGTCGCCGAGGTAGACCTTGTAGCCGTTGTCCCGGGGCGGGTTGTGGCTCGCGGTCACCTCGACGCCGGCGACGGCACCCAGGTGCCGTATGGCGTACGCGAGGACGGGCGTCGGCAGCGGGCGGGGCAGGACGGCCGCGCGCAGGCCCGCGCCGGTCATCACGGCGGCGGTGTCGCGGGCGAAGTCCGCGGACTTGTACCGGGCGTCGTAGCCGATGACGACCAGGCCGCCGGCGTGGCCCTGGGCCTTCAGGTAGGCCGCGAGGCCCGCCGCGGCACGGATGACCACCGAGCGGTTCATCCGCATCGGACCCGCGCCGATCTCGCCGCGCAGCCCGGCCGTGCCGAACTGGAGGGTGCCGGAGAACCGGTCCGCCAGTTCCGCGGTGTCCCCGGCGTCGATGAGCTCCGCGAGCTCGGCCGCCGTCTCCGGGTCGGGGTCCTCGGCCAGCCAGGCCCGGGCCCGGGTGATCAGGTCGTCCTGTCCCTGTTGCTGCACTACTTCCGCCTTGTCTCTCGTGGCTCTCGTACGGCGCCCGGTGCCTCAGATGCGGGCGAGGACCTGGGTCAGCAGCTTGCCCATGCGCGCGGCCGAGTCACGGCCGGCCTGGAGCACCTCTTCGTGGTTCAGCGGCTCGCCGGACAGGCCCGCCGCCAGGTTGGTGACCAGGGAGATGCCGAGCACCTCGGCGCCGGCCTCGCGGGCGGCGATGGCCTCCAGCACGGTGGACATGCCGACCAGGTCGGCGCCCATGACGCGGATCATGTTGATCTCGGCCGGGGTCTCGTAGTGCGGGCCGGGGAACTGGACGTAGACGCCCTCTTCGAGGGTCTCGTCGATCTCCTTGCACATCGCGCGCAGGCGCGGCGAGTAGAGGTCGGTCAGGTCCACGAAGTTCGCGCCGACGATCGGCGAGGCGGCCGTCAGGTTGAGGTGGTCGCTGATCAGGACGGGCTGGCCGGGCTTCATGCCCTCGCGCAGGCCGCCGCAGCCGTTGGTCAGGACGACGGTCTTGCAGCCGGCGGCGACGGCGGTGCGCACGCCGTGGGCGACGGCGGCGACGCCGCGGCCCTCGTAGTAGTGGGTCCGGCCGAGGAAGAGCAGCGCACGCTTGTCGCCGATCTTGTACGAGCGGATCTTGCCGCCGTGGCCCTCGACCGCGGGCGGCGGGAAGCCGGGCAGCTCGGTGACGGGGAACTCGGCCTCGGGTGCGCCCAGCGCCTCTGCGGCGGGGGCCCAGCCGGAGCCCATGACGAGGGCGACATCGTGGGTTTCGGCGCCGGTCAGCTCACGCAGGCGGGCGGCTGCGGCGGTGGCGTCGGCGAAGGGGTCGGTAACAGATGCGTTCACGCAGACGAGCGTAGCCGCTGATTGCCTACGCGCGTAGATGGCGCAGCTCACGGTGTTCGGATCGTTGCCTTGTCGTTTCCGCCGAATCGTCCGTGACGTCTCGAACGCCGGACCCGCCCGACAGCCCTTAGCAGGGGCGCTTGCGCAGTTCCATCACGTAGTCGTGCGGGGCACCCGCCGATTCGGCCGCGTCGGCGATCTCACCGAGGTAGCGCGCCGAGGGCAGCCCGCCCTCGTAGCCGTTCAGCACGTAGCACCACGCCGCCTCCTCGCCGTCCAGCGTGTGGACGCGGATCCGCATCCGGCGGTAGATGTCGAGCCCGACGCCCTCCCACCGGTCCATGGAGTCCTCGTCCAGCGGTGCAATGTCGTACAGGGCGACGAAGACCTGGTGGCGGGGGGCCTCGACGATCGTGGCGAGGGCGCCCTCCCACCCCATCTGCTCACCGCCGAAGGTCAGCCGCCAGTCGTTGATCCAGCCCGTGCCGCGCAGCGGCGAATGCGGAGCGCGGCGCGTCATCAGCCGCGGGTCGAGGTTGCCGGCGTACGCGGCGTAGAGCGACATGGGGTCGAGGGTACGGGAGGGGCGGGGCGGGCCGCGTGCCCGGCCGTACCGCACGGATGGCCGGTCCGGGGGAGAAGCACCTTGAAGCGTGCGGGACAATGGGGCACGGAATGCATCCCCCGGGGAGAATCCCCGGAAGCCCCGGCCGGGGCGGCAGCCGGCCGGGTAGACGTGAGGCGGAGTTTTCGTGACCCGGATCGTGATCATCGGCGGCGGACCCGGTGGGTATGAGGCGGCCCTCGTGGGGGCCCAGCTCGGCGCGGAGGTGACCGTCGTCGACTGCGACGGCCTGGGCGGCGCGTCGGTGCTGACCGACTGCGTGCCCTCCAAGACCCTCATCGCGACCGCCGAGGTCATGACGACCTTCGACTCGTCGTACGAGGAGCTGGGCATCGTCGTGGCCGACGACACCCCGCCCCTGGAGCAGGCGGCGCGCGTCGTCGGCGTGGACCTCGGCAAGGTGAACCGGCGCGTCAAGCGCCTCGCGCTCGCCCAGTCGCACGACATCACCGCCTCCGTCACCCGGGCCGGCGCCCGCGTCGTACGGGGCCGCGGCAAGCTCGGCGGCCCGCAGGGCATCGACGGCACGCGCGACGTCATCGTCACCGCGGCCGACGGCACCGAGACGATCCTGACGGCCGACGCCGTGCTGATCGCGACCGGCGGCCACCCCCGCGAGATCCCCGACGCGATGCCCGACGGCGAGCGCATCCTGAACTGGACCCAGGTCTACGACCTGGACGAGCTCCCCGAGGAGCTCATCGTGGTCGGCTCGGGCGTCACCGGCGCCGAGTTCGCCGGCGCGTACCAGGCCCTCGGCTCCCGCGTGACCCTGGTCTCCTCCCGCGACCGCGTGCTGCCCGGCGAGGACCCGGACGCCGCCGCCGTCCTGGAGGACGTCTTCCGCCGCCGCGGCATGAACGTCATCGGCCGCTCGCGCGCCGAGTCCGCCAAGCGCGTCGGCGACCGCGTCGAGGTCACCCTCTCCGACGGCCGGGTCATCAGCGGCACGCACTGCCTGATGGCGGTCGGCGCGATCCCGAACACCAAGAACATGAACCTGGAGGAGTCCGGGGTCCGGCTCAAGGACTCCGGGCACATCTGGACCGACAAGGTCTCCCGTACGTCCGCTCCCGGCGTGTACGCGGCGGGAGACGTGACCGGCATCTTCGCGCTGGCCTCCGTCGCCGCCATGCAGGGCCGTATCGCGATGTACCACTTCCTCGGCGACGCGGTGGCCCCGCTGAACCTCAAGACGGTCTCGTCGAACGTGTTCACCGACCCCGAGATCGCCACTGTCGGTTACACGCAGGCCGACGTGGACGCCGGCAAGATCGACGCCCGTGTCGTGAAGCTGCCGCTGCTGCGCAACCCGCGCGCCAAGATGCAGGGCATCCGGGACGGTTTCGTGAAGCTGTTCTGCCGTCCCGGCACCGGGATCGTCGTGGGCGGCGTGGTCGTGTCGCCGCGCGCCAGCGAGCTGATCCACCCCATCTCGATCGCCGTCGACAACAATCTGACGGTCGAGCAGATCGCAAACGCGTTCACGGTGTACCCCTCGCTGTCGGGTTCGATCGCCGAGGTGGCGCGCCAGCTGCACACCCGGAAGGCCGCCGGCGAGGCGTAGCCGAGGTAACCGCCCCACGTCACAAGGGGACTTGGGGCGGTCCGCCGGAGCGTGGAGTGACGTTCACTCAGCCGCCCCGCCGCGTATACCACTCGTCACCCGGTTTTATGGACAACTTCGGTATTCCGGCGCAAGGAGCTGAAACAAGACGGTCGTTGGGGTTACTGTCAGTTTCGTGTTCGCTGCAGAACGTCGCCAATTGATTCTCGAAATGGTGCGGGCCAACGGAGCGGTATCGCTCCGGGAGCTCGCCCGCGTCGTCCAGACCTCCGAAGTGACCGTACGGCGGGACGTGCGGGCGCTGGAGGCAGAAGGACTCCTCGACCGCCGACACGGCGGTGCGGTATTGCCGGGCGGTTTCACGCGGGAGTCCGGGTTTCCGCAAAAGTCCCATCTCGCGACGGCGGAAAAGACCGCCATTGCCGATGTTGCGGCCGGCCTCGTCGAAGAGGGCGAGGCCGTCGTCGTCGGCGCGGGCACCACGACCCAGGAGCTGGCCCGCCGGCTCGCCCGGGTGCCCGGACTGACCGTCGTCACCAACTCGCTGCTGGTCGCGCAGGCCCTGGCCCACGCGAACCGGGTGGAGGTGGTCATGACCGGCGGGACCCTGCGGGGGTCCAACTACGCGCTGGTCGGCAGCGGTGCCGAGCAGTCCCTCCAGGGGCTGCGGGTGTCGCGGGCCTTCCTCTCCGGGAGCGGCCTGACCGCCGAGCGCGGACTGTCCACGTCCAACATGCTCAGCGCGAGCGTGGACCGGGCGCTGGTGCAGGCCGCCGCGGAGGTGGTGGTCCTGGCCGACCACACGAAGCTCGGCACCGACACCATGTTCCAGACGGTGCCGACGGACGTGATGACGCGACTGGTCACGGACGAGCCGCCGCCGCACGACGACCGGGCGGCGACGGAGCTCCAGGCGCTCGCCGACCAGGGAGTGCAGATCACCGTGGCCGGAGCCGTGGCCTCCGGCGGCGAGGGAATGGTCGGACGCCGCCCGCGCCGGGAATCCCCCCTCCCGGTCCAGCGTCGCGGCGGGCCCTCCGCCCAGCTGCGCAGCGCGCCCGCCTCCATGCTGGAGCAGCAGGCCGCGGGCGACCGGCCCCGCGTCGCCGACATGCGGCGCCGCTGACCGACGGCCGTTCGCCGACGTCCGCCGACCGTCGGCCGCGGGCCGCGGGCCGGCGTCTGTCGGCCGTCGGCCGCGGGTCGCGGGCCGGCGTCTGTCGGCCGTCGGCCGCGGGTCGCTGCTTTCGCGCCGCAGCGGTGGGTCTCTGCAGTCTCGCCGCGGGCCGTGGCTGGCCGCTGCGGGCTCGCCGCTGGCTGTGCGGCGCCGCCCGGTGGTCGCCGGCCGTGGGTCGGTGGCTGCTCGAAGGCGGCCGTCGGCTGCGGGGCGCGGGGGTGGTTCCCCGGGAACGCCGGAGGCCCGGCACCCCTCGGGGTGCCGGGCCTCGCGGGGTCGAGGACGTCAGTCCTTGATCTCGCAGATGGTGGCCCCGGAGGTGAGGCTCGCGCCCACCTCGGCGGTGAGGCCGACGATCGTGCCGGAGCGGTGCGCGTTCAGCGGCTGCTCCATCTTCATGGCCTCCAGGACGACGATCAGGTCGCCCTCGTTGACCTGCTGGCCCTCCTCGACGGCGACCTTGACGATCGTGCCCTGCATCGGGGACGCGAGGGTGTCGCCGGAAGCCGCCGGACCGGACTTCTTCGCCGCCCGGCGCTTGGGCTTGGCGCCGCCCGCGGCGGCCGTGCGGGCCAGGGTCATGCCCAGCGAGGACGGCAGCGAGACCTCCAGGCGCTTGCCGCCGACCTCGACGACCACCGTCTCGCGGCCCGGCTCGTCGTCGGCGTCCTCGGCCGCGGGAGCGGTGAACGCCGGGATCTCGTTGACGAACTCGGTCTCGATCCAGCGGGTGAAGACCGTGAACGGGCTGCCGTCCGCCGGGGCGAAGGCGGGGTCCGTGACGACCGCGCGGTGGAACGGGATGGCCGTGGCCATGCCCTCCACCTCGAACTCGGACAGCGCACGCGCGGCGCGCTGCAGGGCCTGCTCGCGGGTGGCGCCCGTGACGATCAGCTTGGCGAGCAGCGAGTCCCAGGCCGGGCCGATGACCGAGCCGGACTCGACGCCCGTGTCGAGGCGGACGCCCGGACCCGACGGCGGGGCGAACTTGGTGACGGTGCCCGGGGCCGGCAGGAAGCCGCGGCCCGGGTCCTCGCCGTTGATGCGGAACTCGAACGAGTGACCGCGCAGCACCGGGTCGCCGTAGCCGAGCTCCTCGCCGTCGGCGATGCGGAACATCTCGCGCACGAGGTCGATGCCGGAGACCTCTTCGGTGACCGGGTGCTCGACCTGCAGGCGGGTGTTGACCTCCAGGAAGGAGATCAGGCCGTCGGCGGAGACCAGGAACTCGACCGTGCCGGCGCCGACGTAGCCGGCCTCCTTCAGGATCGCCTTCGAGGCGGCGTACAGCTCGGCGTTCTGCGCCTCGGACAGGAACGGCGCGGGAGCCTCCTCCACCAGCTTCTGGTGGCGGCGCTGCAGCGAGCAGTCACGGGTCGAGACGACGACCACGTTGCCGTGGGAGTCGGCCAGGCACTGGGTCTCGACGTGCCGCGGCTTGTCGAGGTAGCGCTCGACGAAGCACTCGCCGCGGCCGAACGCGGCGACGGCCTCACGGACGGCCGATTCGTAGAGCTCCGGCACCTCTTCGAGGGTGCGGGCGACCTTCAGGCCGCGACCGCCACCGCCGAAGGCGGCCTTGATCGCGATGGGCAGGCCGTGCTCCTTGGCGAACTCGACGACCTCGTCGGCACCGGAGACCGGGTCCGGGGTGCCCGCCACCAGCGGGGCGCCGGCGCGCTGGGCGATGTGCCGGGCGGCGACCTTGTCGCCGAGGTCGCGGATGGCCTGCGGGGGCGGGCCGATCCAGGTCAGGCCCGCGTCGATGACGGCCTGCGCGAAGTCGGCGTTCTCGGAGAGGAAGCCGTATCCGGGATGGATGGCGTCCGCGCCGGAATCGGCTGCGGCCTGCAGGACCTTGGAGATGTCCAGGTAGCTGGCGGCCGGGGTGTCACCGCCCAACGCGAAAGCTTCGTCGGCCGCGCGGACGTGCAGAGCGTCCCGGTCCGGATCGGCGTAGACGGCTACGCTTGCGATTCCGGCATCCCGGCAGGCCCGAGCAACGCGGACAGCGATTTCGCCACGGTTGGCGATGAGCACCTTGCGCACGATGGCTCCCTCCTTGAAACAAGCTGAGTTTAGGGACAGCCCACACGGCGTTTCGACCCTTCCCTAGAGGTGACCTTGCCCACACGGAGTGTGATTCGAGTCTGCCTCAAGCGAGGAAATCCCTTGTGGCGCCCCAGGTCAGGGGGATCCCCAACTGCACAGTAACCCCGTCACGCATCCGAGGTCTCTGTTCGGCGGGTCAGCGGGCCCCTGTGATTCTTTGTTGAGTCCCTACGAACGGCCCACACATTCTTTGCGTGATCCCCGGGCGGGGCCCGTTGCGTAACGAAGCGGCCCGGCCCCCTTGTCCGTACGTTTACCCGTTAGTAGCCTCCAGGGCGTCGAACAGGCTTGTGGCCGGGGAGCGGTGGGAGGGGTGGGTTCGCGGTGGGCGTCGTGCTGCGCAGACTCGTGGCCGGGCTGGCCGCGATCGTGCTCGTCGCCGAGGCGGCGGTCCTCGTTCTGGTCCACCTGGTCCTGGGCCGCACCACCCGCAACCAGTCGATGTCGATCGCGGGCATGGATCCGGATGTCATGTCCACGGCAACGTACGCGATGGGGGCGGGCATCGGCGCGTTCCTGCTCCTGTGCGCCGTGCTCCTCGCCGTGATCTGCATACGCGACCGGGCCCCGGGAACCCTCGCGCGCGTCGTGCTCGTCACCGCCGCCGTCACCCACGGGCTGCTCGGCGCCGTCGCCGCCGGCCTGGTCGGCTGGGGCGCCTTCGCCGTGACGATGGTGATCCTGTGCCTGCTCGTCCTGACCCTGACGCTCTACGCGGCCCAGGACGAGGGCACGGCGGCCCCGGGGGTCACCGCAGCCCCCGGAGCCCCGGGAGGCCCTGGGGGAGCCCCGGCGGGCGCCCCGGGCGTCCAGGACGCCCCGCCTCCGCCGCACGGGGGGCTCAAGCCCACAAATCCGTGATGGCCACGCCCAATTCGGCCAGCAGGGAGCGCAGCAGCGGCAGCGACAGCCCGATCACGTTGCCGGGGTCGCCGTCGATGCCCTCGATGAACGGCGCCGACAGCCCGTCCAGGGTGAAGGCCCCGGCCACGTGCAGCGGCTCGCCGCTGGCCACGTACGCGGCCACCTCGGCATCCGTCGGCTCGCCGAACCGGACCGTCGTGGACGCCGTGGCCGAAACCCGCCGACCGGTCGCCGTGTCGATCACGCAGTGCCCGGTGCGCAGTACGCCCGCCCGCCCGCGCATCGACTTCCAGCGCGCGGTGGCCTCCTCGGCGTCCGCCGGCTTGCCGAGCGCCTCGCCGTCCAGCTCCAGCACCGAATCGCAGCCGATCACCAGCGCGCCCGCGGCCTCGTCCAGGGCCGCCACGACGTCCGCCTTGGCCTCGGCCAGCGCCAGCGCCAGCTCCGCCGGGGTGTCGGCGCTGAGCGCGTCCTCGTCGAAGTGACTGACGATCACGTGCGGGGCCAGGCCCGCCTGTCGCAGCAGGTTGAGCCGGGCGGGTGAGGCGGAGGCCAGGACGAGGGCGTGGGCAGCAGCAGTCATGCCCGACATCGTAGGGGCGCCCCGAAGGCCCGCCCCCAGGGGAGGCCCGCGGCACAGAAGCCCGCGCCCAGGGGAGGCCGGCGCCCTGGAAGTCCGCGCCGGGCCCGCGCCCTAGAAGCCCACGCCCAGCACGTACACGACGACCAGCATCGCGAGGACGACCACCACGGTCATCCGCCGCACCATCGCCTGCACGTCCCGCATGTCCTGGGGCGGCTCGTCCTTCGGGTCTGACCAGAGCATGCACCGATCCTGGCCCCGCAGACCGGTGTGGCGCCTGAGTACGGGTACTCAGGCGCCACGGTCCGTTCACGCCATCTTCACGACCGGAAGGACTAGCCCGGCCAGTACGTACGGGCCCACGCGCGCGGCCCCGGCTGCGGCAGCGTCCGCCGCGCCACCCGGGCCGGAGCCGACCACGCGTCCGCCACCCGCGGTGCGCCCGGCGGTGCCGATGCCAGCGCCGCCGCGCGCGCTTGGACCACCGCCAGTGCGGCGGCCAGCTCCTCCGGCGTCGGATTCCCCTTGACGACCTTGATCACCACAGGACTGACCTCCTACAGGGGGATGTTGCCGTGCTTCTTCGGGGGCAGCGACTCGCGCTTGGTGCGCAGCTGGCGCAGCCCCTTGACCACGTGCGCCCGGGTCTCCGACGGCATGGTCACCGCGTCGATGTACCCCCGCTCGGCGGCCGTGTACGGGTTCAGCAGCGTGTCCTCGTACTCGGCGATGAGCCGGGCCCGGGTCTCCTCGGCGGTGCCCGCCTCCTCCGCCTCCGCGATGGCGCGGCGGTGCAGGATGTTGACCGCGCCCTGAGCGCCCATGACGGCGATCTGGGCGGTCGGCCAGGCCAGGTTCAGGTCCGCGCCGAGGTGCTTGGAGCCCATGACGTCGTACGCGCCGCCGAAGGCCTTGCGGGTGATGACGGTGATCAGGGGGACGGTGGCCTCGGCGTACGCGTAGATGAGCTTGGCGCCGCGCCGGATGATTCCGTTGTACTCCTGGTCGGTGCCCGGGAGGAAGCCCGGGACGTCGACGAACGTCAGCACCGGGATGTTGAAGGCGTCGCAGGTCCGCACGAAGCGGGCGGCCTTCTCGGAGGCGTCGATGTCCAGGCAGCCGGCGAACTGCATCGGCTGGTTGGCGACGATGCCCACCGGGTGCCCCTCGACGCGGCCGAAGCCGGTGAGGATGTTCGGCGCGAACAGCGACTGCGTCTCCAGGAACTCCGCGTCGTCGAGCACGTGCTCGATCACGGTGTGCATGTCGTACGGCTGGTTCGCGCTGTCCGGGATCAGGACGTCGAGCTCGCGGTCGGAGTCGGAGACCTCGGTGTCCGCCTCCTCCGGGAAGGCGGGCGGCTCGGACAGGTTGTTCGACGGCAGGTACGCCAGCAGGGACTTGACGTACTCGATGGCGTCCTTCTCGTCCCCGGCCATGTGGTGGGCCACGCCCGAGGTGGCGTTGTGGGTGCGGGCGCCGCCCAGCTCCTCGAAGCCCACGTCCTCGCCGGTGACCGTCTTGATGACGTCCGGGCCGGTGATGAACATGTGCGAGGTCTGGTCGACCATCACGGTGAAGTCGGTGATGGCGGGGGAGTACACGGCGCCGCCGGCGCAGGGCCCGACGATCAGGCTGATCTGCGGGATGACGCCCGACGCGTGCACGTTGCGGCGGAAGATCTCGCCGTACATGCCGAGCGCGCTGACGCCCTCCTGGATGCGGGCGCCGCCGGAGTCGTTGATGCCGACGAGCGGGCAGCCGGTCTTCAGCGCGAAGTCCATGACCTTCATGATCTTCTGGCCGTAGACCTCGCCGAGGGCTCCGCCGAAGACGGTGAAGTCCTGCGAGAACACCGCCACCGGACGGCCGTCCACCGTGCCGTAACCGGTGACGACGCCGTCGCCGTACGGCCGGGTCCTCTCCAGCCCGAAGGCGGTCGACCGGTGCCGGGCGAACTCGTCGAGCTCGACGAAGGACCCCTCGTCGAGCAGGAGCGCGACCCGCTCACGCGCCGTCAGCTTCCCCTTGGCGTGCTGCTTCTCCACCGCGCGCGCGGACCCGGCGTGAGTGGCTTCGTCGATCCGGCGCTGCAGGTCCGCGATCTTGCCCGCGGTCGTGTGCATGTCGATCGGCTCTGAGGGTTGTGACATCGGGGTCGCGGCTCCCTGTGTGGTGTCAACTGCCTGGTCAATTGATTGACTACTGCTGGCTACTGGTGCGTAGCGTATCGGCGGGCATGGCGCTCGGCAGTGCGGCGTTTGACACACCTACTGTGGGTTGCATGACGCCATCAGATGCATCAGGAGGAGCTCCGTCCGGAGCCGGGGACAGCCGCTGGTCGAGCCTTGAGCGGCCGCCGTTGAACGCCGCCGCGCTGGAGCGGCCCCTCGTCGTCGACGGAGGGCTGTGGTCCTCCGTCGAGGTGGTCGCCGCCACCGGGTCCACCAACACCGATCTCGCGGCCCGCGCGGCGCAGCTGCCCGAGGGGGCCGTGCTCGTCGCCGAGGAGCAGACCGCCGGGCGCGGCCGGCTCGACCGGAGCTGGGTCGCGCCGGCCCGGTCCGGACTGTTCTTCTCCGTCCTGCTCAAGCCGGGCGACGGCGTGCCGCAGGAGCGGTGGGGCTGGCTGACCCTGCTCGCAGGCGTGGCCGCCGTGACCGGGCTGTCCCGGGCCGCCGGCGTGGACACCGCCCTCAAGTGGCCCAACGACCTGCTGATCACCGTGGACGGGGAGGAGCGCAAGACCGGCGGCATCCTCGCCGAGCGGGTGGCCGACGGGGTCGTCATCGGCATCGGGCTCAACGTCACCCTGACCGAGGACGAGCTGCCGGTGCCGGAGGCCGGGTCCCTGCTCCTCGCCAAGGCCGCCGTCACGGACCGGGAGCCCCTGCTGAAAGCCGTGCTGCGCTCCCTGGAGCGCTGGTACGGCGACTGGCGGGCGGCCGGCGGCGATCCCGCCGCCAGCGGCCTCCAGGAGGCGTACGCGGCGAACTGCGTCACCCTCGGCCGGCACGTACGGGCCGACCTGCCCGGCGGCCGCACGCTCACCGGTACGGCCGAAGCGGTCGACGCGGACGGACGGCTGGTCGTCCGCAGTGCCGAGGACCGGCACGAGGCCGTGGGCGCCGGGGACGTCGTCCATCTGAGGTCGGTGCGCTAGCACGGCCGCGGCTGCGGGGAGTGGGGAGTGAGCTACGGCACACCTGCCGTATGGTTTAGGCGATCCCGGTCCTCCCGGTGATCACCCGGTTCGGCAGGGCAGTGCGCACGTAATGGACAGGAGGCGGCCCTTGACCGTCGACGACCCTACGTCCGGCGCGTCCACTCCCGGGCCCGGTCCGGGAACGCCCATCGGACGAGACCAGCACACCCCCCACCACGAGGTCGACCACACCGCACAGCCGACGGCGGACCCGCTCGCCATCCGGCTGGAGCAGCTGATCCTGGGAGCGGAGCGCCGGTACACCCCGTTCCAGGCGGCCCGCAGTGCCGGTGTCTCGATGGAGCTCGCCTCCCGCTTCTGGCGGGCCATGGGCTTCGCGGACATCGGGCAGGCCAAGGCCCTCACGGAGGCCGACGTACTGGCGCTGCGCCGGCTCGCCGGCCTCGTCGAGGCCGGGCTGCTGAGCGAACCCATGGCCGTGCAGGTCGCGCGGTCCACCGGGCAGACCACCGCCCGGCTGGCCGAATGGCAGATCGATTCCTTCCTGGAGGGCCTGACGGAGCCGCCGGAGCCGGGAATGACCCGTACGGAGGTCACGTACCCGCTGGTGGAGCTGCTGCTGCCGGAGCTGGAGGAGTTCCTCGTCTACGTGTGGCGGCGCCAGCTGGCGGCGGCCACCGGACGCGTGGTGCAGGTGGCCGACGACGAGGAGATGGTCGACCGGCGGCTCGCGGTGGGCTTCGCGGACCTGGTCGGCTTCACCCGGCTGACCCGGCGGCTGGAGGAGGAGGAGCTCGGCGAGCTCGTCGAGTCCTTCGAGACGACGTCGGCGGACCTGGTGGCCGCGCACGGCGGCCGGCTGATCAAGACGCTCGGCGACGAGGTGCTGTACTGCGCCGACGACGCGGCGACGGCGGCGGAGATCGCACTGCGGCTCATCGAGACGATGGAGGCCGACGCCCAGATGCCGGAGCTGCGCGTCGGCATAGCGTTCGGGACGGTCACGACCCGGATGGGCGACGTCTTCGGGACCACCGTGAACCTGGCCTCGCGGCTGACGTCGATAGCGCCGAAGGACGCCGTGCTCGTCGACGGGGCGATGGCCGAGGAGCTGGGGCGCACGGGCGCGGCGCCGGTTTCCGAGAAGGAGGCCGAGGCCGAGGAGGGCGGCGGGACGTACCGCTTCGCGCTCCAGCCGATGTGGCAGCGGCCGGTGCGCGGGCTGGGCGTCGTGGAGCCCTGGTCGCTGACGCGGCGGAAGCCTAAGATCCCCGGGTAACGTTCGTTAACCGGGAGGGTCTCTGTGTCTGAGTTCGTGGCTGTGCGCCGGCATGACGACGGGGTCGCGGAGCTGGTCCTGGACCGGCCCAAGGCGATGAACGCCGTCTCGACGGAGATGGCGCGGGCCATCGGTGACACCTGCGCCGCGCTCGCGGCCGATGCCTCGGTACGGGTGGTCGTGCTCTCCTCGACGGCGGAGCGGGCGTTCTGCGTCGGGGCCGACCTCAAGGAGCGCAACTCCCTGACGGACGCCGAGCTGGTGCAGCAGCGGCCGACCACGCGGGGCGCGTACGGGGGCGTACTGGAGCTCCCGATGCCGACGGTCGCGGCGGTTCACGGGTTCGCGCTGGGCGGCGGCTTCGAGCTGGCGCTGGCGTGTGACGTCATCGTGGCCGACGAGACTGCGGTCGTCGGCCTGCCGGAGGTCTCCGTGGGCGTGATCCCGGGCGGCGGCGGCACGCAGCTGCTGCCGCGGCGCGTGGGCGCGGCGCGGGCGGCGGAACTGATCTTCACGGCACGGCGGGTCGAGGCGGCGGAGGCGCTGGCGCTGGGCCTGGTCGACTCGGTGGTGCCGGCGGGTACGGACCGTGCCGAGGCGCTGGCCCTGGCGGCCCGGATGGCGGCCAACTCCCCGGTGGGCCTGCGGGCGGCGAAGCGCGCCCTGCGCCTGGGCCACGGGATGGACCTGACGGCCGGCCTGGAGATCGAGGACGCGGCCTGGCGGACGGTGGCGTTCTCCGGCGACCGCGCAGAGGGCGTGGCGGCCTTCAACGAAAAGCGCCGCCCGAACTGGCCGGGCCGCTGACCCCACCCCCGCCGGCCGCCGGGCGGCCGATCCGCCGGTCCCGCTAGAGGCCAGGCCGCCAGGCCGCCAGCCCGCCGATCCGTCGGCCGCCAGGCCCAGCCCGCGGTTTCGCCGGTCAGCCCGTGCGCCGACCCGCCGGCTCGCGGGGCCGCGGCTCGCCGGTCCGCCGGTCCGCCGGTCCGCCGGTCCCGCGGTCCCGCCAGGCCGCCGGTCCGCCAGCCTGCCGGTCCGCCAGCCTGCCGGTTCGCCGGTGCGCCGGTCCCGCGCTCCCGCCGGTCCGCCAGGCCCGTCGATCCGGCGGCCCGCCGGGCCCCGCCCGCGGGTTCGCGGGTTCGCGGTCCGCCGGTCCGCCGGTGCGCCGACCCGTCGGCACGCCAGCGCGCGGGCAGCGGCTCGCCGGTCCGCCGGCACGCGCTGCCGTGGGGCCGGTTCCGCTGGGTGTTTGCGGGGCCGGACGGGGCGTTCGGGGAGCGGTGGCGGTGGGGGGGAAACTCCCTAACCTGGGGTGATGGGAGTCGACGGGCGGCTGCGAGCCGTCGTGGGCCTGGCGCAGGCCATGGCCGCCGCATGCGCACCGCGGGACAGCGTCCGGGCGGCCGCCCGCGGGGCCCGGCTCGCGATGGACGGCTCGTTCGCAGCGATCTCCGCCTGGGAGCGGGAGCGCGGCCGCCTGCGGGTCCTCGTCAACGAGGGCGGGCGACGGGACGGGGAAGAGGAGTTTCCCGAGGACGAGTCCTATCCCGTCCACGACTTCCCCGAGATCACCGAGTTCCTGCACGAGCGGTGGGCCGGCGGCGGCGGCCCCCACGCCTGGGTGGAGAGCGCCGGCGGCGGCCGCCGCCCTCGCCGCCCTGCA
>LJCW01000029.1 GCA_001298555.1 Actinobacteria bacterium OV450
TCCGTATGTATGGGGGAGGGGGGGGGGGGGGGGGGGGCCTGCGGGGCCGGGGGTTACAGGCCGTTCACACGGGCCATCCGGCCCACGCCGAGCGGCCGGAAGTCATTGGCGGCGGCGCGCACCTTGCGGGTCACCCGCGCGTTCTGGCGGCGCACCTGGGCCATCAGGCGGCGGCTGCGCAGGGCCATTTCGAGTTCGAAGCGGGTACGGGGGTCCCGCAGGCCGGGGCCGAAGAGCTTCTCCAGCTGCCGCATGCGGTAGCGCACGGTCTGGGGGTGCACACTCAGCGCCTTTGCGGCCTCGGGTGCGCCCCCGCCTTCGAGCCAGGCCAGAAGGGTCACTTCGAGCCTTTCGCTCTGGCGCGGTGTCAGGTTGGCCAGGGGTCGCAGCCAGCGTGCGGCCAGTGCGTGAGCCAGGGGCTCGTCCTGGAGCAGCATGAGGGTCGACAGGTGGTCGTCGACGAAGAGGGCCCGGGCTTCCAGGCCGGGGCGGTTGGGGGTCAGGGACAGCAGCCGCAGGGCCCACCGGAGGGAGGAGGCGGTGTCGCGGGGGGCGACGGGGTGGCCCACGGCGGCGAACCGTCCGCGGAGCAGGGCTTCGAGGGAGGTGCGGGTCTCCGGGTCGGGGTTCGGGACCAGCAGGCAGGGCTGGCCTCCGACCATGCCGGCGAGTCCGTCGTCCAGGGCGGCCGCCAGCTGCTGGGTCTCGCCCGGCGTGGCCAGGGCGATGGCGCGTATCTCGGCCGGGAGGGGCCAGCCGGCCGCCGCGGCGAGTTCGGAGAGGGCGATTTCAGCCATGGGCATGTCACTCGTAAGAGCGGAGAACAGCTCGCGCCGGGCCCTCTCGGAGCGTGTTCCGAGTCCCTCCCGGGGGACCACCGTCAGGGCGGCCAACTGCCTGCGGCGGGGGTCCCGGAGCCGGGGCGGCGGGCCCCGGTGCTCTTCCTCCTCTTCTTCCGTCTCGGCCGCGTAGGCGTGGTCCTCCTCCTCGGCCGCGTAGTCGTCCTCGTCCTCCTCCCCTTCCTCCTCCGGGTGGTCCTGCTCGCCCCGGAGGGGGGCGGGGTCGGGTCCGGGGTGCGGGTCCGCGGCCTTGGCCTGCTTCTGCGGCGCGGGCTCGCGGTACCCGAGGGCGGTCAGCAGGGCCACTTCGAGCCTCTGTCTGACCACCTCCTCGTCAAGGTCGTCGACCAGGGCGGAGAACCCGGGGAGCTCCTCCCTCAGCTCCTCCACCATTCCCGCGCTCAGCGCGGGCAGTTCCCTTCGCAGGACCCGGGTCCATTCGCCTCGGGGACGGGCCCAGATGCGGTTCAGAAGTTCGCACATTGTTACCTCGTTCATGCCGGGGTACGGCCTGCCACGTGGGAGGGTGACAAGCCTGTCGAGGCCGCGCTCCTCCCCCCTCTGCGCCTGTGCGGACGGGGGAGTCGAGCACCTCGTACACCCTCCAGGAGAGTGCCATCCACTTGCAGTCCCGCGACTTTGCCTCAACTTTGCCGTCGGGGAGGTGTGGTGGCGGACAAAGCGTCTCGGGGGTGCCACCGCACCGGTTGGAAGGGAATCTTCCGCGGACCTCCGGTGTGACGATGCCACGCGCACCAGAACTTGTCACGATTAGATAAATACTGTGGAGGCCTTGCGAACCTCCACGATGCTTCTGCACTCCGGCCCCCGCTCCCGGTCGGGTGAGATCAGAGACCTCATCTCCCGCCCCCCGCGGAGCAGTTCCGTCGACTACCCCGGGCGCCGAGTGCGCGGTGGAGTGCCTCGGGCCTGGGCGTATGGGAGAACTAAATGCCCCTGTACCAAGCCCGTACGCCCCGCTCACACCGGGCCAACCGCACCAGACGCCATGCCGGCGTCGCCGCTGCCGCGGCCGCAGGCCGGCGGGCGGTCCGCAGGCCGCCCCTGCTGGCCCCCGCGGGAGGCGTACGTCCCGCCACGCTCGTCGTGGCCGCCTTCACGGCCCTGCTCTTCCTGGCCGTGGCGGCCTGGGTGGGCGCCTTCAGCCACTTTGCGGAGTTCCTCGACTTCGGGGCGGGCGTCCTCTCGCTCGTCTGCCTCACCTCCGCCGTCCTGTGGGGCCTCGCGGCCACGGACCGCAAGGTGCTGACCTCCGGGTACCGGCTCGTCGCCCAGGGCGCGCACCGCGGCCTGGCCGTCGCGGGACTGGGCTTCCTCGCCCTGCACATATGGATCAAGGTCACGGAGGCGCACACCAGTGCCTCCGCCGCGCTCCTGCCGTTCACCGACCGGGACAAGCCGGTCCTCATAGGCCTGGGCACGATCGCCGGATACCTCTTCGTCTCCGTGGCGGTCTCCGGTGCGGTCCGCAGCGCCTTCGCCACCAAGGGGCGCTCCCTGTGGTGGCGCGCCCTGCACGTGGGCGCCTATCCCGCGTGGGGTGCCTCCCTGGTGCACGGACTGAAGTCCGGCCGGGCCGCCAACGACTGGGTGACGGTGTCGTACGCGCTCTGCCTGATCGTGGTCGCCGGCCTGCTGGCCATCCGCCTCCGGGCCAGGCTCCTGGCGGCGCCCGCCCGCCCGGTGGCCGCTCAGGCGTCCGCCCCCCAGACGAAGCCCGGCCCCCGGAACGCGCAGCAGCGGTTCCTGAGGCAGCCCGCCGAGTGGGCCGCCGAACGGCTGACGACGCGTCTGGCGCGCCAGACGGGCCGCCGCTCCGCCGGACAGGAGCCCGGCCCGGTCGCCGCGCCCGCGGCGACCGGCTTCGTACCGTCGCCCCGGCAGGCCCTGGAGCCCACGACCGAGGTCCTCCCGCCGTACGGCGCGCCGACGTACGCGCCGTCGTACGCGCCGTCGTACGGAGCCGAGACGTATGGCGCCGAGGCGTACGGCACCGGCTCGTACGAGACGGTGGTCATCCCCAGCGGCATCGGGGCCGGACCCGGCACGGACCGGTTCGGTGGGTCGTTCGACGGGATGCGGGGACGTCAGTGACCTCGATCGTCGATCCCGCCCTCGGATGCGTCGGCCAGCCCAGGCTGCTGGCCGGACTCGACGTGCTGCCGAGGCTCGACCGCGCCAACCACCTGGTGGTGCACGGTCCGATGCCGCAGTACAACCAGGACGAACTCGTGGAGCTCGCCGAGGGCATCGACCTGAAGGGCCGCGGGGGAGCGGGTTTTCCGTTCGCCCGCAAGCTCAAGGCGGTGATCCGCTCCGCCCGGACCAAGGAGGGGCGCAGCGCCGTCGTGGTGAACGGCACCGAGGGCGAGCCGAGCTGCCTCAAGGACGCCGCCGTGCTGCTGCACTCCCCGCACCTGGTGCTCGACGGCGCCCTGCTGGCGGCCGACGCCATCGGCGCCGAGGAGGTCGCCATCGGTGTGACCAGGGACGACGTGGAGCAGTCCCTGCGGGCCGCCGTCGCCGAGCGCGGCGCGGCCGGCAGCCGCGTGCGCGTCGGCAGGCTTCCCGAGCGCTTCGTCAGCGGAGAGGGGACCTCCCTCGTGAACGGCCTCAACGGGGGGGCCGCCGTCCCGAACGGGCAGAAGGTCCGGACCAGCGAACGAGGACTGAGCGGGCTGCCGACCCTGCTGTCCAACACCGAGACGTACGCACAGCTCGCCGTCGCGGCCCGGCTCGGCGTGGCGGGATTCCGCTCGGTCGGCCTGGAGAGCGAGCCGGGCACCGTCATGCTGACGATCAGCGGTTCGACGGTCGTGGAGGCGCCGCTCGGGACGTCCCTGGCGTACGTGCTGGAACTGTGCGGCTCCTCCCCCGGCCAGGGCGTCCTGGTCGGCGGGTACCACGGCAAATGGCTGACGCCGGCCGCGGCGCGGACGGCACTGCTCTCCCGCGAATCCCTGACGGCGTACAAGGCGACGCTCGGGGCGGGCGCGATCCTGCCGCTGCCCGAGGACACCTGTCCGGCGGGCGAAGTGGCCCGCGTGATGCGCTGGATGGCGGACGAGACCGCCGGCCAGTGCGGCCCCTGCGTCAGGGGCCTGCCCTCGCTCGCCGACGCCGTGGACGCCCTGGTGGCCGGGGGAGGCCGGGCCGCCCTGGAGGCGGTCGAGGCGCGGATGCGGGGCGTGCTGCGCCGCGGTGCGTGCAGTCATCCCGACGGCACCTCGGCCTTCATGGCCTCCGCGCTCGCCGTCTTCCCCGAGGAGATGCGCGACCACGCCCTCGGCAGCGGCTGCGGCCGCCGTGTGCTCGGGGCGCTGCCCCTGCCCGCGGACGAGAACCCCGAAAAGCTGGTCGTGGACTGGACGCTGTGCAAGGGCCACGGGCTGTGCGTGGACGTGCTGCCCGACGTGGTGCGGCTGGACCGGGACGGCTATCCGGCCGAGGCCGTCATGTCGGTCCCCGGGAGGCTGCGGCCGAAGGCGCTCCGCGCCGTACGGCGCTGTCCCGCGCTCGCGCTGCGCATTCAGGAATGAGCCCGCGGTAAGCGGATGCCGGCAACGGAGTTCAACCGTTAGCGTGATCTGACAAATTCCCGTTCATTCGAATTCGGTGAACCTCTCAGGCCTTATGAATAAGGCAGTAGACCAACCCCCCGGGTTCAACCCGAAGGAGTGATCGTGAACAAGAAGCGTGGTATTGCGACTGTTGGATCGGTGACTGCGGTTCTGTTGCTGGCAGTCGGATGCGGAAGCAGCGAAAATGGCGCGCGCAACGCGAATTCCGTACAGCCGGCGGGCGCTGGAAAGGCCCTCGGGGGCGCATACGACACGGGCTACGGAGCGGGCGGCTACGGGGCGGGCGCGGCCCCCGCCGCCGGTTCCGGCTCGGGCTCCGACGTCGGCTCGGGTTCCGACAAGGGCGCCCCGGCGGGGCAGCTGGCCGTACGCGACATCGCGAGCGTCGGCAGCGTGGTCACGGACAGCGCCGGAATGGCCCTCTACCGCTTCGACAAGGACACGCCCCAGCCGCCCAAGTCCAACTGCGAAGGGGACTGTGCCGTCACGTGGCCGGCGGTCCCGGCGGACGACGCGTCGGCCGCCGCCGGCATAGACGCCTCCCTCCTCGGCTCGGTGGCCCGGGCGGACGGCAGCAAGCAGCTGACCCTCGGCGGCTGGCCGGTGTACCGCTACGCGAAGGACACCAAGGCGGGCGAGGCGAAGGGCGAGGGCGTCGGCGGCACCTGGCACGCACTGGCGCCGGACGGCAAGAAGGCCGTCGACAAGAAACAGAAGGCGGACGGAAACGGAGGGATGGCGGGCATGGAGATGAAGTCGGGAGCGGAACTCTCCGTGGCCGACAACGAAAAGCTCGGAAAGATCCTGGTGGACGGCCAATGGCGCACGCTCTACCGATTCGACAAGGATAGTGCGTGGCCGATGAAGTTCGGCTGCCTCGGCGCCTGCCTGGACACCTGGAAGCCCGCCCCCGCCGTGGACAAGTCGAAGGCCGAGGGAATTTCTGGCAAGCTGGTCGGATCGGTCAAGCGGCCTGACGGCAGCGAGCAGTTGACGATCGACTGCTGGCCGGTCTACACGTTCACCGGGGACACCGGGCCCGGCCAGGCGAACGGACACAACAAGCAGGGACTCTGGTTCGCGGTCACCGCCGAGGGCAAGAAGGTCCCCCCGACGGCGTGACGCGCACCGCATCCCGGAGAGCCCGGTGACGATCCCGCCCCCGACCCCCTGTGAGGCAGCCAGCATGCCCCCTTCACCCCGTATCGCCGCCGCCGCTGCCGCCGTGCTGCTCGCGACGCTGCTGTGCGGCGGCTGCAGTGCCCGGGCGTCGGCCGGTCCGCAGGGATCCGACCCGAGTCCGTCCGCACCCCCCTCGTCCGGCGCCCGCCCCGCCCCGCTCCAGCAGATCGGCGACGCCCTCGGCTGTACGCCCGAGATCACGGTCGACGCGGAGGAACTCCGGGAGGGGGCGTGCGGGACGGGGCCGCAGGCCTTCCGGATGGCCACCTTCACCAGCGAGCAGGGCCGCCAGGCCTGGCTGACGGAGGCCCAGAACTACGGCGGCACGTACCTGGTGGGGCCCACCTGGGTCGTCACCGGGGCATCCGCCGAGGCGCTGGCCCCGGCCCACACCCGCCTGGGCGGGACCATCCAGAGCGCCCCAGGCCACGGCTCATCCCACGACGCCCCGCCCGGCCCCGGGCAGACCCCGGAGCAAGACCCCACGCACGACGCCTCCCACGGCTCCTCCCACGCCGGCGGGCACGACTCCCCGAGTCCCGCCGCATCCTGAGGAGGCGTCCGGCCCGGCCCGCGAACAATTGCGGTGCCGGGCCGCTGCCGTGTCACTACACTCGCTCCCGTGCCGCCGCGCGACGTGGCGTGCGCTCCGTCGTACGAGTCGAACGACTCCAGTGATTCCAGTGAGGGGAGCCCGGCCATGTGTCACCGCATCGCCGTCTTCGCTCCCCGCTCCCGGTACGACGTGATCCCGGTGTCCTCGGCCTCCCGATGACGGCTGCGCGGCCGCCATCGGACGTCCGCGACGAGGACCCGCCCTCATTGACGGCAGGCGAGCCGGCCCCGCACACCCGGGCGTACCCGGGGTGTGGCCGAGCCCTGTGGCGCCCGCCCGTTCCGAGCCCCGTCCCGTCCGGAAATCGCGCTGCCCCTCTTCACCCCTCCGCCGAAAGGCCCCGGGCCATGCGCACTCACCCGAACACCGCGACCACCGTCCGCAACCTCGGCATCCTCGCCCACGTCGACGCCGGGAAGACCACCGTCACCGAGCGGATCCTCTACACCACCGGCGCCACCCACAAGCGCGGCGAGGTCCACGCCGGCACGACCGTCACCGACTACGAACCGCAGGAGCGCGACCGCGGCATCACCATCTTCGCGGCCGCCGTCAGCTGTACGTGGGACGGCCACCGCATCAACCTGATCGACACACCGGGACACGTCGACTTCTCCGACGAGGTGGAGCGCTCGCTGCGCGTGCTCGACGGCGCGGTCGCGGTCTTCGACGCCGTCGCGGGCGTCGAACCGCAGAGCGAATCGGTATGGAGACAGGCCGACCACCACGGTGTGCCGCGGATCGTGTTCGTCAACAAGATGGACCGCGTCGGCGCCGACCTCGACCGGGTGGTCGCCTCCGTCGCGCAGCGGCTCCGCGTGGTCCCGCTGGTCGTCCAGCTGCCCGTCGGGCAGGAGGACGGGTTCCGCGGGACGGTCGACCTCGTCCGCATGCGGGCGCTGCTCTGGCGCGCCGGGCAGGACGCGTACGAGACGGGCGCCGTACCCGGGGAGCTGTACGAGGAGGCGCGCAGCCGCCGCCGGCAGCTGGAGGAGCGGGTCGCCGAGCTCCATCCGGCCGCCCTGGAAGAGTACTGCGCCACCTCGGCGCTCTCCGCCGCCACGCTCGGCGCCGCGCTGCGCGACCTGACGCGCAGCGGGGAGGGGGTCGTCGTGCTGTGCGGCTCGGCGTACCGCAACCGCGGGATCGAACCGCTGCTGGACGCCGTCGTGTCGTACCTCCCCTCGCCGGCCGACGTGCCGCCCGTACGGGGAACCCACGGCGCGGCGGTGCAGGAGCGGCCCGCCGACCCGTCGGCGCCGTTCGCCGGGCTGGCGTTCAAGGTCAACGCGACGGCGACCGGACGGCTGACCTGCCTGCGGGTGTACTCGGGAACGATGAGGAAGGGGGACACCGTGCTGGACGCGGGCACCGGCCGCACCGAGCGGATCGGACGCATCCTGCGCGTCCAGGCCGACCGGCACGCCGAGGTGGAGCAGGCCGTGGCGGGGGACATCGTCGCCGTCGTCGGGCTCAAGGGCACCCGCGCCGGGTCCACGCTGTGCGCCCCCGGCGCGCCGCTCGTCCTCGAACCGCCGAAGACCGCCGCCCCGGTGGTGTCCGTGGCGGTCGAGGCGGGCACCGGCGCCGAGGCGGGCCGCCTGTCCGCGGCGCTGGCCCGGCTGGTCGGGGAGGACCCGTCGCTGGCGGTGCGGACCGATCCCGAGACGGGCCAGACGGTCCTGTCGGGCATGGGCGAGCTGCACCTGGAGGTGGCGGTGGAGAAGATCCGCCGCAGCCACGGGCTGCACATCGGCGTGGGCCGCCCGCGGGTGGCCCACCGCGAGACCGTCGTGCGCGGGGTGTCGGGGCTGGTGTACCGGCACGTCAAGCAGGACGGCGGAGCCGGCCAGTTCGCCCATGTGGTCCTCGACGTCGAGCCCCTGGGCGGCGCCGACGCCGACGGCGACGCCGGCGGGTTCGCCTTCCGTTCGGCCGTCGTCGGCGGGCGGGTGCCGCAGGAGTACGTCCGCGCGGTGGAGACGGGCTGCCGGGACGCACTCGCCGAGGGTCCCCTCGGCGGGCATCCGGTGACCGGGCTCCGGGTCACCCTGACCGACGGGGCCACCCACCCCAAGGACTCCTCCGAGGCGGCGTTCCGGGCGGCGGGCAGGTTCGCGCTGCGCGAGGCCCTGCGCGCCGCGGAGATGGAGCTGCTGGAACCGGTGGCCGAGGTCGTGGTGACCGTACCCGACGACGCCGTCGGCGCAGTGCTGGGCGACCTGGCCGCGCGGCGCGGCCGGGTCTCGGGCTCGGCGGCGCGGGCGGGCGGCACGGCGGTCACCGCCACCGTGCCGCTGGCCGAGCTGTTCGGCTACGCGTCCCGGCTGCGCAGCCGCACCCAGGGCCGGGGCACGTTCACCGCCCGGCCCACGGGCTACGCCCCCGTACCGGCGGCGGTGCTCGACCGGGCCCCGCAGGGCTGAGGGCCGTGCCGTGCCCCCGGCCGCAACCGCGGCCGGGGGCACACGCTCCGGGCGTCCGCCGCAGGCCGTCCGCGGTCAGTCTTCGGCCGCGGCGGCGTCCGCCGTCTCCAGGAACCCCTCGGGGAAGGGCTGTTCGGCCCAGATGGTCTTGCCGCGGGCGTGGTAGCGGGTGCCCCAGAGCTGGGCCAGTTGCGCCACCATGAACAGCCCGCGCCCTCCCTCGTCGGTCTCCTCCGCGCGCCGCACGTGCGGGGAGGTGCTGCTGCCGTCCGAGACCTCGCAGATCAGCTCGCGGTCGCGGATCATCCGCAGCTGGACCGGCTCGCTGCCGTAGCGGATCGCGTTGGTGACCAGCTCGCTGACCACCAGCTCCGTGGTGAACTCCAGTTCCTCCAGGCCCCATGCGGCCAGCTGCTGCGTCGCGAGGGTACGGGCCCGGCCCACGACCTCGGGCTCCGCCGGCAGGTCCCAGGTGACGTGGTGTCCGGCCGCCAGCTCGTGCAGGCGCACCATCAGCACCGCCACGTCGTTCTGCGGCAGCACCGGGAGCAACCGGCCGATCACCGCGTCGCAGGCCTCGTCCAGCCCGTTCCCCGTGGTGCGTCCGGCCCCGGACGGCGGGGTGAGCGCGATGCCCGACAGCGCCCCCGGGAGGCGTTCGAGGCCGAGGTCCACCTGCCGGTCGGGGGCGGCGACCAGGCCGTGGGTGTACAGCACGAGCACGTCCCCGTCGTTCAGCGTCAACTCGGCGCTCGCGAAGGGGGGTCCGCCGAAACCAAGGGGCGGCCCCACGGGCAGCGCCACCATCGCGGGCGCCCCGCCCACGGGGGCGAGCACCGGCGGCGGATGCCCCGCGCTGGCCACCGCGCACTGCCGCGAGATCGGATCGAAGACGGCGTACACGCAGGTCGTGCCCGCCGCCCCGCCCGGACGCAGCCCGCCGCCCCCGTCCTGGGCCTGCTCGTCCGCGAACCGGTGGATCTGGTCGTCCATGTACGAGAGCAGCTCGTCGGGGGAGAGGTCGAGGTCCGCGAGGGTGCGGACCGCGGTCCGCAGTCGCCCCATGGTCACAGCCGCGTTCAGGCCGTGCCCCTGCGCGTCGCCCACCACCAGCGCCACCCGTGCGCCCGACAGCGGGATCACGTCGTACCAGGCCCCGCCCAGCTGCGCCCGGCCGTGCGCCGGCAGATAGCGGGTCACCGCCTCCAACGCGCCGAGCACGGGCAGCCGTTGGGGCAGCAGGCTGCGCCGCAGAGCCAGCGCCGCCGTCCGCTCACGCGTGTAGCGGCTCGCGTTGTCGATGCACACCGCGGCGCGCGCCGTGAGCTCCTCGGCCAGCAGGACGTCGTCCGGCTCGAACCCGTGGGCGCGTGCGTACCGTACGAAGACCGCGGCGCCCAGCGCGGCATCGCGGGCGGACATCGGAACCAGCAGCCACGAGTGGACCCCGTGCGCGCGGACCAGCTCGGCCTGCCGGGGGTCTACCGGGGCGACCTCCGCGATCAGCTCCTCGCCCGTCAGCAGCAGCGGCTCCCCGCCGGCCATGGCCCGGGTGAACAGGGAGCCCGGCCCCGAGGTGAATGGGTCTGCGTCTCCCGTCGCGACGGCCGGCTCCGCCGACCCGCCGGGAGGGACGGACGTCGCAGCCCGCAGCAGTGTCACGGCCTCGCCGACGGGGCCCACGACCGGCTCCTCGCCGCCGAACACGGGGGCGAGGAGGTCGACGTAGGCGTGGTCGGCGAACTCCGGAACCGCCACCTCGACGAGCTCCCGCGCCGTGTGCAGCACGTCCAGCGTGGTGCCGATGCGCGTGCTCGCGTCGTTGACCAGCGCCAGCCGTTCGCGGGCCCGGACCCGCTCGGTCACGTCGGTGACGGCGTGCGCCAGCGCGATCACCTCGCCGGAGCTGCTCCGCAGCGGCAGGATGCTCTCGGACCAGACGTGCTGCCGGTCGGGGTCACCGCGCAGCAGGCCGCGCACCTCAGTGTGGACCAGGGCCTCACCGGTCTCCAGCACACGGCGCTGGCGCGCCTGCAGGGCCGCCATGTCCAGCAGGTCGGACGGCGCCACCTCGGACATCGTGCGCCCGATGAACTCCTCGTTCGCGAAGCCCCCGCCGCGCCGCAGGGCGTCGTTCTGCGCGATGAAGCGCAACTGCGTGTCGAAGACGTCGATGAGGAAAGGGGACTCGGTGAACAACCCCCTGATCAGCGCCTCACTGAGCTCGTGCCGCCGCGTGGCGCCGACGTCGGTCGCCTGGATCAGCCACTGCCGGTCACCGGTCGTGGACACCATGGGGCGGGCGTGGAGCGCGACCTCGACCCCGCGCCCGCTGCGGTGCCGCAGGACCGTGCGCCCCGTGTCCGGGCGCGCGAGCAGCAGATCGGCCCCGCGCAGCCCGTGCACCTCCCGGGCCGTGTAGCCTAGCAGTCGCTCCGCCCCGGGACCCCAGCCGATCACGACACCGCGCGCGTCGAGGAGGGCGTACGTCTCGTCGCCCGGTTCCGCAGGCCCGCCGGAGGCATCCTGGAACACCGGGTCCTGCATCACTGCGCCCCACTTCCGGATCTGCGGAACGGCCACGGAACGGCTCTCTGCGTACTGGTGCAATTATCGCTCTGCGTCACCCCGTGTGCAGCCGGGCCACCCGCGCCCCCGGTTACCGTCCGTGTGCGCCGCACCACGGCGACGCCCGGCCGCCGCCGTCGGCCGCGCCGCCCCGCCGGCCGGCCCCCACCGGCCGGTGGCACCGGTTTCGGCCAGGGCGGAGGGCCGGGGATCGCCCCGCAGGCACCCGGACGCACCCCGGGACGCGCCCCGTCGCCGGCTCGCGGCTGGCCGGAATGATGATCGTCATCGGATGCCCGTTTCGATACGATCACCGGGCGACACACGCGCGAGGGACCGAGGACTGGGGCAGTGGGATGCGGCAACTGATCGACGTGGTGCTGACCAAGGCCGGCCGGGTCAAGATCCGTTACGAGGCCGGCGTGCTGGCCGACGACGGCGCGCAGATCTCCGTGACCGCCCCGTGGTCGGCGCCCAAGGTGCGCGACTTCGGCTTCGTGCGCTTCGAGCCGGGCGACGTGTTCGTCGAGCACTACTGGCGCGACCGCTGGTACGCCGTCAAGGAGGTCCGCGACGGCGCCGGGGCGCTCAAGGGCTGGTACTGCGACGTCACCCGCCCCGCGGAGGTCCGCCGGCCCCCCGAGGGGGCGGCCGAGATCGTGATCGACGACCTCGACCTCGACCTGTGGGTCTCGGCGGACGGCAGCCAGGTGCTGCGGCTGGACGAGGACGAGTTCGCACAGAGCGGGCTCGCCGAGAGCGACCCGGAGGCCGCCCGCCAGGCGGTCGCGGCCCTGGACGAACTGGAGCGGCTCGCCAAGAGCGGTGCGCTGCCCGGTCTGCCGGCCTGACCGGGGCCACCCGTGGCGGCGACTTCACCGGGCCCCGGGGGACCTGACGCGGCGGCCGTGGCGCGGGCGCTCGCGGAGGCGGACTGCGGGGAGGTGTCCGGGGACCCGGGCCGCCGGGCGCAGTACTCCGCCGACGCCTCCAACTACCGGCAGATCCCGCTGGCCGTGGTCTTCCCCCGGGAGCGGGCGCACGTCCTCAACGCGCTGGCGGTGTGCCGGGAGCTGGGAGTGTCCGTCACCGCGCGCGGCGCCGGCACCAGCACCTCCGGCCAGGCCGTCGGCGCGGGCGTGGTGCTGGACTTCTCCCGCTTCTTCAACCGGCTCCTCGCCCTGGACCCGCAGGCCCGCACCGCCACGGTCCAGCCCGGCATCGTGCTGGACGACCTCCAGAGCGCGGCGGCCGGACACGGACTGCTGTTCGGGGCCGACCCCTCCACCCACAACCGCTGCACCCTCGGCGGCATGATCGGGAACAACGCCTGCGGCACGCACTCCGTCGCCTGGGGCCGCACCTCGGACAACGTGGTCGAGCTGGAGGTGGTCACCTACCGTGGCACCGTCGTCCGGCTCGGCGAGATGAGCCGGGAGGAGATCGACCGGGCCGTCGCAGCCGGCGACGACCGGGCCCGGCTCATCGGCGCCCTGTCCGCCCTCGCCCGGGACAACCTCGCCACGCTGCGCACCGAGTTCGGACGGTTCCCCCGCCAGGTCTCCGGATACGCCCTGGAACACCTGCTGCCGGAGCGCCGCTTCAACCTTGCCCGGGCCTTCGTCGGCAGCGAGGGCACGCTGGCGCTGGTGCTGTCCGCCACCGTCCGGCTGATCGCGCCGCCGCCCGCACGGACCCTGGTGGTCCTGGGCTTCGAGGACGCGTACGCGGCCGCGGACGCGGTGGTCCCGCTGCTCGGGCACCGGCTCCTCGCCCTGGAGGGCCTCGACCAGGCGCTGACCGACGTGGTGACGCGGCCCGAGACCCGCGCCGCCATCGACACCCTGCCGGCCGGCGCCGCCTGGCTCTTCGCCGAACTCGGCGGCACCGCCGGGGAGCTGGCCGACCGGGCCGAGGCTCTCGTGGCGACCGCGGGGAAAGCGGCCGGCTTCACCGGCGGCCGGGCCGTCGCGGACCCGGCCGACGCCCGCCGGCTGTGGCGGATCCGCGAGGACGGCGCCGGACTGGCGACCCGCCGGGCCGACGGGTCGGAGGCATGGCCCGGATGGGAGGACTCGGCGGTTCCGCCCGAGCGGCTCGGCTCCTACCTGCGGGAGTTCGGGTCCCTGATGGAGCGGCACGGTCTCACGGGAGCCCTCTACGGCCACTTCGGCGAAGGCTGCCTGCACGTACGGATCGACTTCGACTTCACGACCGAGGAGGGGACCGCGGTCTTCCGGGCCTTCGGCGCGGACCTCGCCCGGCTGATCGCCGGGCACGGCGGCTCGCTCTCGGGGGAGCACGGCGACGGGAAGGCCCGCTCCGAGTTCCTCCCGCTCATGTACTCCCCCGCGGCCATGGCCCTGTTCGAGCGGTTCAAGGACGCCTGGGACCCCGACAACGGCCTCAACCCGGGCATCATCGTCCGGCCGTCACCGGTCGACGGGCACCTGCGCATCAGCCCGCACCGCCCCCCGCTCCCGCTGGCCACCGTCTTCGCCTACCACTCCGACGACGGGGACTTCGCCAAGGCCACCCGACGCTGCGTCGGCGTCGGCAAGTGCCGCGCCTCCGCCGACCACGGCACCGGGGTCATGTGCCCCAGTTTCCGGGTCACCGGGGACGAGAAGGACTCCACCCGCGGACGCGCCCGGCTGCTGTACGAGATGACCCAGGGCGAGATCGTCACCGACGGCTGGCGCTCCACGGAGGTACGGGACGTGCTCGACCTGTGCCTGTCCTGCAAGGGGTGCAGCACCGACTGCCCCGTCGGGGTCGACGTGGCCACCTACAAGTCGGAGTTCCTGCACCACCATTACCGGGGGCGGATCCGGCCGGCCTCCCACTACAGCATGGGCTGGCTGCCCCTTCTCTCCCGGGCGGCCTCCCGGGCCCCGGGCCTGGCCAACGTCGTCCTGAGGTCACGGCTCGCCCCGCTGGTCAAACGCCTCGGCGGGGTCGCCGACGAGCGCAGCCTGCCGCGCTTCGCGGACCGGACGTTCCTCTCCTGGTTCCGGGGGAGGGCACCCGGCGGCGACGGGCACCGCGGGCCGGTCGTGCTGTGGGTGGACTCCTTCAACAACCACTTCTCGCCGGAGGTCCTCCGGGCGGCCGTGGCCGTACTGGAGCACGCCGGGTTCACCGTCCGGGTACCCGAGGGCACCCAGTGCTGCGGCCTCACCTGGATCACCACCGGACAGCTCGGGGTGGCCCGGCGGATCGCCCGGCGCACCACCGCCGCGCTCGCCCCCGCGGTCCGGGCCGGCGTGCCCGTCGTCGGTCTGGAACCCAGCTGCACCGCCGCCCTGCGCACCGACCTGCCCGAACTGCTGGGCGGGGACCAGGACGCGCAGGCGCTGGCCGGAGCCACCCTGACCCTCGCGGAACTGCTGGTCCAGCGGGCCGCCGACTGGGAGCCCCCCGAGATCCGGGCCGAGTCCATCAGCCAGACGCACTGCCACCAGCACGCCACGTCCGGCTTCGGCGCCGACGCCGCCCTGCTGCGCCGGATGGGCGTGGACAACACGGTGGTCGGCTCCGGCTGCTGCGGGCTGGCCGGCAACTTCGGGTTCGAGCGCGGCCACTACGAGGTCTCCGTGGCCGTCGGCGAACAGGGACTGCTGCCCGCCGTACGGTCCGCGGACCCGGACACCCGCGTCCTGGCCGACGGATTCAGCTGCCGTACCCAGATCGCCCAGCAGACCGACCGCCGGGGCACCCACCTCGCCCAACTCATCGCCGAGGCCCTGCCGCCGGCTCCGGCACCCTGAAGAAGGACCGCGCATGCCCTACTTACACATACTCCGGCGCCCGTCCGTGTTCCGGCTGCTCACCGGCAGCTGGGTGGGCCGGCTGCCGTCCGCCATGGCCGCCCTGGCCGTGCCGCTCGCCCTGCGGGACGCGGGGGCCCCGTACGGTTTCGTCGGGCTGGCGGCGGGCACGTTCGCCCTCTCCGCCGCGGTGGGCGCCCCGCTGGTGGGCCGGCTGGTGGACCGGAGCGGCCAGACCCTGGTGCTGCTGGTCACGGCGCTGCTCGCGGCGGCCGGGTTCATCGCCGTCGCCGTGGCACCGGACCAGCGGGCGCTGGTGATCCTCGGCGCCGCCGTGGCCGGAGCTGCGACGCCCCCGCTGGAACCCTGCCTGAGGGCGATGTGGCCGGATCTCGTTCCCCCCGATGACCTGGAGTCCGCCTACGCCCTGGACTCCAGCGCCCAGGAGCTGGTCTTCGTCGCCGGCCCCCTCGTGGTGGCCGGGACGGTGGCGGTGGCCTCGCCCGCCACCGTGCTCTGGGCCCAGGCCGTCCTCGGCATCGCCGGTGTGCTGGTGGTGGCCACCTCCGGCCCGTCGCGCCGGTGGCGGACCGCCGCACGCTCCACCGACTGGCTCGGTCCGCTCCGCGAGCGCGGACTCGTGCTGCTGCTCGTCTGCCTGGCCGGCGTCGGCTTCGCCATCGGCACCCTCAACATCCTGGTCGTCCACTACGCGGAACAGCGCTCGTTCCCCGGCGGAGCGCCCGGACTGCTGGCGCTGCACGCCGCGGGCTCGCTGATCGGCGTACTGGTCTACGGGGCCCGGAAGTGGGATGCGCCGCTGCCGCGCCGGGCCCTGGCCCTCTCCCTGTGCCTGCTGGCCGGCTACACCCTGCTGATCCTGCTGCCCCCTGCCCTGCTGATGGGCCCGCTTCTGGTGCTGACCGGCCTCTTCCTGGCGCCGCTGCTGGCCACCACCTTCATGCTGGTCGGCGAGCTGGCCCCGGCCGGCACCACCACCGAGGCCTTCGCCTGGCTGATCACCCTGTTCGCCTCGGGGACGTCCCTGGGCTCCGCGATCACCGGCTGGGTGCTCCAGGGCACCGGCGAGCACTGGGGCGCCGCCTGCGGGGCGCTCGGCGTCTCGGTGACGGTGCTGCTGCTGTTCACGGGGCGCCGCAAGCTGCGCGTCTCCGTCCCTGCGTGAACCGTCGAATTCCCGCCATTTCAGGGCGCGTTGAATAGTCCTGCTCACGCCCGGCCGGGATGTTGACGATCACTCAACGGCGCGACTAGGGTGCAATTCAGTGAGGCTCGGCCCCCCGTGCGGGGCGCAGCCGTTCTCTTGCGTTGCCGTTCCCTTCCGTTCACGTGCAACGCGAGCGAGTCCCTCCCTCGGCCAGGCGTGCTGTCCCGTCTGTCACGCGGCCCGGAGTCGAACGTTTCAATGCGGCCTGCCCTGCGCGCGTACGGGGCTGCCGTCCTTCCCTTCCCATGGGTTCGCCCGGCGAGCCAGAATGGATGTGAGGCGTGCATTCCTCCGATGTGATGGATCTGATGTCCAAGACGCCCGACGTCTCGGGGCGCAGCAAGAAGGTGTGGCTCGTCGACAAGGACACCTGTCTGGTCGAACTGATCCCCTCGCTGAGCAGCTTCACGTACAACCGCAACGAACTGATCGACGGCACCGGCGAGTTGCGACTGGACTTCTTCGAGTACGTCTCGGGACGGCTGGCGGCCGAGGGGGTGCACACGGTCTTCCGCGAGCGCACCGGACCGCTCACCTACCTGGCCGACTACCGGCCGTCCACGCCCTTCGAGGTCATCGTCAAGAACCGGGCCACCGGTTCGACGATCCGCAAGTACCCCGGGCTGTTCACCGAGGGCCAGGTGCTCGACCGCCCGGTGGTCAAGTTCGACTACCGGACCGACCCCGAGGACCAGCCCATCGGCGAGGACTACCTGCGGCTGCTCGGCCTCGACGTGGACGCCTACCGGGCCGCCGCCCAGCACTGCAACACCGTGCTCCGCGGGCTGCTGGAGCCCCTGGAACTCTGGGACTTCTGCCTGATCATCGCGCCCGACGCGGAGCGCGGACTCGTGATCAACTCCGAGATCTCGCCCGACTGCATGCGGCTGCGCTCCGCCGCGGGCGAATGCTACGACAAGGACCTGTTCCGCCAGGGCGTCTCGGGCGACGAGATCATCAAGCGGTGGACCGAGCTGATGCGGCTCATCACCCGTGGCTGAGCGACCCGTGGCCGAGCCGCCCCTCGCCGAGCCGCCAGAGGCCACGCGACGGGCTCTGGTGACGGGCTCGAACCGGGGGACCGGGCGGGCCATACGCGAACGCCTGGCGGCGGACGGCTTCACCGTCCGCTGCCTGAACCGCAGCTCCTGCACGGACCACCGGGACCCGGTCACGGCCGATCTCGCGGACGGGCAGGCCGCGTTCGAGGCCGCCCGGACGGTACTCGCCGACGTGCCCGCGCTGGACCTGCTCGTCCTGAACGCGGTGACGCGGGGCCTGGGCCGGGTCGACGAGCTCGACCCGCGGGTGTGGGACGAGGCGGTGGCGGTGAACCTCACCGCCAACGTCCGCGTCATCCAGGCGGCGCTGCCCGCCCTGCGGGCGGCCGGCGGGCACATCGTCCTGATGGGCTCGCACGCCGGGGACCGGCCGTTCGAGGGCGGAATGGCGTACTGCGCGACCAAGGCGGCACTGAAGTCGGTGGCCGAGGTGCTGCTGATGGAGGAACGCCCGAACGGCGTGCGGACCACGCTGCTCAACCCGGGAGCCATCCGCAACTTCGACGACGACTTCTCCGAACTCAAGATGAGCGTCGAGTCGGTGGCCTCGGTGGTGTCCTGGGTGGTCGCCGCCCCCGCCGACACCGTCCTCGGCGAGGTCGAACTGAGGCCGGCGCGGCTCGGCACCCCGCCCGCCGTCGGCTTCGAGCGGCTCCAGCATGTGTGAGTGATCCAGTTCCCCTTATGACCTGACGGGAGCGTTGTGATGGCGCCACGAACCTTCATCACGGAATGGGACGCGGAATCCGGAGTCCTGGAAGCCGTGCGGGCCCCCACCGGGGACCGCACGGACGGCCGGACCCCGCCGACCGGACCTGCCGGGGAAACCCCCATCGGCTTCCGGGCGGTGGCCTCGGTGGGCTTCGCCCCCGACGGCGGAGTCTGCGCGGTGAACGTGCCGGACATCCCGGAACGCGTCGCCCCTGCCATCCCCACCGCCCGCGACGCGGAGACCGTGGGCAACGCCTGGCTCGACAGCGGCTGGCTGTGGATACCGCTCAGCGGTGACCCGGCCGAGCAGCACCGCTCGGGCCTGGCGGAAATCGAACTGAGGCTCCGCAGCCAGGCCGTGACCGGCCTGTCGCTGAGGTTCCTCGACGAAGTGTCCGACCGGCAATTCCCCGACCAGGAGAACAGCACGTGAGCTACGCGGCCCTGCTGCGCCGGCCGTCCGTTCCGCACGCCCTCGGCGGCGCGCTGATCGGACGGCTGCCCACCGCCATGACGGCCCTCGCCATGACCCTCACCCTGCGCGCCCACGACGCGGACTTCCGCTTCGTCGGCCTGGCCACGGCGGTCCTCGCCGTGGCGGGGGCCGTCGGGGGACCGGTGCTCGGCCGCATGGTGGACCGCTGGGGGCAGACGTACGTGCTGCTCGCCAGCGCCGTGCTTTCCAGCTGCGGCATCCTGCTGATCGCCCTCGCGCCGGCCTCGCGGCCGGCGGTGCTGGCCGGCGCCGTCCTGGCCGGGGCGGCCACCCCGCCGCTGGAGCCGTGCCTGCGCGCCCTGTGGCCGGTCCTCGTCGGCCAGGAGAACCTCCAGCGCGCCTACGCGATGGATGCCGCCGCCCAGGAACTCGTCTTCATCGGCGGCCCCCTGCTCGTCTCCGCGACGGTGGCCCTCGGGCCGCCGGAGGCCGCCGTGGTGCTCTCCGCCGTGCTCTGTCTCGGCGGGGCCCTCGTCATGGCCACCTCGCGCCCCTCCCGGCAATGGCGGGGGAGCCCGGGCACCCGCGACTGGCTCGGTCCGCTGCGCAGCCGCGCGCTGGTCCTGCTCTTCCTCGGGCTGGCCGGAGCCGGGGCGGCCATCGGCGGCCTGAACATCGGCGCCGTCGCCTACGCCGAACGCCATCCGCTGCCCGGCGGGGCCGGCACCCTGCTCGCGCTGTCCGCGTGCGGGGCGCTCGTCGGCGCCGTGGTCTACGGCCGCGGCCGGTGGAACGCGGCCCCGACCGCCCAGGCGGTGCTCTGCGGGGCCGGACTCACCGTCACCTACCTGCTGGTGGCCCTCATGGCCCCGCCGGCCGTCATGGCCCTGGTCTGCCTGTCCACCGGGTTCTTCCTGTCCCCGCTGCTGGTGGTGTCTTTCACCCTGGTGGACGCCCTCGCCCCCGAGGGCACCGTCACCGAGGCCTTCGCCTGGCTGATCACCCTGCTCACGACCGGCACCGCACTCGGATCGGCCCTCGCCGGACTGGTCCAGGAACTCAGCGGTCCGGGCCCCGCGACCGCCTCGACCGGGCTCTGCGCCCTGCTCGGGGTCGGCTTCCTGCTGCTGTGCCACCGGCTGCCCGAGACCGCGGCCCAGCGGACCGCCACCGCGTCGGCGGCCGGGTGATCCCCCCGCCCGGCCGCGGCCCCCGGCCGCGGCCCCGGCTGCTCGCCTGCGACCTCGACGGAACCCTTCTGGACTCCCGGGGCCGGCTCACCGCACCGGTCCGCGCCGCCCTGCTCCGGGTCCGGGACGCCGGACTCGCCCTCGCCGTGATCACGGCCCGGCCGGGCCGTGACGTACCCGCCGCGGTGACCGGCGGGGTCCCGGACTCGGCGTACTGGGCGTACAGCAACGGTGCGGTGATCCACGCGCCCGGCGAGGCCCGGCCGCGCCGGGTCCTCGGCTTCGCCCCCGGCCCGGTCCTGCGGATCCTCGAAGCCGTCCGCACGGCCTCGCCCCACTGGTCCTGCGCGCTGGACCTGGTGGACCGCACCGTCACCCTCGACCCCTTCCCGCGCGAGGCCGCCGCGCACTGGACCCACGTCAGCCACCGCACCTGCGCGGACCGGCTCGACCTGCCCGTCCGGGTGCCCAAGCTGCTCGTCCACACCGGAACCGGCTGCGGGCCGGCCGTCGTGGCCGAGGTCCAGCGCGCCGTCGGCGGGGGCGCGACCGCCACCGCCTCGGGCGGCGGCTTCGTCGAACTGGTCCCGCCCGGCACCGGCAAGTCCGAGGCCCTGCGCTGGCTGTGCGCCGAGACCGGCGTGGACCCGGCCGAGGCGGTGGCCGTCGGGGACGGGCTCAACGACCTGTCCATGCTGCACCTGGCCGGACTGGGCGCCGCCCCGGCGAACGCACCCGAGGAGGTCCGGCGCGCCGCCGGGCTCGTCCTGCCCTCGAACGACGAGGACGCGGTCGCCACGCTGGTCGCCCTGCTGCTCGACGGCCGCCGCCCGTACACCACCGAGGAGTGAGGACCCCGTGCCCGACGACGCCCGCAAGCAAGCGCCCTACGGAAGCTGGCGGTCGGCGCTCGCCGCCGACGACGTCGCCCGCGGGGCCGCCCTGCCCGAGTGGCTGGACTTCGTCGGCGACGAGGTGTGGTGGACCGAGCCGCTGGCCCACGACGGCGGCCGCAGCGCACTGATGCGGCGCGGGCCCGACGGCGTGCCCGAGGAAGTGCTGCCCGGCGGCCGGGACGTGCGCAGCCGGTTCAACGAGTACGGGGCCAGGCCCTGGCTGCCGGTCTCCGGCCGGCCCGGCGACGGCATCGTCTTCAGCGACGGGACCGACCAGCGGGTCCACCGGTGGCGGCCCGCCGCCCCGGCCGTACCGGTCAGTCCGCCCGCAGGCCCCGGAGCGGTCCACCGATACGGCGACTTCGCGGTCCGCGGCGCCGAACTGTGGTGCGTGCGCGAGACCCTGCCGGATGCCGCCGGGGAGCCGGTTCCCGAAGGCGTCCGGCGCGAGCTGGTGGCCCTGCCGCTGGACGGCAGCGCGGCCGAGGACCCGGCGGCGGTTCGGGTGCTGGCCGCCGGCCACCGGTTCCTGACCGGCCCGCGCATCGCCCCCGGCGGGGACCGGGTCGCCTGGCTGGGCTGGGACCACCCGGACATGCCATGGGACCGTACGGACCTGATGGTCGCCGCGATCACCCCCGAGGGCCTGCTCGGGCCCGCCGTACGGGTCGCGGGCGGCCCGGGCCGCTCGGTCGCCCAGGCGGAGTGGGCCGCCGACGGCTCCGGACGCCTGTTCGCTGTCACCGACCCCGACGGCTGGTGGAACCTGCACGAGATCGGCCCGGACGGCGGCTCCCGCCCCCTGCGCGCCGAACCGCAGGAGTACGCCGAAGCCCTCTGGCGCGTCGGCTCCCGCTGGTTCCTGCCCCTGCACGACGGCACCCTCGCCGTGCTGCACGGCACCGCCGGCCGCCGCCCCGCCCTGCTGAGCTCCGACGGGAAACGCACCGCACTCGACCCGGACGGGCCGTACACCGAGTGGCACTCGCCCGCCACCGACGGGAAGCGGATCGCAGCCGTCGCGGCGGGCCCCGCCCACCGGCCGACCGTGGTGCTGCTGGACCCCCGGGAACCGGGCCGCCGGGTGGAGGTCCTGCGCCCGCCCTCCCGCGAGCACGCCGAACTCTGGCCCGCCCCCTTCCGGCGGACCTACCAGGGCCCCGGCGGCGAAGAGGTGCACGCCCACGTCTACCCGCCCCACCCCCCCCCCGGGCAGCTGCGCGGCCAGGTCGAGGAGAACCTGCGCCAGCTGGGCCG
>LJCW01000030.1 GCA_001298555.1 Actinobacteria bacterium OV450
AGCCCGAGTACCTGGTCGACCGGGCCCCCGCGGCTGACATTGCGGGCCGCTCCCAGATGACCCGCGTCCGCCTGCTCAAGCCCCCGGCCTCCCTCGCAACCGCCAGCGAGCGCGCGCACACGTGCCGCTGCCGCCGCCCAGGCCCTGGGCCAGCGGGCCGAGCTTCTCCTGCTGGAGCGCCTGTGCGTTCTCGTTGGCCGCCTGGACCGCCGCGACGACCAGGTCGGCGAGGGTCTCGGTGTCCTCCGGGTCGACGGCCTTCGGGTCGATCACCAGGGCACGCAGTTCACCGGAACCGGTCACGGTCGCCTGGACCAGACCGCCGCCGGACTGGCCCTGCACCTCGGCGCGGGCCAGTTCCTCCTGGGCCGCCGCGAGGTCCTGCTGCATCTTCTGGGCCTGCTGGAGCAGCTGCTGCATGTTGGGCTGGCCACCACCGGGAATCACAGGTCACTCACTCCGTAATGTCGTCCAGGCCTGGGGCAGCCTGGTCAATCCGAGCCTACGTGCTCCCCGCGCGGCGCGCCCTACGCCGTGAGGACCAACTCTTTCGAGTGAGAGACGGGGCGTGCGCGTCCCTGATGGAGCCCTCCTTGCGGGCGGAAAACCGGGGATTCGTCGCCCATCGGCCGCCATTCGAAGGTAGGAAGAGCATGCGCATCATTGCGCACACGCGCACCACCACACGTCAGCGCAGGCAGAGGGAGTGCCGGGTGAGCCAGCCGGAGATGCAGCCCGAGGGGCCACCCCGGGATCCCCGGGAACCCCGGGAGGAGGGCGGCGGACCGATGGCGGCGGGCGATCTGACCGGAGGACCGTTCCCTCTGGGGGACTGGGGCGAGCCGGCCGAGCGGCTGGACGAGCTCTACCGGCGGGTGGAAGCGGATGCGCTGCGCACCGCGGAGTGGTATCTGTCCGACCGCGCGTGGAAGCGCCGCGGTGCACGGGTCCTGCGGATCGGCGCGGCGGCGGGGGCGATCGCCGGGGCCTCGATGCCGCTGCTGGAGCTCACCGGGGCCGCCTCCGGCGTGCTGCCGTACGGATACCTGTCGCTGCTGCTGGGCGCCGCCTGTCTGGCCTGCGACCGGTTCTTCGGACTGACGTCGGGCTGGATGCGGGACGTGGCGACGGCACAGGCGGTCCAGCGCCGGCTCCAGACGTTGCAGTTCGACTGGGCCTCCGAGAACGTACGGGAGGTCCTGGGCCCGACGGAGGGAACGGCGAGCGAGGCGGCGGAGCGGTGCCTGACCGTCCTGCGGCGCTTCTCGGAGGACGTGACGGAGCTCGTGCGGACCGAGACCGCGGAGTGGATGGTGGAGTTCTCGTCCGGGCCGGCGCCGCTGGTGATGCAGTCGCTCGGCGCCCCGTCGTCCCGGGCCGAGGCGGGCCTGCCGCCGGCCCGCTTCCCGCTCCCGCCGGGCACCCGCCCGAACATGCCCCGCCAGCGCCCCCCGGAACAACCCCGCTGACCCCTGTGTGGGGGCGGCGGCGCGGGGGGCGGGCGGGCAGGACGCGGGTCAGCTAAAGATGATCATGGAGCCTTGGCCCAGGCTCCGGGTGGCAGCGGCGTGCAGGCCCAGCCACACGTGCCGCTCCCGCGCGAAGGGGCTCTCGTCGTACGGGATCGGCCCCGCCGGCTCCTCCAGCGACGTCGGCCGCCCCGGCGCGGCCGGCGCCAGCGGCGGGTTCCCCGGGTCGATCCCGATCGCCGGCGCCACCACCATCAGCTCCCGCAGCAGGCCCTGCGCCGACCCGAGCGGCCCGCCCCCGGCCAACAGCTCCTCGTTGGCCAGCGGAGCGGCGAAGTCCACCGGCACGTACGCCCCGGCGTGGTCGTAGTGCCACACCAGGTGCGACTGCTGCGCCGTCGGCTCGAACATCTCCAGCAGCTGCTCGTAGTCCCCGCCCAGCTCGTCCACCGGCGTCACCGGCAGTCCGCAGATCTGCAGCAGGTAGGCCCGCCGCAGGAAGTGCAGGGCGTCGTAGTCGAAGCCGGCGACGGGGGCCACGTCCCCGCTCAGGCCCGGCATGTAGGCGAACACGGGTACGGACGGCAGTCCCGCCTCGCCCAGCGCCTTGTCGTACGAGGCGATCTCTTCCGCGAACGGGTTGTCGGGGCTGTGGCACAGCACGTCGACAAGGGGGACCAGCCACAGGTCACAGGCCACGCGGGCTCCGATCAGTCGTTGTCGCCGATCCGGCCAGC
Source organism: Actinobacteria bacterium OV450 (assembly GCA_001298555.1). Classification (GTDB taxonomy): domain Bacteria; phylum Actinomycetota; class Actinomycetes; order Streptomycetales; family Streptomycetaceae; genus Streptomyces. The sequence goes on from LJCW01000030.1 coordinate 2,207, forward strand.
GTAGTGCGCCGAACACCCTCCGCGAAGGGCTGCGCAGAACCTGGGGCGGAACAGCCCGCTACGGCTGTCCCCGGCCCACCCTCCAGACCCATACGTCCTGCACCTTCTTCGGCTCCTGCCCGAGCAGTCCGGTGAGCAGGTCGCGCAGTTCCGTGTCCCGGTCCTGGAACGGCAGGACGACCGCGCCCGCCTTCCAGAACTCCAGGTCCTGACGGGCCTGCTCCCGCCACTGCGGGGTGATCTCCGGCGGCTCGGCCCCGTAGCGGACGTCCCGCAGGAGGTTCGAGAGGTGCCGCGGGGTGGCCCCGTAGATGCCGATGCGATCGGGCCCCCACGGGCCGTTGAAGTAGCCGCCGGCCAGCCGGAAGCCGAAGTCCGCCTCCACCTGCCAGTGCAGCGCGTCCGCCTGGCCCGGGTCCGGCAGCGGCACCGGGACGAGGGCCTCGCCGTCCTGGACGTAGCCCTTCCAGGCACCCGAGGCGATGAACTGCGGCACCGGCTCCCGCTCCCGCACGGCCAGCGGCAGCGGCAGCACCGGGATCAGCGCGGCCGCCACCCCGAGCAGGCCGAGCGTGCGCAGCTCGCGCCTGCGCATCCGTACGATCCGGTCCAGCGCGAGCGCCAGCAGCACGCCCAGCACCGGGGCGCACACCATCGCCACGCGCCCCTCGATCACCGATTCGAACAGCGGCGCCTCGCCCATCAGCCGCCAGGGCCCGGGCAGCACGACGTCCGTGTGCGGTACGGGCACCCACGGCCCGAGGGACAGCAGCAGTGCCGCGGCGCCGGTGATCGCGAGCGCGCGGACGACCGTACGCCGCCACATCCACACGCACACGGCCACGCCGAAGGCCAGCAGGGGCCAGCCGTAGAAGGCGTTCTGCTCGGTGGTGTTCATCGAGAGCCGGCCGGCCGTCTCGGCGTCGCCGAAGAGGGAACGGGCGGCGTACTCGACCAGGGCGCGGGGGCTGTTCCCGGCGTTGTCCCCGTGCAGGACCGAGTGGTAGCTCTGCGGCCCGAAGAACTGCCAGTACAGCGGGACGGCCAGCAGCGGCACGCACACGGCGGCGGCGATGACCAGGCCGAGGCCCAGGGGCCGCGCGGCCTCCAGGGCGCGCCGCCTGTCGACCAGCAGGTACGCCAGGCAGAAGAGCAGCATGCCGAGCGCGGCGATGAGCAGCGGCTCTTCGCCGAGGAAGATCTGGTACGTCGCGAACAGGCCGAGCAGGACGCCGTCCCGGACCACGTTCCGGCCCTCGCACAGGCGCAGGGCCCGGTCGATGATCAGCGGGAGCATGAAGAGGACGACGAAGTTCGGATGGCCGTTGGCGTGCGAGACCATCGGCGGCGCGAACGCGGCGAACGCCCCGCCCGCGGCGGCGGCCCAGCGGCCGTTCACGAAGCGGCGGCGGATCAGCCAGTACCAGGTCCACGCGCTGGCGGCCATGCCGAGCGTGAGGACCAGTACGAAGGTGACGGTCTCCCCGAACAGGAGCGTCACCGGGATCAGCGGGACGGTCAGGCCGAGCATCGTCGCGTTGGCCATCAGGTTCACGCCGTCGGGCATGCCCTGGGCCAGGGTGAAGAGGGGGTTGCGCAGGTGGGTGATGTTGTCGGTGGTGACGCCGACGAACCACTCCCACTGGTTCTGGTCCTGGAGCGCGTCCTTGAGGTAGCGGCCGTCGAGGTCCGCCCACAGGCCGTGGAAGACGTACGCGGAGAGGGCGAGGAAGACGGCCGCGACGGCGAGGCCGCCCGCGTTCAGCCGCAGCAGGTCCACGAGCGCGCGGCGCCGGGCGCCCGCGGCCCGGCGGGGCCGGGGCGGGCGCGGGGTGGGCGGTGCGCTGCGGCGAACCGGGACCTCGGTGACGCGCCAGCCCTGCCGGCGGACCCAGCGCAGCACTTCGGCATCGATGGCGGGGCCGTCGAGACGGGAGGCGCCGAAGGCGGCCCGCGCCCGGTCCCCGTCGAAGAGCGCGAAGGTGCAGCTGCCGGTGCGGAATCCGGGTATTCCCGGAATGCCCAGGGCGCGGACCAGGCGGTTCTCCGACCGGCCGAGGGCGACGACCGGGGCCGGGGCGGGCGCGGAGCCGTTCGCCGGGCGGGCGCCGGCCCGGGGATCTTCGGCCGCGGGTCCGTCGGCCCGGGGGGCTTCGGCCCGGGGGTCTTCGGCCGTGGGTCCGTTTGCCGCGGGTCCGTCGGCCCGGGGGGCGCCAGCCGCGGGTCCCTCGGCCCGGGGGTCTTCGGCCCGGGGGGCGCCAGCCGTGGGTTCGTCGGCCCGGGCGGGGGCCAGGGCCTGTTCCAGCCGGTCCAGTTCGGCCGGCGGCGTCTTGAGCCCGCTGTCGGCGAGCAGGACGCGCTCACCGGCGGAGGCGAGCACTCCGGCGCGCAGCGCGGCGCCCGGGCCGCGGTGGTGCTCGGAGCGGATCAGCCGGATCCGGGGGTCGTCGGCGGCCGCGGCCTCGACGAGGGTGGCCGTGGCGTCGGCGGAGGCATCGTCGACGACGACGATTTCCCAGTCGCCGGGGCCGGTGCCGAGACGGGCGTCGAGATGTGCGCGGAAGGCGTCGAGCGCGGAGCCGATCCGGTGCTCGTCGTCGTGGGCGGGGATGACGACGGACAGCCCGACCGCGCCGAGCCAGACCGGGGCCGGCGCGGCCGCTGCGACCGTGCTGCCCTTGCCGCTCGTGCCGCTCGTGCCGGTCACGCGCCGGCCGCCTTCAGGCCCGCGGCCCAGTCCAGGCCGTGCTGGTTGTACGCGTACACGAGGCTGCGCACCTCGTCGGCATCGGCGCGGGTCACCGCGTCGACCAGCTCGTTGTGGCCGGACCACAGCCCGGTGTGCAGATCCGGAGCCGCCTTCAGGTGCGGTACGGCGAAGACCCAGCACTGCACGCGGATGCGGTGCAGGAACTCCGAGATGTACGTGTTGCCGACCAGCCCGCTCAGCTCCCTCCAGAAGCGCAGGTCGTAGCCGATCAGCACTTCGAGCGAGCCGCTCTGCGCGGCCCGGCACGCCTCCTCGGCACGACGGCGCACCGACACCAGCATTTCGCCGGAGCCGGGCGCGGTGCCGCGCTCGACGAGCCGCCGGAAGATCCCGTCCACTATGAGCGTACGGGCCTCGATCATGCCCCGGTAGTCGTCCACGGAGTACACGCGCACGCGGAAGCCCCGGTGCTGCACCGATTCCAGCAGCCCCTGGGCCGCGAGGTCGACCAGGGCCTCGCGTACGGGGGTCGCGGAGACCTCGTACTGCTCGGCGATCTGCTTGACCGTGAACTCGGTGCCCGGTGGCAGGCGTCCCGCGAGCACCTCGTCGCGCAGCGCGTCCGCGATCTGCTGGCGAAGTGTGTTGCGGGTGACAGCGCCGCTGCCTGGCATAGGGGTCCGTCTCCTTAAGTGAACTTCGGACACCTTAGGCCAGGCAGCAAGGCTGAAACCGATCGCACGCAGACCATTTGCGTCACGCCGGGGCGGCATCGCGGGTCACGCCCGGGCGACGTCGCGTGTCACACCGAGGTGGGGCGACAGGTCACACCGAGGTGGTGTGACGGGTCACGCCGATGTGGTGTGGCGGTCCGCGACCGTCAGCGCCTCGTCCAGCAGGGCCAGGCCCTCCTTGACCTCCGTCTCCGTGATGGTGCACGGCGGGACGACGTGCGTCCGGTTCATGTTCACGAAGGGCCACAGGCCGGAGGCCTTGCAGGCCGCCGCGAACTCGGCCATCGGCGCGTTGTCGGCCCCGGCCGCGTTGTACGGGACGAGCGGCTCGCGCGTCCCCTTGTCCCGGACGAGCTCCAGGGCCCAGAAGGTTCCCAGGCCGCGGACCTCGCCGACCGAGGGGTGCCGCTCGGTGATCTCGGCGAGCGCCGGGCCGATCACGTTCTCGCCGAGGTGCGCGGCGTGCTCGACGACGCCCTCCTCCTCCATGGTGTTGATCGTCGCCACTGCGGCGGCACAGGCCAGCGGGTGGCCGGAGTACGTCAGCCCGCCGGGGTAGGGGCGCGTGGCGAACGTCTCGGCGATGGCACCGGAGATGGCGACGCCGCCGAGCGGCACGTACCCGCTGTTCACACCCTTGGCGAAGGTGATCAGGTCAGGGGTGACCTCCCAGTTCTCGGCGGCGAACCACTTGCCGGTCCGGCCGAAGCCGGACATCACCTCGTCGAGGACGAAGACGATGCCGTGGCGGTCGCAGAGCTCACGGACACCCGCGAGGTAGCCGGCCGGCGGGGTCATGATCCCAGCGGTGCCGGGCACGCTCTCCAGGATGATCGCGGCGATGGTCGCCGGCCCTTCGAAGGCGATGGTGTCGGCGAGGTGCGTGAGGGCGCGCTCGCACTCCTCGGCCTCGGTGGTGGCGTGGAACGGCGAGCGGTAGAGGAACGGGCCCCAGAAGTGCACGACGCCGGCGGCGCCCGTGTCGGAGGGCCAGCGGCGCGGGTCGCCGGTCAGGTTGATCGCGGCGGCGGTGGCCCCGTGGTAGGAGCGGTAGGTCGACAGCACCTTCTGGCGCCCGGTGTGCAGCCGGGCCATCCGTACGGCGTTCTCGACGGCCTCGGCACCGCCGTTGGTGAAGAAGATCTTGTCCAGGTCGCCCGGGGTCCGCTCGGCGATGAGGCGTGCGGCCTCGGAGCGGACGTCGACGGCGAAGCCGGGCGCGAGGGTGCAGAGCCGCGCGGCCTGCTCCTGGATCGCGGCGACGACCTTGGGGTGCTGGTGGCCGATGTTGGTGTTCACCAGCTGGGAGGAGAAGTCGAGGAAGCGGTTTCCGTCGTAGTCCCAGAAGTACGACCCCTCGGCTCCGGCGACGGCGAGCGGGTCGATCAGGGCCTGGGCGGACCAGGAGTGGAAGACGTGGGCGCGGTCGGCGGCCTTGACGGCCGCGCCGGTGGCGTCGGTGGTGACATGAGGGGTCATATGGCGACGCTAGAAGTGCGCAGGTGGGACGGGATATGGGCGGACTGTCTGCGGGCGGGGGCCGGGTCTCGGCAGTCTGTCTGTACGGAATGCGGTGAGGAGGCTGTGACAGGGGTGATTGACAGCACACTGTCGCTATGACAGCCTCCTGTCATAACCCGTGGATTTTCATGGAGGAGGCGGCGACATGACCGGCGGCACCACCACTTCCGGCGACCTGCCTGCAGGAACGGTTCACCTCGCGGTGTACGACACCTACGCGGACTGGGAGACGGGGCACACCACCGCCCACCTGACCCAGCGCGGCCACCGCGTCCGTACGGTCGGCTTCACCACCGCGACCCCGGTCACCACGATGGGCGGCGTCCGCATCCAGCCCGACCTGGCCCTCGCGGACCTCTCGCCAGAGAACTCCTCCCTCCTCATCCTGACCGGCGCCTCGCTGTGGGACGCGGGCGACGACCTGGCGCCCTTCGCGGCCAAGGCACGGGAGTTCCTGGCGGCCGGCGTACCGGTCGCGGCGATCTGCGGCGCGACGGCCGGCCTGGCCCGGCAGGGGCTGCTCGACGGCCGCACCCACACCAGCGCGGCCGCCGGCTACCTCGCCCAGCAGCCCGGATACGCGGGCGCCGACCGGTACGTCGAGGCCGACGCGGTGACGGACGGCAACCTGATCACGGCGGGCCCCACGGAACCCGTGGCCTTCGCCCGGGAGGTCTTCGCGCGGCTGGGCGCCTACGCTCCGGAGGTCCTGGACGCCTGGTACCGGCTGTTCCACGACTCGGACGCGAGCGCGTTCCCCGTCCTGATGGCGGCTGCGGAGCGCGGCGATGCCTGATTCCGTGGCCGATTCCGCGCCCGGCTCCGCCCCGGGGCCCTCGCACGATTCCGCGCCCGGCTCCGTCCCCGGCTCTGTCCCCGGCTCCGCCCCCGGGCCCTCGCACGATTCCGCGCCCGATCCCTCGCCGGAACGGGCCCGGCAGGACCTGTTGAGCCGCACCGCCCTCGGGGTGTTCGGGCTGAACGGCCGGTTCCTCACGCTCTCGGAGGAACTGGCCCGGCCGGCCGGGCTGACCGCGGCCTGGTGGCAGGTGCTGGGCGCGGCGCTCCAGGAGCCCCTGCCGGTGGCCGGCATCGCCCGCGTCATGGGCATCACCCGGCAGAGCGTCCAGCGCATCGCGGACCTGCTGGTGGCCAAGGGGCTCGCCGCGTACGTGCCGAACCCGGCCCACCGCCGCGCGAAGCTGCTCCGGCCGACGGAGGAGGGCCGGGCCGCCGTCGCCCGCATCACCCCTGCCCACGCCGCCCTGGCCGACCGTCTCACCGAGGAACTGGGCGAAGCGGCCTTCGCGGAAACGGTGCAGGTCCTGGACCGCCTCACGACGGCCCTGGACGCCCTGCTGCTCCCCGCGCGCGAGGTGCCGTTCGACGAGTGAAGCCGCACGGCCCGTCTGTTCGCGGCGGTACGGACCGGCCGCACCGCCCAGCCGCACGGAGGAGCGGGACGAAGGAGCGGGACGGCTCGCGGGACCCCGGTGGCAGACTGAGCCGCGTGCTCACGCAACTCCTGACCGCGACCGGCGTCCTGGCACTGCTCACGCTCGTCCCCGGCCCCGACATGGCCGTCGTGACGAAGCGCGCCGTCTCCCGCGGGCGTGCCGACGGGCTGCGCACCGTCGCCGGGATCGCGGCAGGGCTCCTGTTGTGGGGCGCCCTCACCGTCGCCGGCCTGGCCGCGCTGCTCGCCGCGTCGGCCGAGGTGTACCTGGCGGTGAAGCTCGCGGGCGCCGCCTACCTCTGCTTCCTCGGCGTCCAGTCCCTGCGCCGGCCCGGCGCGGAACCGCCCGCCGTGCGCGGGGCCACGGGCAGCGCCTGGCGGACCGGGCTCGTCAGCAACGCCCTCAACCCCAAGATCGCCGTCTTCTACACCGGGCTGCTGCCCGCCCTCGCCCCGTCCGGGCTCCGCCCGGCCGCCGGCATGGCGCTGCTCGTCCTGATCCATCTCGCCCTGACGGTGATCTGGCTCGGCACGTACGTGTACGTCCTCTCGCGCGCCCGGCGGTTCTTCGCCCGGCCGCGCGTCCGGCGGGCGCTGGACCGGGCGACGGGTGTGGTCCTGATCGGATTCGGCGTGCGCGTGGCGACGACGCCGTAGCCCCGGCGGGGTACGGGTGCCGGGGGCCTTGGTGGCCTTGGTGGCCCTGTCGGTCCTGCCGGCCCCGGTGTCAGCCGGTGCCGAGCCGGTCCAGTTCCTCCCCGATGGCGACGCGCAGCCCGTCGTGCCGCTCGCCCAGCTCGTACCGGCTCCCCCTCCAGTACTCCTCCCCGTACAACCAGACGGGCAGCCGCACCCGGTCGGCGGGCTCCCACGCGTAGCGGGGCCAGATGTGGGCGTGGAGGTACGGGTCGGTGTTGCCCAGGATCTCGATGTTCACGCGGAGGAAGGCCGGATCGAGGCGGCGGCAGGCCCGTTCGACGGCTTCGGCGAGCCGCTCCATGTCGGCGAGGTACGCCGTCCTGCGCGCCCGCGGCAGGTCGGAGAGCCGGGTCACTGACGGGCCGTCGGTCAGCAGTACCGCGTACCCGGGGAGGAACTGCCGGTCCCCGATCACGGCGAACCCCTGGCCGAGGCGGCGCAGGACGGTCGGGTTCTCGCCGCGGTGCGCGCTGCCGATGCGGTCCGCGCGCCAGTCACCGCCGGGAGAGGAGGCGGGGATGGAGGCGGGGATGGAGCCGGTGGCGGAGCCTCCGGGGAGGGAACCGCGTTGGGAATCGCCATTGTTGAGGTTCTCGTCCTCGGTCATTCCGGGACCTTAGCCGACCGCCTCGGGGAGGACGTCCGGGGGTGGAACCCCGTCCCGTCGTCCGTGGCTCTCAGGTCTGCCCTGTCATACCTGAGAGCCACGCGAAAAGGCCGCTCCCCAGCGGGACGCCGACGAGGGGCCCCAATTCCTACCTTCGGAACCAGAGAAGACGCACCGTCAGCCCCTCTGGACCGAGCGAAGGAACAGGGACCGCCATGACCCGCCCCACAGGACGCCCCGCAAGCAGCGCCTCAGGACGCCTCGATGACCACGGCGCAGGCCGCGCCGAGGGTCACCGCGCCGGACGTCGGCAAAGCCGTCTGCGTAGGACCCTGCTGGCCGGTCTCATCGCCACGGCCGTCGCGCTCCCCGTGTCCGCCGCCGCCTCTCCCGCTGTGCCCGCGCCGGCGCCCGCCGCCCTCGCCGAGCAGACCGCGCTCCCGGACCGGTACGCGGCGAACCGGGCCAACCTCGCCGAGGCGGCCCGGATGGCGGAGGCCGCCGGGCGCTCGGGGCGGGCCGCGAAGCTGCGTGCCATGGGGGCGGAGGGGGCGGCCCGGTTCCTCGTCTTCGACGGCCGAGGCGCGGGGCGCGCCATCGAAGTCCTCGGCGATCTGGAGACCGCCGACCGGGTCGCCGTGCTGGTGCCCGGTTCCGACACCACACTGGACACCTACCAGAGGTTCCGTGCCGGGGCGGCCGCCCTGCAGCAGCGCCTCCAGGCCGGGCATCCCCGCTCCGCCGTGGTCGCCTGGCTCGGGTACGACACCCCCGGCACGGTCAGCGCGACCGTCCTGACCGCCGGCCGGGCGGATGCGGGCGCGGCCGAACTCGGCCCCTTCCTTGACCGGTTGGCGCGGGCCGCCGCACCCGGTGCCCGGCTCTCCCTGCTGTGCCATTCGTACGGATCCGTGGTCTGCGCCCGGACCGGTACCGGACCCCAGGTCACCGACATCGCCCTGTTCGGCAGTCCGGGCACGGGCGCCGGATCTGCCGCCGGGCTGCCGACGGCCGCCCGCGTCTGGGCCGGGCGGGGCGGCTCCGACTGGATCGCCGACGTCCCCCATGTACGTCTCGGCGGGGTCGGCTTCGGGACCGACCCCGTGGACCCGGCCTTCGGGGCCCGGCCGTTCGCCGCCGGCCCCGGCGGGCACAGCGACTACCTCAAGCCCGGCACGGTGTCCCTCGACAGCCTGACCCGCATCGTCCTCGGCACCTCCCCGGCCACCCCGGAGGCTCCCCGTGCATGAGCTCCGCACCCGCTGGTCCGTCCTCGCGGACCGCATCGACTCCGGCACGCCCGCCGACCGGGACCGGACCGTGGACGCACTGCGGTCCTTCGCCATCCTCGGCGTGGTGCTGGGCCACTGGCTGGTGACCGCCCTGACCACCGCCGACGGCGGCCTGAGCACGACCAGTCCGCTGGCCCACCTGCCCTGGCTGGCGCCGGTTTCCTGGCTGTTCCAGACCCTCGCCGTGTTCTTCCTGGTCGGCGGTCATGTCGCCGCCCGCGGCTACACCTCCGCCCGCGCACGGGGGGTCCCGTACGGGACGTGGGTCGGGCAGCGGCTGTCGCGGCTGTTCCGGCCTGTGGCGGCGGTGCTCGTCCTGTGGACCGTGACGGCGGGCGGTCTGCTCCTCGGCGGCGCCGAGCCGGGCACCGTCGAGACGCTGCTCAGGCTCGTCTTCTCGCCCCTGTGGTTCCTTCTCGTCTTCGCCGCGCTGACCGCGGCCACGCCGCTCGTGGCGCGGCTCGCCCCGGTGTGGCCGCTGGCCGTGGTGGCAGCTGTGGACGTCTGGCGGTTCGGCCTCGGCGGGCCCGAATGGATCGGCTGGGTCAATGTGGCCGCCGGCTGGCTCGTCCCCTACACGCTGGGCGCCGCCTGGGCCCGCGGGGCGTTCGCCGGGCGGCGCCCGGCCGCGCTGCTGCTGGGCGCGGGGGCGGCCGCCACCGTCGCGCTGGTGCTGTGGGGCGGGTATCCGGTGTCCATAGTCGGTGTCCCCGGGGCCCCGATATCGAACCTGAACCCGCCGACGCTGGCCGCCGCCACGTTCGGACTGGCCCAGTGCGGGCTGGCCCTGCTGCTCCGCGGGCCGCTGGAGCGGGCCATGCGGCGGCCCCGGGTCTGGGCGAAGGTGGCGCTGATGAACCTGTCCGCGATGACGGTCTTCCTGTGGCACCAGACCGCGATGATGGCCGTCACCGCCCTGGGGCTGCTGGCCCCGGCCGATCTGCCCGGGCTGCACACGGTGCCCGACTCCGCGCAGTGGATAGCCGCCCGGCTGCTGTGGCTGCCGGTGTTCGCGGCCGCGCTGGGCGTCTGCTGGGCCGCGTTCCGCACCTACGAGCAGGCCCGCCGGCCGCAGCGGAGCGGCTCCTCCAGCACCGTCGCGGCCTCTCGCCCGGCAGCCGGTTCCCCGCCGGCGCCGGCCGCGGAGATCACCCATGTCTAGGCTGACCGGCGTGAACGAGCAGAGCGCGCCCCCGGTCATCTCCCCGGCCCAGGACCGGAGTCCGGCGGCCGCCGGGGCCCCGGCGGCCGACCCACACGGGCATCCGGGCCGTGTCTCCGCGCCCGGGGAAGGATGGCTGGGGGACCTGGGCCGGCGCCTGCTCACGGTGGAGTGGGATCCGCTGCCCAAGATGTCCCGGCCGCGGTGGCTCAACCGGCTGCCGCACGTCGCAGTCGGGTACGTCGCCGTCTTCTTCTGCTTCCTCACCACGGAACAGATGGGCGACCACTACGGCGTCACCGGCGGTCCCCCGCTGGTGGCGGCGCTCCTGACCGGCGCCTCCATCCTGCTTGCGATGTTCCGGCCGATGGCCGGGTGGTGGCTCGGCCTGCTGGCCGGCGGGCTGGGCGCCTGGCTGATCCACGGCGATGTCGGGGCGGGTCAGACCTGGCCCTGGACGGCCGGAGGGCTGATCGCGTTCGCACCGGTGCTGCTGCTGGTCGCCCTGCGCGTGCCGCCCCGGGTGACCGTCGCGGCCGTCGGTGTCCCCGTCGTCCTCACCGGTCTGGCCGAGCTGTCCTTGAAACCGGAGCACAGCCAGACCACCGTCCTGGCCGCGCTCCTCCTGTACGGCTTCGTCGGCCTGCTCGGGTACGCGCTGCGGGCCACCCGCCTGGCCCGCGGCAAGCTCGTCGAGCAGGAGACGCTCACCGAGGAGGAGCGGGCGCAGCGCACCCTGCTGGAGGAGCGCAACCGGATCGCCCGCGAGCTGCACGACGTGGTCGCCCACCACATGTCGGTGATCTCCATCCAGGCGCAGGTCGCCCCGCACCTGGTGGAGAACCCCTCCGAGGAGCTCAAGGAGAACCTGGCGGGCATCCGGGAGAACGCCCTGGAGGCCCTGACGGAACTGCGCCGGGTACTGGGCGTGCTGCGCTCCGAGCAGCCGGACGATCCGGCGAACCCGCACCACCCGCAGCCCACCCTCGCCGAACTGGGCGGCCTCGTGGACAACGTGCGCAGCGCCGGGCTGGAGGTCACCACCGAGATCGCGGGCGTCCGGCGGGCCCTCGCCCCGGGCGTCGAGCTCACCGCGTACAGGATCGTGCAGGAGGCGCTGAGCAACTGTCTGCGCCATGCACCCGGTTCGCGGGTGGAGGTCGGGGTCGCGTACGGTCCGCGCGAGCTGCACCTGTGCATCGCCAACAGTGCCGCGACCCGGCCGGCCCCGCCGTCGCAGGGGGCGGGGCACGGGCTGCTGGGGATGCGGGAGCGGGCGGGCATGCTGGGGGGCGAGCTCGCCGCCGGCCCCCGCCCCGGCGGTGGGTACGAGGTGAGCGCCGTGCTCCCCATGGATCCCGAGACGAAGAAGGACTGAACAGGACGCATGAGCACTCCGGCCGACCCGATCAAGGTGATGATCGCCGACGACCAGATGATGGTCCGGCAGGGCTTCACCGTCCTCCTCAACGCCCAGCCCGACATCCAGGTCGTCGGGCAGGCCGTGGACGGCGCGGACGCGGTGGCGAAGGCCGCCGAACTCGGCCCGGACGTGGTGCTGATGGACATCCGCATGCCGGGCATGGGCGGCATCGAGGCCACCTCGGTCATCACGGGTACACCGGAGTCCGCCGTCAAGGTGCTGGTGCTGACCACCTTCGACCTCGACGAGTACGTGTACGAGGCGCTGCGCGCCGGGGCCTCCGGGTTCCTGCTGAAGGACGCGTCGGCCGATCAGCTGGCCGAGGCGGTCCGGGTGGTGGCGGCAGGTGAGGCGCTGCTCTCGCCGAACATCACGAAGCGGCTGATCACCGAGTTCTCCCGGATGGGGGCGCCGCGGGCGCCGTCCAGGGCGCGGATCGACGAACTGACCGAGCGGGAGACGGAGGTGCTGTCGCTGATCGCGCAGGGCCTGTCCAACGCGGAGATCGCCGGGCACCTGGTCGTGGCCGAGCAGACCGTGAAGACCCATGTGGGGCGGATCCTGGTGAAGCTGGGCCTGCGGGACCGCACCCAGGCGGCGGTGTTCGCGTACGAGACGGGTCTGGTCCGTCCGACGGGCTACTGAGAGGGTCGCGTAGTACCTGAGAGGGAGGGCGGGATATCCCCTTCAGCGGCGACGCGGACGAGGGGACGGCCGACCTACGGTGTGTGTATGACCGAGACGACCTCCCGGGCGACCCCCCGGACACCTGAGTTCCGGATGGCCTCCGGCCTGTTCGAGAGCCTGCGCCAGGATCTGATCACGGACGCCTTCGCGTACCGGCCGCTGCCGCCGATGCGCACGGACGGGCCGGTGACGCGGCGGCTGCCGCAGCGGATACGGCCGCACATGGCCCATTTGCCCCATGCGGTCGTGGGTTTCCTGGCGTTCCTCGTGGTGATGGCCACCTCCACGGACAGCGGCGAGTACCTGGCGGCAAGCAGCTCCCTCGTGATGGGGCTGGTCGCGGCCACGCCGGTGCTGATGACCCTGGTGCGGCCCGTGGGGGCGTTCTGGGCGACCGTCATCGCGACGCAGGCGCTGCTGGTCGTCGGTTCGCACACGAGCGACGTGTGGCCGTGGACGCCGGGTGCGTTCTTCGGCTACATCACCACGGTGACGATCGCCGCGATGCGGACCAGGCCCCGGGCGGCGGGCTGGATGTGGCTGATCACCCTGGCGAGCGGGATCGTGATACCGGTCGTGCTCGGGCGGGGGGAGCCGGTCGAGATCATGCCCATGGCCTTCCTCCTGGCGGTTTCCCTGCTGATCGTCACGGTCCGCAACATACGCAAGGAGGCGGCGCAGGAGGTCAGCGCGCAGCAGGAGGTCACGGCCGTCGAGCGGGACCGGCGGACCCTGCTGGAGGAGCGGACGACGATCGCGCGGGAGCTGCACGACGTGGTGGCCCACCACATGTCGGTCGTCGCGATCCAGGCGGAAGCCGCACCGTACCGGGTGAAGAATCCGCCACCGGAGCTGGAGGCCGCGTTCGTCACCATCCGGGAGAACGCGGTGGCGGCGCTGACGGAGCTGCGCCGGGTGCTGGGTGTGGTGCGGTCCGCGGACTACGAGGCGCCGGACGCCCCGCAGCCGACGCTGGCCTCCCTCGAGGGGCTGCTGGCCAATGTGCGGGAGGCCGGGCTGAAGGTGGAGAAGACGGTGACGGGTGCGGTGCGGGAGCTACCGCCGGGCGTCGAGCTGTCGGCGTACCGGATCATCCAGGAGGCACTGAGCAACACCCTGCGCCATGCGCCGGGGGCGGTGGCCTCGGTCGAGGTCTCGTACGTCCTGGGCGGGCTGGGCATACGGGTCGTCAACGCGGCAGCGACCGGGGACGTGCGGCCCTCGCCGGGCGCCGGGCACGGGATCACCGGGATGCGGGAGCGGGTGGCCATGCTGGAGGGGGAGATGACGGCAGGGGGGACCGCGGCGGGCGGGTACGAGGTGGCGGTGTTCATACCGGTGCGCGGCCGCAAGGACGGGGCGCAGGAGCCGGCGCCGGGGCGGCCGGCATGACGATCAGGGTGTTGATCGTCGACGATCAGATGATGGTCCGCGAGGGCTTCTCGGTCCTGCTGAACGCGATGGACGGCATCGAGGTGGTCGGCGAGGCGGTGGACGGCCGGGAGGCCATCGCACAGGTGGCGGCGCTGCGGCCGGACGTGGTGCTGATGGACATCCGGATGCCGGTGATGAACGGGCTGGATGCCACGCGGGAGATCGTGGCATCCGACACGGACGCGAAGGTGCTGGTCCTGACGACCTTCGACCTCGACGAGTACGTGTACCAGGCGCTGCGCGCCGGGGCCTCCGGGTTCCTGCTCAAGGACGCCTCGGCCCGGCAACTGGCCGACGGGGTGAGGGTGGTGGCCTCGGGCGAGGCGTTGCTGGCACCCACGGTCACGAAGCGGCTGATCCTGGAGTTCTCGAAGCTCTCGGTCCCTCCGAGGCTCGCGGACCCGTCGGGGGTCGAGGAGCTGACGGAGCGGGAGACGGAGGTGCTGGTGCTGATCGCACAGGGGCTGTCCAACGCGGAGATAGCGGACCGGCTCATCGTCGCGGAGTCCACGATCAAGACGCATGTGAGCCGGATCCTGGTCAAACTGGGTCTGCGCGACCGCACCCAGGCCGCAGTGTTCGCCTACGAGACCCGCCTGGTGACCCCGGCGTAGTCCCGGCGCGCGGGCGCCACGGGGCGACTTCCGGCCGCGGCCCGGGCGTTCTCCTACAGTGACGGGATGGGCTTTGATCCGTGGGATGCCGCTTTCGTCGCCGATCCGTACCCCGCCTACCGGGAGTTGCGCGAGCAGGGCCGCGCCCTGTGGTGGGAGGCCACCGGGCAGTGGCTGGTGCCGCACTACGCCGATGTGAGCGCGCTGCTGCGCGACCGCCGGCTGGGCCGGACCTATCTGCACCGTTTCTCGCACGAGGAGTTCGGCCGCGCGGCCCCGCCCCCGGAGCACGAGCCGTTCCACGTCCTCAACGGGAACGGCCTGCTGGACCTGGAGGATCCCGCCCATGCGCGGGTGCGGCGGCTGGTGTCCAAGGCGTTCACGCCGCGGACCGTGGAGCGGCTCGCTCCCGCCGTGGACCGGCTCGCCCGGGAGCTGGTCGGGCAGCTCCTCGCCGACGGGGGCGGGGACCTGCTCACCGTGGTCGCCGAGCCCCTGCCCGTGGCGGTGATCGCCGAGCTGCTCGGGGTGCCCGCCGAGGACCGGGCGCTGCTGCGGCCCTGGTCGGCGGACATCTGCGGGATGTTCGAGCTCCGCCCGGACGAGGAGACCGCGCAGCGGGCGGTACGGGCGAGCGTGGAGTTCAGCGCCTATCTGCGTGAGCTGATCGCCGAGCGGCGCAAGGAGCCCGGCGAGGATTTGATCTCCGGTCTGATCGCCGCCCACGATGAGGACGGCCGCCTCAGCGAGCAGGAAATGATCTCCACCTGTGTCCTCCTGCTGAACGCCGGCCACGAGGCCACCGTGAACACCACGGTCAACGGCTGGTGGACCCTCTTCCGTCACCCCGAGCAGCTCGCCGCGCTCGATCGCGAAAAGTTGTCCACAGCTGTGGATGAACTCATGCGCTTCGACACCCCGCTCCAGATGTTCGAACGGTGGGTGCTGGACGACATCACGGTCGGCGACAAGGTCATCCCGCGCGGAGCCGAGGTGGCGCTGCTGTTCGGGTCCGCGAATCGCGATCCCGCCCGGTTCGAGCACCCCGACGTCCTGGACCTCGCACGGGCCGACAATCCGCACCTGAGCTTTGGCGCCGGGATCCACTACTGCCTGGGCGCTCCGCTCGCACGGCGGGAGCTGACCGCGTCGTTCGGGGCCCTGTTGGCGGACGGCGTCCCGCCCCTGAGGCTCGTACGGGAGCCCCGGTGGCGGGACGGGTACGTCATCCGCGGTCTGGACGAACTCCTCGTGGAGTTCTGAGGTCTGACGCCCTGACGGCTAGGAGGCCAGGTCGCGGCGGCGCAGTGCGGTCAGACCGGCGGTCAGCAGAGCCGCGGCCAGCGCGGTCAGCACCAGCACCGGCGCCCACTCCATCGTCGGCGCGCCCGGCAGTTTGGGCAGGTGGGCGAAGGGCGAGAGGTTCAGCACGCCCTGCGGGAGGTTCAGGGCCGGGCCGATCCAGCCCAGGGTCAGCGCGGCCCCGGCCACCGCCCAGGCGGCGGGCGCGTACTTCGGGGCGGCGCCGTGCAGGAGCGCGGCGAGGGCGCCGATCACCCACACCGCCGGGAGCTGGGCCAGGCAGGCGCCGACGGTCGCTGCGGTGTCCTGGAGGCCCCGGCCGTGCCCGATGCCCAGACCCAGCCCGGCCAGCAACAGGATCAGCACCGAGCCGCCGAACGCGACGGCCAGGTGGCCGCCGGCCCAGCGCAGCCGGCCGACCGCGTTCGCGAGCAGCGGTTCGGCGCGCTGCCCCGACTCCTCGGCGTTCAGCCGCAGCACCGCCGAGACGATGTACAGGGCGGCGACCATGCCGAGCATCCCGGCCATCGTCGCGAGGAAGGCGTCGGCGACACCGCTCCGGCCGCCCATCCGCTCGATGATCTCGCGGGTCCGTTCGTTGTCGCCGACCAGCTGGGTGGCCCCGTCGGTCATCCCGCCGAAGACCACCCCGGCCGCCAGGAACCCGAGGCTCCACCCGGTCAGGCCGCCCCGCTGGAGCCGCCAGGCCAGCGCCCCCGCGCTGCCGAGGCGGCCCTGCGCCGGGCCCGGCCGGGCCGGCAGGAAGCTCATGCCGAGGTCGCGGCGGCCGGCCAGCGCGTACGCCGCCGCCACCTGCACCGCCACGGCCGCCGTGAACAGGCCGAACACCCACCAGCGCGGGGCCGCGAAGGCCCGTACGTGCTCCAGCCAGCCCAGCGGTGACACCCAGGTCAGCGCGCTCGAACCCGCGGCGCTGCCGGCGTCCCCGGCGGCACGCAGGACGAAGGCCGCGCCGACCAGTGCGCCGGTGAGCCCCTTCGCGAGCCGCGCGCTCTCGGTGAGCTGCGCCGCGGTGGCGGCCAGGGCCGCGAACAGCATCCCGGTCGCGCCGATGCCCAGCCCGAGGGCCCACGCACCACCGGCTCCGCGCCCGGCGAGTCCGCCCGTCACGAGCAGAGCGGCCGACGCATTGGCGCTCAGGGCCGCCAGCAGCGCGACCGTCAGCGGGGCCCGGCGGCCCACCATCGCGGCGGAGAGCAGCTCCTGACGGCCCGTCTCCTCCTCCTCGCGGGTGTGCCGGACCACGACGACCAGGCTCATGATCCCGGCGAGCACTCCGGCGAAGACCCCGCCGCGCCATGCGGTCAGGGCGCCGATCGAGTCGCCGAAGACCGGCCCGTACAGGGCGCGCAGCGAGCCGTTGGCGTTCATCGTGGCGAGCAGCCTGGCCCGTTCGGCGCCCGTTCCGTAGACCGACTCCAGCGAGGCGGGCAGGCTGAGCACCGTCGTCGCCACGAGCAGGATCCAGACCGGCATCATCACGCGGTCGCGGCGGAGCGCGAGGCGCAGCAGAGTCCCCGTCCCGGCGAATTGGTTCTTCATCGCGCGACGCCCGCCTTCACGGTCCCGTCCGCGTCGTCGGCGCCACCCGAGCCATCAGAGCCGTCCGAGCCACCCGCGTCCTGCGAGCCATCCGAGCCCGCCGCCTCCTCCACGTCCTCCGCGTAGTGCCGCAGGAAGAGCTCCTCCAGAGTGGGCGGGGTCGAGGTCAGCGACCGGACACCGGAGTCGGCGAGTGAGCGCATGACGGCGCCCAGCTTGTCCGTGTCCGCCTGCAGGCGGATCTTCAGCCCCTGTACCTCCACGTCGTACACGCCCGGCAGGTGCGCGATGCCGTTCGGCGGGCCGGCGAGCTCGGCGCTGATCGACGTACGGGTGAGGTGCCGCAGGTCGGCCAGCGTGCCGCTCTCCACGGTGCGGCCCTTGCGGATGATGCTGACCCGGTCGCAGAGGGTCTCGACCTCGCTGAGGATGTGCGAGCTGAGCAGGACGGTCCGCCCGGCGGCGCGCGCCTCGGCGACGCAGCGCTGGAAGACCTCCTCCATCAGCGGGTCCAGCCCGGAGGTGGGCTCGTCGAGGATGAGCAGTTCGGCCTCGGAGGAGAACGCGGCGACGAGGGCGACCTTCTGCCGGTTGCCCTTGGAGTACGTGCGCCCCTTCTTGGTGGGGTCCAACTCGAAGCGCTCGATCAGCTCGGCGCGCCGGGCCCGGTCCAGGCCTCCGCGGAGCCGCCCGTAGAGGTCGATGACCTCGCCGCCGGAGAGGTTGCGCCACAGGGTGACGTCGCCGGGGACGTAGGCGATGCGGCGGTGCAGTTCCACGGCGTCGGCCCAGGGGTCGCCGCCGAGCAGCCGGGCGGTTCCGGAGTCGGCCCGCAGCAGACCCAGCAGGACCCGGATGGCGGTGGACTTGCCGGCGCCGTTGGGGCCGAGGAAGCCGTGGACCTCGCCGGTGGCGACCGAGAGGTCGAGTCCGTCCAGTGCGCGGGTGCGGCCGAACGCCTTGTGGAGGCCGGCAACGCTGATTGCCTTCGTCATGTTTCTGAACGTACGCTACTTTCACAAATTTGTGAAGCTCGGGAATCACGTAAAGTCGGGAAGGTGGCGGACGACATGGATGCAGTGGAAGCACGGAACGCGGAAGCGGTCTCCCGCTTCGTCGAGCGGTTCGCCGCCCAACTGACGGAGGCGGGCATGCAGCGCATGGCCGCGCGGGTCTTCGCGCAGCTCCTCGCGAGCGACAACGGCGCGATGACCTCGGCCGAGCTGAGCGAGGCACTGCAGATCAGCCCGGCGGCGGTGTCGGGCGCCGTGGCGTACCTGACGCAGGTGACCATGGTCAGCCGGGAGCGGGAGCCGGGCTCCCGGCGGGACCGGTACGTGCTGCACAACGAGCTCTGGTACGAGACGTTCACCCGCCGGGACCAGGTGCTGAGCCTGTTCGAGAAGACCCTCCGCGACGGGGTGGCCGGGCTCGGCAGGGACACACCGGCGGGCGCGCGGATGGCGGAGACCGCGGAGTTCTTCGAGTTCCTGCAGACCGAGATGCGCGGGATGATGGACCGCTGGCGGGCCCACCGCGCCACCCTGAACTTTTCCTAGCCGTGGCGCCGGAGCGTCCGGCCGTGGTCCCGGAGCGTCGGGGACGCCCCGGGACGACGGCCGTCAGCGCGGGACGGTGAGGGACCAGGCCGCCGGTCGCAGGGTCCAGGTCCGGCGGCGGACCGGGCCGGTCACCACGGTGTCGGCGCGGTAGCGGAAGTCCGATCCCGAGACCGTCACCGCGTGCGCCCGCACCCGGACGGCCGAGCCGCCGGCCAGCCGGACCGTGACCTCCGCCAGGCCGGCGGAAACCCCCGGAACCGCCGAACCGGTGGCCGCCGAACCCGGATCCACCGAACCCGGGCCCGCCCTGCCCGTGGAAACCGTGCCCGCCCTGCCCGTGCCCGCCGAGCCCGGCGCCGCCGCGTTCGGCACCGGAACCACCCGCAGGTCCTGCACCGGCCGGTCCACGTCCACCAGGAGCTGCCCGTCCGCCTCCACCCGCAGCCGGTGCCCCGTCGGAGCCCCCGTGGGGACCAGCGTCCGCACCAGCGAGCGGTACGCGCTCCACACCGACGGCCCCTGCGCCCCCGGTACCGTCCGGACGGGTGGAATCCGCAGGTCCCCGAGCACCACCCCGTCACTGTCGTCCACGAGCAGGTCGCGCGCCCGTACGGCGCCGTCCAGCACCGACCGGGCCGCGGCCACCGCCGACAGCGGGACGCCCAGCGCCCGCGCCAGCCCCAGCGACCCCACCTGCCCCACCGGAATCAGCGAAACGGCGCCGTCACCCAGCCCCCGCTCCCGGTACAGCAGCCCCACGGCGCGGACCAGCGCACGGTCGTCACCGACGATCACCGGCTGCCGATGACCCCGGCGGGCGAGGGCCCGCGCAAACTCCTCCTGCGAGTCCGGGAGACAGATTTTCGCTGCCGCGCCCGCTGACAGAACATCTTTCGCGATCCGCACGGACTCGCCGTCAAGACGGCGGGCGACCGGGTCGACGAGCACGAGCAGGCCGCCTACCGGCGCGCCCGCATGGCTCATGGTGGGCTCTGGAGCCGACACCTCGGTCCTTCCTCGGGTAGCATCTTTGTGCAAGAGGCCCTTGCGCTATTGCGCCAGGGCCTTCGTCTATTCCGGGGTACCGGTCCGACGGCTCAGCCTGCGGTGTACATCGTCGTACGCCCCCTGACCTTGGACATGCCCCATCCGGAAGAGGTGTACGCCTGTGCCCGCTCTTGTGCTGCTCGGAGCTCAGTGGGGTGACGAGGGCAAGGGAAAGGCCACCGACCTGCTCGGTGGATCCGTTGACTATGTGGTGCGCTACCAGGGCGGCAACAACGCCGGCCACACGGTCGTCGTAGGCGACCAGAAGTATGCGCTGCACCTTCTCCCTTCCGGCATCCTCTCCCCCGGATGCACCCCGGTCATCGGCAACGGCGTCGTCGTCGACCCGGCCGTCCTGCTCTCCGAGCTGCGCGGTCTGAACGAGCGCGGCATCGACACCTCCAAGCTGCTCATCAGCGGCAACGCACACCTCATCACGCCGTACAACGTCACCCTCGACAAGGTCGGCGAGCGCTTCCTCGGCAAGCGCAAGATCGGTACGACCGGCCGCGGCATCGGCCCGACCTACGCGGACAAGATCAACCGCATCGGCATCCGCGTCCAGGACCTGTACGACGAGTCGATCCTCACCCAGAAGGTCGAAGCGGCGCTGGAGGGCAAGAACCAGCTCCTCGCGAAGCTCTACAACCGCCGCGCCATCGAGGCCGCCGCGATCGTGGAGGAGATGCTCCAGTACGCGGAGCAGATCAAGCCGTACGTCGCCGACACCACCCTGATCCTCAACAACGCGCTCGACGAGGACAAGGTCGTGCTGTTCGAGGGCGGCCAGGGCACCCTGCTCGACGTCGACCACGGCACGTACCCCTTCGTCACCTCCTCGAACCCGACCGCCGGCGGCGCCTGCACCGGCACCGGCGTGGGCCCGACGAAGATCAGCCGCGTCATCGGCATCCTCAAGGCCTACACGACCCGCGTCGGCGCCGGCCCGTTCCCGACCGAGCTGTTCGACCAGGACGGCGAGGACCTGCGCCGCATCGGCGGCGAGCGCGGCGTGACCACCGGCCGCGACCGCCGCTGCGGCTGGTTCGACGCCCCGATCGCCCGCTACGCCACCCGCGTGAACGGCCTGACGGACTTCTTCCTCACCAAGCTCGACGTGCTGACCGGCTGGGAGCAGATCCCGGTGTGCGTCGCGTACGAGATCGACGGCAAGCGCGTCGAGGAGCTCCCGTACTCGCAGACCGACTTCCACCACGCGAAGCCGATCTACGAAAACCTGCCCGGCTGGTCCGAGGACATCACCAAGGCCAAGACGTTCTCGGACCTGCCGAAGAACGCCCAGGCGTACGTGAAGGCCCTGGAGGAGATGTCGGGCGCCCCGATCTCCGCGATCGGCGTCGGCCCCGGCCGCACCGAGACCATCGAGATCAACTCGTTCCTGTAGTCCGTCGGCGCGCCGGCGGACGTGTGGGGCGGGGCTCCCGTGAAGGGAACCCCGCCCCACACGCGTACCCGGGCACGTGCAGGCCCCGGTCCGGCGCCTAAGGCGCCGTTTCATTTGGTGAGGCGGCGGTGGCAGATGAGGGCCGCGGCTATGCCGACGAAGGCGAGGAAGTGTTCAGCCTTGCGCTCGTAGCGGCGGTGGAGCCGGCGGCAGCCGGCGAGCCAGGA
>LJCW01000031.1 GCA_001298555.1 Actinobacteria bacterium OV450
GAACCTCACACTCGTCGTCCTCTGGCGCGGGTGACGTCCGCGGCCGGGTACGGGCCGCGAGGGAGGCCGGGGTACGCCAGTCAGGCGGAGGCGCGGCCGGCGGGATCAGGTCCGGCAGCGCCAGCCTCGACAGATCCGCCCGGTCAGCCACCGCCAGCTCGGCGGCAGCCTCCATCGTGGACACCGCGTCCAGCCGCTCGGGCTTCCCCGGCCGCGTCACCGCGGCATAGCGCTCGCGCTGGGCTGCGGTCAGGTCCTTGCGTAGACGCCGGCTGCGCGCGGCCCGCGCGGTGCGGACTGCGGTGATCTGCTCCGGGCTCGCCTCGTCCGCGACGGTCGCGGGTCCCAGGTAGCGGCCGGTCGTCGCGTCGAAGACCTCGATGCGGTGATCGTGGTGCGGCATGAAACGCACCCGCACGCCCGTACCGGCCAGGCCCGTCATCCACGGCCCCACATAGTCCCGCCTACGGAACCGGACCCCGCGGGTGGAGAGGACACGGATCCGTCCGTCGTCCTCCAGCGTGAACGTCCACAACTCCTCCGGGCTGACCTCCCGTACCGGAGTCGGATCCGCCTCCCAGGCCTGAAGCGGGGTCTTCCCGTCCAGCGGACCCGGCAGGTGGACGGTGTTCCACCACTCCACCCAGCCCAGCAGCCGGGCGGTGAAGTCCTCGAAACCGAGCAGCACCTCGTCCTTCGGCCGCCCAGGGCGCCGGCCCGGACGCGGCTGACGCACGTAGCCGGGCAGCGCGGCGAGGAACATCGACTCCACCGCACGGTTCAGGCCCTCGACCGTGCCCTTCAGGTGCGGGGTGTAGGCGGGCAGGTCCTCCACCTCGACCTCCAGCGCGCCGAACGCCGCCGCGACCGTCTTCGACAAGAAGTCCTTGCCCCGGTCCACACGGACCCTCTCCGGAAGTCCGCCCTGCGGCCCGAACGGGTCCTCGCGCAACACCGCCGCGCGGAGCGCGGCCAGCACCGACTCCCGCGACGGGTATCCGGGTGTGACCGCCACCCCCATGACCGTGTTCGTCGCGCAGTCCACGAACCAGGTGACCCACGGACGACGGGCGCTGCCTTCAACCTCGACCAGTACGGCGGCCTGGACGTGATCGGCTTCCCACACCTGGTTCCGCCACCCCCGAGGCCGGGCCAGGAACACATCATGCCTACGGGCCTCGCGCTCACCACCTGCAAGCCCCGCCCGCTCCCCCGCGGTCAGATCCCGCCGGATCGCACGACGCAGCGTCGTCAACGACGGGGCGGCACTGGGAGGCGACTGCCGGGCGGCGCGCTCGGCCAGCTCCCGCTGTACCGCAGCGACGTTCCCACCCCACAAGGCCAGCAACGCACGTACCTCGTCCGTCACGACGAACCGGTCCACCCGCGCCAGCCGGACACCCGGGACCACCCCGGGACCGGGACCGGGCACAGCGAGCCAGCGCCACACCGTCCGCTCCGACACCCCCAGCGCCCCCGCAGCCACCCGCACATGGCCTGCCGTCAACCGGCCCACCGCACGCAACTCCAGCAGTCGACCCACCGCCGCGCCGCGCATCTCAACCCGCGCGGCCTCCGGCAACGCACTCTGCTCCCCCACCACCACACACCCCACGACCGGGAAGACCTCTACAGGTCCCAACCCTCCCGGCCGCCACATCCACCGTGGATAAGAAGCACCGTTTCCGTGGCAGTGGAGACCGTGGTGGTGTACCGCTCCATGACAGCGACAACCACCCCGCACACCGCTTCCATGTCAGTAGCAGACGTGTCTACCAGTCATACGACCAGCACGAACACACCTGCCTGACGGCCCGTCACTGCCAAGCCCCCACTGACACCAAACCGGCGCATCGCACCTCTACGGCCAGCGGATGGCGGGCTTCGACCTCGCCATCATCGACGAAGCACACGGCACCGCCGGGGACCTCGGGCGCCCGTGGGCGGCGATCCACGACAACACCCGGATCCCGGCCGACTTCCGGCTCTACCTCACCGCGACCCCACGCATCCTCGCCGCGGCCCGGCCGCAGAAGGGCGCCGGCGGCCAGGAGCCGGAGATCGCGAGCATGGCCAACGACCCCGACGGCACCTACGGTGCGTGGATCGCTGAGTTGGGACTCTCGGAGGCGATCGAGCGGGGGATCCTCGCCGGATTCGAAATCGACGTCCTCGAGATCCACGACCCCTCCCCCATCCTCGGCGAGACCGAGGAAGCGCAGCGGGGCCGGCGCCTGGCACTGCTGCAGACCGCCCTCCTGGAACACGCCGCGGCGCACAACCTGCGCACCGTCATGACGTTCCACCAGAAGGTGGAAGAGGCGGCCGCATTCGCGGAGAAGCTGCCGCAGACGGCGGCCGAGCTGTACGTCACCGACGCCTCCGACGCCGACCTGGCCGCCGCGGAGAAGCTGCCGAAGTCCTCGATCGACGCCGAGTTCTACGAGCTGGAGGCGGGTCGCCACGTCCCGCCGGACCGGGTCTGGTCCGCGTGGCTGTGCGGGGACCACCTCGTCACCGAGCGTCGGGAAGTCCTGCGGCAGTTCGCCAACGGGATCGACGCCGACAACCGGCGCGTGCACCGGGCGTTCCTCGCCTCCGTACGCGTCCTCGGCGAAGGCGTCGACATCACCGGCGAACGCGGAGTCGAAGCCATCTGCTTCGCCGACACCCGCGGCTCCCAAGTCGAAATCGTCCAGAACATCGGCCGCGCCCTCCGGCTCAACAAGGACGGCTCCACCAAGATCGCGCGGATCATCGTCCCGGTGTTCCTGCAGCCCGGCGAGGACCCGAAGGACATGATCGCCTCCGCCAGCTATAAGCCCCTCGTAGCCGTCCTCCAAGGCCTCCGCAGTCACGACGAGCGCCTCGTCGAGCAACTCGCCTCCCGCGCCCTCACCCACGGCCAGCGCAAGGTCCATGTCCGGCGCGACGAGGACGGACGGATCGTCGGATCCGCCGGGGAGGGCGAGGACCAGGAGGAGGACGGCACCGACGCCGCGGCCGAGTCGGCCCTGCTCCACTTCTCCTCGCCCCGGGACGCCGCCACGATCGCCGCCTTCCTACGCACCCGCGTCTACCGGCCCGAATCCCTGGTCTGGCTGGAGGGCTACCAGGCCCTGATCCGGTGGCGGGCCGAGAACGAGATCACCTGCCTGCACGCCGTCCCCTACGACACCGAGACCAAGGTCGGCGTCACCAAGGCGTTCCCGCTCGGACGGTGGGTCCACCAGCAGCGCAAGGCCCTGCGCGCCGGGGAGCTGGAAGAGCGGCGCAAGGTCCTCCTGGACACGCCAGAGGCCGGAATGGTGTGGGAACCCGGCGAGGAGGCGTGGGAGGCCAAACTCGCCGTGCTCCGGTCCTACCGGAAGGCCACCGGACACCTCGCACCCCGGCAGGACGCCATCTGGCGCGAGGACGACACGATGGTGCCCATCGGCCAGTACATGGCCAACCTCCGGCGCAAGGGCGCGAAGAACGGTCTCGGGAAGGACGAGGACACCGCCACGACCCGGGCCGCGCAGCTCGCCGCGATCGACAAGGACTGGAACTGCCCCTGGCCCCTGGACTGGCAGCGGCACTACCGCGTGCTCGCGGACCTGGTCGACGCCGACGGACAGCTGCCCGACATCGCCCCCGGCGTGCTGTGGGACGGCGACGACATCGGACGCTGGCTCAAACAACAGAAGCAGCCGACCACCTGGGCCCGGCTGCTCCCCGAGCAGCAGGCACGGCTGACCGCGATCGGCGTGCAACCCGACCAAGCGCCCACTCCCTCCCCCGCAGCCAACCGCGGAGCGAAGGGGCCCACCAAAGCGCAGCAGGCATTCCAACGCGGCCTGACAGCCCTCACACAATGGGTCGAACGGGAAGGCGCCCACCGGTCGGTCCCGAGATCCCACAGAGAGGAGATCACCGTCGACGGCGAAGCCGAGTCGGTGGTGGTGAAGCTGGGTGTGTGGGTCTCCAACACCAAAAGCCGGCGGGACAAGCTCACCGCCGACCAGCTCGCCGCCCTCGCGAAGCTGGGCGTGGACTGGGCATGACTAGAAGTTGCTCGAAAAGCGAGGCGTGGGGACACCCAAGTGAGGCAGACTGGCTGCACAGCTCGTTCATTGATCAGCCCCGGGGAAAATCCCGCCACCCTGGTGAGGCGCTGGACGAGGCCGCCACTGGAGGACCCGTGTGCCCCGGGCCCGACAGGTCGCATGTTCGTCCCGCAACCATCCGCATACCGCTGCGGTCTTCTGCTTCTGGGAGGGGGCGGCCACACGGTGGCAGGGCACGCTCGCCAGCCGTCCGCGCCGCCCATGTCCCCTGTGCACGTTCTCATCGACGCGATACCCGACTACCTCGCCGAGCTCGCAGCAGCTGTCACTCTCGCAGCCGCCGCTTGGCTCCGCGACAAAATCCGCAACCGCACCGAGTCCAGCGGCCGCTCCGACAACAACGATCAGCCCGGCAACGACGCCAGTTCCTGATCAGCCCGCCTCCATCCACCAAAACCCACCGCCGGCCAGCAGCCCGCGCTACAGGGTCTGGGGGACTGGGCGTGACAGGTCGCCCGGCTCGTCGTTGAGCTGGGAGGTCAGCGAAGTGGAGGCCCCGGGACGTCGTGACGGCCCCCGGGGCCTTTGCCTTGTCCCTCCGGCGTCGCTCAGGGTGCTTCAACGAAGGGCAGGCCGACAGCGGCGAGCTTCGTCTGCAAGTTGATGTCCCCACTGGCAACGTAGACCGCGGAGCCTGGGTGCCTGGACTGCAGCAGCAAAGTAGAAGCCAGTAGGCGGTCGTCCGGCACGTCCAGGTCAAGCCAGTTCGGCAGGCCCTCACCCTTGGACTCAATGTGCTCGAAGGTGGCGTGGACATCCCCCGCCACACGGACCCCGAGACGCATGTCGCCGTTCGTGCGCATCCCTTTCAGGCGACGGTCGGCCTTCTTCGCGGCCTCCCGGAGCTCCGGGTTGCGGCCGGCGCGCTTTGTGTCGTCCAGCTCCCGGAGAACGGCGGGCATCAGGTGGACCATATACCGCTTCCCGAACAGCGACGTGAAGATCGTGACGTCGGGATCATCCAGCAGCACGTTGGTGTCCACGACCAGCCGCACCGCCCACGGGTCAGCGGGCAGGAGGTCGCCGAGCTGTCGGAGCGTGGCCACTGCGTCCCGTATGCGCTCGGTGGCAACCTCGGTGGAGGAGGGGATGGTCCGGTCACGCGGGCGTTCCAGCCAGCGCACCAGCAGCCCAAGGTTGACGTCCAGGCGCTTGGTCACCTCTGGAGTGGGGTGGGGGAACAGGAGCCGGAGCAGCGGCTCCCACTGCCGTAGGCGCCCCAGCAGCTCCATTCGGCTGGCTTCAAGTTCAAGGCTGCTGGGAACCCAGCCCCACTTCGTGGCGGCGACGAACGTCATGTCGCTGCCGCGGTTGGGGTTGATGTTGCGGATCTCGGAGTCGGCGAGGATGCGTACGTAGTCCTCTTCGATCAGCTCCAGGTCCGACCGCAAGCGGTCCAGGTACGTGGGCGGGACGGGTCGTGTGGAGGCCATCTGCCGATGATGCCGTTCTCCACCGACAGCGGTCAGCCTGATGCCGCCATTGCCCCAACAGCCACGCGCCATACCGGTACATGTATCCCTCTGATGCGGATCTTTGAAATCGGCCGACGATGCTCTTCGCTCCCCAGGCGGTTGCCTTGGTCAACGGGGGCCGGAAGCGCCTGTATGTGATGGCCTCGGGGCTATTCGGCTCCGTCGAGGGCCTCGTCGGCGTCGCAAGCGATGGTTTGTGGCGGCTCTGGATGACGTGCCGCGACCTGGGGCCCTACTGGAATGGCTCCAGGCTTGAATGCTTCAGGGAGCGCCAGGCTGTTGTCGGGGGTCAGCCCGCCGAGCTTGTCGGGGTTGACCTGGAAGCGCAGGTTGTGGATGCGGCCGTCAGCGAAGTCGTAGGAGAGGGCGCCTACGGTGTGTCCGCCGAGGGTGGCCAGGATGCCGAGTTCGCCGTTGATGAGGGCCGGCTCCATGGTCAGGTCGGCCAGTTCGGGTTTGGCCAGGAAGCCCAGGAGCCAGCGGGCGACATGGTCGGTGCCGTGGAGCGGGCGACGGGCCGCGGTGACCTTGCCGCCGCCGTCGGACCAGGCGGTCACGTCGGGGGCGAGCAGTTCCATCATGGCGTTGAGGTCGCCGCCCGCGCAGGCATCTAGGAACTGGGCGGTGATCTGCCGGCGCCGGCCGGGGTCGGTGTCGAAGCGGGGGCGGCGGGCCTGGACATGCGTGCGGGCGCGGTGGGCGATCTGGCGGACGGTCGGCTCGGGGCGCTCGAGGGTCTCGGCGATCTCGCTGTGGGAGTAGCCGAAGACCTCGCGGAGCAGGAAGACGGCGCGTTCCACGGGGCTGAGGGTTTCCAGTACGACCAGCATGGCAGTGGAGACGGAGTCGGCCAATTCGGCCTCCGAGGCGATGTCCGGGGACGTCAGCAGGGGTTCGGGGAGCCACGGGCCGACGTAGGTTTCGCGGGTGTGCCGCGCGGAGGTGAGGCGGTTCAGGGAGAGGTTGGTGACTGTGCGTACCAGGTAGGCCTTGGGGTGGCTGATCGTGTCGCGGTCCGTGGTGTTCCACTTCAGCCAGGCATCCTGGAGGACGTCCTCCGCGTCGGTGACGCTGCCCAGCATCCGGTACGCGGTGGCGAACAGCAGTCTGCGGTGTGCGAGGTACGGGTCCTGCCCGGCTCCGGTGTTGATCACCGGCTCATGCTGCCAGCGCCGCGAACCGGACGGCAAGGCGTGGATCGCGGCGCCGGGAGCGGGCGTGCCGGTCATGGCGCGGGCCTGCGGGTGGCGCGGCCGCCCTTGGAGACGATCGTGCTGACGTTCATGCGCTTGCTGAACCGGTACGTCATGAGGGGGCTGCTGCTGACCATCTCCTTGTACACGACCGCACCGCGGCCGGTGAGGCACTGGCGGCGGGGAGTGAAGTCGGTCCTGGTGAACTGGATGACGGCGTCGCGGCGGCCGAGGCTGACCGGCTGGTGGTAGTAGCCGAAGCGGAACGGTTTGACGGCCTTGCCGCGTACCAGCCGCGCGACTGGCTTTGTTCACGGGTTGTGAAGTCAGTTGTTCACGGGTTTGGGAGGCGCCCACATCCACGGTCGGGTGATGTTCACGAGTTTTGAAGTCACCAGGGTGCTTGCCAGGGCAGCATCGGGATGCTCCTGGTGAAAGGGCCTGGTCATGCCGCAGATGTCGAAGGTCGAGCTGTACGCGGCGATCCGCCGGGACCACCGCGGGGGCATGAAGATCCGGGAGATCGAGCGCAAGTACAACGTGTCGTGGCGGACGGTTCGCAAGGCCGTCGACTCGGTCTGGCCCGAGCCGAGAAAGCAGCTGCCGCCGCGGCCGACTGCCCTGGATCCGTATAAGTCGCTGATCGACGGGATGCTCCAGGCGGATCTGGACGCGCCGCGCAAGCAGCGGCACACGATCACGAGGATCTTCCACCGCCTGATCGAGGAGCATGCCGCAGACGTCTCCTACCAGATGGTCCGGCGCTACGTCGCCGACCGGAAACCCCAGATCCTCGTCGAGTCGGGGAAGGCACCGGTCGAGGCGTTCGTGCCGCAGACCCACCAGCCCGGCATGGAGGCCGAGGTCGACTTCGGCGACGTGACGGTTCGGCTCGCCGGCGAGCTCGTGACCTGCTATTTGTTCTCCTTCCGTCTGTCCTACTCGGGCAAGGCCGTCCATCGCGTCTTCGCGTCCTGCGGTCAGGAGGCCTTTTTCGAAGGGCATGTGCACGCGCTTCGGACGCTGGGCGGTGTCCCACGGAACAAGGTCCGCTACGACAATCTGAAGGCCGCCGTCGCCCGGGTGCTGGGGCTGAGTCGGGCGAGGGTGGAGGCCGACCGGTGGATCGCGTTCAGGTCGCACTTCGGGATCGAGAGCTTCTACTGCCGGCCTGGCATCGAGGGCGCCCACGAGAAAGGCGGAGTGGAAGGGCAGATCGGCTACTTCCGCCGCAACCACTTCACCCCAGTGCCGGAGGTCGACTCGCTGGCCGAGCTGAACGAGCTCGTCGACCAGTGGGACCTGCGTGACGGGCGGCGCCGGATCGGTTCGCGGCCGCGGACCATCGACGAGTACTTCCAGGTCGAGCGCCCACTGTTGATGCCGTTGCCCGAGGAGCCGTTCGAGACGGGCCGGCTCTTCACTCCAAGGGTCGACCGCTACAGCCAGATCGCGGTCCGCACGAACCGGTACTCGGTGCCGGTCCGGCTGATTGGCAAGCGGGTCCGGGTTGTGTTGCACGCCTCTCACTTGGTGGTTTACGACCGGAACGTGGAAGTGGCCCGGCACGAGCGTTTGATCGCGAAGGGCGGATGCCGTCTGGATCTGGACCACTACCTGGAGGCTCTGATCCGCAAGCCAGGGGCCTTCCCCGGCGCGACGGCGCTCGAACAGGCCCGTTCAGCGGGCAAGTTCACCCCGGTCCATGACGCCTGGTGGGCCGCGGCGGTCAAGGCCCATGGAGAGACCGCTGGAACCAGGGCTTTGATCGAGGTGCTGCTGCTGGCCCGCCACGTCTCGCACGAGCACCTCGTCGCCGGTCTGGCGACTGCTCTGCGGGCTGGGGCCCTGACCGCGGACGCAGTCGCGCTTGAGGCCCGCAAAGTCGCCCAGGCCGAGGACGAGCCGGCCGGGACCGCTTCGCCGATCGGCGCCGTGGGTGAGGCGACGGTGACGTTTCTGCACGAGTGGCGGCTCGCGCACCTTCCCCCGGACACCAGGCCACTGCCCTCGGTGACCCACTACGACCAACTGCTCCGACGCCGTCGCGCCAGCGGCGGTGAACACCGCGAGGGAGAAGCACAGTGACCCTGCCCCGCCAGCGAGGACTGACCGAGCAGGCCGCCAACACGGCCATCGACACCGCCTGCCGCCTGCTGCGGCTCCCCTCGATCAGAAACGAGTTCTCCGACATCGCCGACCGGGCGATGAAGGACCAGATGACCTACCGCGGCTTCCTCGCCGAACTCCTGATGGCCGAGTGCGACGACCGGGCCCGGCGCCGGTCGGAACGGCGGATCAAGGCGGCTGGCTTTCCCCGGGACAAGTCCCTGCGGACCTTCGACTTCGACGCGAACCCCAACATCGACGCGGCCACCATCCACACCCTCGCCAGCTGCGAATGGATCAAGAAGAGCCAGCCGCTCTGCCTGATCGGTGACTCCGGCACTGGCAAGTCCCACATGCTGATCGCGCTCGGCACCGAGGCCGCGATGGCCGGCTACCGGGTCAAGTACGTGCTGGCCACGAAGCTGGTCAACGAACTCGTCGAGGCCGCCGACGAGAAGCAGCTGACCAAGACGATCGCCCGCTACGGCCGTGTCGATCTCCTCTGCATCGACGAACTCGGCTACATGGAACTCGACCGCCGCGGCGCCGAACTGCTCTTCCAGGTCTTGACCGAACGCGAGGAGAAGAACAGCGTCGCCATCGCCTCCAACGAGTCCTTCGGCGGGTGGACCAAGACGTTCACCGACCCCCGCCTCTGCGCGGCCATCGTCGACCGCCTCACCTTCAACGGGACCATCATCGAAACCGGCACCGACTCCTACCGGCTCGCGTCGACGCGGGCGCGGGCCGAGGAGGCGGCCAAGGCCGGCTGACCGCTACTGGCTCTACTCGATGGCCCTTCGCCCTCGGGGCGAAGGGCCATCACCGTTGATGAGGATCCGCATTCGCGTCTTCACCCAGCCTGGCCCGGTGGCCTAACGCCACATATCCGCGCCGTCGCGCCCACTCGGGTCCATCGTCAAGAGGTCTTCGTGAAGACCCGAGAGGGGACGGCCGGTGGAACATCCGTCCTCGCCGGACTCCATGACCGCCCAGCCGACGTCGACCCCTGACACGTTCACGTCCCCGCCGCAGTCGAGCTCGTCCACCACGGCGAATACCGATTCGTAAGCGATAGCCCGAGCCAGCACCACGAGGTCGTCCCGGTCTGCCCCCGCATCCAACAAGCGCCGAGCTGCCGCCACCTGTTCCAAAGCTCCAGGGTCGGCCCAGCCATCGATCGCACCCCGCCACAAGGAGCGGAGCAGCACGAACCGTGCCAGCTGCGGCTGGTTCTCGTCAATCTCAGACCGTGCCCAACCTGGTGCGTCGGCCGCACCAAGGGCTTCGAACTGAGTCCGAAGCAACTCCGCCGCGGCTCGCTTCGACGGTGTGAGTCCGGCCAACCACGACTGCCACATCGCCTCGACATCATTCATCGCACCAGGATGCCCCACCTGCCGCCAGCACCAGCAAGATCAACAATTCACGCAGATCCGGATCTTCACCACCGTCAGGTGACGTCATTTCTGGTGAACATCCGCAGCACCCAAGATCGCTAACTGCTGCCTAAACCGCTGACCAATCGCTGCTACTTCACATGAACGAAGCCACGCGACGGTGTCGGCGGTGTACTGGGCGGTGGGCAGACCGCTCTGGCAGGAGCCGTGGAGCTGTCCCCAGGCCAGGCGTACGGCGGCGGCGTCACCGATGGCGTGGATCTCCGGGTGGGACACCGAGCGCAGCGTGGCGTCGACCAGGATCAGACCGCGGTCGTCGGTGGCGATTCCCGCATCAGCGGCGAGCGGCGACACCTTGACGCCGGCGGTCCACAGGCAGGCGTCGGAGCGGATGATCCGGCCGTCAGCCAGCTCGACGCCTTCGGGCAGCAGCTTGGTGACTCGGGCGGCGGTCTCCAGGGTGATGCCGAGGCGGTCCAGCGCGCGGTGGAGGTGGGCGCGGGCCTTGGCGCCCATCATGCCGCCGGGCTCGTCCGGACTGATCAGCGTGACGCGCAGACCGGGGCGGCTCTCGGCGATCTCACAGGCCGCCTCGATGCCGGTCAGGCCGGCGCCGCAGACGGTGACCGTGC
Source organism: Actinobacteria bacterium OV450 (assembly GCA_001298555.1). Taxonomy (GTDB): domain Bacteria; phylum Actinomycetota; class Actinomycetes; order Streptomycetales; family Streptomycetaceae; genus Streptomyces. The sequence continues at coordinate 10,919 of LJCW01000031.1, forward strand.
CGCCGGCCGCGGCGACGTCGGTGAGCCGCGCGGCGAACCGGCCGGCGATCTCCGGGCTGTTGAGGGTGAACGCATGGACGTCGGCGCCGGGGACCTTCTCGGTGTCGGTCGAGCTGCCCAGCGCGTAGATGAGCGTGTCGTAACCGAGGGATGTGGCGCCGTCGACGGTGACGCGCCGGGTCTCGGGATCGATGGCGGTGGCGGTGCCCTGGACGAACGTGACGCCAGTACCGGCGAGCAGGTCGGGGATCTGGTGGTCGGCCAGCTGCTGCCCGGCGGCGATCTGGTGCATCCGCAGTCGCTCGACGAACCGGCTCGAAGGGTTGACCAGGGTGATCTCCACGCCGGTCCGGCGGGTGCGGTGGGCCAGCCGGATAGCGCTGAACATACCTGTGTAGCCGGCGCCGAGAACGACGACGTGGTGGCCGTTGGTCATCTCAACCTCCCAGGGTCGGGCACCGGCTTCGGTGCCGGTGACGCCCATGGGACAAGCAACTCCCGCCGGACGTGACAGCCCTTGACGTGACCCGCATCACGCTGCGCGTCGTCGTTGGTGGGCCGGAAAGATGCACCACGTGCCTGGCTGTATCGGACCTGGGCTCAGGCGGACCAGGACGCCGAGGGCAACGCCCTTCTGCCGCGGCCAAAATCCGCGAACCCCTCACCCCCTGATAAAGCCGAACTCCGCGTACGACTCCAGTATCAGATCCTTGACGGCGCAGACTCACAGGCATCCAGAACCAGTTCAACGTGCCGCCCCCCGTGGCGTTCAACGCTGGAGGTCTACCGGCGCGCGAACCCGGCCCCAAGTGCGGCCGGCTGCAAAGCGAATCCAACGGCGCACCGTTCCGCCCCGGGCCCGCGGGCCGTGGGCGGGGATCTCGGAGAGCAGGTCTGCCCCACCCTGAGCATGAGGTGGGGAGATTCAAAGAGCCTCATCACCTCCGCGTCGCCCCTGGCCCCTCAGAGATCCAGAACCTCTAATTACTAACGAATTAGAGGTGTCGTTTTCCGAAGGGGGCTTGCCCACGACATCTGACCTGCACGAATGCAAGATCACCAGATTCGGGGGTCCCACTCCCGGTCACACCTTCGGTCCCCCGCCTAATACAACCGTGCAGACAACCCTCCAGCCACCCCTCCGGTGCAACCCCCCGCCGAGGATCAGCGGGAGGCTCCCAGGCTTCGGGGCCGGCGCCTCGCCACTCCACGAAGTCGGGGTCGGTGAGGTCCACGTCGTCGCGTTCTCCATCCCGGCGGCCGCGAGGAAGACCCGGATGTCGGCCGGACGGTGCGCGACCCCGATCGCGACGCCGTCGTAGCGCACCCGGCGCCAGCCCTGCTCGTCGGGCGGGTAGACGATCAGCTTCGCGGACATGCGCCCAGCCTGTTCCCGTCTCACCCCGCTGGCACCCGGCCGCGCGCGAACGGGTGAGGCGGCAGGTCACGGCTGCCAGCGAAAATCCCCACCGGTGGCTTCGGCCCCGGAGTACGTTCGGACGTACGGGGTGCGACCCTGGCCACCAGGGCCGCGACGGGGGCCGCACCCCGACACAGCTTGCCGACCATGCGACACCCGCAGCCTGAGCCGGTTCCCTCGTGCGGGTGGACCCGTGGCCGGTCCGGTCCCAACGCCGTCGCAGGGCTCATGAAGCCGATCGACGAGCAGCACATCGCGGAGCCCGGCCTGGTGGTCCTGGACATCACCGGTGGGGACGAGGACACCGTCCGGGCCGTCATGGCCGCGCTGGAGGAGCACTGGGCCACATCAGGTGTCGGCCCGGTGCGCCGGGATCCCGGCGAGCCCGGCGTCCGGGCCGGATCTACGCCGACGTCCTGCGCCCGGGACGGCACGGTCCGTGAATGGAGCCTGGGCAAGCCCTTCACAAAGCGCTTGCCCAGGGTCGCCTAAGGCTTGCCTGACGCTCAGGCTTCTTCGTCCTTCACCCCCCACACGGAATACGCCCGCCCGGTGCCATGGCGGTGGCGGCACGATCCGTCGCCTCCGGAGGAGCCGTGCGCGTTGATGTTGGCGACGGCATCGCGCAGAAGCCGGGCGAGGCCGTCGACGTGACCGGCGTGGAGGGCGAGCTGGTGGCGTTTGCCGACCATGATCTCCAGCGCGGTCCCGGGCGTGGCAGTGCCGAGTTCGTAGGTGATGCCGCGGGTGACTGTCGTGATCAGTTGGTGGAGCTGGTTCATCGTCTCCCCGCCTGACGGCTCCACTCGCGCGGTGAAGCCGATGTCGTCGGGCTGGGTGAGGGAGAGGAACGCGTCGGGGTGGTCGAAGGGTACGAGTCGGCCGACGGGCTCGCCGTGGGCCCCGTGGAGGGTGGCAAGGGCATGCCACATGTCACCCGGGAGGCTTGGCACGAGCCCGGCGTAGGACTGCTTGTTTCGTCTCATGGCTCCGGTCTATGGCCAGCGAGGGGGCGTCGGCCGGCTCCTGGCCGCCGCGTCCCAGGCAGTGGCGCCACGATCTCGGGAGCTGTCCCGTCACGTGGTCCGGGCGCTGGGCAAGCCCTCCATGTCGAGAGCTTGCCCGTCAGAACCCGTGACCGATCGGCGGACCGGGCGTGACCGATCCGCCGCCCGCGATCGGTCAAACAGCACGTCAGCGCCGTGACCGATCCATGCAACTCCCACCCGAGGCGGTGAACGGTCATCGGTCAGACGTCATCGGTCAGCGGGGGTCTCACCGGAAGCCCTGGGATGCCCGTGACGGAGCCGGCTGGGCGGGCCGGGGTGGGCAAGCCGGTGCGCGGGGTGGCTTGCCCAGGCTCTCCTTGGGCTTGCCCGGCGGGCGTCGCGGTCAGGTTCGGCGGCGGAAGAGGCCGCGGCTGGGCCGGGCCAGCTCCGGGTCGTCTTCGAGGGGCGGCGCGGCGGCGTGGAGGCGGCGGCCTGTTCGCGGGCGACGTCGTCGGCGTGGCAGGTGCCGCACGCGGTCAGGTCTCCAGCGGTCCAGGCGCCGCCGCGCACGGTGGTCTCCTCCCAGCGGTCGTCGGTGAACTTCTGCCCGCACCGCTTGCACACCGGCCGGTGTGCCTCCCGTTCGGCGGCCCGGCGCTGTGCAGCCCGCTCGTCGGCGCTGGCCAGCTGGGCGCGGTAGAGGGCGTCGCCGTCGGGGTTGTCGAGCGCGGCCGTCAGCGTCTGCTCGCCCTTCCGTCCGAGCCGCCGCCACACCGCCCGGTCGGCGCCGGCTCCTGGAGCTGCTCCAGGGTGGTCACGAGAACGGGTACCGCCTGGCCGTAGTCGAGCGCGGTGATCCCCCGCTCGTAGGTGTCGTACCGGCGCGGCGCCCAGTAGCGTCGGCCGGCCTCCTCCAGCACGGCGACTGTGTTGGTGACCTTCGCCTCGGTGGTGTCCGCGAACACGAACGCCACCGGGATCAGGCCCTCCCTGCCAGTAGGCGGGTAAACCCGACGCCACAACCTTTCCTCGTGGTCGACCGTCTCGATCGCGTCCGGCCGGGACCGGACCAGGTCCACGGTGCGCTTGTCCCCGCACGCCGGCAGCAGCCGGCCCCACTCCCAGTACCGGCTCAGCTTCTGCACCAAGTCGTGGGCGTCCTCGGTACGGCGGTCGACCTCCACCAAGAGCACCGGCACGCCGGCAGCCGGCGCCCGTACCACCAGGTCCGCCCGCTGCACGAAGTTGTTGCCCAGCCGGTGCCCGATCTCCGTCTGGAAGCCGAGCCGGTGACCGATCCCGGCCCGGTGGAGCTCGGCGGCCACCCCGGTGACCGCCGCGGCGTGGTCGTCGTAACCGGTACCGAGCGGCTCCCCCGTGTCCAGGTCGTACTTCTCCTCGCGCAGCGCCGAGAGCCGTATGCCTTTCGGCTCCAGCAGCTGCTTCGCCTCGCCGTGTCCGCGCTTGGTCAGCACCCACACCTGCCGCTGGTCCTCCTGCACCGACTCGATCCTCACCAGGTGGTGGTCCTCCAGATCCAGGAGGTTGTCCCGCGTGAGCTTGTCTGGCCGGGGCCGGCGCGCTTGGGCGCCGTAGAACCGTCGGACACCGGCCGCCTTGAGCCGCTTGCGCTGCTTGGCCAGCTCCGCAAGATGACCTCCTTGCGGTTGTCACAGCCGTCGCCGGCGTTGAGGCCCTTGTTCCAATGCTTGTACAGGGTGCGCACGTAGCCCTCGCGCTGCTCGTCTGCGACGGCGAACTGGTCGATAGCACCAGATACGACAAGCTCAGGACAGAAACTGTGCGAGCACGCTGCCGAAAGCCGCCGCGAGGCTGAGAGCGGCGGCGAAGGCGGCGCCAGCGCGTACGAGCGCGGCGGGGTAGGTGGCGCCGTCAAGGCGGGCCAGCACGCCCGCAGCGGCGGCTGCCAGGAACGCGACGACGACGACCAGAGCGGCGGTGAGCAGGATGGTGGCGATGTGGTTCACGGCGATCTCCCCTGACGTGACAGGAACGGTGATGTGAGTGACGTGACCAAGTTCGCCGAAACGGTGGTGCTCAAGGTCCAGCCGGATGAAGCTGGACACTGTTGGACAGGCAAGGGCAGGGGGGCGTGTGGGCGTGGAGCCTATGACACCTGATGAAGCGCTTATCCGGCTGCGCGAGCGGCTGGAACACGGGCTCGAGGACGCGCGGCTGACCAAACTCCAGCTCGTCGCCCGGACGCACCTGAGCCGCAGCACCATCCAAGCAGCCTTCCAGAACGGCGGGACCGTACCGAGCGCAGCGACGCTCGGCGCGCTGGCAGACGCGCTGGGCTTGCCAAGCGGTGAACTGCTGGGGTTAAGGCGGATAGCAGTCGGTCTGCCCGACGCGCGGGCCGCGCCGGGGCCGGGCAGACTGATCACCGAGTGGGATCCGCACGATCTGGAAGTCCACCCTGCGGGGGTCGTCGCAGGAATCCCCGCAGCGATCGCCGCCGGCCCCGGCTCTGGCTCCCCCGGACCGGGACGGGTGTTACCCGGCTACGTGCGGCGCGGCCACGACGGGGTCCTGGCCGATGTCGTTCAGGAGGCGAGGAAGGGCCGAAGCCGGATGGTGGTCCTGGTCGGCTCGTCCTCGACCGGGAAGACCCGAGCATGCTGGGAAGCCGTACAACCGCTCGCCGCCGACGGATGGCGGCTGTGGCACCCCTACGATCCCACCCGGACCGAAGCGGCTCTCGCCGACCTCGAACGCGTCGCGCCCCTCACGGTGGTGTGGCTCAACGATGCCCAGCACTACCTCGACGACCCGCAGACCGGCGAGCGAATCGCCGCCGCACTGCACACCCTCCTCACCGAGCCCCGGCGCGGACCGGTCCTGGTCCTGGGCACCTTATGGCCCGAGTGCGCTGACCAGTACTCGTACGTCCCCGGCCCCCGGGAACCCGATCCCCACAGCCGGACCCGCGACATTCTCGCCGGACGCACCCTCACCGTCCCCGACACGTTCGACGCGCACGCGCTCCGCACCGCCGAAAGCATCGCCGAGGACGGCGATCGGCTGCTTGCCGATGCCCTCGTCCGCACCCGTGCCAACGGCCGGGTCACCCAGGACCTCGCCGGCGCCCCCGAGCTGCTGCGTCGCCACGAGCACGCCATTCCGCCCGCAAGGGCGTTGCTGGAGGCCGCGATGGACGCCCGCCGCCTCGGCGTCGGGCTCCACCTCCCCCAGGCGTTCCTCACCCGGGCGGCTTCCGACTACATCACCGATCACGACTGGGACCGGCTCGCCGACGACTGGGTAGAGGCCGCCTACGCCGATCTCGCCCGCTCGTTGTACGGCAAGCAGGCTCCCCTACTCCGTGTCCATCCCCGTCCGGCGGATCGCCCATCGGCTGACCGAGCGGAACCGGACCCTGCATGTGCGGCGTCGGCCGGGCCCGTTTTCCGCCTCGCGGATTTCCTCGAACAGCACGGCCGCACCATCCGTAAGTGGGCGTGCCCACCCGACTCGTTCTGGGCTGCCGCTGAAGCGCACCTCACCGACGGGAGCAGTCTCAACAACCTCTCCGTAGCCGCAGAGGTCCGGCACCGCCTGCAATGGGCTCACCGTCTTCGGTGCCGTGCCGCCGATGCCGGGGACACCGGCGCCATGTACGTCCTGGCGCAGGAGCGAGAGCGAGCGGGGGACCCCGACGATGCCGCCGCCCTGTACCAAAGAGCCCTCGATGCCGGCGCCACCAGCGCCCTGGCTGGTCTGGCGCGGGTGCGGGAGCAGCTGGGGGACGACGACGGTGCTGCCGTCCTATACCGAGCGGCCCTCGCAGCCGGCGACAGCGGCGTCCTGAACTCCCTGGCTCAGACGCTGGAGCACAAGGACCAGCAAGACGCCGCCGTCCTCTACCGAAGGGCCGTCGAAGCCGGCAGCACCTTCGCCATGTACAAACTGGCGCACATGGAGGAGGAGGCAGGGAACCGGGAAGGGGCTGAAGCCCTCTACCTCCGGGCTGCTGATGCCGGCGACAAGCACAGCCTGGAGTGTGCGGCACTGCTGCGGGAACAAGCCGGCAATCGAGAGGGCGCCGAGGCTCTCCTGCGGCGGGCCGTCGACGCCGGTGACATCGAGGCGTTGCACAACATCGCGCAGGGGCGGTGGCACGCCGGCGACCTGGAGGGCGCCGAAGCCCTCTACCTCCAGGCTGCGGACGCCGGCCTCACCGACGCGCTGTACCGCTTGGCGTTGATGCGAGAGATGGTCGGAGACCGGGATGGCGCCGAGGCATCCCTCAAGCGGGCCGCTGACACCGGCGATACCAGGGCCATCGTCCACCTGGCACGGATGCGGGACGAAGCAGGGAACTGGGATGAGGCGGCGGCGCTCTACCGGCGGGCTGCCCATGACGGTGAGCTCGTTTCCCTGAAGCGCTTGGTGGAAGTGCTGTGTGAGGAAGGGGACTGGGGCGGTGCACAGGCCCTCGCCCGGGAGGTGGCCGACCTTGGCCATGTCCACGCACTGTGCACCCTGTCCCGGCTGCGCTGGCACTTGGGTGATCGCGACGGTGCCGAGGCCCTCCTCCGGCCGGTTGCCGACACCGCCTCCACCAGTGCCCTCCAAGACGACGGCATCTTCGCGTGGGTCACCGCTGCCTTCGACCCGGGAGCCCAAGCACTCAGAGAACTCGTACTGATGAGGGAGGAGGCCGGCGACGGGGAGGGTGCCCAGATCTTCGCCCACCGGGCAGCCGATGCGGGAGACACCCACTCCCTCGCACGCCTGGCGGAGAAGCGTCTCGAGGCCGGAGACCGGGAAGGGGCCGAAACGATCTACCGTCAGGCGGCCGACGCCGGTCAGTCTCTTTCCACCTTCGACCGGCAATGGCCCCACGGGCTGGAGCCGGACGGCTCGCCGACGCACCCGGAAGCATAAGCCGGGTGCGGGGTGCGGCATCAAACCACGCCTCCGCTCGGCTGCGGACCGGGCGGGCGGGCTTCACCGCGGTGGCTCGCTCAGCGGCCCGCGGTGGTGGCCGCCTGCTCTCCCTGGTGCATCCAGGCGATGACGCCCAGCACCCGCAGGACGCCGATGTCCTCGCCGATCCCGGCCTTGGTCCGGAGCGTCTCCAGGTGCCTGCGGAGCGCCCCTCCGTCCGCCCGGAGTGCAGCCGCCAGCGAGGCCCAGAAGGTGTGGTCGGTCTTCGGGCGCCGGAACAGCGTCTTGACGCGGGTGTCGTAGACGAGGATCAGGTGGGGACGCTTGCGGGCCATGAGCTTGCCGGCGACGACGGAGCGCACACCGTCCGGGCTGGACGGATACGTCGTGTCCCGGTTCACCAGCCGCTCCCAGAGCTCCCACCCGGGTCCGTCTTCCGCGACGAGCGGGTCGCTGGCCGGGGCCTCCAGCCTGGCGTCGCGGGGTATGACGGGCAGCAGCCGGTGCCAATGCCCTCCGGGGATCGGTCAGAAGGTTCACCGCGCCGTGAGGCGCGACGGAGACTTTGAGCAGGGTGACGGCGACCAGATCGGCCGCCTCGAACCGGTCCGCCGCGCCCTCGCGGTCCCCGCCGCCTGCAAGCCTCTCGAAATGGGCCCCGGAGTAGTAGAGGTCGCCCTTGGAACGCCGCCCAGTGAAATACGTCCGCAGCAGACGGACCGACTCGTCGACGTCCCGGAAGACCCCGGGGATGTGGAGCTCCGTCACGTGCCGTCCCTTTCTCGGGGTTTCGGTGAAGCGGTAGGTACCCCAAGCCTGCGGGGGCCGGGAGCAGTGCAGGGCCGGCTGGCCGAGAGTCAGCCCTGGCGTCCGTGCACCGCATAGGGTGCGGTCCCTCCTGCGGTACTTCCGCTTCAACGCAGAGAGCCTCGCTTGGACGTCTCGCCAATGGTCGCAAACTTTCCGCCGTTCCCTGCCCGCTCAACGGCACCACCGTCCGCTCCGGCGAGCAGGCCACCGTCACCGCCTCCCGGCGAGTGCGCGGCTTGCCGATGACGGGCGACCGATGGCCGGTCACCGTCTCGGTCATGCGGGCCGCACCCGGCTCGGACGGCCTTCGCTCCGGTGCCGGCCTTCGCGCGGGGTGGCAGCTCGTTGCCGTTGGCCAGAGCCTTCTGCCCGACCGGGGTGAGGTTCCAGATCTCGCGCTTGCCGTCCTTGCCGTTCGTCTCCGCCAGCCCCAGCTCAGCCAGTTCCACCATGGCCCTGCGCACGTACGACCGGCCGTCCGACTACTTCCTCGTGATCAACCTGCGCATCGCCGGACCGGTGGCTCCGAGAGTCGAGACGGGTGAGCGGATCGCTGAGGCCGCCAAGGAGGGCCCGAGGTGAGGAGGCTCTGCGCGCAGTGTGGATCAGGCGCGCAGCCCGAAGGCCACCGGGGAGAAGGCCGCCACGCCCTCGGCGAAGCAGCGGGCAGGGAGAAGCCGGCGGCGAAGAAGCGGACCCACGTCGGCGCCGGCGCCTCCGGTGGCCGGTCGCTTCAGTCGCTGACGAAGGCCGAGCTGTACAAGAAAGCCACCGCCGCCGGAATGGAGGGCCGCTCCACCATGACCCACGACGAACTCGCCGACGCCCTCGCCCACACCGGTCGTAGCAGGGCGCCAGCCTCGCAAGCAGCAGTCGGCGAGAGCTCATTGAGGCGGCACACCGCATCTCTGCCATGTTCCTGTCCAGCGGACCATGCCGACTCCGGCGGACACCCGGAGAGGATGGGGTGCAGGTGCACGTCTACGCGGATGTAAGGCAACGCTTCCGCACCGGCCTCCGCGAAGCGCGCGGGTTCACTGAATCCCGGAGCTGGAACGGACGGAACCCGCACGTCGACTCCTTGTTCGACGAGGGGGAATACGGGTTCCAGGTAGAAGGAAATCATGGTGATCGGCGCTGTAGACCAGGCCGCGCAGCAACTCTCCTCACGGCAGGTCGGTACGTCCCAGCCATGCCGGTTTCACCGGCACGCCATCCTCGTCGCGCTCCACCGCCACCGCTACCGACGGTGGCGGTGGCGGGAGCTCCCGCGTCGTGGCCGGCAGCACCTCAGCCGCGACTGGCTCATCGCTGACCCGTTCCGCGGAGGCAGGGCGGTCGGTGTCGTCCAAGAGTTCGGCAGCGGAGAAGCGGGTGGCGTGGGACTGCCACGCGCCGTCGATAACCAGCAGAAATCCATCACCGTCGCGGAAGAGGCGGCGACGCCTGGGGCTCCTGGGGTGCTCCGGCGTGTAGGCACGCGCCCGCCTCTCCAACTCCGCCAGAGCCATCTCACGCCCACCCTCCACGTGCGCCATCACGTAGGCCTCGGTGTGTTTGTGCTCGCCCAAGCCGACCGTTGTCTCCAGGATCAGTCCCCACGTCGCCATGGCCGGCTCCCTTCCCTATGTCCATCGAGCAGTGGCGGCACGGCGATGTGCTTGACCTGCCTGTCCCACGTGTCCGCGCCCTTCTTCAGACCCGGTGCGGTGCCCCAGCCCTCGAAGCCCTTCACGGTGCTGTTGGTCGCCTCGTCCGCGTGATCCGTGGCGGTCTTGGTGTCGGCTGGAGCTCGGTCTCGATTGTGTGTGCTGCCGCCGTCTTCTCGGCGGGCGTGGACCCAAAAGTCCCCGACCCCCCAGGCACCAAAGGCCCCGCAGGGCCCCTGTTCCGTTCAACCGCATGTCCACTTGGCCATCAACCGCACCGGAACGCGACAGGCCCCACTCACGATCGAAATCCCCCGACATGCCCCGTCCTCCCCCTCGACGACCCCTTGATCATAGGCATGGCAACCGCACCGTCGAGCACACAGCTGTGCCAAGGCACAGGGAACAGCAGGCTTCCGACCCCATCGCCCGGTGTCGGCGTCATGACACTTCTACATACGCCTGGTTCCGCACCGGCTCCCCAGCTGGAAGCAGCCCGCGAGCGAGCCGGTGCCCTGACCCTCACCTGGGCAGCTTCGCGGCGCGCTCGGGATGAGCGGCGCCCACGTAGTGCATGGCGGTCCTCTCCGTGATCCCGAACAGGCGCATGAGCCTGAGGGGGTCGGCGGGTTTCCGCTGCCTCGTTGAGGCTGCGGTCCTGGCGCAGACCGACCAGGGTGAGCCCTTAGGGCACGTCGTTGCGGAGCAGGGTCTTGCCGACGGCGCCGACCCCCTCCACCTCGCGCACGTCTTCTCCCTCGGCGCCAAGGCCAACCTCCGCTACACCAGCGCAGTAAGCCCATCGGATGCAGAGCTGACGCGCGCACCTCCAGGGAACGCGTTGATCGCCACGGCGACCACCCTGTTGATTCCGTAATCGAATGCATGCACCGAATCTGAAGCGTGACGGTGACCGCCGATACTCGACAGCCGCCGAGCGCCGCGCCAGCCGGTCAGTTCGGACCGGTAGCCCCTTCGGCGTCCAGGTGATCAAGAGTCGCCGCTGCCTCGATGGATAGCGGGAGCTCGAACCAGACCACCTTGCCGCTACTCAGCCGAGTCACACCCCAGCGCCGCGCCAGGTGATTCACAACGTAGAGCCCCCTCCCTGCCTCGTCGCGGTTCCAGGCCTGCCGCTGGCGCGGGAGCTGCGGGGAGTCGTCCTCGACCTCACAGCGCAACACATCCGTGCGCAACAGGCGGAGGGACACGGGCCTTTCGGCGTACCGGATGGCATTGGTGACCAGCTCGCTGACCAGCAGCTCCAACGAGTCGCTCAACTCCTCCAGGCCCCACCGGGTCAGCGCGCGGCGGGCGAACCGGCGGGCCCGGCCCGGAGCGGTCTCCTCCGGGTCCAGGAACCAGTACGCGACGTCGCTCGGTGCGATTCCTTCGAACCGGGCCGCGAGCAGCGCGATGTCGTCGTCCCGGTCGCCCGGGCCGAGCATGTCGAGGACGTCGTCGCAGAGCGCCTCGAGCGGCGGCGGGTGGTCCAGGCCGGTCAGCTGGGCCGTGGTGGCGAGCCGCTCGCGCAGCTGCTCGATGCCGGTCCACGCGGCGCGCAGTCGGGACTCCACCAGGCCGTCGGTGTACAGCAGCAGGGTGGCCCCGGCGGGGGCGTCCAGCTCCACGGCCTCGAAGTCCACGCCGCCGACGCCGATGGGGGCGCCCGCTCGGATGCGCAGCACCTCGGCGCGGCCGCCCGGGTGCAGCAGCACGGGTGGCGGGTGGCCGGCGTTGGCGATGGTGATCCGGTGCGAGACCGGGTCGTAGACCGCGTACAGGCAGGTGGCCATCCGGTCGGAG
>LJCW01000032.1 GCA_001298555.1 Actinobacteria bacterium OV450
GGGGCGCCCACATGCGGGGCGCCCACATGCGGGGCGCCCACACGCGGGGGCGCCCCCACGCCGGGGCGCCCCCGCGCCGAGCACGCCCACCCGGGGCGCGCGGGCGGCCCCGGGCCGGCGGGCGGACCGGCGGGTCGGCGGGCGGACCGGGGGGTCGGCGTGGACGTACGCGTATGCGGCTGAGCTTTTCGGCGATGTTCCGTCTCGCCGGCGAGGGCTTGACTGGAGCCATGACACAGACACCGCAGGCATCGCAGACACAGACCCTCGTCATCGGGGGCAACGGCAAGACCGGGCGCCGCGTCGCACAGAAGCTCCGGCTCCGGGGTCTCCCGGTGCGGATCGGTTCGCGCACCGGAGCCCCCGCCTTCGACTGGAACGCCCCCGGCACCTGGGGCCCGGCACTGGAAGGCGTCGACCGGGTGTACGTGACCTACTACCCCGACCTGGGCTTCCCGGGGGCCGCCGAACAGATCGGCGCGTTCTCCGAGGCGGCCGTCGCCGCCGGGGCGCGCCGCCTGGTCCTGCTGTCCGGGCGGGGCGAGGAGGCCGCGCAGCGCGCCGAAGAGGCCCTGAAGGCGTCCGGCGCCGACTGGACGGTCGTCAGGGCCAGCTGGTTCGCCCAGAACTTCGACGAGGGCTTCTTCCTGGAGTCCGTACGGGCCGGGGAGATCGCCCTGCCGACCGCGGACGCGGTGGAGGCCTTCGTCGACACCGACGACGTCGCCGACGTGGCGGTGGCCGCACTGACCGACGACCGGCACATCGGCAGGACGTACGAGCTGTCCGGGCCGCGGCTGATCAGCTTCACCGACGTCGCCGCCGAACTGTCGAAGGCGACCGGGCGCGCGATCACGTACGTGCCCGTCTCGAACGAGGAGTACCGTGCGGTGCTCCGCGAGAACGGCCTGCCGCAGGAGTTCGCCGACCTGTTCGCGCTGATCCTGGACGGGCGCAACGCCCACCTCGTGCACGGGGTGGAGGAGGCTCTCGGACGGGGGCCCAGGGACTTTGCCGACTACGCCCGCGAGGCGGCGGCCACCGGTGTCTGGGACGTCTGAACTCCTGCCGCGGGGCGGGACGCCGGGGAGGATGGGCCCATGGACACGCTGACCGGCCTCCTTGAAGGCCCCAAGGCCCGGGGCGCCTTCCTCCTCAAGTCCGTCTTCAACCCGCCCTGGGCGGTACGGATCGAGGACCGGGCCCCGCTGTCGGTGGTCACGATGGTGCGCGGGACCGGCTGGCTGCTGCCCGACGGGGGCACGCCGGTGCTGATCGGCCCCGGGGACGTGGCCGTCGTACGGGGGCCCGAGCCGTACACGGTGGCGGACGCGCCCGGGACGCCGGTCCAGATCACGGTGGACCCCGAGCAGCGGTGCAGCACGCCCGGGGGCGAGGACGTCAGTGAGTCGATGGCACTGGGCGTGCGGGCCTGGGGCGCGGAGCACCAGGACGCCGGATCGGCGGTGATGCTGAGCGGTACGTACATGGCGCCGAGCGAGATCGGCCGCCGGCTGCTGGCCGCGCTGCCGACGATCCTGGTCCGGCCGGCGGCGGCCGCGGACGCCACGCTGATCGGACTGCTCGGCTCGGAGATCTCCCGGGACGAGCCCGGCCAGGAGCTCGTCCTGGACCGGCTGTTGGACCTGCTGCTGATCGGCGTGCTGCGCACCTGGCTCGCGGACCCCGGCTCGGGGGCCCCGGGCTGGTACCGGGCGCAGGGCGATCCGGTGGTCGGCCGGGCGCTGCGGCTGCTGCACGAGAACCCGGCGCACGGCTGGACGGTGGAGGAGCTCGCGCACAAGGCCGGGGTTTCCCGGGCCTCGCTGGCGCGGCGGTTCACGGACCTGGTCGGGGAACCGCCGATGGCGTACCTGACGGGGTGGCGCCTGGCCCTGGCGGCCGACCTGCTGCGGGAGCCGGACGCCACGGTGGCGACGGTGGCCCGGCGGGTGGGCTACGGCTCGGCGTTCGCTCTGTCGACGGCGTTCAAAAGGGTGCGCGGGATGAGCCCACAGGAGTTCCGTACGGGGGCCGCGGCCGTGACCACCGGTCCGGTGGCCGCGGGACCCTCGCGCACGGTGGTCCTGCCGGATGACGGGGCCTAGCCGGCCGGGAGGTCCAGGACGGCGACGGTCTGGCCGCCGCTGAGCTCGCCGGTGAGGCGGAAGCCGAGGCCCAGGTAGAACGGCTCGGGGGTGCCGGGGCCGCGCTCCCAGGTGACGTACACGCGCTCGGTGCCGCGGCTGCGGAGCTCGGCGGTGAGGGCCTGGACCGCGAAGCGGCCGTAGCCCTTGGCCTGGTGGTCGGCGGAGACGTTCAGGCGCCAGATGCCCGAGCGGATGTCGGCGGGGTCCCGCTCCGGGTCCCAGGCGATGTCGACGAAGGCCATGACGAAGCCGACGACCTGGTCGCCGTCGACCACGGCGCGCGGCCAGGCGGTGTCCCCGTGGACGTAGGCCTCGGCGAGGGACTTGACCACGGGGGAGACGAGACGGGCCTGGTCGGGGCGTACCTGTACGGCGCACACCGCGTCGAAGTTGGCTGCGGTGACCGGCTCCAGGCGGAGGGCGGAGGTGCTCATGGCCGCACCCTACCGGGGGCGCGTCCCGCCCGGGCAAGGGGATTGACGGCTGGTCGGACGGCTGGTCGGACGGATGACAGAGGGATGACCGGAGGAGCGTTTCATGCACGGGAACACAGCCGGCGGGAGCCGGATCGCGACCGCCCTTCTCACGGTGTCGGCCGTGCTCATGGGTCTGATGGCGGGGCTGTTCTTCGCCTTCGACGTCTCGGTGATGCCGGGGCTGGCCCGGGGCGACGAGCGGACGTACGTCACCGCGATGCAGAACATCAACGCGGTCATCGACGGGAACGGGCTGTTCGGCACCGTCTTCGTGGTGGCCCTGCTCGCCACCGCCGCCTCTGCGGCGGTGGAGTTCCGCGCGGGCCGGCGCGGGGTGGCGCCGTGGGTGGGGGCGGCGGCCGCGCTGTACCTCGTCGTCCTGGGGGTCACCTTCACCGTGAACATCCCGCTGAACAACGAACTCGCGGACGCCAGCGACGCGGCGGGGCTGACCGACTTCTCGGTCGTGGAGAAGTTCAAGGGGACGTGGGTGACCACGAACATCATCCGCACGCTGCTCTGTACGGCGGCCCTGACGGCCCTCTCGCGGGCGCTGGTGCTCCACGGGCAGGCCGCCGCCACCCGGTGACGACCGGTGCGTCCAGTGACGACCGGTGCGTCCAGCGACGACCGGGGCCTCAGAGGCGGCCGTTCAGGACCAGGGCCCAGGCCAGGCAGCCGAGGGCGACCGTGCACAGCAGCGTCCGCAGACGGTTGGCCGGCACCCAGCGCGACTCGAAGGCCCGGCGGACGGCGGCCGGATCGGCGATGGCCTCGACGGGGCCGGCCTGCTCCAGGGCGTTGTTGAGCGGGATGTTGACCCCGCCCGTGACGCCGAGCTGGAGGACGTACGCGACCAGCGCCACGACGAGCGGCACCGCCACGGCGCCCCCGCCGGAGGCGAGGTGCAGGGCCAACGCGAGGCCGGTGAACAGCAGGGCGCCGAGGAAGCCGGTCAGGAACCAGCCGTTGACGATGGCGACGTTGACGCGCTGCATCACCCGGATCAGCGTCCGGTCGTCCGAGCGCCGCAGCGCCGGCATCACCGACACGTCGAAGGCGAAGAACAGGCCGGCCATCAGGCCCGTGGTGACCGTCGCCGCAATGAGTGAGACGAGTCTTGCGATGTCCACGTCCGTTGCTCCCCTGCTGGTCGCCCGGTGGTCGTTCGCCGGTCGGTCTGCTGATCGTCCTGCCGGTGGTCATACCCCGCGGAGGGATTTTTGTCCGCTGGGCAGAAGCCTTGCCCAGAGCGGTGCTGCGCACGATAGCCTCCGAAAAGGGCCGTGATCCGGAAAAAGTTTTCCGAAAATGCGCGTACGAGAGGCGCTCCGCTCGGAAGCGACCGGTACTCGCGGACCTGCAGGCACCATGCACCTGCCGTCGTCTACGCACCGCGCACTCCCTGGAGGGACATCCGTGAAGGACTCGAAGGACAGGCTGGAAGCACTGCGGGCCGAGATCGAGCGCCGCAACCCCGCACAGCCGGAGTTCCACCAGGCGGTGCGGGAGGTGCTGGAGAGCCTGGCGCCCGTCTTCACCGCCCGGCCGGAGTACGCGGACCCGGCGGTCGCGCTGGTGGAGCGGCTCACCGAGCCGGAGCGGCAGATCCTGTTCCGGGTGCCGTGGCAGGACGACCGCGGTCGCGTCCACGTCAACCGCGGCTACCGCGTCGAGTTCAACAGCGCGCTCGGCCCGTACAAGGGCGGCCTGCGCTTCCACCCGTCGGTCGACATCGGCGTGGTGAAGTTCCTGGGCTTCGAGCAGATCTTCAAGAACGCCCTGACGGGGCTGGGGATCGGCGGCGGCAAGGGCGGCAGCGACTTCGACCCGCACGGCCGCTCCGACGCCGAGGTCATGCGGTTCTGCCAGTCCTTCATGACCGAGCTGCACCGCCACATCGGCGAGCACACCGACGTGCCCGCGGGCGACATCGGCGTGGGCGGCCGCGAGATCGGCTTCCTCTTCGGCCAGTACCGGCGCATCACCAACCGCTGGGAGGCCGGTGTCCTGACCGGCAAGGGCCAGAACTGGGGCGGCTCCGCGATCCGCCCCCAGGCCACCGGCTACGGCAGCGTCCTGTTCGCCGCGGAAATGCTGCACGTGCGCGGCGAGTCCCTCGACGGCCTGACCGCGGTCGTCTCCGGCTCCGGCAACGTCGCCCTCTACACGATCGAGAAGCTCCAGCAGCTCGGTGCGAACCCGCTGACCTGTTCCGACTCCCAGGGCTACGTCGTCGACGACAAGGGCATCGACCTCGCGCTGCTGAAGCAGATCAAGGAGGTCGAGCGCGGCCGCGTCAGCGAGTACGCGGAGCGGCGCGGCGCCTCGGCACGGTACGTGCCCGGCGGCCGGGTCTGGGAGGTCCCCGCGGACGTGGCCTTCCCCTCCGCCACCCAGAACGAACTCGACGTGCAGGACGCCCGCACGCTCATCGCGAACGGCGTCAAGGCGGTCTCCGAGGGCGCCAACATGCCGACCACTCCCGAGGCCGTGCGCATCCTCCAGGAGGCCGGGGTCGCGTTCGGGCCCGGCAAGGCCGCCAACGCGGGCGGAGTCGCCGTCAGCGCCCTGGAGATGAGCCAGAACGCCGGCCGGGTGGCCTGGAGCGCGGAGCGGGTCGAGGACGAGCTCGCCGGCATCATGCGCTCGATCCACGCCGTCGCGTACGAGACCGCCGAACGGTACGGGGCCCCGGGCGACTACGTGACCGGCGCCAACATCGCCGGCTTCGAGCGGGTCGCCGACGCGATGCTCGCGCAGGGCGTCATCTGACCGGCGGGTTGTTGGGCCCGCGGGCTGACGGGCTGACGGGCCGGTGAGCCGGTGGGCCGGTGGGCTGAAGGGGCGATCGGCCTGACCGGCCTGACCGGCCCGGCCAGCCGGCCGTCGGGGGGTGCGGGGTCCGGGGCTGTGGCTCCGGGACCCGCACGGCCCTGCCGGGGCCGTAGCCTGGGCCCCGACCTGGCCGGATGACCACCGAGGGGGACGAGACCGTGCTGACGGCATTGGACGGGGTGTACGGGGACCGCAAGGACGCGATCGAGGTCGCGGGGCGGACCGCCTCCTACGAGGACCTGCTGGGGGCGGCCCGCGCCGTGGCCGCCGACGTGGCCGGGGCGAAGGCGTTCGCGATGACCGCCACGGCCTCCCTGGAGACCGTCGCCGCCATGGTCGGTGGGCTGCTGGCCGGGGTGCCGTTCGTACCGCTGCCGCCGGATGCCGGGCCCGCCGAGCGCGAACACGTCCTGCGGGACTCCGGGGCGCAGCTCGTGGAGGTGGACTTCGCCCGGCGCTCCGACCTGACCTGGCCCGCCGCGGCGCCCGAGGACCCGGCGCTCGTGCTGTACACCTCCGGGACCACGGGGGCGCCCAAGGGCGTGGTCCTGACCGCCGCGGCGCTCGCCGCCGACCTGGACGCGCTCGCCGGAGCCTGGCAGTGGAGCGCCGAGGACACACTGGTGCACGGCCTGCCGCTGTTCCACGTGCACGGGCTCGTGCTCGGCGTGCTCGGCGCCCTGCGCACCGGAAGCCGCCTCGTCCACACCGGACGGCCCACGCCCGAGGCGTACGCGGCAGCGGGCGGGAGCCTGTACTTCGGGGTGCCGACCGTGTGGTCCCGCATCGCCCGGGAGCCGGCGGCCGCGGGCGCACTGTCCGGGGCCCGGCTGCTGGTCTCGGGCAGCGCCGCGCTGCCCGCACCCGTCTTCCGGGACCTGGAACGGCTGACCGGGCTGCGGCCCGTGGAGCGGTACGGGATGACGGAAACGCTGATCACGATCAGCGGCCGTGCGGGCGGCGAGGTCCGGCCCGGGACGGTCGGGACCCCGCTGCCCGGCATCCGGACCCGGATCGCCGCCGAGCCGGGCGCCGCGATCGGGGAACTGCAGCTGACCGGCCCGACGTTGTTCGCCGGGTACCTGGGCCGGCCGGATGCCACGGCGGCCGCGTACACCGAGGACGGGTGGTTCCGTACGGGCGACATCGCGGCCGTCGATCCCGCGGACGGGGTCCACCGGATCGTGGGCCGCGCCTCCATCGACATGATCAAGTCGGGCGGGTACCGGATCGGCGCAGGGGAGATCGAGAACGCACTGCTGGACCACCCCGCGGTCAGCGAGGCGGCGGTGGTGGGGGTCCCGGACGCCGACCTGGGGCAGCGGATCGTCGCGTTCGTCGTCGCGGAGGGCGTCACGGGCGCGGAACTCACGGACTTCGTCGCGGCGAACCTGTCGGTGCACAAGCGGCCGCGGGAGGTGCGGTTCGTCTCGGCGGTGCCGAGGAACGCGATGGGCAAGCCGCAGAAGAAGCGGCTGTTGGAGAAGTACGGGGCCTGAGCCCGGCCCCGGAGCGCCCGTGCGGCGCCGGCACCGTTGCGGGGGTGCTGCCCCGAACGCTCCACCAGCCACCGCTGGGAGTGCACCCGGCGCCCCGAACGCCGGGGGAGGGGGCTGGATCTGTCCGGTGGCGTTCAGACGCTGGTGGGGTGCGGGTGGGGTTCTGGTGGAGGCGGGGTTCAGGGGGCCTTGAGGGGGGTCGCGAGGCGCAGCGACTGGCGCGGAGCGACTGAGAGACGCTTCGGTCGCTTCGGTCGCTGGAAGAAAAGGGCAGGTCAGAGGGGTCGTTCAGCAGGAACAGCGACTGAAGCGACTCAAGGTCCGGGTATATGGAGACATTGGCGTGCGTGCGCGTGTGCGCGTGGGCGCGTCATATATGGGGGTCTTGAGTCGCTTCAGTCGCTGTTTGTGCTTGCGCAGGCCTGTGACCTGGTGTTCTGTGAGCTACTCAACGAGCGACCGAACGACGCCGAGTCGCTGTCCGTTCAGTCGCTCGGTCGCTGGGCCCTTCGCCGGGCCCTTCGCCGGGACCTTGGGTGGACACGTACATCTGTTCTGGCTCGTACGCCTCTCCTCTCCCGGTGGTTTCGCTAATCTGTTGTTGGGCGTTGAGTCGCTTCAGTCGCTGATGGGGGAAGTGAATGGCAGCTGAGCTGCGGGTTTCGCGCAGCGACCCAAGGCGGTCACAGCCTCTGGCGACTGCCGAGTGGAGCGCGCGCCAGGGGTGGCCGGTTCACCCCCTTGCGCCAGGCCGCAAGACGCCCGTCGGCAACTGCGACGCGTGCCGCGCTCCGGGCCATGACCGGGGCGCGTGCGACTGTCTGCGGGCGGGCCGCTGGTGCCACGGGTTCCACGCCGCCACGCTCGACTCCGAGCGGATCCGCCAGTGGTGGGGTGCCCGTCCCGATCTCGGGGTCGGCGTCGCCACCGGGCCCGCAGGCCTCGTCGTGATCGACATCGACGCACACGCGCGCGAACTGCCCGGCCGCGAACGGCTGCTGCCCGGCGTCGGGATAGCCGACACCGTCGACCTGACCGGGCTGGCCAACGGATTCCACACCCTGGGCGTGCTGGCCGCCTTACGCGGTGCCACGAGCCCGGCGGACGACGAGACGACCCTGCGCGTGCGCACCCCCTCCGGCGGCCTGCACGTCTGGTACCGCAACGGCGGCGGCCGGCGCTGGCAGTGCTCCGCCGGATCGGGCAGCGGCCGGGCCCTCGCCTGGCAGGTCGACGTACGGGCGCACGGCGGCTACATCGTGGCCCCGGGGACCGTCACCCCCGCCGGGGTCTACCGCCCCCTGGGAGCCGTACGGATGCCCGCGCCGCTGCCGGGCTGGCTCGCCCGCGAACTGGAGCGCACCGGGCACCTGCCCGCCGCGGCCGCTCCCGGGCCCCGGCCCGTGCCGCCCCGGGCCCGGCAGGCCGTCATCGCGGCCGGCGGGGGACGCGGGGCCTCGGACAGGGTCCTCGCCGGAGTGCTGGCCGAGGTGGCCGACTGTGGCCTCGTACCCGAAGGGGCCGCGTTCTCCGAGAAGTTGAACCGCGCCGCCTACACCGCCGGGGGGCTCGTCGCCGCGGGCCACGTCACCGAGGCCCAGGCCCTGCGGGCCCTGGAGGACGCGGCCGGCCGGGCCAGGCCGGGGCAGGAGCGCCGCTGCCGCGCCATCATCCGCAGCGGACTGAGTGCGGGCCTGGCGCGTCCCCTGGCCCTCCGAGGCCGCGGGTGAGCGTGGAGAACGACAGCATGCTGGCCGGTTTCGACGTGCAGGCCGTCGCGGCCCAGATCCTCGCGCAGCCCGTTCCGGCTCCGCGGGGCTCCGGGGAGTTCCTGGGCTCTGATGAGTGCCTGGGCTCTGATGAGTGCCTGGAGTCCGAGCAGGGCCTGGAGTCCGTCGTGGAGTCCGTCGAAGGCTCCGCAGGCCGGGAGACGGCCGTACAGGGCCCCTCGACCGCCCTGACGGCGGCCGACGGTGAGGCGACGGCGGACGGTGAGGCGACGGCGGACGGGCTGCTGCCCGACACCCTCACCGACCGCGGCAACGCCAAACTGTTCGTCAAGCTGTACCGCAACGACTACCGGCACGTTCCCGGAATCGGCTGGTACCGCTGGGACGGCACGCGCTGGCAGATCGACGAGGACGACACCGTCATGTGGTCCGCGGGCGACCTCGCGGAATCCATCGCCGGCACGGACCCCCGGGGCGTCCACACCACGGCCGCACTCCAGCAGCACCGCCGCCGCACCCTCAGCACCAGCGGGATGAACGCCATGCTCACCCAGGCGAAGTCCGCCCCGGGCATGGTGCTCAACGCGGCGCGCCTGGACGCCGACCCGTACGCGCTGTGCACGCCCGCCGGGGTCGTGGACCTGCGGACCGGGCGCGTCCGCCCCGCCGAGCCGACGAAGGACTTCCACTCCCGCTCCACCTCGGCGGCGCCGCAGCCGATGCCCACGCCGCGCTGGAACCGCTTCCTCACCGACACCTTCGGCGAGGGGACGGAGGGCGCGGAGATGATCGACTTCCTCCAGCTGCTGCTCGGCTACTCCGTCACCGGGGACGTCGGCGCCCAGGTCATGCCGTTCCTGTTCGGCTCCGGCAAGAACGGCAAGTCCGTGCTCCTGGACGTCCTGATGAAGCTGCTCGGGGACTACGCCGACGCGGCGCCCCCCGGGTTCCTCATGTCACGGCCGTACGAGGGGCACCCGACCGACCTCGCCGAACTGCACGGCCGCCGCGTCATCGTGTGCAGCGAGGTCAAACCGGGCGACCGCTTCGACGAGGCCCGCGTCAAACTGCTCACCGGCGGCGACCGCATCAAGGCGCGCCGGATGCGGCAGGACTTCTTCAGCTTCGAGCCGACCCACAAGATGTGGCTGCTGGGCAACCACCGGCCCGAGGTGGGCACCGGCGGGTTCGCGTTCTGGCGGCGCATGCGGCTGATCCCGTTCGAGCGGGTCGTCTCCGACGACCGCAAGATCGACAACCTGGCCGACGTCCTCGTCACCCAGGAGGGCCCGGGCATCCTCAACTGGCTGATCGACGGAGCCCGTCGCTACCTCGGCGGCGACCGCGACCTCACGGGCCCCGAACGGGTCCGCATCGCGACCACGGCGTACGCGGAGACCGAGGACCACACCGGGCGCTTCATCGGCGAGACCTGCCGCCTGGAAGCCGATCTGAGGGCCGAACAAGCGCAGCTCTACGCGGCCTACAGGGGCTGGTGCCAGAATGAAGGAGCTCCGGCGATATCGTCCCGGGCCTTCGCGGCACGCGTCCGCGAGTCGGTGGGACTTGCCTCGCCGAAGGAAATGATCCTGTCCAACCAGCGCAAGTACTACCCGGGCATCGGCCTGCTCGCGGACGAGGAGACAGCATGAGCGCCCTCATCGCAGAAGACGAGATCATCCATGAGGTGGACCTCGTCTGGCTGGAGGACATCAGCCGGCTCGACTACGTCCGCCAGAGCCTGGACCGGCTGCCGACCCGGCGCGGCCGGCCCGCGTACCACCGCGACGGGCGAATGGTCGGGTACGCGCTGCTGGGGCCGAAGGCCAAACCGTCACGCTCCTCGGGCACGTTCCGGCGGCGGGTGTTCTGGCTGCTCCCGCACGACCGGGACACCGCCCCCGACGGGCTGTACGCGACGGGGGCGCCGGCCGAGGCCGTTGACGCCCGGACGCTGGCACCGGGCAACAAGGGGCGCAAGACGGAGCGTTCGGAGGGCGGCCCCATGTCGTCGGCGGTCCGCGGCCTCCTGCCGTAGCCCTGCGGGTTGCTCCGCCGTTGCGCGGGCGTTGCTCTGGCGTAGCCCTGCCGGTGGCTCCGCCGGTGGCTCCGCCGTTGCCATGGCGTTGCTCTGGCGTGGTGCCCCGTCGGGGCTCTCGGTTGCCTGGTGCGGAGCCTTGGGCGGTGCCTTGTGCCGAACCTCGTGCGGTGCCTGTGCGGTTGGGTCGTGTCGAGCCTTGGGCGGGGGCCCGTGCGGTGCTCTCGTGCGGTGGCCTTGTGCGGTGGCCTTGTGCGGTGGGGTCGGGCCGCGCCTCCGACGGCCACGGCAGGACGCCTCAGCGGGTCCCCGCATCAACCGGTCCGCGTCGGCAGCCGGCCCGGCACGGCGCGGCCTGTGGGCTTCTGCTGGATTCGTCCAGTTCCCCTCACGGCCTCGGCACGGACTGCCCGCCCACGTGGCCGGCTGCCCGCCGGGCCCCCCAACGGGGTGCGCGGCCGCGCCCTGTGCCGGGCAGGGCCCCGGCAACCCCTGGTGGGTGCGGGGCCATCACCCGGCTGCACCACTGTGCGTGGCTGGCTGCCTGCTCGGCGCCCGGCCGGGGCGCCCAGCCGCGCCGGGAGCCGGAGGCAGCCCCCGCACAGAGTCCCGGGTGGCTGCGCGGACAGTCATCCCCCTGCAGCGCTGCACCAACAGGCGGCCTCGGAGCGCCTGGCGGCCCGACGCTGTGCCAGCGGGTGCCGAAACGTGGCTCTGCCCGGCTCCGGGCACCGGGCCCACCGATGGCTGTGGGGCCATCATCCCGCTGCACCGCCCGGTGGCCTCGGAGGGCTGGGAGCACGACACTGTGCCGGGCGCCGACACGTGGCTCTACCCGGCTCCGGGCACGGCCGCGGCACAGACTCCTGGTGGCTGTGGGTCCATCACGCCGCCGCGCCGCTGCTCGTGTCCCCGGCGTGGCGGGCCATCCCCGGGGCCCCCGAACGGGGTTCCCGGCCCTGCCCGATGCCGGGCAGCGCCCCCACCGCCGCTGGTGGCTGCGCGGGGCCATCACCCCGCTGCACAACCACCGCGCGTGGCCTGGGCGTGGCCGGCTGCTCGTGGGGAGTCCGAGGGGCCAGGCGCCGGGCGGGGGCCCGCCCAGACTCCCAGGCCGTGGGCCGTCAACCTGCTGCCCCGTCGCCTTGGCGCGGCCAGTTACCCGCGGGGAGTCAGGCTGGGGCGCCAGGGTGCCGGGCCCGGCCTCGCCCGGACTCCCAGGTCGCTGTGGGGGCATCAACCTGCTGCCTTGGAGGGGCCCAGCTGTCCACCGGAAGTCCGGCCGGGGCGCTCGGCGCCGAGGCGCAATCCGCTTGGTGCCGGGGGCGGCTCCGGCACAGACTCCCGGATGGTCGTGGGCACACTCCCGCTGCCCTGCCCTGCCCTGCCCGGGCCCCGGGCGCGGGCGGCCGAAACCGTGTCCGGCCGCGCCCGACGCCGGGTCCCGCGCAGACCTTCGGTGGCTGCAGGTCCATCACCCCACGGCACCGCTTGTATGGCCTCGCCGGGCGGCCGGCGAGGGCGCAGCCTCACACGGTCCCGCCGCAGCCCTGCCGGCTCCGCGTGGGGCTTTGCACGAAGCCTCCCCGGGGGCTGCGGGGCGACCATCGTGCTGCACCGCTGTTGTGGGCCGGGCGTGGCCGGTCACCTGCCGGGTGTCCGACCCTGTCGGGTGGCGGACGCACGGCACACCCTCCCCGGGTCGCTGCGGGTCCATCGGCCTGCTGCACCGCTGTCTGTGGCCTCGGCGCGGCCGGTCACGTCGGGTGTCCGTCCCTGTCCGGTGGCGGGCGCCCGGTACAGCCTGGGTGGCGCCAAAGTCCATCACCCCGCTGCCGCGCGTGGACTCGGATCGGACGGCTGCTCGCTCGGTGCCCGGCCGGGGGCGCCCAGCCGGGCCGGGGAGCGGGGGGCAGCCCCCCGCAACACAGAGTCCCGGGGGGCTGCGGGGCCGTCGGCCCGCTGTAGCGCTGTACCGACCGGGGGCGTCAGCGGCCAGGGGAGGCGGGTGCAGAGCCTTCGTGGCCGTTGACGACCATTCCGTCGTACCGCTGCCGGTGCGGTTGCGGTCGGCGCCGCGGTCCTTTCTCGGGCCGGGAGCGCAGAGGGTGGCCTCGGCGTGGTTGGGGCCGGAGCCCTCGGGGACGTGGTTCGGTGTCATGCGGCTTGCCGGGTACCGGAGTTGGTCGGGTCAGGCATGGAAAAGAAACGGGACACCCGGTATATTTCTGTGTCGTACGGAGTCGGGCCAATGGGGGAGGCGCCGCTGTGCAGCGGGAGCGTCGTATGCGGGTGCAGGTGGTGGTGGTCGGCGGGGGGCCCGTCGGCATGTTGGTGGCGGCCGAGCTGGCCGCGTACGGGGTCGACACGGTGGTCCTCGAAGCCCGGGCCGGGGTGTCCGACCGGCCCAAGGCGACCACGCTGCACGCCCGGGCCGTGCAGTGCCTGGCCCGCCGGGGGCATCTGCCGGAGCCGGCGGCCCCGTACGGGCGCGCCCGCGCCGGGGGCAGCCCCTTCCACTTCGCCGGGCTGCCCGGCCTGGTCATCACGGCTCCCGACACCGAGCCGGAGCCGATCCTCAAATGCCCCCAGGCGCAGCTGGAGCGGCAGTTCGAGGCCCGGGCCGCTGCGGCCGGTGCGCGGATCCTGCGTGAGCACCGGGTCACCGCGCTGGTCAGGGAGCCTGACGGGGTGCGGATCGAGGCGGAGGGGCCGCACGGGCCCGTCGTGTGCACCGCCGGGTACGTGGTGGGCGCCGACGGTGCGCGCGGCACCGTCCGCGAGCAGGCGGGCATCGGCTCCGAGACCCACCCGGCCACGGTCTCCGCGCTGATGGGCGCCGTCACGCTGCCGGAGCCGGACGCGCTGCCCGCGGGCTGGCACCAGACCCCGCGCGGCTGGATCGTCGCCAGGCGGGACCCTGACGGCAGGACGCACCTGCGCACGCTCAACTGCGCCGGGGCCCACGCGGACCGGCACGCTCCGCCCACGCTGGAGGAACTGCGCCGGGAGACGTCCTGGATCGCCGGGCGCGAGATCGCGATGGAGGAGCCGCGCTGGCTCGGCAGGTTCAGCGATTTCACCCGGCTGGCCACGGCCTTCCGGGCGGGACGGGTGTTTCTGGTGGGGGACGCGGCGCACGTCCACTTCCCGATCGGCGGGCAGGGGCTGAGCACCGGCGTGCTGGACGCCCTCAACCTGGCCTGGAAGCTGGCGCTCGCGGCGCACGGGCAGGCGGGCCCGGGCCTGCTCGACACGTACGACGCGGAGCGCAGGCCCGTCGCCCGGCGGGTCATCGAGAACACGCGGGCCCAGCTCGCCCTGATGCGGCCGGGGCCCGAGCTCGACGCCCTGCGCGGGGTGTTCAGCGGGCTGTTGGAGCAGGACGCGGCCCGGGGACACCTCGGCGGCCTCATCAGCGCGCAGGACACGGTGCTCCCGGAGCACACTGGCGGGCACTGCGCCGGCCCGGGTGCAGGAACGTTTCTGCACAATGCCCTGCTGACCACCTCGACCGGCGACGCCGATGTGATCGGGCTGCTCCGGGCCGGCCGGCCGCTGCTGCTGCTCCTCGGGGAGAAGGGCGAGCGCCACCGCGAGGAGGCACGGGCCTGGGACGGGATCCTGCGCGTGGTGCGGGCCCGGCCCACCCCCGAAGTGCCGTACGAGGCACTGCTGGTGCGGCCCGACGGCTACATCGCCTGGACGCCGGGCGGTACCGGTCTGGCCGCCGCGCTGTCGCTGTACTTCGCCGGGGGCGCCCGCGCGGTGTGCCCGTGACGGAGCCTGGGGTGCGACCGGGGGCGGGGGCGCGACCGGAGGCGGGGGCGGGGCCGGGGCTGCGTGCCCCCGGTCCCCCCCCCCGCCCCGGTCCCGCCGGTGGAGCGCCCGTCCTCGTCGGCGGAGCGCTCGGCCCCGCCGGCGGAGCGCTCGGCTCAGCCGACGGCGGCCGCCAGCTCCAGCTCGTCCGCGGCCTTGCGCGCCTCGGCGTAGACCGCGGCCCCGCGGGCCTCGGTCAGGTCGAGCGAGGCCAGGACGGAGGGCACGGCGATGCTGGGCAGCAGGTGGCGCATCAGGGCGGAGGCCCGGGCCGCCAGGTCGCGGTAGTCGCAGATCGCCTGGGACATGGACTGGACGCCCGCGAACGTACCCACGACGACGTCGGCGGTCTCGACCGGCACGACGTGCGGCAGCAGTTCGCCCTGTTCCTGGGCCTTGCGGAGCGTCAGGGTGGTGACCTCGGCCCAGCGCAGGAACGGGCCGCTGCGGTCCAGGCCCTGGGCCAGCTGGTCCATGGTCAGCCGGACGCCGGCGCGCACCATGGGGTCCGTCTGCAGGCGGTAGGCGTGGAGCATGACCATGTCCACGATCTCCTGCACCTTGGACGCCCGCTCGGGGACCATGATCCGCTGGTCCTGCTCGGCGAGGACTCCCTGGGCCAGATCGTCCTTCGACTGGAAGTGGAAGTACAGGGCTCCCTTGGTCACGCCGGCTTCGCTGAGGATCTGGGAGATGGTGGCGGCTTGGTAGCCGTGTTCCTCGAAGATCTTGGCTGCTGCCGTAAGGATCGCCTGCCGTGTGCGGATGGCCCGGACTTGCTCAGCCACGCTGCCTCCTCCCTTCCCTGGTGATGGGGCTCAGTAAAAAACCGCCCAGTTCGTATCTTACAGCGGGTGACGGTCATCGGCTGAGGGGCCGGACGAAAAATGTCAGGTCAGAGAGGGAAAATCATGATTCTGGTCACCGGTGGCACGGGGACGGTGGGGCGCGAAGTGGTCCGTCGCATCCCTGCTGACCTGCGCGTTCGCATGATGTGCAGGAATCCGGAACGAGTTGTGGAGGCATCGGCGAGGTACGAGGCCGTACACGGCGACTACCGGGATCCGCAGTCGCTCGTACCCGCCCTGCGCGGGGTGCGCACGGCATTCCTGGTGACCACTGGGGTCGGAGGGGATGAGGATGCGGTCTTCATTCAGACCGCGCGGTCGGCCGGCGTGCGGCACGTCGTGAAGCTCTCCGCCGCCGCCGTCGAGGACCCCGGGGCGAACGACCTGATCACCCGCTGGCAGCGGCGCAACGAGGAACTGCTGCGCTGCTCCGGGATGGAGTGGACGCTGCTGCGCCCGCGGTCGTTCATGTCCAACACCCTGTCCTGGGCGTCCTCCCTGCGCTCGGACGACGTGGTGCGGGCCCTGTGCGGGTCTTCGGCCAACGCCTGCGTCGATCCGCGGGACATCGCGGACGTGGCGGTACGGGCCCTCACCGGGGAGGGGCACGCGGGCCGGGCCTACACGCTGACCGGGCCGGAGGCCATCACCGCGGCCGAGCAGACCGCCCAGCTCGGACGACTGCTGGGCCGTCCGCTCCGTTTCGAGGAACTGGAACCGGAGCAGGCGCGCACCGCACTGCGGGCGCGCCATCCGCACGACGTCGTCGAGGCGCTCCTGGACAGCGCGCAGCGCCAGCGTGCGGGGGCGAAGGCGCGGGTGGACCCGGCGGTGCCCACGCTGCTCGGACGGCCCGCGGGATCCTTCCGCGCATGGGCGGGGGAACACCTGGGCGCCTTTGCGCGGTGAGGTTGCGCCGGCACCTCCCTGCTCCTGCCGGGTACCGGCCCTTGCGGCCGCTTCCGGCTCTCCGGCGCGGTCGGCCCCTTCCGGCGCTGTTCGGCCCCCTCCGGCGCGGTCGGGCCCCTCCAGCGCGGTCGGGCCTTCCCGGTGCGGTCGGTCAGAGGTCGTACGAGGCCGCGGTCACGATGGAGCTGAACACGCGGCTGCCGTTCTGGTGCCCGGTCACCCGGACGGCCTTGCGGTTCTCGGGGACCGCTCCCGCGGGGAGCTCGTGCGCCTCGATCATGCAGGGGGCGTCGAGTTCGGCGTACAGGTCGAACGTGCTGTCCATGCCGAGCGGCAGGAAGGCGAAACGTTCCAGCAGGGCCGAGGTGGCCTGTCGGGCGGCCTCCAGCAGCACCATGCCCGGGATGTGGTCGACGGGGTGGTCGAAGAGCACGGGGTGGCGCGTGTCAGCCCGCAGGAACCAGCGGTCCGTCTGCTCCGTGGGGGACAGGACCACGTCCATGGGGGATATGCGTCCGACGCTCTGCGGAGCGGCCGGGGCGGTGAGGGGCAGCCGACGCTGCTCACCGCTCAGCGGGCGGTCCCCGCGCAGCCGTTGGTAGACCGCCGGCGCGATGCAGGTGTACGAGGCGGCCGCGGTCGCCGCCAGCCGGCCGTCCCGGCGCAGGGCGGCCTCGTAGCGCAGGCCCACCAGGCGGCCGCCGCGCCGTTTGACCTCGGTGCAGGTGACGTCGATGTCGATGGAGGCGGGCGCACCGCCCATTTCGAGCTGCTCGTGCTCCACCGTGATGGAGAGGTCCTTCATCAGGAACTGGTGCCCGAAGGGGACCCCGAACTCCGCGTGCCCGAGCAGGGCGCCGACCTGGCGGAAGGTCTCGACGGCCATCAGAGGATCGTGATGGGTGCCGTGGACCGGGGTGAAGAAGCTGTGGCCGCGGGGCCACTGGGCGGTCACCGTGAAGTGGGTGTCGTCCCGGCGCTCCCAGTCGGTGAGCATGACCTCGGCGACGGCGGCTCGGTGCACTAATTCCTTGGGGACGGTGGTGGTCCACGTGGACGGGGTCCCGGGTCTCGGCGCCACTCCGGTGGCCCGTCTCGTCATTTCTCCGTCGAACCCGGTTCGTTCAACTTGAAACGTGCTCGCAGACATTGCTCCCCCTGGGCTCCGCTGGCGAGAAGGGCGTGTTGCCTCTGGCCGGGAAAGATACATACCAACCGGTTTAATTTCTAGCGGTATCCGACCATCCGCTCGGGCAAACGGCGGATGATTTCCTTCCGAAAAACACGTTTCCGCTGGTCGGAGCGGTTCTTCTAGCCTCTGCCCCACTCTAACCGCACCCGCCGTGACCGGTGGTGTCCCCGGGCGAGTCGAGTGTCGCCAAAGCGATCCTCGAGTCGGGTGATCGACGGTGTCCGAATGTCTTCGGCGGATCGGCCCGGTCTCGGGCTGCCGAGGGGCAGTGCGGGCACTCAGCAAAAACCGCACAGACGGTTTGTTACAGTGGGGGCTGGAGCAAGTGATGGTCAGGAGCGCGTGGCGGTCGCGGGGCGGCCGACGCACGCAGCTCCGCAGCAAGCACCCGCCGGCCTGCCCTTCGCGGGCGCGGCAACCCCTCGCGATGACGGAGCAGTCGATGGTCAAACAGGAGCGCGCAGCACGTACGCGCGAAACCCTGATCCGGTCCGCAGCCGAGACCTTCGACCGGGACGGGTTCTCGGTGGCCTCGCTCACCGCGATCAGTTCACTGGCAGGGGTCAGCAACGGGGCGCTGCACTTCCACTTCCCCAGCAAGGCCGCGCTGGCGAACGCCGTCGAAGAGGCGGCGCTGGTCCGGCTGCTGGCCCTTGCGGGCGATGTGCCGCCGGCCGGCGACGGCCGCCGCGTACAGCTGCTCATCGACGTCACCCACCGGCTCGCCGGGGCGCTGCGCGTCGACCCGGTGCTGCGGGCCGGGTTCGCGCTGAGCGGCGAGCTGCCCCGGCCGCGCCGGGGCGACCTGCGCGGGCGCTGGCGCGGCTGGGTCGAGGAGACGCTCCAGCAGGCCGAGGCGGAAGGCGAGTTGCGCCCCGAGGCGGCAGCCGGGGACGTGGTGACCGCCGTGGTGGCGGCGACCGTGGGGTTCGAGGTGCTCGGCGCCCGGGACGGGGTGTGGCTCTCGGCGGCCACGGTGACCCGCTTCTGGCGGCTGCTGCTGCCGACGCTCGTACCGGCGGACCGGCTCGGCGGTTTCGACGCCGCCGGGAGCCGGGCCCTGTAGGGATGGACGGGACGGCGCCCCGGCTCTCCACGCACGCGCGTGGAGAGCCGGGGCGCTTCTGTGTTCACCAGCTGCGCCCCTCTCCTGCGTCTGCCCGCTGCGTCCATCTCCTGCGTGGCGCCGCGTGGTTCACACGCGTGGTTCACCCGCGTCGTTCACCCGCGTCGTTCACCTTCACCGTCCGGAGACTTTACGGTTTGTTTTGCCAAATCTAGGGCTGTTCTGGAGAGGGTGCGGAGTGGGACCGAACCGTCTGCCGCTCCCAAGAAATTGACAAACTCCCAGGTCAGCGAGGTGAGCTGAGGGTCCGCCAGAACATCGAGGACACAAAACAGCGCGGTCGGTTTCATATTGACAAACCGCCGGTCCTGTTTTTTACTGGCGAAGGCTCATCCACGGACAGGGGAGTACGGCGTGGACATCGAAGTACTGGGCACACTGGCGGTGCGGGAACACGGAGTCTCCGTTACGCCGACCGCCCCGAAGCCGCGACAGGTGCTGGCACTGCTGGCGCTCCATGCCGACCAGGTCGTCCCGGTGTCGGCGCTCATAGAGGAACTGTGGGCGGGAGCACCGCCGCGCAGCGCCCGCACCACACTGCAGACCTACGTCCTGCAGCTGCGGGCCCTCATCGCGACCGCCCTGGAACAGGGCGAGGCCGCCGGTGACGGCGAGGGCGGGACGGCCCCCGCGGGCCGGCGCACCGCCAAGGACGTGCTCGTCACGCTGCCCGGCGGCTACCTGCTCAACAGCGGCGGCGGCACCAGCGACGTCCGCGAGTTCGACCGGCTCGCCGGCATGGGGTACCGGGCGATGGACGCGGGCGACTTCCCCGGCGCGGCCCGGCTGCTGCGCGAGGCGCTGTCCCTGTGGTCCGGACCGGCCTTCGCCGACGTACACGGCGGAATCCAGCTGGACATGGAGACCCGGCGGCTGGAGGAGACCCGGCTCTGCGCGCTCGACCAGCGCATCGAGGCGGACCTGCGGATCGGACGGCACCGCGAACTGCTCGCCGAACTCACCGTCCTGGCCAGCCGGTACCGCACCCACGAGAACCTGCACGGCCAGTTCATGCTCGCCCTGCACCGCTCGGGCCGCCGCGGCGAGGCCCTCGACGTGTACCAGCGGCTGCGGGCCACGCTCGTGCGCGAGCTCGGGCTGGAGCCCTCGGCCGCCCTGCGCCGGCTCCAGCGCTCGATCCTGATGGCCAGTCCCGAGACTCCGGTGGTGGCGGAGACCAACAGCGAGCGACTCGTCCGCGTCGGCTGAGATGGCCGCACGTGACACCAGGAGCGCGCCCGCGACCGGCTCGCCCGGCCGTACGCGCGCCCGGACCACCACGGGCCGAGGAGGCAGCGCGGTGCAGGAGAGGTCGGAGCGGACCCGCAGGAAGCTCGTGCACGCGGGGGCCGAGATGTTCCACCGCAACGGCTACGCGAACGCGACCCTCGGGGAGATCGCGGCGCACGCCGGAGTGACCAAGGGGGCGCTGTACTTCCACTTCGCCTCCAAAGACGAACTGGCGGAGGCCGTCCAGCTGCGCGGCTGCGAACTGCTGCGCGCGGCGGTGCGCGAACTGCGCGCGGCCGGCGGCTCCCCGCTCCAGACCCTGGTCGACACGACGCACTGGCTCGCGCTCAGCCTGCGCGAGGAACCGGCGGTCCCGGCCGGTTTCCGCCTCGCCAAGGAGTGCGCGGGGCCGCCCGCACCCGCCACCGACTTCCACCACGTCTGGCTCGCGGAGGTCTGCGGGCTGCTGTGCCAGGCCCGGGACGCGGGCGAACTCCGCGCCGAGGCCCGCTGGGAGAGCATCGAATCGCTGGTCGCCGCGGCGGCTTGCGGCATCGAGGCGCTCGCCGCCACGGGCATGCCGTACGCCGAACTCCAGCGACGGGTCTCGGGACTGTGGGCGCTCCTGCTGCCCAGCCTGGTGCCCGAGGGCGCGGAGCGGGACTTCCAGGTGGGGATGCCGGACCCCGACACCGCGCCCCGCCGGGTGGGCGACGTACGGGGCGGCGACGTGCCGGGCGGGGTCCTCGGCGGGGTCCTGGGCGGGTTTCCGGGCGACGTACGGCCGGTGTTCTCCGGCAGCACCGCGTGACCGTGTGCCAGCGACGGCTTGGAGGAGCCTGCGATGATGAATGAACACCCTGCGGACGTACTGACGGACCTCATCGGAGTGCTCGGCGACGTCCTGCGGGTCAAGGCCGAGAAGATCGACCCCGAGCAGACCTTCCAGTCCATGGGACTCGACTCCCTGCTGGTCGTGGAGTTCGTGGCCGTCGTCAACAGCCGGTACGGACTGCGCGTCCTTGCGACCGACCTGTACGACTTCCCCACGCCGGCGTCCTTCGCGCGGGAGGTCGCGCGGGCGGCGGCGGACAGTGCGGTCGCCGCAGCGCCCGCCGTCGCCCCCGCCGGTGCACCCGCCGGCGTGGCCGTTCCCGCCGCGGCCGGCGTTGCGGCGTCCGCCGCGGGGTACGAGGCGCCCGCGCCCGTCGCCGTCCCGGCCCGGCAGTCACCGGCGGCCGCTGCGGCGACCGGAATCGCGGAAGTGCTGCGCGAACAGCTCGCGGGGATCCTGTGCTGCGACCCCTGGGACATCAACACCACCGCCGCGTTCAACGTGCTCGGCGTGGACTCCATGGTGGGCGCTGAGTTCATCGCGGTCGTCAACCGCACCTTCGGCCTCCAGGAGCGGTCCGTCCTGCTGTACGAGCACCCCAACCTGGCGGCCATGGCCGCCTACATCGCGACGCGGACGGGGGCGGCCGCACAGGCCGTGCAGGCGGCGCGGGCCGCACAGGCCGGGCACTCCGTGCCGGAGTTCGGCGCGGCGCCCCGGACGCAGGAGCCGGCGTTCCGTCCGGTCACCGTCGCCGTGGCCCCCGCCGCCGCCCCCGCCCCTGCCCCCCGTGCCGTACGGCCCCTTCCGGCCGGCGACCTCGACGTCCTGCTGGACGCGATCCGCGACGACCGGCTCACCGTGGACGAGGCACTCGTGCTGCTCGGCCGCCGCGGCTGAAGCCGTATCTCCACCCCCAGAAGGAGCGCGTCCAGATGGACGAGAAGGAAGTCCTGACCCGGTTCAAGAACGGCCATCTGGACCGGGCCCAGGTGGCCGCGCTGCTGACCGGCGCCGCCACCGGTACGGGACCCGTCGTCCTCGAACGGCCGGAGCCGGCTCCCGCGGCGCCGCGACCCGCCCCCGGCCGGGGTCACCTGCTCGACGCTCGTCACCCGCGCCA